>NZ_BAAAEU010000001.1:0-353502 GCF_039523175.1 Dokdonella soli
CCTCTTCGTCGCGGAGCGGGAATCTTGTGACCGGTTGACGAGGGCGGCGAAATGGTGACCCCTGTTTTGACGCAGGACAGGCGGCCTTCAGGGTCGCCAAAAGAGACGCCAGGTCGCCACAAAGCGCTCGCACCACCTCTTCGTGGCGAGGTTCAGAATTCAACGTCACAACGAGAAAAATGGCGGCGCTTGTAAGCTTGGCGACAACCGGCTGCGGAATGACGGAAGACACTATCCACCCCCTCACGAATTGTCTTTCCCAGTATGGCCGAGCTCGATGGATCTCCAAAACGAGCTGGAGCCTAGCCTCCTGACAATTGCATCAAAGGGAGAGAAAGTCGACTCTGACCCCTGTTTTGCGGACCCCTGTTTTGCGACCCCTGTTTTGCGCTTATTCGGACTCCGGTTTCATTCTGGCGTCCGCAGCATCGGCGGACTGCGCAGTTTCCGTAGAAAAATTCCGCGGAGACGTGTAGCGCACAAAGAGCGCCATCGTCACGGGTACGACGGTCCGAGCTTTACCGTACGTGATGAGCAAACGATGAACTTCCTGGCGCGCGAAACCGCCGCGGGGGACCGAAAACTCCAGCTGTGCACCTACCCACGGTTCAGCGCTCATGGGGTTCCAGTCCCTCCGCATCGGTTCAACGGCATCTCGGAGCGACGCCGCGAGCGCCTCATGCGGACGCGCATCCGCACGGTTTGCCGCCGCGTCACCAACAGCCCGCAACGCTGTACGCATCGCCTCGAACGCATCCGACATCCTTGGTCTGAGCACCGTACGTGCGTGGACTCCCAACGGGTACTCGACGTGACGCAAAGCCTCCACCATCGGCATCCACACTGGGTCCATGCCGTCGCGTGCCGCAACTGTGTGCTCGTGAAGCTGACGCCAGTAGATCGGCACATCCGTGTACACGATGGAGCCCGTCAAAGTGGCAAGATACAGCGCCCCCTCAAGCGGGCACCCCTTGATCACACGCAATTGCGCGTTTGCCGTGCCCACCTCCAACGGTTGGAGCAACGCAATGGGATCATCGTTGAGCTGCGCTTTCATGTGCGCGACGACCTCGTCGAGTAGCGCGTCTGGAATGCTCGGCGTCTGCTGCTTGATGTAGTGTCTCAACGCCGGCTCAGGCAGCCTCCGAACATAGCGAAGCGCCTCGTCGCCATACATGCCCTGGAACCGTCGCGCGCTTTCCTCATCGAGCTCCATGGCGGAGGTTCGTTCTTCGGCCATCCGCATGGCGTTCCATCCGAACTCAGCGTTGAAGTCGCCCGGATCCGGGATGACATGGAGCAAGCCAAACCCAATGTACGGCTCCAGCTCCAGAAACAGCAGGACGTTCTTGAGCGTTTGTTCGCGATGCTGCGCTGGGGATACGACCGGGCTGTATTCGGGCCGTACCGATACGGGGTTCGTGAAGGGATGCACGATCACGATCTCGTCGAAGTACGCGAGCCATCCCGTGATGGTCGGCTCCAGCATTCGAAAGTCCGGCACGCCGAAATACAACGCGCGCAATCGTCCGCGTTGCGGACGGGGCAACAGCGCTTCGAGATCGGTGTCCGGCGGCCATAGGTCTGCAATGGCCTTATGAATGGCGACGACATGATCATCGCTCAGCTCGCGCCGCACGTCCTCCCAAGTCTTTCCTTTATCGAGGCCGAGGATCTCCTCGATGGCGGTTATGAGCGTGAGGTTGCGTTCTCGAATGCCCAACACGGCCCATGAAGGTCGGTCTTCTGGGGCCAGAGATGCGCAGCATTCCCCGAACGGCCGATTGCTGCCGCAGCCGCACGGTTCCTGCGGCGTGGGATCCGCGTCTCGTCGGGGTTTGGCGAGGTACTCATGCGAGCGTGACGTCCGACCGAACGCATCCTGGTAGCTAACGCTGCCGTCGTTATGACCGATGTACGTCTCGCCGCCGAATAGGAAAAGCTCATCACGAGGCTGTAGCACGTTCCCGATGGCGAGCCCATGAGCTCAATGAGCGGGTCGCTTGGGTACGAACAAGCTGAGGACGCTGGCGGAAACGCGGCGTTGTAGGTCGTAACAGGGTGGTCGCTGACGATGAACTTGATGTCTGAGTTCTCGGCCGAAACGATTTCGCGCACCCCTTCCATCCACATCCGGCAATGCATCAGCCTTAGCCCCTGCATCTCCAGCATCAAGTTCGCCTGATCCAGTGTCGGGTAGCGCGTCCGGATCCATTCGAGACCCTTGGGCGTTCGCAGCTTCTGCGCGTCCATGTACTCGAACAAGTCTTGGAAACGGTCGTGCATCGCACGTGCGTCTCCTTCGATGTAAGCGCGCACCGCGCGCGATCCGCGGTCGTCGATGCCCCCGAAGAGTCGCCTCTCGATCTCGTCGTTGACATGCGTGCCGAAGAACGTCGTGTAGAGGTCGCACGCGGCGAACGCGCCGACCGGGGGCAACCGCCGCCTGGCGTTCGGGGTCCACGTGCGCCCATCGGCGAGGACGTTGACGTCCGGCCGGAGGTCGAGTACATGCAGCTCCGTCGCTTCGTGAGCAAGGAAGCCGCGCTGATACCAGACGGGTACGTAATGGTTTTGGCGGGTGATCTCGTCGGACATCGTTCGTCGAGGCGGCAGCGATTCTAAGTTCAGGGGTACAGTCAGCTCACCTGCAGGTCCTGTGTCGGGCGTCCCTTCAATCGGTGGACGCTTGTGCGTCTGACCGAGCCGTCATCTTTACGCCCTCACCCAACCCGATCTCATTTAGTTCAGCTACGACTTCGTTGATCGGTCTACCTGAATAGACATGCCTTATGCACCTATGAAATAGAAACGCATTGACCGTTTCATTCAGGCCAAGCGGCAGGCGCCCGTAAGTATGACCGCGATCCAGCCGGTCACCGAGTGTCATCAAGGCACGTTTAGGACCGATCGGCACACATGCAATTGAATCATGCCGTCCGGGACCGCCACCACGCAGAAAGACGACTGGCCGATCGGACGTTATGAAGACATCGCGATCCGCATCGACCACGACCCAATGGGGCTCCGAGAAGAGATTCGTCATCTTCTCCGCATCACGCATCAGTGTTGCAGCGAAAAATCTACCGGAATCCGTGGGATCAGGGGCACCTGGCGGTAGTCGCGCGATAGTTGTATCGGAGAGCGGTCCCCAAAGCTTTGTTCTGAGCTCGATGATGTTATCGATCGATGTATGGACCGCTACATTTCTTAGATGCAGCAGGCCAACAAATCTCGCGACAGTCTCGCGAAGCACAGGGTCGCTCAAGTCTGGTTTCCCGCTAGTCAATTCCGACCAGACAGAAGCAGCGGCAGACTCCACGCGTCCGAGGAATTCCTCGGCGGACCAATCGCGAACTCCACTCGCGCCTTCAGGAGCATAGAGGTATCGTTGTCCAGCGACATTGCGGATCGCCGTAGGCGCATCTGGCATCTCTAGCTGCTTGGTCAACACCCAGATCTTGGGCGCGCCACCCTTGCCAACGTCTTGTAGCGAGAAGTTCCGAAGGTAGAACTGCGGAACCCAGTGATGATGCTTTGATTTCGCCATGGGCAGCTAGACATCAATCCAAGTCTCCGAATGGACATTCACTCCATCGGCAACTTCAACCCCTGCTCCTTCGCACACTTCACCGCAATCTCATACCCCGCATCTGCATGCCGCATAACGCCAGTTCCCGGATCGTTCCACAGCACGCGCGCAAGCCGCTTGTCCGCTTCTTCCGAGCCGTCGCAGACGATGACCACGCCGGAGTGTTGCGAGTAGCCCATCCCTACCCCGCCGCCGTGATGCAGTGAAACCCAGGTCGCGCCACCTGCAACATTGAGCATCGCGTTGAGCAGAGGCCAGTCGCTGACCGCATCGCTGCCGTCCTTCATCGCTTCGGTCTCGCGATTCGGTGAGGCGACCGAACCGGAATCCAGGTGGTCGCGGCCGATCACGATCGGCGCCTTCAGTTCGCCGTTGCGCACCATCTCGTTGAAGGCGAGGCCGAGCTTGTGGCGCAGGCCCAGGCCAACCCAGCAGATGCGCGCGGGCAGGCCCTGGAAGCTGATGCGGTCCTTGGCCATGTCGAGCCAGTTGTGCAGGTGCTTGTCATCCGGGATCAGCTCCTTGACCTTCGCATCGGTCTTGTAGATGTCTTCCGGGTCACCGGACAGCGCCACCCAGCGGAACGGGCCGACGCCGCGGCAGAACAGCGGGCGCACATAGGCGGGCACGAAGCCTGGGAAGTCGAACGCGTTCGCGCAACCTTCGTCCTTGGCCATCTGGCGGATGTTGTTGCCGTAGTCGAAGGTCGGGATGCCCTGCTTCTGGAACGCGAGCATCGCCTCGACGTGTACGCGCATCGATTTCTTCGCCGCGTCGCGCGTGCCGTTCGGATCGCTCTTCCGGCGTTCGAACCACTGCTCGACGGTCCAGCCTAGCGGCAGGTAGCCGTTGACCGGATCGTGTGCGCTGGTCTGGTCGGTGACCGCGTCGGGCTTCACGCCGCGCTTCACGAGCTCCGGCAGGATCTCGGCTGCGTTGCCGAGCAGCGCGATCGACTTCGCCTCGCCCGCCTTCGTGTACTTCACGATGCGCGCGAGCGCGTCGTCGAGATCGCTGGCCTGTTCGTCGACGTAGCGCGTGCGCAGGCGCATGTCGATGCGGTCCTGCTGGCATTCGATGTTGAGGCTGCACGCACCGGCGAGGCTCGCCGCGAGCGGCTGCGCGCCGCCCATGCCGCCGAGACCGGCGGTGAGGATCCACTTGCCCTTGAGCGAACCGCCGTAATGCTGGCGGCCCATCTCGACGAAGGTCTCGTAGGTGCCCTGCACGATGCCCTGCGAGCCGATGTAGATCCACGAGCCCGCCGTCATCTGGCCGTACATCATCAGGCCTTTCCTATCGAGCTCGTTGAAGTGTTCCCAGGTCGCCCAGTGCGGCACCAGGTTCGAGTTGGCGAGCAGCACGCGCGGTGCGTCCTTGTGGGTCGGGAACACGCCGACCGGCTTGCCGGACTGGATCAGCAGGGTCTCGTCATCGTTCAACTCGCGCAGGGAGCGCAGGATTGCGTCGAAGCATTCCCAGTTGCGCGCGGCGCGGCCGATGCCACCGTAGACGACGAGTTCGCTCGGCTTCTCGGCGACGTCCGGATCCAGGTTGTTCTGGAGCATGCGGAACGCGGCTTCGGTCAGCCAGCTCTTGCAGGAAAGCTGCGTGCCACGGGGCGCGCGGATCACGCGCGTGGTGTCGATGCGGGTGGGGGCGTTCATCGCAGGCTCCGGTAGGACAGGCGGCGATTATATGCGGCTGCCGCCGACGCTTCTTGCCTGCGCTATCGATGCATTGCTCAACCTTCCAACCGTTCGCCCTGAGGTATCGAAGGGTGAACGGCATCGGACGCCGCCGTTCATGGTTCGATACCTCACCACGAACGGCTCTACACAATTCCGAACTGGCGCTCGTTGTAGGAGAGGCATCTACAGAGTTTCGACGCGCGCGCGCTCGACCGGTGGCCGCAACTGCGCCAGCCAGTCGTTCGCGTTGGCGACCTGCGCCTCGCGCTTGAACGCATCCAGCGTGGCAAGATCGAGTTCCGCGAATGCCCAGTCGTCCGCCGCCTGCGCACGCACGGCGACGCCGTCCGATGGAAAGCCGCGGTCGATCGGCGTGTAGATCCCCGCGCGGCCGGTATTCACGTCGAGCGCCGGACTCCATGGGGCCTCGCCTGTAGTGACCGCGCAGGCAACGTAGACCTGGTTCTCCAGCGCGCGCGCCTGGCAGCCGACGCGAACGCGCGTTGCGCCCGCTTCGGTATCGGTGCAGCTCGGTACGAGGATCACGCGTGCGCCGGCTTCGACCTGCGCGCGCGCATAGAACGGAAACTCGACGTCGTAGCAGACATCGATGCTGATGCGACCGAATGCGGTGTCGAACACCTTGAGCGCGTCACCGGGCTCGATCACGCCGGCGCTGCCCTCGAATCCGGTCAAGGTCAGCTTGTCCTGGAACGCGAGCTTGCCGTCCGGCGACACGAAATACGCGCGGTTGCGGTAGCGGCCGCCGCCGATGTCGAGCAGGAACGTGCCCGCGACCAGATACAGCGCGTGCCGTGTCGCCAGCTCCCGTGCGAGTGCGACGTAGCCTTCGTGATGCGCCTGCAGCGCCGCGAGCGAGCGCACGAAATCGGCGCGTACCTGATCGCCCTGCCCGGCCGCCGCTTCCAGCGCGAGATATTCCGGCAGTACGACGAGCTGCGCACCCGCGCGCGCGGCAGTCGCGACGCGCGCGCCGACGCGGCCGGCAAACGCCGCAAAGTCCGAGGGCGCGCCGATGCCGTACTGCGCAGCGGCGATCTTGAGTTTCATTGCTGGTCCAGAGGGCGCAGCCAGAAGCGGAGTCGATGGCAGCTCGCTACATCGTGGCCGATCTCCTGCCATTCAAGCTGGCAGAACATGTCGTCCTGGCGGCGGTAGCCACGCTTGCTCCAGAACACGTCGTTCGGCCGGTGCGTCGCGGGTCGTCGCGAGTCGTCCGCATCGCGCTCGACCGCGCAGAATGCGGTCAGGTCGAAGCGCCCGAGATGGCGTGCGTAGCGCTCGCGCTCGTCGAAGAAGCGGTGGCCGAGACCGAGGCCACGATAGTCGTGCAACAGCACCGATTCACCGAAATAGAAGACATCCTCGAGCGCGATGTCGCGGTCGAGGAACGGCTGCTGGAATGCGGCGGTCTCGTCGGTCAAGGGGATGCCGGTCGAGGCGCCGATCACCTGATCATCGTCGAACGCAAGCACGAACAGGCTCTCCGCCGATTGGGCATAGGTCGCGAGGTATTTCTTCTCATAGCCGGTGTCGCCCGCGTACAGATAGGGCCAGTCGCGGAATACCGCGATACGCAGCGCCGCGACCGCATCGAGATGCGGCGCAACCTGGGAACCGATGAAGGTCTGGATGTCGATCATGCCACCTGCGTTAGCGGCTCTGCCGCCATGTACCCAGCACGAAGCGTGCCACCGGTCTTGTCGGACTCATCGGATGTCTGCTGACACATGGTGTCAGCAGGAGGCCCGCACAGTTCCGGATCTGTCCGACGGAGCCTGCTCCATGCATCTGCGCCACACCGTGTTCAGCGCGATCGCTTCATTGCTCGCAGCCGTCGCCACCGCTGGCGCGAGGCCCGCATCGGCCGCGCCCGATCCATCATCCAGCCGCGGAAACCCCATGACCGACATTGCCCAGGCCCCCTGTTGTTCCATCATCGAACTGCGCCAGTACACGCTCCATCCGGGCCAGCGCGATGTCCTGATCGACCTGTTCGAACGCGAGTTCGTGGAGACGCAGGAAGCCGTCGGCATGCACCTCGTCGGCCAATTCCGCGATCTCGACAAGCCCGACCGCTATGTCTGGATCCGCGGCTTCCCCGACATGCCCTCTCGCGCGCAAGCCTTGCAGGCGTTCTACGGCGGCCCGGTCTGGCAGGCGCATCGCAATGAAGCCAACGCGACGATGATCGATTCGGACAACGTGCTGCTGCTGCGCCCGGTCGATGCGACCGCCGCGTTCGCCGCACCGACGTCCGCGCGCGCTCCGGTCGGCACGACCGTGCGGCCTTCGTCACGTGTGATCGCGACGATCTACTATCGCGACCAGCCCATCGACGACGAGTTCAGGCATTTCTTCGACACCGAGGTGCAGCCACGGCTCGTCGAGGCCGGTGCACGCCCGATCGCGCGCTTCGAGACCGAGACCGCCGAGAACACCTTCCCGCGCCTGCCGGTGCGCGCCGGCGAGCATGTCTTCATCTGGTTCGCGAAGTTTCCGAGCGATGCGGCATGGCGCGAGGCCGAGGCGCGCCTGGCCGCATTGCCCCAGTGGAAAGCTCACGTGCTGCCGGACCTGACCAAGCGCCTGAAGTCGCCGCCGGAACGGCTTGTGCTCGAGCCGGCAGCGCGCTCCCTCTTGCGCTGACAGGCGCGGAGTACACTCGCTGTCATGCCCGGCACCACCACGCTGCTCGAACGCGGATCGCTCTCCGTCATCGATTACCGGTGCAGCGCCGGGCCGGGCGACACGCCCTACGTCGAACAGCACCGCAACTTCTCGGTCTCGTACGTGCGCACGGGCAGCTTCGGCTACCGCTGCCGTGGCGAAGCCTTCGAACTGGTGGCTGGCTCGGTGCTGGTCGGTTATCCCGACGATGAGTTCGTCTGCACGCACGACCACCATGTCTGTGGCGACGAGTGCCTTTCGTTCCACCTCGCGCCCGCGCTGGTCGACACACTGAGCCGGGGTTCGGCAGTGGAAATGCGCACGGCCTGGCGCGTCGGCGGCGTTCCGCCGCTGCCGGAGCTGATGGTGCTCGGCGAATTCGCGCAGGCGGCGGCCGACGGCCGCAGCGATATCGGCCTCGACGAAGCCGGCCTGCTGTTCGCGAACCGCTTCGTCGAGATCGTTTCGGGGCGAACGCGGGAACCGCCACGGCTGCACACCCGCGATCGGCGCCGGGCTGTCGAGGCGGCCCTTCGCATCGACGCGCACTGCCACGAATCGATGGATCTGGAAGACGCCGCAAACGAAGCCGGCCTCAGCACTTTCCACTTCCTGCGAGTATTCGCTGCCGCTCTCGGTGTCACGCCTCATCAATACCTGGTTCGTTGCCGCTTGCGCCGCGCGGCACGCCTGCTGGCCGACGACGTGCACTCGATCAGCGACATCGCGTTCGATGTCGGTTTCGGTGACTTGTCCAACTTCGTGCGCACGTTCCATCGCGCGGCCGGCGTGTCACCCCGACGGTTCCGCCAAGCCAGCCGGGGCGACCGCAAGATTTTCCAAGATCGGCTTCGGGGTGGAGTCGTACCCTGACCTCCCATTCACGAATCGGAGGTTCCATGTACGACCATATCGGCTTGAAGGTGAACGATATCGACGCCAGCGTGCGCTTCTACGAACGCGCGCTCGCACCACTCGGCTTTGTGCTGTGCTCGCGCGACGCCTCGGGTGCGGGCTTCGGCCCGGAAGGTGCGCCCGCCCTGTGGCTCTATGCCGCAAAGGGCTCGAAGGGTCCCGGCGTGCATGTCGCGTTCCGCGCGCGCGACCGCGCGACGATCGACGCGTTCCACAAGAACGGTGTCAAAGCCGGCGCCCGCGACCACGGTGCGCCCGGCCTGCGCGCGGACTACAGCCCGACCTATTACGCGGCGTTCCTGCTCGACCCGGACGGCAACAATGTCGAGGCGGTCCATATCGCCTAGGGAACCTCTGAACAAGCCGTCATCCCGGCGAAAGCCGGGATCCAGCTCTACGGCAAGTCGTTGAAAAACTGGATTCCGGCCTTCGCCGGAATGACGAGCCCTGACTTGTTCAGACCTTCCCTAGCGGATTGCTTGCGGAGCATCGTCCCGTCTGCACTCTTCCGTTGCCCTCGACCAGGAGTCCATCCATGTCAGTGAACATGCCACAAGCATTCGCCGTACTTGCTTCCGCCTTGTTGTCCATCACTGCGGCGCTATCCCATGCCTCCGATGCCGAGGACATGAAGCTCGTCGCCGCGCTGGACGAGCAATATCAGCAGGCTGTCAAAGACCGTGACGCTGCGACGATGGATCGCATCCTCGCCGACAACTTCGTTCTCGTCCTTGGCAAAGGACAGACATTCGGAAAGGCCGACCTGCTGAAGGAGGCTCGCGGAAAGATCGTCTACGAGCACCAGGAAGACACCCACCGGACCGTCCGTGTCTGGAAGGACACCGCGGTGGTGACCGCGCTGCTGTGGGTAAAAGGCACCGACGATGGCAAAGCATTCGACCACACGCTGTGGTTCAGCGACGTGTACACGCGCACGCCGAATGGATGGCGCTATGTGTTCGGCCAGGCCTCGCTGCCGATCGCCGGCACGCTCTGACTCAAGGATCGTTTCGCCTTGGCGAAACATGCGGATCGGAGGTGGTCGCGGCGAGCCAGCTCGCCGCGCCCGCTCCCGCAATGCGTCCGCTTGCGAAACAGGCGGTCAGGAGATAACCGCCGGTCGGTGCTTCCCAGTCGATCATCTCGCCGGCACAGAACACGCCCGGTAATGCGCGCAGCATCAAGTGCTCGTCGAGCGCATCGAAGCGCACGCCGCCGGCTGTGCTGATCGCCTCGTCAAGCGGACGCGGGCGCAGCAAGGTCAGCGGCAGCGACTTGATGGCCGCAGCCACGCGCGCGCTGTCCTCGCGCTCGTCCTTCGCGAGCACCTCGTACAGCAGACCCGCCTTGACGCCCTCGATACCGGCGTGGCGCCGCCAGTGCTCGCTCAGGGAGCGGTGGCCGCGCGGACGCGCGAGCTCGCGGGCAAGACGCTCGAGCTCGCGTCCCGGCGCGAGGTCGAGGCGGATCTCAGTCGCGCCGTGCGTAGCGATCGCGTCGCGCAGTTGCGCGCTGAAGGCATAGATCAGGCTGCCCTCGACACCGTTCGCGCTGATCACGAACTCGCCCTGACGACGCGTCGGCGAGCCGTCCGCGCAGCGCCATTCGAGGACGACCGGCTTGACCGGCTGGCCCGCATGACGCTTCGCGAAGTGTTCGCTCCACGCGACGTCGAAGCCGCAGTTCGCCGGCGCCAGCGGTGCAACGTCGACACCACGTTGCTCGAGCGGAGCGACCCAGCGACCATCGGAACCGAGCACCGGCCAGCTGCCGCCGCCGAGCGTCAGCACGACCGCGTCGGCGGCAACGCGCCGCTCTTCCCCCTCGTGCACGAAACGAAGCGCACCGCTCTGGTCCCAGCCACGCCAGTCATGGTGCATGTGGAAGCGCACGCCGCTCGCGCGCAAGCGGCGCACCCAGCCACGCAGCAGCGGTGCGGCCTTGAGATCGATCGGGAACACGCGACCGGAACTGCCGACGAAGGTGTCGACACCGAGTCCGCGCGCCCATTCGCGCAGCGCATCCGCATCGAACCCGCGCAGCCAGCGCGCAATCTCCGGCTGGCGCACCCCATAGCGCGCCGTGAACGTCTCGAACGGATCGGAATGGGTCAGGTTGAGACCGCCCTTGCCGGCAATCAGGAACTTGCGCCCGACCGAACCCATGCGATCGAAGAGATCGACCTCCGCGCCCGCCGCGCGCGCGACTTCGGCTGCCATCAGGCCGGCCGGTCCGCCGCCGATGACGGCAACATGAGCGATTGTGGCGGGCGCGCCGCATGCGGCCGCGCGCAACGAACCGCGCTCTGTTTGCATCATGCGTCGTTCCTTCAGGCGTACCCGTCGCGGCCGCACGCGCGCAAGGGCTCGGGCAGGAACTCTATCGTAGCGCACACGAAGCACGAGCAAGATCGTGCGACGGGGCTGGCTTGAGCCTCGAACGAAGCCGGGAACGACCGCTCAATTTCGCGAAACGCCTGCGCTATGGACAACCATCGAAGCCGTTGTTGAATACGATATCGTTCTGCTGCAGTTCGTAAGCGCCAATATCGGCCGCACCGTGATCAACGCGCGCATACGGCGAGCCACGCTGATCGAAAGCCAGCCCCGCCGGACTGCTGCCGGCGTCGATGGCGGGACTGTGGCTGAGCAACGCGTGGGTCTGCGTTGGTCCACCATTGTTGCGCAGGGATCCAAGCAACGGGCATTGGTTGAGGATCGTGCCCGGCGGCGCACCGCTCGTTGCCACGCCGATCATGTTGTTCGCGCCGCTGACGGTGACGGTCTTGCCGCCGCCGCTGATCGCGGCGAAATCGGCCTCGTTCGTGCCGTATGTATTGCTGGACAGCAGTGAACTTCGCAGGTCGGCGGAAATCGATCCGTAGCTCGGTATCACCGTCAATCCAGCAGCGAGGAAATAAGGACCGGATTTGTTCGTGGCTGCCGTGTTGAAGGCAATCGTGCTGTTCCGCAGGACGACCGGAACATCCGAAGCCACGCCGCCCACGGCGTTCGTATGCGCGCTGTTCCCGGAAATCGTGCTGCTGTGGATGTAGACGGAATACGCTGCGGGGCTCTTGGAAAACACCGCCATGCCGCCAGCCTCGAACTCCGCGCGGTTGCCGGATATGGTCGAGGCAAAAATATCCACGTTCTTCCGCGCGTAGACGCCGCCAGCTAGGCCATAGCCTGCGCTGCCGCTCGATTGATTGCCGCTGATGGTGCTGTACCTCGCAGTGAAGTTTCCGGCGGCCCAAACGCCGCCGCCGTAGCTATGCACCTTTCCGCTGGAGATCGCCGAATTTCCGCTGATCGTGCTGTACTCGACGGCAATGTTGCCGGCTGCGGCTATGCCGCCACCGGTGGCTCGGCCGACCGTGGATTGAGCGGTGCATTTGGATACCGTGGTACGCAACAGGTGCACGCTGCCTGCTGACGCTATACAGCCGCCGCCCACGGAGCCTGCGCTGGAATACTGTGCACCATAGGTGATGTCGAGGTCGGTCAGTCGCAACGTGCCCTTGCCGGAATGACCGAAGATGTAACTGTGTTGCACGCTGCCGTTGTACTTGCCGGTGATGGTTACCCGGCCGCTCGGCCCCTGCAAGGTCAAGTCACCCTGGCTGATCTTGATCGCACCGGTATGCAGACTGATGGTGCTGCAGGACAAGCTGCCCATGTCCACCGTATCTCCGCTGCTCGCGGAGATAATCGCGGCGCGCAAGCTGCCGATGCCGCTGTCGTTGCAATTGGATACGGAAATCGTATTCGCCAGCACGGCGGGCGACGCGACAGCGATAGCGACTGCCATGCAGGCCGCGAGCGGCTTCTTGCGGATGCGTGTGATGGTGTCCATGGGCTGCTCCATTCGCGGCTAATCGAATCCGTTATAGAAAATCTCGTCGTCGGGATCCTGACGCTCGTAGGCACCGATGTCGGGCGCCGCGCCGACCGTGCGAAACTATCCGGGGCCGCGCTGGTCGCGCCCGGCAGTCAGCGCCGTATCGACGCCTCGATCGACAGCCCGACTGGTCGCAAGCAGCGCATGTGTGCGCGTAAGACCTCCGTGATTGGACAATGGCACCAGCTGCGGGTCACTGGCGATCGTGTCGGCGCGAGCGGCTTGAGCGGAAGATGGCGTGCAACGGACGCGATCTGCATATGCCCTCCGAACTGTCGAATGCCGAACCAACGGCATGGAAAATGGGCGGCCCTACCATGGAAACGGAATACGGCGCAGTTCGCGACATGCCGGCTGTGCTAGGGTTGCCTGGGCGAAAAATCACAGACGGCTATGACGGATCCGGTTCCACTGACTGCATGGCTTCGCGCCGCGGCCGGCGGCGACGGCGACGCCGGCGACCGTGCCTATGCGCAGATCTATGCCGAATTGCGTCGCCTCGCCGCACGCCAGCTGGGAGCAGCCAACGGCCAGGCAACACTGACCCCTACGGCGCTCGTCAATGAGGCGTTCCTGAAATTGGCCGGTGGGTCACTTGCCGCGCTGAACGACCGACGCCATTTCTTCAATCTCGCCGCGCGCGCGATGCGCCAGACGGTGATCGACCACGCACGCGAGCGACTGTCCCAGAAACGCGGCGGCGACCTGGTGCGCACGGAGTTCGATGAGAACATTGCCGACCGCACGCTCGATGCGCCGCAGACGCTCGCGATCGAGCAAGCGCTTACCGCACTCGAACGGCAGGATGCGGAACTCGCCGAGGCCTTCAGTTGGCGCTTCTTCACCGGATTGTCCGTGCAACAGATCGCCGAGCTGCGCAGCGTGACCGTGCGCACCGTGCAGCGCGATCTTGCTCTGGCGCGCAACTATCTGCGTCTTGCGCTCGGCGACATGCCATGAACGATGCACAAATGCCGCCGCTGTTCAGTGCCGAACGCTGGCGCGAACTTCGCGCGCTGATCGATCGCCTCGACGCGTTGTCTGCTGTTGCGCGCGCGAAAGAACTCGACGACATCGCGTTGATCGATGCGGAACTCGCGAGCGCTGCGCGCGCGCTCGCGACCGCGGAGAGCACCGTTCCGCAAGATCCCGCGAACGACGGTCCGATGCAGGTACAGGAAGCGATGCCGGCGCAGATCGGACCCTTCCGCCTGTTGCGCCCAATCGGCGTCGGCGGCATGGGCGTGGTCTATCTTGCGGAGCGCCACAGCACCGATTTCACCCAACGCGTCGCATTGAAACTCCTCGACGGCGGCGCGTCGCAGGCGTCGCGCCTGGCCTCTCGTGAACGCAGCATCCTCGCCTCGCTCGTGCACGCGAACATCACTGCATTCGTCGATGCAGGCATCGAGGGCGGTCGCGCCTGGCTTGCAATGGAATACGTCGATGGCGAGCCGTTGCTTGCCTGCTGCGAGCGTCTCGGTCTCGACATGCAAGCGCGCGTTCGCCTGTTCGACCAGGTTTGCGCGGCGGTGGCGCACGCACATTCGCGACTCGTCGTGCATCGCGACCTCAAGCCGACGAACGTGCTGGTGAGCAGGGACGGCACGGTCAAGCTGCTCGACTTCGGCATTGCGCTGATGCTCGATCCCGGCGAGGAACAGACGGCAGTGACTCGTGTTTTCACGCCGGAGTACGCCGCGCCGGAGCAGCTGCGCGGTGAACGCGCCACCACAGCGACCGACGTGTACGCGCTGGGGCTGATGCTGTACGAACTGATCTGCGGCAAGCGCCTGCCGACAATCGAGCACAGCGGTGAATGGACCACCGCTGAGCTTGCACGCTATGCGACGACGGGAACGGAAACCGCGACCGCGTCGCACACCAATACGAAAATTGCCACGCACCTGTTGCGCGGGGACCTGGGCCGCATCACCGCACACGCGCTGGCGCCGAACCCCGGGCAGCGTTATCAATCCGTCGCCATGCTGCGAGAGGATTTGCAACGCTGGCTCGACCATCGGCCGCTGGGTATCGGACGGCCTGGACTCGCCTATGTCACAACGCGCTTCATGCGCCGGCATCGCGCTGCCGTGGCAATTGCGGCGCTTGCCATCCTCGCGCTGATCGGCACCAGCAGCGTCGCTCTTTGGCAAGCGCACGAAGCCAGACTCATGGCCACGCGCGCCGACCACGCCAAGACGTTCCTGGCCGCGCTATTCGCCGACGCCAACCCTTTTCAATCGAAGCGAAGCGGCAAGACCACGGTCGACCTGCTGCGCGATGCCGCGCAACGCATCGACAAGGAATTCGCCGATGCGCCCGAACTGCAGGTCGACTTGCGCACGACGCTGGCTGGCGGATTAATGCGGCTCGGCGAGCCCAAGCTCGCGCGCCATCTGCAGCAACACAGCGTTGATCAGCTGAGACAGATGCATGGGGAACGTGCTCCGCAGGTGGGCGCGGCCTTGGGGCAGCTGGCGATCGCGATGGAGGAAAGCGGGGACATCGACGACGCGCGAGCGCAGTTCTCCGAGGCGTACACGATCCTGCGTGGCGCAGACGACGCGTACGGGCGCGATCGCATCAGCGTCATGACCGGGCTCGCGAAGATGGCCAATCGCCAGAGCGATCACGCCGAGGCGCTGCGCTGGCACGAAGCCGTGCTGAAGGAGCGCGAAGCGAAGGAAGGACCGGAAAGCGCCGATATCGCCATGGATTTGATGAATCTGTCGGCCGACGCCGCCTACCAGGAAAACTTCGCCCGTAGCGAGACCCTGGCTCAGCAAGCGCACACGATGCTGGAACACGTACTCGGCCCGGGGCATGCCCGCAGCATTTACGTCGACAACGAACTGGGAGCATCGGAAGTCGATATGGGGCATTGCGCAGCGGCGATCACGACGCTCGGCAACGCTGTCGGCGTCGCGCGACGCGCCCTGCCACCGGGCGCTGGCATGCTCGGCATCACGCTGTCAAACCTCGGTCACGCAGAGTCCTGCACCGGCGACGATGAAGCGGCGATCGTTACGCTGCGTGAGGCGAGGTCACTGCTCGCCGCAGCGAACGACCCGAGCGTCGGCACCACCGAATTGAAGCTGGGTATGGCCGAACTGCGCGCGCATCACGCCGAGGCATTGCAGACACTGGACGCCAGCCGGGTCCATCTAGCCGGAGTCACATCGCGTCTCGCGAGCGCCACGGAAACCGCCTTGTGGGCACAGGCTGCCTATGGCGCGGCATTGGCATCCAGCGGCCGTCTGGCGGAGGGAGAGCGTTTCGCACGCGAGGCACGCACCATGTTGCTGGCCAGAAAAAGCGCCAGTCACGTCACGCAGGCCGAGATCGACAAGCTGCTCGCCGACGTGCTCGACCACGAGAACGCTGCAGGCGAAGCAAGGGCGCTGCGTGAGGAAGCACTTGCGGCGTACCGGCGTGTTTATGACGCCGAGCACCCGAGCATCCGCGCATTGGCGAGGGAACTCGATTCCACGGCTGGCCGCTGAACATCGATGCGCGGGATGCGCGTCGTCTCGATACGCCATGCGCATCGGAGAAGGCTGATGCCAATAGGGGCTCAGGCGCCGCCGACCTGCGCGATCCAGTCCTGCAGGTTGTAGTAGTTGGTCACGCGCGCGATGCGGCCGTCACGGATCTCGAAGAACGCGCCACCGGGCAGTACATACTTCTGGCCATGCGCTGGTGGCAGGCCCTCGTCGCTGATCTTGTAGGTTCCGTGCACGACGTATTCGGCCGCTGCGCGCGTGCCATCGGGATTCGACGCGACGACGATGTCACGCAACTGCTCGGAATAGCTTCTCTCCATGCGTGCGAGAAATGCGCGAAACGCCTCGCGGCCCGTTTCGCGCGGACCCTGGTTGAGGTCGTGCACGACGTCGTCGGTCAGATGGTTGAGCATCGCGCTCCAGTCGCCACGGTTGAATGCGGCGTAGTAGTTCCCGATCAGCGTGAGCGCATCCTGCATCGTCATCTTCGTCATCCCGGCAAGGTCCGCCGGCATTATCGGTGCGTGGTGCGGAAGTTTGTACCCGGAAGACGTGCGCATCACCACCCATGGTGGCCGAGCCCGCTCCAATGGAACGCCCGGAACAATCCGAACGCAGTCCAGAACAGTTTCTTCAGCCCGCGCGCGAGCAGCCACGCAACTGCGATGGCCAGTACGAACGGCAGGTACTTTTCGAGCGTCTCGCGCTGCGGCGACGAGAGATCCGGAAGCTCGATGTTCATGATGTCTCCTCCCGCACCATCGGTGGTGCGGGAGGATCATCGCGATTCGCGGTGAGCCGGATCAGGCACAGGCGTCAGCGATCGCAGGTGACGGCGGTCATGTGCAACATCGCTGCACACCATGGCATTCGGCCGTGCCTCAATCTGGACCCTCACGCCGTTCGCCTGTCCGGGCCGGCGTTCGCTCCTTTCAATCCTTGACCGGAAACACTTCCGCATCGGGCTTGACGTCGCCGACCACGTCGACGCCTTTCGGTGGCACGAACTTGAACGTACTCGTGGGCAGCGCAGGATTGCGTTTCCAGTCGCCGAAGCGGATTTCGGTGGTGTTGCCGAGCTGGTCCTTGAACCGCATGCGCTGCAACGTGCCTGCGTCGAAGCCGAGTTCGGCGTATTCGAACTCGGGCTCCTTTGCCTTCGAGGCCAGCCTGAGCCACGTCAGCCCATCGCGCTCGCCGGCCTCACCTGGCGTGAACTGCCGATCGAGCTGGGACAGATCGGTCAGCACGGTCAGCGGACTGTGCGCTTCCTCCGAACTCTGGTTGCGCACCGAAACCTGCTGCAGGTCCGGTTCGTAGACCCAGACCTTCGCGCCATCGGCGACGATGGTCTGCTGGTATGGCGCGCTGGTCTCCCAGCGAAACTGGCGCGGCGCCTCGAGCGCCAAGGTTCCGCGCGACTCGTCGCCGCGATGGCCATTCGCGTCGGTGACTGACTGGCTGAAGCTCGCGGTGACCGAATGCAGGCCCTTGGAAAATGTTTCCATGCGCGAGCGTGCGCTGTCGGTGGCCAATGCAGTGGTGGCGGCAAGAAGTGCGAGAAGCGGAACGAGAACACGCATGGAATGAGTCAACCTCGGAAGCGCAGAGCGTCGATTATCCGGGCTCTGCATGAATGCGGACAGGATCAGGCATCGCCATCAGGCCGCAGGACCGCGTCGATGTTCCGCGACACCTGCCTGCGGGTCCGCGCCCCGATCCGTCCGAGCGGCTCGGCATCGCGTGCGTCGATCGTCGCGACCTTCGCAGTGCGGATCACCGACGGCACCGGCAGCCCCGCCTTGACGAGGTCGGGAACGGCCACGTCGCCGGGCCAGCCGCGGTTCTCGGCGCTGGTGATCATCAGCACCCAGAGCAGGCCGTGTGTGTCCTGCAGGTTCGCAGCGGAAATCACCAGCGCTGGACGGCGCTGCCGCGTAGCGCGATCCGTATACGGAAACGGGACTTTTACGACATCGCCCGGCTCAAAGTTTTGCATACGCGCGCCGATCCGCCTCGCTGTCCCACTCGTCGAAGGTGCGGAACGGATCGTCAACCGGCGCCGACCTTGCCTTGGTCAGGATCACGCGATCCCCGTCAATCTCGTAGGCAATTTCGTCGCCGTCACGTACGCCGAGCGCCGCGCGTACCGGCTGCGGGATCGTCGTCTGCGCCTTGGTCGTCAGTTTGCTCGAAATCATTGCCGGATCTTCATAAAGAAGCGGATTGAAGTGTAAGGAAATTCCTTACCACCTTCAATCCCCGGCAGGACGCACTAATCAGATGGCGGCGGCGGTGCCAGTACCGTGCGGTTGCCGTTGGTTTCCGGCGGCGTGACGATGCCTTCCCGTTCCATGACCTCGATCAGGCGCGCGGCGCGGTTGTAGCCGATCTTGAGGCGACGCTGCACGCCCGAGATCGAGGCGCGACGCGATTCGGTGACGATGCGCACGGCCTGGTCGTAGAGCTCGTCGTAGTCGCCATTGCCGCCTTCGCCTGCAGCGTCCTCGGGCAAGCCGGATTCGCCGATGACCTTGCCGTTGCCGAGCGACTGCACTTCCTCGAGCACACCCTCGATGTATTCGGGTTCACCCTGCGCGCGCAGCCAGCTGACCACCTTGTGCACCTCATGGTCGTCGACGAACGCGCCGTGCACGCGTTCCGGCGCGGCGGTGCCGGGCGGCAGGTAGAGCATGTCGCCGTGGCCGAGCAGCGTCTCGGCGCCGGACTGGTCGAGGATTGTGCGTGAGTCGATCTTGGAGGACACCTGGAACGCGATGCGGGTCGGGATGTTCGCCTTGATCAGGCCGGTGATCACGTCGACCGACGGGCGTTGCGTGGCGAGGATCAGGTGCACGCCGGCCGCGCGCGCCTTCTGCGCGAGGCGTGCGATGAGTTCCTCGACCTTCTTGCCGACGATCATCATCATGTCGGCGAATTCGTCGATGATCACGACGATGTACGGCAGCGGCTGCAGCGGTTGCGCGGTGACGTTCGGCTGTGAGGCATCCGGACGGAACAGCGGATCGAGCAGCGGCTGGCCCGCGTCGTCGGCGTCCTTGACCTTCTTGTTGAATCCGGCCAGGTTGCGCACGCCGACCGCGGACATCAGCTTGTAGCGGCGTTCCATCTCGGCGACGCACCAGCGCAACGCGTTGGCAGCCTCCTTCATGTCGGTGACGACCGGCGCGAGCAGATGCGGAATGCCCTGGTAGACCGAGAGCTCCAGCATCTTCGGGTCGATCATGATCATGCGCACATCGCGCGCGCTGGCCTTGTAGAGCAGGCTCAGCACCATCGCGTTCAGCGCGACCGACTTGCCGGAGCCGGTGGTTCCGGCGACCAGCAGGTGCGGCATCTTCTGCAGGTCGACCACGACCGGCGCGCCGCCGATGTCCTTGCCGAGCGCGAGCGCGAGCGGTGACTTCAGCGCGTCGTACTTGCCCGAACTCAGGATCTCCGACAGATACACGATCTCGCGGTTCGAGTTCGGGATCTCCAGGCCGATCACCGACTTGCCCGGGATCACGTCGACCACGCGCACGCTGACCACGGACAGACCGCGCGCGATGTCCTTGTCGAGGCTGGAGATCTGGCTGCCTTTGACACCCGGTGCCGGCTGCATCTCGAAGCGCGTGATGACCGGTCCCGGGTGCGCGCTGACCACCTGCGCGTCGATGCGGAAATCCTTGAGCTTGAACTCGACCTGGCGTGACAGCGCCTCGAGCGTTTCCTCAGAATAACCCTTGGTCTGCGGCATCGGCTCGTCGAGCAGCGACAGCGGCGGCAGCTCGCCGTCGTGGGAGGCACCGGCGAACAACGGAATCTGCGTCTCACGCTGCGCGCGCTCGCTCTTCTCGATCGGTGCGAGCGTGGGTTCGATCTTGATCGGCTCGCGCTTGGATTGCTTGACCGTGTCGATCTTGCGCACGACCTCGCGCTCGGCACGTGCTTCGCGTGCGGCGTTCCAGTCCTCGGCACGGCGCATCTTGCTGGCGACACCGGC
The DNA here is from genome assembly GCF_039523175.1 of Dokdonella soli. Classification (NCBI taxonomy): domain Bacteria; kingdom Pseudomonadati; phylum Pseudomonadota; class Gammaproteobacteria; order Lysobacterales; family Rhodanobacteraceae; genus Dokdonella; species Dokdonella soli. The sequence continues at coordinate 20,302 of NZ_BAAAEU010000001.1, forward strand.
CCCGGCACCAAGCAGGAAGCGGCCGATGCTGTCCATCAGCTTGAACCACGAAAGGCCGGTCGCGAGCGTGACCGCGATCAACAGCAGCGCGAGCAGGAACAGCCCGGCGCCGAGCGGCCCGAACGTGCGCATCAGGCTGCCGCCGACCAGTTGACCGAGGATGCCGCCCTCGCCGGCCGGCAGGATCGTCGGCTGGGTTCCGTGCAGGAATGCGAGGCCGGGCGCAGCGATGAAGAACGCCACGAAACCGACCAGGCGCAGGGTCGGTTCGAGTGGCGAGCGCTCCTCCGTCGCGACCCCGCGCAGGACGACACCGCCGACGACCAGCAACAGCACCGGCAACGCGTACGCGACGATGCCGCTGAGGTAGAACGCGAGGTCCGCGATCCACGCGCCGAACGCACCGCCGAAATTGTGGATGCCGTGCGCAGGCTCGCCTGCGTGCGACCAGCCAGGATCATTCTGGCTGTAGCTCAGCAAGCAGGCGAACAGGTAGATCGCGAGCGGCAGCAACAGCAGAAACGCCGCCTCACGCAGCCGCTTGTGCCAGTGCTCATCGAGGCGGGGAGCCGGTTTTGCCGCTTTCAGGACGCGCGCCACCAGGACAATTTACCCGAAGTTCCTGCAGTAAGCCATTGTTATAAATCAGGACTTGAGCGCGGGATGGACGATCTTTCCACCTTCGACGTTGATGCCGCTCTTCAGCGGCTCGAACTTGCGCCAGTTCTTGTCCGACGCGAGACGGTTCACGTACGGCAGGATCGCTGCGCAGATCGCCTGTGACGACGTCTGCGGCACCGCACCCGGCATGTTCGTCACGCAGAAGTGAATGACGTCGTCGACGACATAGGTCGGATGCGCCCAGGTGGTCGGCTTCGAAGTCTCGAAGCAGCCGCCCTGGTCGATCGAGATGTCGACCAGCACCGAACCCGGCTCCATCGACTTGACCATCGCGCGGGTGACCACGCGCGGCGCCTTCGCGCTCGGGATCAGCACGGCGCCGATCACGATGTCGGCATCCTTCACTTCGCGCGCCACAGTTTCCTCGTACGGATACAGCGCGGTCACGTTGGCGCCGAGCGCCATCATCTGTGCGAGACGGTCCGGGCGCATGTCGAACACGACCACGTTCGCGCCGCCGGCCGCAGCCAGCGCTGCCGCGTTGCCGCCGGCCGCGCCTGCGCCGAGCACGACGACCTTGCCGCGTTCGGTCGAGGGCAGGCCGCCGAGCAGCTTGCCCTTGCCGCCGGACGGCTGGTGCAGCAGGTGCGTGCCGATCTGCGTCGCGATGCGACCGGCGATGATCGACATCGGCGCCAGCAGCGGCAGCGAGCCATCGGCTTCGGTCACGCTCTCGAACGCGACGCCGGTGAGGCCGATCTCGAGCAGGCGCTCGGTCAGCTTCGGCTCCGCAGCGAGATGCAGATAGCAGAACAGCAGGTGATCCTTGCGCAGCAGCTTGAGGTCGCCGGCGATCGGCTCCTTGACCTTGACGATCAACTCGCCCGCTTCATAGAGCTTCTTCGCGCTCTGCACGAGCTTCACGCCGACACGCGCATAGTCCTCGTCATGGAAACCGCTCTTCAGGCCGGCGCCGGCCTGCACGTACACCTCATGGCCGCGGCGCACGAGATCGGCGCAGGCGGCGGGAACGAGGGCGACGCGCCCTTCCAGGGTCTTGGTTTCCGAAGGTACACCGATGCGCATTGCGAAAATCCTCACTAAGGGCGTTCTATACGATCACGGGTGGCGCCTTGAATCACGCACGCATTCCCCTCATTCTCCCGGTTCCCGCACGACCGCATGCCGCGATGCGACAGACGGACAGTGACCGGGAATCGGGTTCGCCGGCGGCATTCTTGATCGCGCCAGCGTCGGAAAAAACGTTACGAGATGGTCGCCTTGAAAGCGGCCCGGATTATACATGAGCACTGCCAAGCACTCGCGTCTGATCATCCTGGGTTCCGGCCCGGCCGGCTACACCGCTGCCGTCTATGCGGCGCGCGCGAACCTCAAGCCCACGCTCATCACCGGCCTCGCCCAGGGCGGCCAGTTGATGACGACGACGGACGTCGACAACTGGCCCGGTGACGTCGAGGGCCTGCAGGGCCCTGACCTGATGAAGCGCATGGCCGAGCACGCCGAGCGCTTCCATACCGGGATGGTGTTCGACCACATCCACAGCACCGATCTCTCGAAGCGCCCGTTCCGCCTCAAGGGCGACAGCGGCGAGTACACCTGCGACGCGCTGATCATCGCGACCGGCGCGACCGCGAAGTACCTCGGCATCGCGTCCGAGGAGCATTACAAGGGCAAGGGCGTCTCCGCCTGCGCGACCTGCGACGGCTTCTTCTTCCGCGACCAGGAAGTCGCGGTCGTCGGCGGTGGCAACACGGCGGTCGAAGAAGCGCTGTACCTGTCCAACATCTGCAGCAAGGTCACGCTCGTGCATCGTCGCGACAAGTTGCGCGCCGAGAAGATCATGCAGGACAAGCTGTTCGAGAAGCAGCGCGCCGGCAAGATCGACATCGTCTGGAACCACGCGATCGACGAGGTGCTCGGCGACCACAGCGGCGTCACCGGCGTGCGCCTGCGCAGCGTCAACGACAACTCCACGCGTGATATCCCGGTGACCGGCACATTCATCGCGATCGGCCATACGCCCAACACCTCGATCTTCGAGGGGCAGCTCGAGATGCACAACGGCTACATCCAGATCCAGACCGGCCTGCACGGCGGCGCGACCGCAACCAGCGTGCCGGGCGTGTTCGCGGCCGGCGATGTCGCCGATCAGGTCTACCGGCAGGCGGTCACCTCGGCCGGCTTCGGCTGCATGGCCGCGCTGGACGCCGAGAAGTTCCTCGACAAGATCTGACGACGCCGTCCCATCGTCCACGTTTCCGTAGGAGCGGCTTCAGCCGCGATGCGTTTGCTCCTGAGCGCATGTCATGGCAAAAGCATCGCGGCTGAAGCCGCTCCTACAAAGCAGCGTACGACGACAATATCCGACGCATGGTCCAAGCCCGCTTCCATCGTGCGCTCGATGAGATTCCGGAAGGTGCCTGGAACACGCTGCTGCCCGACGATAATCCGTTCGTCGACCACGCTTTCCTTGCCGGCCTCGAACGCCACGGCTGCATCGATGCGCGCACTGGCTGGCGGCCGCATCATCTGGGTCTCTACGAAGGCAGCCGCCTGATCGCGGCCGCACCGCTGTACCTCAAGGGCAACTCGCACGGCGAATTCGTATTCGACTGGAGCTGGGCGCACGCCTATGAGCAGCACGGCCTCGACTACTACCCGAAGCTGCTCTGCGCTGTGCCCTACTCGCCCGTGACGGGGCCGCGCCTGCTGACAGGGCGTGGAGCGGATGCGCAGGCATTGCGCGCGGCATCGATCGCCGCGATCCATGCCGAAGCGCAACGGCTGGGGCTGTCGTCGGCACACCTCAACTTCACGGGCAGCGAGGACACCGCAGCATTCGCCGGCAGCGACTGGCTGCCGCGCTTCGACTGGCAGTTTCACTGGCACAACGAGGGCTGGCGCGATTTTGATGACTTCCTCGCCGCGCTGAACCACAAGAAGCGCAAGAACATCCGCCACGAGCGCATGCAGGTCGCGCGCGCCGGCGTGCAATGCGAGATTCGCCACGGCGACGAACTCGACGATGCCGACTGGCAGGCGCTGCACGATTTCTATCTCGCGACGTTCGACGACAAGGGCAACTATCCGGCGCTGACGCTGGATTTCTTCCGCCACCTCGGTACATCGATGCCGCGCCGCGTCGTCGCAGTGCTGTGCCGCCGTGGTTCCGGATTGGTCGCCGGCGCGCTGCTGCTGCGCAGTTCGACGACGCTCTACGGACGCTACTGGGGCTGCCACGAGCACGTCGAAGGCCTGCATTTCGAGGCCTGCTACTACCAGGGCATCGAGTACTGCCTGCGCGAAGGCCTGACGACGTTCGAGCCCGGCGCGCAGGGCGAGCACAAGGTCGCGCGCGGTTTCCTGCCGGTGTGCACGCGCTCGTTCCACTGGATCGCCGACGCACGCTTCCGTGCCGCGATCGCCGAGGCGCTGCGGCAAGAGGCGGAAATGCTGAATGGTTATCGCGACGAGGTGCTGGAACACTCGCCGTTTGCGCACACCGCGACACGGGCGACGCCATCCCCTTTCGCCCCTTCGATTGAGCGGAAGGGCGTTCAATGATTCGCCTGCCCTTTCTCGATCTGGCGCGACCGGATGCATTTCCGCCTGTCGAGACCGCGCTGGACGAACCGGACGGTCTGCTGGCGGCCGGTGGCGATCTTTCGTCCGCGCGCCTGCTTGCCGCCTACCGGCGTGGCATCTTCCCGTGGTATTCGGGCGACCAGCCGATCCTGTGGTGGTCGCCTGCGATGCGCACCGTGTTCGATACCGCGAACATACACGTACCGCACCGCCTCGCACGCTGGTTGCGCGGCTGCGATTGGGAAATCCGCGCCGACAGCGCATTCGCCGAGGTCATGCGCGCCTGTGCGGCCCCGCGCGCGCGCGAACGCGGCACCTGGATCACCGACGACATGCTCGCTGCCTACCAGCGCCTGCACACACTCGGCCATGCGCACTCGGTCGAAGCCTGGGACGGCGAACGCCTCGTCGGCGGCATCTATGGCGTCGCGATCGGGCGCATGTTCTACGGCGAATCGATGTTCAGCGCGGCGACGAATGGATCGAAGGTCGCGCTGCTCGCGCTATGCCATGCACTGCATGAGTGGGACTTTCCCTTGCTCGATGCACAGGTCGCCTCCGACCACCTGCTCACGCTCGGTGCACTCGAGATGCCGCGCGCCGCATTTTGTCGGGAGGTCTCGCGACTCACGGCGGAACCCGGGATCGTCGGCTCCTGGCGCACGCGCTTCGGGTCGCCGCGACCAGTGGAACTGGCCTGACCGGGTGCTGGCTGCACCCCGTGATTCCTGTCGTCCGGTGGCGTACCTCGATGTGTATGCTGCCGGCCTGTCGCCATCGCAGCCGGCGGCGGATGAGGATGGCATGTCCGGGTTCACCACGACATTACTGTTGAAAACGCCGACCGTCGCCGTCCACGACATGTGTTGCCGCGGCGACGGGCAACATGAACACCTCGACGACGTCACCCATCTCGTGTTTCCGTACCGCGGCATCTACGTACGCCATCTGGCGAACGCCGCCGTGGTCGCCGAGGCGGGACAAGTGCTGTTTTTCAACGCCGGCGAGAGCGATCGGATCAGTCATCCGGTGCCGGGCGGCGACCGCAGCCTGGCCGTGTTCGTCGAGGAAGGCATGCTGGGCGAGCTCGCGCCGAAAGCCTTGCGGCGCGAAGGCACAGGCCTGGTGTTCCGGCAGCGGCGGCTGCGCATCGATGCACGCGCGCAGGCACTGGTCGCGTTGCTGCGGCACAGCCTGCGCGAAAAGATCGCCGAATCCCTCGAAGCGGAAAGCCTGGCCCTGACGCTCGTCCAGCGTTCGCTCGGACCACGCACCACGCATGCCGTGGGCGCCAGCGCCGGCCGCCAGCATCTGGTCGACCGCACCAAGCTGGTGCTGGCGAGCGATCTCTCCCGGCGCTGGGCGCTGGCCGACATCGCCGCCGAGGTCGGCGTGTCGCCGGTGTATCTCACGCAGGTGTTCCAGCAGGTTGAAGGCCTGCCCCTTTACCGCTACCAGTTGCGCCTGCGTCTGGCACGCGCGCTGGACCTGCTCGCGCAGTACGACGATCTCAGCAAACTGAGCCTCGATCTGGGCTTCTCCAGCCACAGCCATTTCAGCGCGGCCTTCCAGCGCACCTACGGCCGTTCACCTTCCGAATTCCGTCAATCCGCATTGCAGCGCTGACGGCGGCGCAGGATCGCTAAAGATTCTGACAGCGGGATCTCCCTCCGAAGGTGTCCACTATGTCTGCTCGGATTTCGAGCGGCCCGGAGAATGTGTCATGGCAGAGAAAACATGCGCGGCATGCGACTGTCCGCTGGATGAGAATTCCTTCAAGGTGAAGATCGGCGGCCGGACCGTCGAGGTGTGTTGCGACGAGTGCGCGCAGAAGTTGAGAGAGGCGCACGACTCAGCGACGTCGTCGGGCGGGAACTGAGCGATGACGAACCTTCCTCGGCCACGTTTCTCCGCGATGCCGGAACGGTCCTTCGTCACTGGCGTCGGTGCGTCATGAATCGCCGAAACTTCATCGCGGCATCGGTCTGCGCGTTGACGCTGACCGCCCTGGCGGGCTGCAAGCAATGCAGCCTCGCCGGGGTAGCGTCCGCCTCACGGGAGTCCCTGGATTCCGGCGACTACCGTGCGCTGCGGCGCTTCACGAAGACGCGTTTCGGTGATGTCGCTCACGTCGATGTCGGCATCGGTCCCGTCGCCCTGTTCCTGCACGGGTTTCCACTCAACGGATTCCAGTGGCGCGGCGCGATTGCGCGGCTGTCGCCGTATCGCCGCTGCATCGCGCCGGATTTCCTCGGCCTGGGCCATACGCGTGTCGCCGAAGGAGGAAACGTCGCACCGGCAGCACAGGTCGAGATGCTCGTATCGCTGCTCGACGCATTGGCGATTCCGAGCGTCGACCTGGTCGCCAACGACAGCGGCGGCGCCGTAGCCCAGTTGCTCGTCGTCCGGCATCCGCAACGCGTGCGCACGCTGTTGCTGACGAATTGCGACGTCGAGACCAACAGCCCGCCACCGGCGTTGCTGCCCGTCATCGAGCTGGCCAGGCAAGGCCGGTTTGCGGATGAATGGCTGGCGCCGTGGCGGGCCGACAAGGCGCTCGCGCGTTCGTCGAAGGGCATCGGTGGCATGTGCTACGCGGATCCCGCGCAGCCCACCGACGACGCCATCGAGACCTACTTCGCGCCATTGCTGGCGTCGAAGCGCAGCAGGGAGCTGCTGCATGCGTATGCGATCGCGCTCGAACGCAATGCTTTGACGGGTATTGAAGCGGAGCTCAGGCGCAGCACGGTTCCGACGCGGATCGTATGGGGCGCCGGCGATACGATTTTCTCGCCGGCCAGTCCTGACTATCTGGACCACACGTTCGGTGCATCGCGCGGCGTGCGACACCTGCAGGGCAGCAAGCTGTTCTGGCCGGAAGAGCGTCCGGATGTCATTGCCGAAGAAGCTCGGCGGCTCTGGAACGCATGGGCGCCGCAAGCCGCCGGATGGCGATAGCGCTCAGGCCGACACCTTAAAGCTTTCCGTTTCACCAGGGATTTTCGATAGCGCCAGAAATCGGCGCTCGGGTTTCTGTTCGCTTTTTTCCAAGAGGCTCTGACGACAATGCAAGGCATACCCAGCTTGATGACACGCATGCGGCGCTTTTTTGTCATGGCTCCGCTCGCTGCGATCCTTTCCTTGACCGGAATCGGCTCGCACGCATCCGACCACCTCGATACGCCCACCGTGATCGCCAATCCGAGCGCGGACATCGGCGACATCTACGCCTGGACTTCGCCCAATGGCCGGCAGCTCAACCTGGTGATGACGATCGTGGGCCACACGTTCTCCGACAAGCTCGACTACGTGTTCCACGTCGACAGCGGGAAGCGGTTTGACCGGACCACCGCAACGACGACGATCGCTTGCCATCTGGCAAGCGCTTCGGTGATGGAGTGCCGCGCGGGCTATGGCGACTACGCGCGCGGCGACGCCAGCATTCCCGACGGTCAGGAGACATGGAATTCACGATTCCGCGTTTTCGCCGGATTTCGGGACGATCCGTTCTTCAACAACGTCAAGGGAACGCGAGCCGCCTACCAGACGGCCGCCAAGGCGCTGCGCAACGGCGCCGGCATGGATGCGGCGGGCTGCCCGAACTTCGATGCCACGACCGTGCACGAGATTCTCGACCAGTGGAGGCACACCGATGGGGGTCCGGCGAGAAACTTCCTGGCCGGCTGGACGTCCTCGGCACTGGTCGTCTCGATCGATCTCGATGTCGTCGCCAAGGGCGGCAAGCTGCTCGCGGTCTGGGGCGCGACGTCCCGACAGGGCAAACAGATAGACCGCGCCGGCCGGCCGCTGACGGGCAACGCACTGCTCGGCACGATCGCACCCGACGACATCAGCGACGCCCTGAAGGAGCAATACAACGCGGCGACTCCGGCGACGTCGGCGCGATTCATTCCGGAGATTGAGAAGGGCCTCCAGTTCTACGATGGCCTCGACGGCACGTGTGGCAACCAGTGGCTCACTGACCGCAAGGCGGCACCACCCGGCCGCTATCGTGCGCTCGCAACCCTGCTCGCCGACGACCGACTCTGGGTCAACAGTGCATCGGCCGTCTGCAATCAGTTCTTCGCGGTCGAGCTCGCCAGCCTGTCCGCGCGCAACGACCTCAGTGGCGACTGCGGCGGGCGGACACCCACCATCGATGCGATCGACGTCTATCGGTCGTTGTTGGTGAACGGCACGACCTCCGGCGTCGATGACGGCGTCGATCGTGACGATCGCGAGCATTCGTCGACCGTGTTTCCGTTTCTCGCCGCACCAGACCCGATGCCACCACATGGACATTGAGCGGAGCGCAGGCGACGCGAACGCTGAACGCATGCGGCGGGTGCAACCCGCCCGCAAACGATTCCCGATCCGCAAAACGAGCCTCGCCATGCATCCATTCCGGAACACTGCCTGCCGTTTTCGTTCGACGCCGACCTGCGCCCTGCTCGGCATCACCATCCTGACCTTTGCGAGTCCGGCCACCGCGCACATGGGCACGGGGCTGTCCGGCGGATTCGCCTACGGATTCCGCCATCCGTTCACCGGACTCGACCACCTGCTCGCGATGGTCAGTGTGGGCCTGTGGGGCGCCTTTCTCGGACCGCCGCTGATCTACGTGCTGCCGGTCGTGTTTCCGATCGCGATGGTCGCGGGCGCGGTGTTGGGAATGCTCAGTGCGCCACTGCCTCCGGTCGAGATCGGCATTGCGCTTTCGGTGCTGATGCTGGGCGCCTGCATCGCATTCGCGCTCAAGGCGCCGATCTGGGCGGCCTCGCTCGTCGTCGGCCTATTTGCGCTGTTCCATGGGTACGCGCACGGCAGGGAACTGCCATCGGCGGCCGACCCGTTCGGCTACAGCGCGGGATTCGTGTTCGCTACGGGACTGCTGCATGTACTCGGCATCGGCATCGGCGTCCTCAACGCGCGCCCAAGCGGCCGCGTGGCGACGCGCGGCCTTGGCGGATTCATCGCCGCGTTCGGCATCTGGTTCCTGTACCGGGCGGTCGGCACATGAGGAGCGCATTCGTTGCGGCATTGATGCTGTGCGCGGCGACGGGGCTGGCACTCGCGGTGGCGCCACGCAGCGCGCGGATACCCGGCCTCGTCGCACTCGCGCTGGCATCGACGGGGGCCGTCTTCGCACCGGTTCCATCCGGCTGGACCGACGCGGTATTCCTTGGTTGCTGGATCGGCGTGGCTGCGAACGCCGCAACCGTGCATCTGCGTCGCGGGCTGCGTGCGCGATGGGCGGTCGCGCTATCGCTCAATGCGGGAGCCTGGGCGGGTGCCGTGGTTGCGCTGGCTGGATCGCGATTCGAACTGCTGGAGGCCCTGCCCTGCACCCTGGCGCTGCTGGCGACTGCATCCATCGCCGGGCGACGCCTGCCGATCACATTGAAAGTGGTATCGAGCTGGCTGATCGCCGTGGCGTTGCTCGCCGCGATATTGCCGTTTGTATCGGTGACACCCGGCTATCTGCCGGACCATCTGGAGTAGTACGAATGTGTCCGAAGATTCGCGCGCGCATCGATGTGTCTCGCCGTGTGTTCCAGCTCGTGCTGCCGGCCGCGTTCTGCTGCGTCTCCTCCGTCATGGCGCACGATTTCTGGCTGCAGCCGGCTGCGTACTGGCAGCAACCGGGTGCGACCACCGCGCTGACGCTGCAGGTCGGTCACGGACCGTTTCGCCAACGATCGCCGATCCCGCTCGGCAGGATCACCCGTTTCGGAGCGATCGCGCCCAACGGAAGCGCGATCGACCTGCGCGGCAACCTGCATCCGGGGCGCGCCACCGAGGACGGCATCCTGCGCTTTGCGGATCCCGGCACCTACGTGCTGGCGCTGGAAACGGATGCTCGCGCACAAAGCCATCTGCCGGCCATCCGCTTCAACGACTACCTCGAGGTCGAAGGTCTCACGCCCGCATTGGAGCAGCGGCGACGCACGCACCGGATGGATGCCGACGGCTCCGAAAACTACAGCCGATGCGCCAAGTCGATCGTGCAGGTGGGACCTGCGGACCCCGTCGCGCAGGCGCAGGTGACCCGGCCGCTCGGCCTGCCACTCGAAATCGTGCCGGAACAGAGTCCTTACCTGCAGCCGCGGTCTGCGACCCTGCCCGTACGCGTGTTCTACGAAGGCCAGCCCCTGCAGGGCGCCCTGGTCAAGCTCACGGACCTCGAACACGACGAAACGCCATTCGAAACGCAGCTGACCGACCGGGACGGACGCGCGCGCTTCAGCATGCCGCCAAGCGGCGACTGGCTCCTGAACGTGATCTGGACCAAGCCACTGCCGAAATCGAGCGAAACGGATTTCGAAACGGTCTTTTCGAGCCTGAGCTTTGGCCTGCCTGCGATCTCCAAATGAGCCAGCCTGATCGCTCCGTTGGCGCCGCACGAGCGAACCCGGACGCGGCGTGATGGCGGTTTTGCTTCCCGCGACCGCCCGATCGTGGCAGAATCGCGCGCCTTTCCGGGCCGCCCGGCCCAGCCATCCTCAGGGAACAATGTCCAAAGACGACGTCATCGAGATGGAGGGTACGATCCTCGAAACCCTTCCCAATACGATGTTCCGCGTGAAGCTCGAGAACGGGCACGTGGTCACCGCACACATTTCCGGTCGCATGCGCAAGAACTACATCCGCATCCTGACCGGCGACAAGGTCAAGGTCGAGATGACGCCTTACGACCTGACCAAGGGGCGGATCACGTACCGCATGAAGTGACGCAGGACTGGCTATGGCGCCAGCTCCACGAACTCCTTGAGCAGGTTACGCCGGGATCCATAGCGTGATTTTCAATGGATTCCGGCCTGTACCGGAATGACGAGCAAAGAAAAGCCGCGCACCTGCGCGGCTTTTCCATTGACGGGCTCACGAGGCGTGCGCCGGCAAGCAGCACTCGCTGCCTACTCCACGACCGCCGGCATCTTCTCCGCCGCCTCGCTCTCGACCGCGAGCTTGCCGTCCTTGACCGACAGCAGCACCTTGCCGCCGCTGGCGAGCTTGCCGAACAGCAGTTCGTCGGCGAGCAGGCGCTTGACGTTCTCCTGGATCACGCGGGCCATCGGACGGGCGCCCATCTGCGGGTCGAAGCCGTGTTCGGCGAGCCAGCGCCGCGCGTCGCCGTCCACGTGCAGGGCAACGTGCTTCTCCTGCAACTGCGCCTCGAGTTCGATCAGGAACTTGTCGACCACGCGCAGGATGTGCTCGAAGTCGAGCGAATTGAACTGCACGACCGCGTCGAGACGGTTGCGGAATTCTGGAGTGAAATTGCGTTTCAGCGCTTCCATCGCATCGGTCGCGTGGTTCTGCTCGATGAAGCCGATCGTGCGCCGCGCGGCCATCTGCGCACCGACGTTGGTCGTCATCACCACGATCACGTTCTTGAAGTTCGCCTCGCGACCATTGGTGTCGGTCAGCGCGCCGTGATCCATGATCTGCAGCAGCACGTTGTAGACGTCCGGATGCGCCTTCTCGATCTCGTCAAGGAGCAGCACGCAATGCGGATGCTTGACGATCTGTTCGGTGAGCAGGCCGCCCTGGTCGAAGCCCACATAGCCCGGAGGTGCACCGATCAGGCGTGACACCGAATGCGCTTCCATGTATTCGGACATGTCGAAGCGCACCAGCTCGATGCCGAGCTGCATCGCCAGCTGGCGCGTGACCTCGGTCTTGCCGACGCCGGTCGGGCCGGTCAGGAGGAAACAGCCGATCGGCTTCTCGGGGTTGCCGAGACCCGAGCGCGCCATCTTGATCGCGCCGGCCAGCTTGTCGATCGCGGCGTCCTGGCCGAACACGACCATCTTCAGGTTGCGGTCGAGATTGCGCAGCACATCGCGGTCCGAGGCGGAGACCTGCTTCGGCGGAATCCGTGCCATGCGCGCGACGATGAACTCGATGTCGGGCACGTCGACCTTGCCGGTGCGCTGGCTTTCCGGCAGCAGGTGCTGACGCGCGCCGGCCTCGTCGATCACGTCGATCGCCTTGTCCGGCAGCAGCCGGTCGGCGATGTGCTTGACCGAGAGGTCGACCGCCGCCTTCAGCGCGTCGCTCGTGTACTCGACCTTGTGGTGCTCCTCGAAGCGCGTCTTCAGGCCCTTGAGGATCTCGATGCTGTCGGCGATCGACGGCTCCACGATGTCGATCTTCTGGAAGCGCCGCGCCAGTGCGCGATCCTTCTCGAACACGCCGCGGTATTCCTGGAACGTGGTCGAGCCGATGCAGCGCAGTTCGCCGCTGGCGAGCACCGGTTTGATCAGGTTGGAAGCATCCATCGTGCCACCGGACGCCGAACCGGCGCCGATGATCGTGTGGATTTCGTCGATGAACAGGATCGCGCCTGGCTCTTTCTTGAGCTGCGCGATGACGCCCTTGAGGCGCTTCTCGAAGTCGCCGCGATACTTGGTGCCGGCGACCAGTGCGCCGAGGTCGAGCGCCCAGATCGTGCAGTCGGCGAGCACGGCCGGTACCTCGCCCTCGACGATGCGCTTGGCGAGACCTTCCGCGAGCGCGGTCTTGCCGACGCCGGCTTCGCCGACGTATAGCGGATTGTTCTTGCGGCGTCGGCACAGCACCTGGATCGTGCGTTCGACCTCTTCCTGGCGCCCGATCAGCGGATCGATCTTGCCCTGCCGCGCGAGCTCGTTGAGGTTGTTCGCGAATTCGGTGAGCGGATTGCCGCGCGGTTCCTCGCCGCCTTCGGCGTCACGCGCGGCCTCGCCGCTGGCCGGCTGCGCACCGGCGTCGTGGCCGATCTTGGCAATGCCGTGCGAGATGTAGTTGACGACATCGAGCCGCGACACGTCCTGCTGGCCGAGGAAATACACCGCGTGCGAGTCCTTCTCGCCGAAGATCGCGACCAGCACGTTGGCGCCGGTGACTTCCTTCCGCCCGGACGACTGCACGTGGTAGACCGCACGCTGCAGCACGCGCTGGAAACCGAGCGTCGGCTGGGTGTCGCGCTCGTCGTTCGGCGGCAGCACCGGTACGGTTTCGGTGATGATCGAGCGCAGGTCGCGCCCGAGCTTGGCCGTGTCCGCGCCGCACGCGCGCAACACCGCCGTCGCCGATGCATTGTCGAGGAGTGCCAGCAGCAGGTGTTCCACGGTCATGAACTCGTGGCGCTGCTCGCGGGCCTCCTTGTAGCACTGGCCGATGGTGATCTCGAGATCCTTGCTGAACATGCCGGAATGGTCTCCGAAGTCGCTGCCTGCACTATTGCTGCTTGCAATATATGGACCGTCGCGCGGTCTTCAATCTGACACGCCGGTCAGGCCTTTTCCATCGTGCACAACAGAGGATGCTGATGGGTCCGGGAAAATTCGTTGACCTGGGTCACCTTGGTTTCCGCGACCTCGCGGGTGAAAACGCCACAAACGCCCTTGCCGCGCGTATGCACATGGAGCATGACCTGGGTCGCGCGTTCGCGATCCATGCTGAAGAATGTCTCCAGTACGACGATCACGAAGTCCATCGGGGTGAAATCGTCGTTGAGCAGGATCACCTGGTAGAGCGGCGGGCGCACGACTTCCGGTCGCGCCTCCTCGACGGTGAGGCCGAGTCCATGTTCGGTGTTCGGATCGTGCTGTTGCGCCATGGGAAAACGGTTTGTGTCGGCCAAGTCGAGTATACCCCTGAGTCGCGGAACGCCGCGTCGCTACATGTTGTCGAAATGTGTGGCTGCAAGGGCTGCGCGGGCGCCTGCTAAACTGCGCGGATGAGCCAGCTTCCCCAGCATTCCGCCGAACTCGACGACGTCGACATCTGGCGACCGCACGTGACCGTCGCTACCGTGGTCCCGCAGGACGGGCGCTTTCTGCTGGTTGAGGAAGATGTGCGCGGCCGCATCGTGCTGAACCAGCCGGCCGGGCATCTCGATCCGGACGAAACGCTGCACGCCGCCGCGTTGCGCGAGACGCTCGAGGAAACCGGCTGGGAGGTCACGCTGACCTGCCTGCTCGGCGTGCAGCAATGGCGTTCGCCATCCGGACGCCAGTTCGTGCGCTTCACGTTCGGCGCCGAGCCGGCACGCCATCATCCCTCGCGCCCCCTCGACGACGGCATCCTGCGCACGCTCTGGCTGAACCGCGACGAGATCGCAGCCGCCGGCGCGCGCCTGCGCAGTCCGATGGTGCTCGCCAGCGTCGACGATTGGCTCACCGGGCGACACCTGCCTCTGGATGCAATCAGGGCTTTCAGCGCCCGTCCATGAACGCGAGCAACAACGGGTTGTGACCAGCGCGGAGATCATCGTCGGCATGTCCGGCGGCGTCGATTCATCGGTTGCCGCCCTGCTGCTGCAGCGCTCCGGTGCGGCGATCGCCGGCTTGTTCATGCAGAACTGGGAGGAGGACGACCGCAAGGGTCCGTGTCGGGCCGACGAGGACCGCAAGGACGCCGTCGCGGTCTGCGCAAAGCTCGGCATTCCGCTGTACGCACGCAACTTCTCGGCCGAATACTGGGACCAGGTCTTCGCACACTTCCTCGACGAATACCGCCGTGGACGCACGCCGAACCCCGACGTTCTCTGCAACCGCGAGATCAAGTTCAAGACCTTCCTCGATCACGCGCGTGCGCTCGGCGCGGACAAGATCGCGACCGGCCACTATGCACGCGTGGACGAGGTCGACGGCCGCTGGCGCCTGCTGCGCGCACGCGACAAAGGCAAGGATCAGACCTATTTCCTGCATGCGCTCGGCCAGCACGCCCTCGCCGCCGCCGTGTTTCCGCTCGGCGAACTGCAAAAGAACGAAGTGCGCCGAATCGCGCGCGAAGCCGGTTTCGCCACGCATGACAAGAAGGACTCGACCGGCATCTGCTTCATCGGCGAGCGCGATTTCCGCGCGTTCCTGTCCGAGTACATACCGGCGCAACCCGGCCTGATGCAGACGCCCGACGGCATCACGGTCGGTGAGCACCCGGGCGTGTTCTACTTCACGCTTGGCCAGCGCAGCGGCCTCCGCATCGGCGGTCGCCGCGGCGCCGAGGGCGAACCCTGGTATGTCGTCGGCAAGGACGTGGCTACGAACGTGCTGTATGTCGCGCAAGGCAACGCGAACCACTGGCTGCACTCGCGCAAGCTTGCGGCGAGCGGTCTGAGCTGGGTGGCCGGGGTCGCACCGGGCACGCAGCTTCGTTGCGTCGCGATGACGCGCTATCGGCAGGACGCGCAAGCCTGTCACGTCGAAATCAACGGTGACGCCTGCGTCGTCCTGTTCGACCAACCGCAACGCGCGGTCACGCCAGGCCAGTCGGTCGTGTTCTACGACGGCGATGCCTGTCTCGGCGGCGGGGTCATCGATCGCTGTGATGCACCGTTCGGGGGGTGGCATGCGTGAGTCGCGAGTGATCGCCCTGGCCGGCGTGCTGCAGGCGTGCCGGCTCGTGCGCGACGTCGCGACGAACGGTCGCGCCGACGCGGCCGGCGCGGAAGCCTGTCTTGCCAGCGTGTTCCGCATCGATGCGGACAGCGCCGCGGACGTGTTCGGCGGGCTCTCCGGTGTGCGCATGGGCCTGGAAACCCTGCATGCGCAGTTCGAGGGGCGCCAACGTGACCTCGCGCTGACCCGGCTCGTGCTCGGCGTGCTGCGGCTGGAGCGCCGGCTTGCACGCAATCCGCGCATGCTCGGCGATCTGCGCAACGGAATCGTGGCCATCCAGCGCCAGGCCGACCATTTCGGCAGCGCGCATGCGACCGTGCAGGCTCGGCTGGCCGACCTGTATGTCGCCACCCTCTCGCAACTGCGTCCGCGCGTGATCGTGCACGGCAATCCGCTGCATCTGGCCAACGCGCAGCTGGTCGAGCAGATCCGCGCGTTGCTGCTCGCCGCTGTACGTTCCGCGGTTCTGTGGCGCCAGGTCGGCGGCGGCCAGCTGCGCCTGCTGCTCAGGCGGCGCGAGTACGCGATGCTCGCGCGCGGCCTGCTCGCACGCAGCACCCTCGACCGAGGCTGAAGCCACCGCGCGCTGAACGCGTGGCAGCCCGATGTCGCGATGCGACACGGGTTTGAGCGATAATGGCGGGCCCTGTTCACCCGCCCGCTTTCCCGCGTAGGGTCTGGACAAGTCGTCGTCCCGGCGCAAGCTTGAACCCGGCGTCTCGGCAATCGCCCGCAGACGCTGGACGACCAGCCTCGCTGTCGTAAGGCTCGTTCGGCTTGCCCCGGAACGGCGAGAGAAGACTTTCTCGCCCTACTGCGAGCGCAGGATCGCGCGTCAACGCGATCCGCCAGCGAACGCCCGCCAGCCAGCAAGGAGATTCAGATGACAGATTCGTTCTCGACCCGAGACGTTTTCGAGGTTAACGGCAAGCGCTACCACTACGCCAGCCTCGCCAAGCTCGGCCAGCGCTTCGATCTCAAGCGCCTGCCCTATTCGATGAAGATCCTGCTGGAAAACCTGCTGCGCCATGAGGACGGAGTCAACGTGACC
This sequence comes from Dokdonella soli, assembly GCF_039523175.1. Taxonomy (NCBI): domain Bacteria; kingdom Pseudomonadati; phylum Pseudomonadota; class Gammaproteobacteria; order Lysobacterales; family Rhodanobacteraceae; genus Dokdonella; species Dokdonella soli. Next base: position 36,967 of record NZ_BAAAEU010000001.1, read on the forward strand.
GCAAAGGAGATCGAGGCGGTCGCGAACTGGGACGCGAAGAAGGAGCCCGACACCGAGATCTCGTTCATGCCGGCGCGCGTGGTGCTGCAGGACTTCACCGGCGTGCCCTGCGTGGTCGACCTCGCCGCGATGCGCGATGCGGTGGTCAAGCTCGGCGGCGACGCGACGCAGATCAATCCGCTGGCACCGGCCGAACTCGTGATCGACCACTCGGTGCAGGTCGATGCGTTCGGTTCCCGGGCCGCACTGGAGACCAACGTCGAGATCGAGTTCGAGCGCAACCAGGAACGCTACTCGTTCCTGCGCTGGGGCCAGAAGGCGTTCGACAATTTCAAGGTGGTGCCGCCGCGCACCGGCATCGTGCACCAGGTCAACCTGGAGCACCTCGCCCGCGTGGTGTTCACCAACGAGAAGAACGGCGAGAACTGGGCCTACCCGGACACGGTGTTCGGCACCGACTCGCACACCACGATGATCAACGGCCTCGGCGTGCTCGGCTGGGGCGTCGGCGGCATCGAGGCCGAGGCCGCGATGCTCGGCCAGCCCTCGTCGATGCTGATTCCGCAAGTGGTCGGCTTCAAGCTCACGGGCAAGCTCGGTGAAGGCATCACTGCGACCGACCTCGTGCTGACCGTGACCCAGATGCTGCGCAAGCTCGGTGTGGTCGGCAAGTTCGTCGAATTCTTCGGCGACGGCCTCAAGCACCTGCCGCTGGCCGATCGCGCGACGATTGCGAACATGGCGCCGGAATATGGCGCGACCTGCGGCATCTTCCCGGTCGACCAGGAAGCGCTGAACTACCTGCGCCTGTCGGGTCGCGACGAGGCGCAGATCAAGCTGGTCGAGGCGTATGCGAAGGCACAGGGCCTGTGGCATGACGACACGACACCGCACGCGGACTTCACGACCACGCTGGAACTCAATCTCGCGGAGGTCAAGCCGTCGCTGGCCGGACCGAAGCGTCCGCAGGACCGCGTGCTGCTTGGAGACGTCAGGAAGAGCTTCCACGACGCACTCGGCGGTTTGACCGCCAACCGCAAGCCGCTCGCTACGACCGTCGAGCGCTTCGCCAACGAAGGCGGCGCGACCGCAGTCGGCCACGACGAAAGCGCATGCGCCGAAGGCCCGCACGTCGAATTGAACGGCGAGAAATTCCGCTTGCGTGACGGTGCGGTCGTGATCGCCGCGATCACCTCGTGCACGAACACGTCGAATCCTGCCGTCATGCTCGCCGCCGGCCTTCTTGCGAAGAAGGCCGCTGCACGTGGCCTGAAGTCGAAGCCATGGGTCAAGCCCTCGCTTGGGCCTGGTTCGCTGGTCGTCACCGATTACCTGAAGAAGACCGGTCTGCTCGAGGAACTCGAGAAGGTCGGGTTCTATCTGGTCGGCTACGGCTGCACGACCTGTATCGGCAACTCCGGCCCGCTGCCGGTCGAGATCAGCAAGGGCATCGCCGACGGCGATCTAGCGGTCGCCTCGGTGCTGTCGGGTAATCGCAACTTCGAGGGCCGCGTGCATCCCGAAGTCAAGATGAACTACCTCGCCTCGCCGCCGCTGGTGGTCGCCTACGCGCTGGCCGGCAGCCTCGACATCAATCTGGAAACCGATCCGCTCGGCATCGGCAGCGACGGCAAGCCGGTGTACCTGAAGGACATCTGGCCGAGCAACCAGGAAATCTCCGACACGATCGCCGGCGCGATCAACCCGGCGATGTTCACCAAGAACTACGCCGACGTGTTCAAGGGCGACAGCCGCTGGAACCAGATCGCCTCGCCGGATGGCGCGCTGTTCAAATGGGACGATTCGACCTACATCAAGAATCCGCCCTACTTCGACGGCATGAGCAAGGAAGCCGGCCGCATCGAGGACATCCACGGCGCCCGCGTGCTGGGCTTGTTCGGCGATTCGATCACCACTGACCACATCTCGCCGGCCGGTTCAATCAAGAAGGATTCCCCGGCCGGGCGCTTCCTGATCGAGCATGGCGTCGCACCGAAGGACTTCAATTCCTACGGCTCGCGCCGCGGCAACGACGATGTGATGGTGCGCGGCACGTTCGCCAACATCCGCATCAAGAACCTGATGCTCGACGGCGTCGAAGGCGGTTACACGCTGCATGTGCCGAGCAGCGAGCAACTGGCGATCTACGACGCGGCGATGAAGTACAAGGCCGAGAAAACCCCGCTGGTCGTGCTGGCCGGCAAGGAATACGGCACCGGTTCGTCGCGCGACTGGGCGGCCAAGGGCACCCTGCTGCTGGGCGTGAAGGCGGTGATCGCGGAAAGCTTCGAGCGCATCCACCGCTCCAACCTGGTCGGCATGGGCGTGCTGCCCTGCCAGTTCCAGGACGGCCAGAACGCGCAGTCGCTGGGTCTGACCGGCAAGGAGACGTTCGACATCACCGGCCTCAACGGCGGCGAGTCGAAGGAGGCCAAGGTTGTCGCCACCGCCGCGGACGGCAGCAAGAAGGAGTTCACCGTGAAGGTGCTGCTGCTGACGCCGAAGGAACGCGAGTTCTTCCGCCACGGCGGCATCCTGCAATACGTGCTGCGCCAGCTCGCCGCGAAAAAGGCGGCATAACAGCGGAACATCGGCACCGTTAGGTTCACGGGACGGCGCGGTCATCGCGCCGTCCTGCTTTCATGGCGTCACAGACGATGTTCGCTAGGGCTTCTGCTCCCAGCTCGCGTTGTAGCAGCGCCAGGCACCGCGTTCGCGGCGCCAGCCGGTGACGAAATGCAGGGTCGTGCTGCGCTCCGCGAACCAGCGGCCGGACGCATCGGTCAGCGTCACATCAAAGCGCGCCGTCGCACGCTCGCCGGACATGTCCACATCGATGCCGCCCAGCCGCACGCCGATGCTCCGGTTCGCGAGCAGTTGCATACGCAGCAGATTCGCGAGCTGGGCCCGATCGACCTCGCCGGTGTTGCCGGCAAAGTCGTCACTGACGCGCGCGAGCACATCGGCACTCTGATGCGCTTCGGTTGCGCGGCTGATTTCCATGATCGCGGCGCGGACCGCATCCGCGTCGGATTGCCGCGCGCACGCGGCGACGAAGATCGAGCAGGCGAGCGTCGTCCACCAGCGCATCTCGCAAACCCTCCGATACGGAATGTCAACGCTGCAATGCGGCTTGCCGCTTGTTCCGGCGTTATGCTGCAATCGCGCGAGACTTGGCACCGCGGAGCGTAACGCAGATGGCTCCGCTGGCGCTGGCCCGGTTTGTGCGTGCACGCCGGACGTTCGGCCGTATCAAGCATGCCGCGTGCAGCCGCGGCGGACCACGGAGGAAGAATGGCGATCGAAGAGCGACCCTGGCTGGCAAACTATCCGAAGGGCATTCCGGCACAGATTGACCCTGGCCAATACCGCTCCGTCGCTGCGCTGCTCGAGGAATGCTGCGACCGCTTTCGCCACCGACCCGCCTTCACGAACATGGGTCGCAGCATTACCTACGGCGATCTCGACAGGCTCAGCGCGACGTTCGCGGCCTTCCTGGTCAACGATCTCAAGCTGGCCAAGGGCGATCGTGTCGCACTGATGCTGCCGAATGTGCTGCAGTATCCGATCGCGATCATGGCCGTGCTGCGCGCCGGCCTGACGGTCGTGAACACGAATCCGATGTATACGCCGCGCGAGCTGAAGCATCAGCTAGACGACTCCGGCGCGAGTGCGATCGTGGTCCTCGACAACTTCGCGCACACGGTCGCCGAGGTCATCGGCGGTACTTCATGCAAGCACGTTATCTGCACCGGCATCGGCGACCTGCTCGGCTTCCCGAAGTCGGCGATCACGAATTTTGTCGTGCGTCATGTCAAGAAGATGGTGCCGCCGTATTCGATCGCGAACACGATCCGCTTCAACGAGGCGCTCGGCCGCGGCACGCGCTCGAAGCTTGGCAAGATCGACGTCAGCCCGGACGATCTGGCATTTCTGCAATACACCGGCGGCACGACCGGCGTCGCCAAGGGCGCGATGCTGACCCACCGCAACATGGTCGCGAACATGTTGCAGGCATACGCATGGATCGGCCCGACCATGCGCGAGGGCGAGGAAGTCGTCATCACCGCCTTGCCGCTGTACCACATCTTCGCATTGACCGCGAACTTCCTGGTGTTCGCGAGAGTCGGCGGTTTCAACCACCTGATCACGAACCCACGAGACATGCCAGGCTTCGTGCGCGAGATCCGGTCGACGGGTTTCACTGCACTGACCGGCGTCAACACCCTGTTCGCCGGACTGCTCAACACGCCCGGCTTCGACCAAGTCGATTTCTCCAAGCTGCATCTGACTCTTGGCGGTGGCATGGCCGTGCAACGTGCCGTCGCCGATCGCTGGAAGAGCATGACCGGCTGCACGCTCGCGGAAGCCTACGGATTGACCGAAACCTGTCCCGCGGTCTGCATCAACCCGCTCGACATCCCCGAATACAACGGCTCCATCGGCCTGCCGATCCCGTCGACCGACATCAGCATCCGCGACGACGACGGCAACGTGCTCAAGAACGGCGAGACCGGCGAGCTGTGCGTGCGCGGCCCGCAGGTGATGAAAGGCTACTGGAACCGCCCCGACGAGACCGCCAAGGTGTTGTCATCTGACGGCTGGCTGCGCACCGGCGATATCGCCCGCATCGACGAAAAAGGATTCGTCTACATCGTCGACCGCAAGAAGGACATGATCCTGGTATCCGGTTTCAATGTTTATCCGAATGAGATCGAGGATGTCGTCGCGCAGCTGCCGGGCATCCTCGAGGTCGCTGCGGTCGGCGTGCCGGACGAAAAATCCGGCGAGGCGGTGAAAATCGTCGTGGTCAGGAAGGACCCGAATCTGACCGAAGAGGCGATCCGCGCGCACTGCAAGGCGAATCTCACCGGCTACAAGCTGCCCAAATACATCGAATTCCGCGATTCACTGCCGAAAACCAATGTCGGCAAGATCCTGCGTCGCGAATTGCGAGAATCCATGGCTGCCGCCCCAACGCATTAGCCGGCGGCGTCCGCCATTGGTGCGGCACCGCATGGCATCAGGTTGAATAAGGCTCGAGCCGGTCCGCGTAGCCGCCGAGCAGGTTCCAGAGCGGCACTTCCTTGTTTTCCGGGATCCGCGCATAGGCGAACCCGAGCCGGTCGTCGGTCACGCGAGCGAGCCGCGCCTCGACATGGATGTCGAGCGAGTCGCCGATCAGCATATCCAGCGCAAAGACGTCGCCGACCGCGCCGCTCCAGTTGTCCGGCTTTCCGACCAGCACACCGGTTGCGGAGATATCCTCGATCTCGCTGCTCCACGCGTTGTGGCCGCTGCTGATGAATACCGCCGAACGGATCGACATGCGTGCGGAGCGAAGGCCGCTTTTGTTTGCCTGGTTTGTCATCATTTCCCTCAGAACTCCGCCCCCATGCAAGATCCAGACCCCGCATTATTGCGGAATCGCGGCATGCCGGATATTCCCGATTAACTTCTTAACACATAAATCGCCGTATGGTCATATTTGACGCAAATTGTCAATGACCGGTGATGCTTGCGTTAGACTGCCCCGGATCGTCCCGTTCCGGGGAGCACTGGGGTGCAGAGCGTTTGCCGCTCGGCTTACGATCAACGAGCGGTGTCCTGTCCTGAGGTACAAGCCATGACCGCCGTCGAAATGTTGCATCGTAACCACGACTATCGCCTGCTGCGCACGATTGAGGATCCAGTCGCGAATGCACATTGGTGCTTCATGCATGCGCATCGTCTTCCGCGCGACACCGGATATCGCGCCTGCTTTTCCGTCGCCTTGATGAAGGAAATGCGCGACTTCCTCAAGCGCACATCCGACCATCTCACGCTGAGTTCCACCAATGCCGATGCCAACCTGACGCATGTGGTCATGGCATCCGACGCAAATGTTTACAATCTTGGTGGCGATCTGGAGCTTTTCTGCAGGCTGATCCGCGAGCGCAATCGCGAGCACCTGCTCGCCTATGCGCGCCTGTGCGTGGAAGGCGTCCTTGAGATCCATGCCGGGTTGAACCGCAACGTGCATACCGTGGCCCTGGTGCAGGGCGACGCGCTCGGCGGTGGCCTCGAACTCGCCCTGTCCTGCCAGACGGTAGTTGCGGAGAGCGGCGTCGGCATGGGCTTCCCGGAAGTCCTGTTCGACCTGTTCCCCGGCATGGGCGCTTACTCGTTCCTCCGCCAGCGCGTCAGCCCGCGCTTTGCCGAGGAGATGATGCTGAATGGAACGATCTACTCCAGCGACGAACTGCACCGGCTGGGCCTCGTCGATGTGCTCGTGCCCAAGGGAGAAGGGGTGCAGGCCGTGCACAACCTGATTCGCCGAAACCAGCGCATCCCGCATGCGCGCACCGCGTTGAACCGCCTGCGCCAGATCGGCAATGCGGTGACGCTCGCTGAATTGATGCAGATCACTGAGATTTGGGTCGATACCGCGATGCAGCTCGGCGAGAAGTCGCTGCGCACGATGGAACGCCTCGTTCGCGCCCAGCAGAAGCGTCCGGCTGCGGTGGAAGACACGGATGCCGCGGTAGCACCGATTGCGAACGTTGCCGCACGTTGACGGGGGTCACACCCCCGGGATACAGGACTTGCGAGGCCGGATCATCCGATTCGATCCGGCCCGCTGTCGAGCTTCTCTCCTGGCAGTGAGTCCCTGAGCGCCAACCGCGTCGCCTCCAGCTGCTCGCGCAATTGTCGGACGCGCGCCTGCCACTCCCGCGGAAGCTGCCAGTTGCCCAGCTTCATGGTCTCCGACGCTGCGCCTGCGAGGCGCGAAGCGCCTACGTTTCCGGCCACGCCTTTCAGCGCGTGGCACTGGTCGCGGAACATGTCCCATTGCGCCGTCGCACCGCTGCGCTCGAGATCGCTGATCGTCTTCAATGCATCGCGCAGGCATTCGCCGACGAACAAGTCGACGAATCCTGGACCGAGCTGAAGCTCGGCCAGCTCTTCGAGGACTTGACGGGAGATAACCGATTCGGCGTCTCTGGAAGGAACACCTGAGCAGGTACTCGATTGGAGTACCTGCACTTCGGAATCCGCGCGAGCAAGCGTCAAATCCGCCAAAGCCTCCAGCAGTCGATTCAACGCAATCGGCTTGGTCAGGAAATTGCGTGCTCCAGCCATTTCACAGGCACGCATCGTCGTCGCGGTAGCGTCCGCACTAAGCACGATGAAAGGAGTCAGCTCGCGGCCCGCCTGCATGACCCTGACCTGCTTGAGCACGTCCAGACCACTGATGCCCGGCATGTGCAGATCGATGATCACGGCATCGAAACTCTCGGCTTCGAGTGCCGAAAACACTTCCTCGCCGCTGCGGACCGTGCGGGCGCTGTGCCCGGCCTTTTCCAACAAGCGGCAGAGCACAGTGATGTTGGCCGGCTGGTCGTCCGCGATCAGTACGCGCAGCGGTTTGACGCGTGCGCGATGCCGCACGAACGGATCGTCGAACGGAATGACATTTTCGCCGGCGCGTTGCACATAAGCCTTTTCCGAGGCCGCCGCGTTCACCCTGAACGGGATTTCCGCCCAGAAATGCGTCCCCACGCCCTCCGTGCTCTCGAAGCCGATCCTGCCGCCGAGCAGTTCGGTCAGCGATTTCGCGATCGTCGTACCGAGGCCGGTTCCGCCGAAGCGCCGGCCATGGCCTGTGTCAGCCTGCTCGAAGGCCTTGAATATGCGCTGCTGGGCTTCAGCCGGGATGCCGATGCCGGTATCGCGCACCGAAAACATCAGCACGGCCGCGTCGTTCGCTTCCGTGCGGGTCCGCTCAACGTGGACGCACACACTGCCCCGCTCGGTGAACTTGATCGCATTGGAAATCAGGTTCATCAGTATCTGGCGCAGATGATCGCCGTCGCCGTGCAGGCCGGTCGGCACGTTCCCTTCGACGTCGATATCGAAAGCGATGTCCTTGCTGGCCGCCACCGGCTGCAGCATGACGTGGATACCATCGAGGATGTCCGTCAGCCGGAAATCCAGTTCGGCGCGTTTGAGCTTGCCGACCTCGATCGCCGAAATGTCGAGCACGTCTTCGACCAGCGCGAGCAGCGCTCTGGCCGAAGCGCGAATGACGTCCGCACATTCGCGCTGCTCCGACGTAAGCCGGGTCGTCGACAGCAGCTCCGACATGCCGACGACGCCGTTCAGCGGCGTGCGGAACTCGTGGCTCATGTTCGCCAGGAACGTGCTCTTGGCCTCGTTGGCGCGGCGTGCGTCCTCGGTGGCCCGGGTCAACGCGCGCAGCAATGAGGTCAGGTAAGCCGGGATCGCCATCAGGCCCACCAGCAGACCCCAGGCCAGCGCCTGGTTCTCCAGCCAGTAAGGCGTCATCGTGATGACGGCGAGAAACGAGATGCTGGCCAGCGCCACCGCTATCATCAGATAACGTGTGCCATAGCGCAGACCATTGCCGATGGTCACCCAGAGCAGGAGTACATAGACCGGCGCCAGACGCCCGCCCATCAGGTGCATCGCGGCGCCCATCATCGTGTAGTCGACAAGCATTCCGGCGATGCGGCGTGCGCGCGATACGCCGGGCCACATTGCTATTGCCGCCAGGATCGCCGAACCGGCCACGGATTCGACGGCAACGAACACGAAGACCATGCGCAGGGCCGCATCATGGAACCCGGCGATACTGCCTACGCCGAACAGGTAGACGAGAACGATGCCGAGGATTCCGAGGCGGATGATCGCCTGCTCGTGCTCGCTGTCGGGCCGCTTCGCGTAACGCGCCTTGAGGCTGGCAAGGGCGGAATTCATTGTCTCAATCCACGATGGGCCCGGAGCCCGCCGGATCAGACACCGAGACTCGGCGGCGCCAATCTGGCGTGCAGGATTTCGAGAATACGCGTTTGATTGGCAAGTAGGGCATCTACGCAGGATGGATCAAAAAGCGTGCCACTGTTGGCCTTAAGGTAGTCGAAGGCCTCTTCCGGGGACCAGGCATGCTTGTAGGGCCGCTCCGACGTCAGCGCATCGAATACATCGGCGACCGCGACGATGCGCGCCGGAAGCGGAATCTCTTCGCCCTTGAGACCGTCCGGATAGCCACTGCCATCCCAGCGCTCGTGGTGACGCAAAGCGATCAGGGCGCCCATCTGCACGAAACGGCTCGGGCTGTCGCGCAGGATCTCGTAGCCGATCAGCGGATGCCGGCGCATGGCCGAGAATTCCTCTTCGGTCAGGCTGCCACGCTTGAGCAGGATCGCGTCGGGAACACCGATCTTGCCGATATCGTGCAGCGGCGCGGCCGAGGTCAGGGTGCGGACGTCCTCGTCGGCCATGCCCATGGCTTCGGCAAGGACCTCGGCGTAGTGCGACATCCGCAGCAGGTGAATGCCCGTGCCGAGGTCGCGGTATTCGATCGCCTTGGCCAACCGGTACAGGGTTTCGCGCTCGCGTTGCTCGACCTCGTGCAAGCCCTCCAGGACCCGTTCCTCGAGCGAACGCGCGCGTTCCTTGATCGATTCGCCCTGCTGGCGCAGTTGCAGAAGGTTCTTGCAGCGCGTGCGCAATTCGCGCGGCCGTACCGGCTTGACCAGGAAATCAATGACCCCGGCCTCGAGCGCGGCCTGCCGCACGGGCTCGTCGCCGACCACGCTGATCAGCACGATCGGCACGTCACGGCGTGACAGTGAGCGTCGGAACCGGCGCGCGAACTCAAGGCCGTCCATCTCGGGCATGCGGTAGTCGAGCAGCACGAGATCCGCGACGTTACCCTCGGACCAGCGCAGTGCTTCGACGGGATTCCCGAAATCGGTCGCGTGAATGCCAGGCCCGATCGCCTCGACGACATGCCGGAGCATCGTCCTCGCGGAAGGCTGGTCGTCGACGATCAGTACATTCACGCAAACTCTCCGCAATGGGCGCAGGTCGGGCGATCCATTCGCGACGATCCGTCGACACATCGCCCGCTGGCGACGCACCGGAAAGTGGCGCAGAAACGGCTGCGCAGCCGGCACCGAGTTCGCTGCCATTAGGCTAGCACACCCGTCCGGAACGATCCGGCCTGGCAGGCGCCAGGCTTCGGAACTGCCGCGCAGCTCACACCGCGAGAATTTCGCGGCGCCCCGTCAAAGTATACAAAGTATTTGAACTCATGCTTGCGGACGCATGTACGGGAACAGCAGGACGTCGCGGATCGAGGGTACATTCGCGAAAAACATCACCAGGCGGTCGATACCGACGCCGAGACCGCCGGTCGGCGGCATGCCGTACTCGAGCGCGCGGATGTAGTCGGCATCAAAGTGCATTGCTTCGTCGTCACCCGCATCCTTGGCCTGCACCTGGGCGAGGAAACGCCGGGCCTGATCCTCGGGATCGTTGAGCTCGGAGAATCCGTTGGCCAGTTCCTTTGCGCAGATGAACAGCTCGAAGCGGTCGGTCACTTCAGGATCGGCATCGCTCGCTCGCGCCAGTGGCGAGACTTCGGTCGGGTACTGGGTGATGAAGGTCGGCTGCACCAGCGTGTGCTCGACGGTCTTCTCGAAGATCTCGAGCAGCAACTTGCCGGCGCCATAGTCGGACTTGATCGCGATGCCGAGCCGCGTGCAATGTCGAGCCAGCGCGTCGCGGTCGCCGATCTCGTGCCCGCCGATCTCGGGATTGTGATGACGTACGGCCTCGGCCATGGCCCAGCGCCGAAACGGCGCACCGACGTCGATCTCACAGCCTTCCCAGCTCAGATTCGTTCTGCCGAGCGTCGCCTGCGCGGTCTCACGGATCATCGCCTCGGTCAGGTCCATGACGTCGGTGTAGGTTGCGTAAGCCTGGTACAGCTCGAGCATCGTGAACTCGGGGTTGTGCCGCGTCGACACCCCCTCGTTGCGGAAATTGCGGTTGATCTCGTAGACGCGCTCGAAGCCGCCGACGACGAGGCGCTTGAGGTACAGCTCAGGCGCAACTCTCAGGAACATCTGCAGGTCGAGCGCGTTGTGGTGCGTCACGAACGGCTTCGCGGTCGCGCCTCCCGGAATCGGATGCATCATCGGCGTCTCGACTTCCATGAACCGCCGTGGCGCGGCTTCGAGCCACTGCCGGATGTAGCGGATCACCGCCGAGCGCAGTTCGAATACACGCCGCGCTTCCGGCGTCACGATCAGGTCGACATAGCGCTGGCGATAACGCTGCTCGACATCGGCGAGGCCGTGCCACTTGTCCGGCAACGGTCGCAGCGACTTGGTCAGGAGGCGCAGCGCCTCCACGCGCACTGACAACTCGCCCGTCTTGGTGCGCATCAAGGTTCCCGCGGCACCGACGATGTCGCCGACATCCCAACCCTTGAACGCCTCGTAGACGCCCTCGCTGACCGTGCCCTGGTGGATGAACAGCTGGATACGCCCGCTGACATCCTGCATCTGCACGAAACTGACCTTGCCCTGCACGCGCTTCAATACGATGCGTCCGGCTACCGCTACGCGGCGTGCAGCAGCGTCGATCGCTTCCGCGCTCCAGCGCTCCGCATCCGAGAACTCGGCCTGCAGATCGCCGGCAAAAGCGTCGACACTGAAATCGTTCGGGAAGGCGATGCCCTGTTCGCGCAACGCGCGCAGCTTCTCGCGCCGTTCCGCGATCAATTTGTTCTCGTCAGCGGGCTGTGCAGTGGCCGGGGTCGGGTCGACTGTCCCGGCGGGACCGGTGTTGGACGTCATCGTTGTATCCGTGAGGGTGTGGCAGGCGTGATGCCCGTGCGTTGCGATCGCGCGAATTTCGTTTGCATCGTACAGCGGCAAAAACACGCAGTTTAATCCAGTTACCCCACTCCGCGCCCACGATTGCGTGGCGATTCGCGAGGTCCATACTGCACGTCCCGTCGCATTGGCGGTAGCGCCGCCCGGGCGGGGTATCCACGACATCCACTGACGGAGGACGAACTATGAAAGCTCGATGTCTCCATTCGACGCTGGCTGCGATGCTGGCGCTGGCGCTGGTGTTTGTGCTGCTGCCCGGGATGGCGGCCGTTGCCGCCGACAAGGCGATGCCCAAGGCTGCGCCCGGCAATATCGCCGACAGGTGGGTCCTGTGGCCCAAGGCCGGCCAGGAAAAGGAATTCGAGGCGGCGGTCAAGCAACATGCCGCCTGGCGCAAGAATGCCGGCGAGCCGTTCACCTGGGTGACCTACCAGCCGATCGTCGGCACCGACCTCACCTATTACGTGATCCGCTCCGATGACCACCAGTGGAAGGATTTCGATGCCGAAGAAGCCTGGGAAACCAAGGCGAAGGCCAATGACGCCTACGAGCAGCAGGTGGGCGTGCACGTCGCGCGGGTAGAGCATTTCTTCGAGGAGACCGATGCCGAGCACAGCCAATGGATCGACAGCAAGAATATCAAGGACTACAAATACTTCGGCGTTTACTCGCGGCGCCTGAAGGGCGGCTCACGCGGCGAGATGGCGGCTGCGCTGGCCAAGATCCAGAAAGGCATAACGGATGAAAAATGGCCGTACCACTACCGGCTCGCCTGGCTGATCGGTGGCGCTGACCGCCTGCGCATCGTCATTCCGATGAAGAGCTACGCCGACATGGCCGACCCTGATCCTCCGTTGCGCAAGGTACTGGCGAAATCGCTGGGATCGGAGGAGTCCGCCGACGCAACACTGAAGCAGTTCAGCAGCTCGTTCGAGGACTATGACTACACGGTCTATGCCATCCGGCCGGACTTGTCGACGCAGAGGTAGTACACCGCACGCATCGATGCGCCCCTCCCGGACTTCGGGAGGGGCCGTTGCCGCTCAGGCATCCGCGCGCTTGGCGCCCGCCTCGAGGCCGGCCTTCAGACTCGCCTCGATGAATCCATCGAGATCGCCGTCCAGCACCTTCTGCGTGTCGGTGCGCTCGATACCGGTGCGCAGGTCCTTGATGCGCGACTGGTCGAGCACGTAGTTGCGGATCTGGCTGCCCCAGCCGATGTCCGACTTGGTCGCTTCCAGCGCATCCTTCTCGGCGTTGCGCTTCTGGATCTCCATCTCGTAGAGCTTGGCCTTCAGCATCTTCATCGCGCGGTCGCGGTTCGCGTGCTGCGAGCGCTCGGTCTGGCAGGCCACCACGATGCCGCTCGGTCCATGCGTGATGCGCACCGCCGATTCGGTCTTGTTGACGTGCTGACCACCGGCGCCGGACGAGCGATAGACATCGGTCTTGAGGTCGGCTGGGTTGATCTCGATATCGATGTCGTCGTCGACTTCCGGCGAGACGAACACCGAAGTGAAACTCGTGTGGCGGCGGTTGTCCGAGTCGAAGGGAGACTTGCGCACCAGCCGGTGCACGCCGATCTCGGTCTTCAGCCAGCCGTAGGCGTAGTCGCCCTCGACGCGGAACGTCGCGCTCTTGATGCCGGCGACTTCACCCGCCGAAGCTTCCAGCAGCTCGGTCTTCCAGCCGCGCGCCTCGGCCCAGCGCAGATACATGCGCAACAGCATCTCGGCCCAGTCCTGCGCCTCGGTGCCGCCGGCACCGGCCTGGATGTCGACGAACGCGTTCGCGCTGTCCATCTCGCCGGAGAACATGCGCTGGAATTCGAGCTTCTCGACTCTCGCGGCGAGCGCCTCGACGTCGTCCGCAACCGCGACCGCGGTGCCCTCGTCGCTCTCGCCGATCGCGAGGTCGAGCAGGTCACCGGCTTCGGCCAGGCTCTCGGTCAGGTTGCGGATGCCGCCGACGATGCGGTCCAGGCTCGCGCGTTCCTTGCCGAGATCCTGCGCGCGCTGCGGGTTGTTCCAGATGTCGGGGTTTTCGAGTTCCCGGGTTACTTCCTCGAGACGTTCGGCCTTGGTCTCGTAGTCAAAGATACCCCCTAAGCGACTCGACGCGGCCCTTGAGGTCCGCGATGCGCGAGAGGATCGGATTGGTTTCGATCATGGGTTGAACCAGTGGCTGCGGGCTGCCGGTCGGCGCCGTCGGTAAAGCACGCAAGGATAGCAAACAGGTCATGCCAGTGCGTGGCTGTGCACATCGCGCACCGCCCTGCCCGATGGATCGGCCGCGTTCGCGAACGCAGGATCCCAGGCCAGCGCCGCGGGTGACGAACAGGCGATCGACTTGCCGCCCGGCACGGTCGCCGCGCAGGCTTCGCCCGGGAAATGCTGCTCGAAGATGCGTCGGTAGAAATAGGCCTCCTTGGTTGCGGGCGTGTTGAACGGGTAGCGCGCAGCCGCCGCGGCGAACTCGCGATCGCTGACCGCCTGCTCCGCGTGGGCCTTGAGGCCATCGATCCAGCCGTAGCCGACGCCATCGCTGAACTGCTCCTTCTGCCGCCACAGGATCGCATCGGGCAGCGCGCCCTGGAATGCCTCGCGCAGCACCGCTTTCTCGATCCTGCGGCTTCCGTCCGGCAGGGTCCCGGCCATCTTGTGCTTCGCATCCATGCCCATCGCCACGTCGACGAATTCGAGATCGAGGAACGGCACGCGTGCTTCCACGCCCCACGCCATCATCGCCTTGTTCGCGCGCAGGCAGTCGTAGCTGTGCAGTGCATCGAGCTTGCGCACGGTCTCCTCGTGGAACGCCTCGGCGGAGGGCGCCTTGTGGAAGTACAGGTAACCGCCGAAGAGTTCGTCCGAGCCCTCGCCTGAGAGCACCATCTTCACGCCCATCGCCTTGATCCGTCGTGCCAGCAGGAACATCGGCGTCGCGGCGCGGATCGTGGTGACGTCATAGGTTTCGATATGCCGGATCACTTCCGGCAACGCATCCAGGCCTTCCCAGAACGTGTAGACGAAGCCGTGGTGCACGGTGCCGAGCGCATCCGCAGCGACCTGTGCAGCAGCGAGGTCCGGCGAACCTGCGAGTCCGATCGCGAACGAATGCAGGCGAGGCCACCACGCTTCGCTGCGGTCATCGTCCTCGATGCGCTCGCGCGCATAGCGGGCGGCGCAGGCGGCGACCAGCGAGGAATCCAGTCCACCGGAAAGCAGCACGCCGTACGGCACGTCGGTCATCAGCTGTCGATGCACGGCCTGCTCGAATGCGCGGCGCAATATCGGCGCAGTCACTTCCGTGCCCTGCGTATGCGCGTGGTCGCGCCAGGGTTTGTGGTAGTAGCTGCGCAGTTCACCGTTCGCACTGTCGTAGACATGGCCCGGCGGGAACGCCGCCACGTCGGCGCAAACGCCGACCAGTGCCTTCATCTCCGAGGCGACGCACAGACGCCCGTGCACGTCATGGCCCCAGTACAGCGGACACACGCCGATCGGATCGCGCGCGATCAGGTAGCGTTGCACCGCGCTGTCCCACAACGCGAACGCGAAGATGCCGTTGAGCTGGCCGACGAAGTCCGCACCCTGTTCGCGGTACAACGCGTTGATCACTTCGCAGTCGGAACCCGTCGTGAAGTCGTATGCGCTCGTGGCGCGCAACTCGCGGTGGTTGTAGATCTCGCCGTTCACCGCCAGCGCCAAGGTACCATCGCGCGAACACAGCGGTTGCGCGCCGCTGGCCGGATCGACGATGGCCAGGCGCTCATGCACCAGGATCACGCCGGCATCGACGAACACCCCGCTCCAGTCCGGCCCACGATGGCGCTGGCGCTGCGACAGCTCCAATGCCAGCCGGCGTAACGCGGCGAGGTCGTCGCCCGGCTGCAGATCGAACATCCCGAAGATCGAACACATGTGAGTTTCCCTCGTTGAAAAGCCATGCCTGAAAACGACGAAGGCCCGCACTGGGCGGGCCTTCGTCGCGTAGGGTTTTCGTCGAACTGCGGCTACGCGCCGGCCCACCTGTGGCTGCAGGCGTTATTGTTCGAACGGTTATTGCCGGCCAGCGCCGACGCGCGCACGAGTGGCGCGGCGATTACGGATTGGCTGGCGGGACTGCGATGCATGTGCCGATAGGAGCAGATTCGCGAGCCCGATGCAAGTGAGCGCATCTCAGATCGTCTCGATGTGTCGCACCAGCAGCTGCAGGCTTTCGCGGCCGTTCCACTCATTGAGGTCGAGCTGATAGACCGCGCGCAACCGCGATGGTGGCGGCATCACCTCGAGCGCATTGAACATGATCGCGTCGAGCGCCTCGGCACGGTCGGGAAAGCGCAGCCGCATCTTGAGGTGGCGTTCGCCGACCGCACGCCAGGACTCGACCTCGAACACGTTGTCGAATGCGGGTTCCGGAAATGCCTGCCCCCACGGACCGGCATAACGCAGCGCTTGTGCGGTGTCGACGGTGAAGTCGACGGCGTCGAGCTCGCCATCACTCCACACGTGATGCTCCAGCAACTCCGGGTCGAGACGTCGCCGCGCGACTGCATCGAACTCGGCGGCGAAACGCGGCAGATTGGCTTCGTCCAGGCTCAGGCCGGCCGCCATCGCATGACCGCCAAAGCGCGCGATCAGGCCGGGGCAGGTCGCATCGACCTCGGCCAGCGCATCGCGCAGGTGGAAACCGGCGATCGAGCGCGCTGAACCGCGCCACTCGCTGCTGCCCTCGCCCACCGGCGCACAGGCGACCACCGGGCGATGCAGGCGTTCCTTGAGCTTTGAAGCAACCAGCCCGACCACGCCGGGATGCCAGTCCGGCTCGGACAGCACGATGCCGTATGGCAACGCGCCGTCGCGATAGCGCTCGATGAAGCGGGTGACCATGGCCTCGCCCTGCTCGACCATCGTCGACTGCAATTCCTGGCGTTCCTGGTTGATCGCTGACAGGCGCTCGGCGAGTTCACCCGCGCGCTCCGCGTCATCGGTCAGCAGGCACTCGATGCCGAGGCTCATGTCGTCCAGCCGGCCCGCTGCATTGATGCGCGGACCGAGTGCGTAACCCAGGTCGCTCGCGACCGCGCGCGTCATGTCGCGCCCGGCGGTCTTGCAGAGCGCCGCGATACCGGCACAGCAGCGTCCTGCGCGGATGCGCTTCAGGCCGGCCTCGACCAGGATGCGGTTGTTCGCATCCAACGGTACGAGGTCGGCGACGGTGCCGAGGGCCACCAGGTCGAGCAGGACGGAAAGGTCCGGTTCGGCTCGCCCGGCAAACGCTCCCGCGGCGCGCAGATGCGCGCGCAACGCCAGCAGCAGATAGAACACGACACCGACACCCGCCAGCGACTTGCTGGGAAACCCATCGCCGGGGAGGTTCGGGTTCACGATCGCATCCGCGTCCGGCAATGTATCCCCGGGCAGATGATGATCGGTCACGACGACGCCGATGCCGCGCTCGCGGGCTGCGGCGACGCCTGCGTGACTGGCGATGCCATTGTCGACGGTGAGAATCAGGTCCGGCGCGACATCTGCCAATGATTCGACCAGCCCCGCCGACAGGCCATAGCCATCGCGAAACCGGTTCGGCACGCGGTAGCAGACATCACGCGCGCCGAGCTGACGCAAGCCGCGCACGGCGGTGGCGGTGCCGGTCGCGCCATCGGCATCGAAATCGCCGACGACGCAGATGCGCTGGTCCGCGGCGATCGCTGCGGCAAGCAGGTCGCAGGCGCGTTCGATGCCGCCCAGCGCGGAGGGCACGGCAAGATCGGCGAGACGCATCTGCTTGACGTCACCGGGTGCAAGGCCACGTGCGGCAAAGATCCGGGCCAGGATCGGATGCAGATGGACCGGCCACGCGTGTCCGCAATCAACGGCCACGCGTCGCCGGATCTCGGCTGGCTTCATGCGGATCGCATTGCCTTAGTCATGAGCCGCGCACGCATGGCGGACGTGCTCTCAGACTTCGTAGCGCACGCCGGTGATTTCGTAGTTGCGCGTGCCGTTCGGCGCCTGGAACTCGAAGCTGTCGCCAGCGCTCTTGCCGATCAGCGCGCGTGCGAACGGTGACGAAACCGAAATCAGGCTCTGCTTGATGTCGGCTTCGAGATCGCCAACGATCTGGTAGCTGACCTCCTCGCCGGAGTCCTCGTCGGCGAGTTCGACGATCGCGCCGAACACGATGCGCGAGCCCGCGTTGAGGCGTGCCACGTCGATCACCTCGGCATGCGACAAGGCCGCCTCGAGCTCGTTGATGCGACCCTCGATGAAACCCTGCATCTCGCGTGCCGCGTGGTATTCGGCGTTCTCCTTGAGGTCGCCGTGCGCGCGCGCCTCGGCGATCGCGGCGATGATGCGCGGACGTTCCTTCCCCTTCAGGCGGTCCAGTTCGCTGCGCAGGCGCTCGGCGCCCTTCTTCGTCATCGGGGGGCGCTTCATGCCAGTTCCTTGTGCAGTTCCTGCAAGCTGTTCACATCGGTGCTGTCGCGGAAGTCCAGCGAATGCAGCAGCGCGCGCGCGCCGCTGACCGTGGTCGAATAGGTGACGCGCTGCTGCAGCGCTTCGCGGCGGATCGAGAACGAGTCGGCGATCGCCTGCTTGCCCTCGGTCGTGTTCACGATGAACGCGATCTCGCCGTTCTTGATCAGGTCGACGATGTGCGGGCGGCCTTCGAGCACCTTGTTGATGCGTTCGCAGGCGATGCCGTGCGCGTCGAGGAACGCGTGCGTACCGCTGGTCGCGACGATGCCGAAACCGCGCCGGACCAGATCGCGCGCGATATCGAGCAGGCGCTCCTTGTCCCCGTCGCGTACCGAGAGGAACGCCTTGCCCTGTGTCGGCGCGGCGATGCCGGCGGCTTCATGCGCCCTGGCGAACGCGGCGCCGAAACTGCGGCCGACGCCCATCACCTCACCGGTCGAGCGCATCTCCGGCCCAAGGATGGGATCGACGTTCTGGAACTTCAGGAACGGGAAGATCGCTTCCTTGACCGAGTAGTACGCCGGCACGACCTCGCGCGTTGCCCGCTGCGCGGCCAGCGATTGGCCGACCATGCAGCGCGCAGCGATCTTCGCAAGCGCGACACCGGTGGCCTTGGCGACGAACGGCACCGTGCGCGATGCACGCGGATTGACTTCAAGGATGAAGATCGTCTCGCCCTGCACCGCGAACTGCGTGTTCATCAGGCCGACGACCTTCAGCTCGCGGGCGAGTACCGCGACCTGGCGGCGCAGTTCGTCCTGCATCGCCGGCGACAGCGAATACGGTGGCAGCGAGCACGAGGAATCGCCGGAATGCACGCCGGCTTCCTCGATGTGCTCCATCACGCCGCCGATCAGTACATTGCCATCAGCATCGGCGACGATGTCGACGTCGACTTCGCCGGCGTGATCGAGGAAGCGGTCGAGCAAGACAGGCGAAGCGTCGGATACGCGCACCGCCTCGCGGATGTAACGCGACAGATCCGCGTCGTCGTGCACGATCTCCATCGCGCGGCCGCCGAGCACGTAGCTCGGCCTCACGACCAGCGGATAGCCGATCTCGCGCGCCAGCGCGAGCGCCTCGTCGGCGTTGCGCGCGGTGCGGTTCGGCGGTTGCCTGAGCCCGAGCTTCTCGACCAGCTTCTGGAAACGCTCGCGGTCTTCGGCGAGGTCGATGCTGTCCGGACTCGTTCCGATGATCGGCACGCCAGCCGCCTCGAGCGCGCGCGCGAGCTTCAGCGGCGTCTGCCCGCCGTACTGCACGATCACGCCCTTCGGTTTCTCCTTGTCGACGATCTCGAGCACGTCCTCGAGCGTCAACGGCTCGAAATACAGCCGATCCGAGGTGTCGTAGTCAGTCGACACGGTTTCCGGATTGCAGTTGACCATGATGGTTTCGAAACCATCCTCGCGCAGCGCGAGCGCGGCGTGCACGCAGCAGTAGTCGAACTCGATGCCCTGGCCGATGCGGTTCGGGCCGCCACCGAGCACGATGATCTTGTCGCGCGCGGTCGGCTCGGCCTCGCACTCTTCCTCGTAGGTCGAGTACATGTAGGCGGTCGTCGTCGCGAACTCGGCCGCGCAGGAGTCGACGCGCTTGTAGACCGGCCGCACGTTGAACGCGCGACGCAGATGGCGCACGGCGTTCTCGTCGGTGCCGACCAGTTCGGCCAGGCGCGCGTCGGAGAAACCCTTGCGCTTCAAGCGCAGCATGCGCGCGGCATCGAGCGCGGCGAGACCGCCGGTCTTGATCTCCGCTTCGGTTCGCACGAGATCCTCGATCTGCACGAGGAACCATGGATCGATATGCGTCAGCGCGAACACGTCCGCGCCGGAAAGCCCCGCGCGGTAGGCGTCGGCGACATAGAACACACGGTCCGGACCCGGCTCCTTGAGTTCGCGCTTGAGCGTCGCCAGCCCTTCCGGCGTCGCCGTGTCGAGCTTGCTCGGGTTCAGTCCGTTCTTGCCGGTTTCCAGTCCGCGCAAGGCCTTCTGCAGCGATTCCTGGAACGTGCGGCCGATCGCCATGACTTCGCCGACCGATTTCATCTGCGTGGTCAGGCGCGAATCGGTGGCCGGGAACTTCTCGAACGCAAAACGCGGAATCTTGGTGACCACGTAGTCGATCGCTGGCTCGAACGAGGCCGGGGTCTTGCCGCCGGTGATTTCGTTCCTGAGTTCATCCAGCGTGTAGCCGACCGCGAGCTTGGCCGCGACCTTGGCGATCGGGAAGCCGGTTGCTTTCGATGCCAGCGCGGACGAGCGCGATACGCGCGGATTCATCTCGATCACGACGACGCGGCCATTCTCGGCATTCACGCCGAACTGCACGTTGGAGCCACCGGTGTCGACGCCGATCTTGCGCAGCACCGCGATCGAGGCGTCGCGCAGGCGCTGGTATTCCTTGTCGGTCAGCGTCTGCGCCGGCGCGACCGTGATCGAGTCGCCGGTGTGCACGCCCATCGGGTCGAGGTTCTCGATCGAGCAGACGATGATGCAGTTGTCCGCAGTGTCGCGGACGACCTCCATCTCGAATTCCTTCCAGCCGAGCACGGACTCCTCGACCAGCACCTCGTGCACCGGCGAGAGGTCGAGGCCGCGCTTGACGATCTCCTCGAATTCCTCGCGGTTGTAGGCGATGCCGCCGCCGCTGCCGCCGAGCGTGAAGCTCGGCCGGATGATCGTTGGATAGCCGACCTTGGCCTGGATCTCCAGCGCCTGTTCGAACGACTTGGCGACTTCCGCCTTCGGACAGTCGAGGCCGATGTCGGCCATCGCGTGGCGAAACAGTTCGCGGTCCTCGGCCATGCGGATCGCATCGCGCGAGGCACCGATGAGCTGCACGCCGTACTTCTCGAGCACGCCGTGGTCGGCGAGGTCCAGCGCGCAGTTCAGCGCGGTCTGGCCGCCCATCGTCGGTAGCAGCGCGTCGGGTTTCTCCTTCGCGATGATCTTCTCGACGGTGCGCCAGTTGATCGGCTCGATGTAGACCGCATCCGCGGTCTCCGGATCGGTCATGATCGTCGCCGGGTTCGAATTGACCAGGACGACGCGGAAACCCTCTTCCTTCAGCGCCTTGCAAGCCTGCGCGCCGGAATAGTCGAACTCGCAGGCCTGGCCGATGACGATCGGGCCGGCGCCGATGATGAGGATCGTGTGGAGATCAGTTCTCTTGGGCACTGCGTTTACCTTGATTCCTGCTTTGCGCCTTGCTCTGGCTTCGCACCCGGCTCCGGCTGGGCCGGCACCGTGGACGGCAGCAGGCGGATGCTGCGCACGGTTTCGCGCGGCACCGACAATTCGATCGAGCCCGCTTCCGGGCCGAGCTGCAGCGTCAATGCCGGATTTGTGTACTTGACCAGCTTGCCGCGGCGCACCGTGTTCAGCGTGGTCTCGACGGCGATCTCGGCGCCGATGTGATGCTCGAGCGCCTCGTAGGCGACCGCTTCACCGACCGGGCGCACGACTTCGACCGTCTTCGCAACGGCCGCCGCGTGCTGCGCAGCGTGTACGGGCAGGCAGGCCGAGCACAGCGCGAACGCCGTGGCGGCGACTACGAGATGCAGATGGCGAGGTTTGAGCATATCGATTACGCCGCGGCAGCCGCGCGCGCCTCCATGAGTTGGATGAATCGATCGAACAGGCCGGCCACGTCGTGCGGGCCGGGACTGGCTTCCGGATGCCCCTGGAAACTGAATGCCGGTGCATCGGTGAGCATGATGCCCTGCAACGAACCATCGAACAGCGAACGGTGCGTCGTCTTCGCGTTCGCGGGCAGGGTCGACTCGTCGACCGAGAAGCCGTGGTTCTGGCTCGAGATCATCACGCGGCCGGTTTCGAGATCGATGACCGGGTGGTTCGCGCCGTGATGGCCGAACTTCATCTTGAGCGTGCGCGCGCCGACGGCGAGACCGAGCAACTGGTGGCCGAGGCAGATGCCGAACAGCGGCAGTCTGGCGCGGATGAACTCGCGCATCGCCGCGATCGCGTAATCGCAGGGCTCCGGATCGCCGGGGCCGTTGGACAGGAACACGCCGTCCGGGCGCAGCGCGAACACCTCGCTGGCCGGCGTCTGCGCTGGTACGACGGTAATGTCGCAACCGCGGTCCGCCAGCATGCGCAGGATGTTCTGCTTCACGCCGAAGTCGTAGGCGACCACACGGAAGCGCGGCGTACGCGCGGCGAACGCGGCGCGATCGAGGTCGTAGCTGCCTTCGCGCCAGACGTAGCGCTCGCGCACCGAGACGACCTTCGCGAGATCCATGCCGCTGAGTCCCGGGAACGCACGCGCCGCAGCCAGTGCTGCCTCTTCCGAAATCTCCGCTCCAGCGACGATGCAACCGCTCTGGGCGCCCTTGTCACGCAGGATGCGCGTGAGCCGGCGCGTGTCGATCTCGGCGATCGCGACCACATGATTGCGCTTGAGATACGCGTCCAGCGTCTCCTCGGAGCGCCAGTTGCTCGCCGCCAGCGGCAGATCGCGGATCACGAGGCCGGCGGCGTGCACCTGCGTCGACTCGGCGTCCACCGCGTTGCAGCCGGTGTTGCCGATGTGTGGATAGGTCAGAGTGACGATCTGCCGCGCATAGGACGGATCGGTCA
The DNA here is from genome assembly GCF_039523175.1 of Dokdonella soli. Taxonomy (NCBI): domain Bacteria; kingdom Pseudomonadati; phylum Pseudomonadota; class Gammaproteobacteria; order Lysobacterales; family Rhodanobacteraceae; genus Dokdonella; species Dokdonella soli. Next base: position 59,740 of record NZ_BAAAEU010000001.1, read on the forward strand.
GGATTTCCTGATAGCCGGTCATCGCGGTGTTGAACACGACTTCGCCGACCGTCTGTCCCTCCGCGCCAATGGAAACGCCGCGGAACAGGCTGCCGTCGGCAAGTGCGAGGAGAGCGGGAATCGTCATGCTTTCGCCTAAGGTCGTCGTGGGATGCACATCAGGGGTCGCGTCGACACCGGATGCGACAGCACCCGCGGGCTGGCAACGACCAGTCCGTGGGGCGTAAAAAAGGAATCAAGGCGAGCGCGGATTTTAGGGCTGCGCCGCCGCGCTGTCCACCGCGGAGTCTACAATCCGCATCATTGGGCAGCCTGACGACCGCAAGCCGGATGACCGATGAACGCTGTACCGCTTTCGCCTGACCGCAGCGCCGACGATGGTCACCTGCTCGATCCGGCGCGCCTGGACCGGCCGGATACGCTCGTGTGCACGCTGCCGTTTCCGTTCATGGTCGCGCATGCGCAGCTGCCGAGCGCTGCATCGGACGAGCTCGCGCGCGACTTCCCGCGTTATCCCAGCGCCGGCTTCTTCCCGCATGAGGTCGGCGACTGCGGCGCGAGCATCAACCGCCTGATCACCGAGCTGACATCGAGTGAATTCGCCGACGCGATCGGTGCGCGGCTCGGCGTACCGGAGCTCGGCACGTATCCGAGTCTGGTCACGATCTGCCGTGCCCTGAACAAGCGCCACGGCACGATCCATACCGACAGCAAGTCCAAAGTCGTCACCGCCCTGCTCTACCTCAACGAGAGCTGGCCGGATATCAGTGAAGGCTGCTTCCGTTTCCTGAACAGGATCGATGATATCGACGATGTCGTCATGTCCGAGATTCGCCCGCTGTACGGCAATCTCGTTGCGTTCAGGCGCGCCGACAACTCGTTCCACGGCCACCTGCCGCATGAAGGCGAGCGCCGCGTGATCCAGGTCGCGTGGCTGACCAGCGAGGACGAAAAGCTGCGCAAGACCCAGCGCGGAAAGCTCTCGCGCCTGTTCAAGAAGCTGTTCGGCGGTCTCGATCGCAGGCTCGGCGCCGGCCGCGATCGCAACGCGGCGCATCGCGACTGATCTGGCAGCCGCGCAGCGCGGTCTGCACACTGCACCACTCGCGGAGTGGCATCGCATGTTCGGCTTCCACTCGCGTCGCGGCACGCCGTATGCTCGCGCCCGTCGCGACAATGGACGAACCATGCGCCACCCCTTACTGAGCGCCGCCCTGACGTCGTTGTGCGCGCTGCTCGCCATGAACGCCGCACCGGCCCTGGCCCGCCAAGGCGAGCTTCCCTACAGCCTCGCGCACCGCGCCAAGTCCTCCATCGTCATACCTGTCGAGGACGTCGCCGCCATCGACGCTGTGCAGCAGCGTGCGGAGACGGACGCGGCGGCCACCATCATCGGCCCGCATGCGAAGCGTCTGCAGGTCGCGATCGGCAACCGCGTCTCGATATCGCCCGATCGCAGCGGTGTCTGGCAGACCTTGCCGGACGGATCACAGCTTTGGCGCGTCCAGCTGCGCGCAGTGGGCGCCACCGACCTGCGCCTGGGATTCGCTCGGTTCGCGTTGCCAGCCACTGCAACGCTCTACGTGATCGGCGCCGACGCGTACTACCAGGGCCCCTACACCGCGGCCGACGCGCTGAATGCGCGCTTCGATGCGCCGGTCGTGCCGGGTGATACCGCGACGGTCGAGGTGCGCGTGCCCACGAACACGTGGTTTTCACCCCGGATGCTGGAAGTGGTGAATGTCGGCGCGGGCTTCCGCGATCTGTTCGGCCGCAGCAAGGCCGTCTCCGGACCGGGCACCTCAGGCGCCTGCAACATCGACGTCGTCTGCCCGGCCGGCCAGCCCTATCCCGACGAGATGCGCGCGGTCGCCCGCTACGAATACCAGGCTGACGCCGACCGCAATCACTATTACTGCACCGGCACGCTGCTCGCCGACGTACCACGCGATCGCAGGAATTACTTCCTGACGGCTGCGCATTGCGCATCGACCGACAGCGAGGCCGCCTCGATGGTGGTCTACTGGAACTACCAGTCGACGCAATGCGGCATCCTGAGCGCGCCCGCCGCCGGCTTCTTCAACGACGACCAGCACGGCGCCACGCTGCGCGCGACGCGCGCCGATGTCGATTTCACCCTGGTCGAACTGGTCCAGGCACCCGATCCCGCGTGGAACGTCTACCGTGCCGGCTGGGATGCGAGCAACACGGTCCCTGTGGGCACGATCGGCATCCACCATCCGTCCGGCGACGTGAAGAAGATCACCGTGGGCCCGTCGCCCGCGACGACCGGCAATTGCATCGCCTCCACCCAGACGCTTGCGAGTACGCACTGGCGGACCGGACCGTACTCGCTCGGAACGACCGAGAGCGGCTCGTCGGGTTCCGGCCTGTTTTCGGTTGCCGACAGCAGCCCGCACGCGCGCCAGCTGATCGGCGTGCTCAGCGGCGGCGACGCCGCATGCGCGACCTCGCCGCCGACTTCGCCGAACGCGGGCAATGACTGCTACGGCAAGCTGGCGGTCGCCTGGGACGGCGCCAGTGCCGTGACGCGCCTGCGCGACTGGCTCGACCCCGCGAACACCGGCACGAAAAGCCTTGCAGGCGGTGACCAGCTCGTACCGCCGCCTCTGCCCCGATTGCAGCATTCGACGCACGTCATCCCGACGATCCTCCTGCAGCAGTCGCGACGGCGCTGATGCTGATCGACTCGCACTGCCATCTTGACGCCGCCGAATTCGACGCGGATCGTGCCGAGGTGATCGCGCGCGCCGAAGCCGCCGGCGTCAGCGCGCAGATCGTCCCCGCGATCGCGTTGTCGGGTTTCGCGAAACTGCGCGACTTGTGCGCCTCGAACACCAGCCTGCATCCGGCGTATGGATTGCACCCGATGTATCTCGCCGAACACCGGCCCGAGCACCTGCGTGCGCTGGGTGAGTGGCTCGAGCGCGAGCGGCCGGTCGCGGTGGGTGAATGCGGGCTGGACTTCTTCGTCGAGGGTCTCGACCACGACGCGCAGCGCATGTACTTCACGCGCCAGCTCGAACTCGCACGTGATTTCGACCTACCGGTGATCCTGCACGCGCGCCACGCGCTCGACGACGTGATGGCGGCGATCCGCCGCGTCGGTGCATTGCGTGGCGTCGTACACAGCTTTTCCGGCAGCGAAGAGCAGGCGCGCCAGTTGTGGAAGCTCGGATTCTGCATCGGCCTGGGCGGGCCGCTCACCTACGATCGGGCCAAACGCCTGCGTGCGATCGTGGCACGCATGCCCATCGAATATCTTCTGCTCGAGACCGACGCACCGGATCAGCCGCTCGCCGGCCATCGCGGCGAACGCAACGAGCCGGCACGGCTGGCCGAGGTGCTGGCAACCGTCGCCGAGCTGCGCGGTGAGGAAACCGCCGCCGTGGCGCTCGCGACCTCGCGGAACTGCGAAAGGTTGTTCCGATTGCCGCGCGCCGTCTCCGTCAACTGATGCCGGCGAATCAAGTGGTTCGCAGGCGAAATTCCGGCCTGCCGAGGACCAGGATCAACTGCCCGCGGCGACGCCGGAAAGCAGCTTCGACAACGCGCGCGACACCGCCGCGAACGCGAAGGCGGCGGTCACATGGGTCGCAGCGCCGAGGCCCGTGCCGCAGTCGAGTTTCAGCGCCTCGCCGTGCCCAGGCCGCGTGCCACAGACGCTGCCGTCGGCCTGCGGATAGCGCACGTTCTCGCGCGAATAGACCGCCTGTACACCGAAATAGCGTTTCGGCCCGCGCGGGAAGTTGAATTCCTCGCGCAACTTCTTGCGCACCAGCGCGAGCATCGCGTCGTGTTCGGTCTTCGACAGGTCGCGCACCGCGATCAGGGTCGGATCGGTCCGTCCGCCGGCCGAACCGCAGGTGATCAGCGACAGCTTGCGACGCCGGCACCAGGCGATCGTCTCGACCTTGACGCGGAACGCGTCGCAGGCGTCGATGACGAGGTCGTAGCCGCGATCGAGCAGGCCCACGAGATTGGAAGGCGTCACGAATTCCTCGACCGCATCGACCTCGATGCGCGGATTGATCGCACGCAGGCGCGCCGCCATCGCGGCGACCTTGGGCTTGCCGAACTCGCCGTCGAGCGCGTGCAACTGGCGGTTCGTGTTGCTGATGCAGATTTCGTCGGCATCGATCAGCGTCAGTCGACCCAGGCCGCTGCGCGCCAGCGCCTCGACCGCCCACGAGCCGACACCGCCGATGCCGACCACGCAGACATGCGCGCGCGCCAGGCGCGCGACGCTGCCGGTGCCATACAGGCGGTCGATGCCGCGGAAACGTTCGTCGATCAGTGACTGTTCCATGAGGGCGCGCAGGGTACCTTGTTTTGGCACTTCTGCGTCCGCACTAGAATTGCCGATCCCCGATTGAAATACTGCCATGCGCTACCTCGTCTGCCTGATCGTCGGCCTTGCCATCGGCGCCATCGTCGCGAGCATGACCGTCAATGCGTTCGCGCGCCGCGACGCCTGGCCGCGCGGGCTGATGAACGTGATGCAGCACGAACTCGTCGACGCACGCGCGGCGGCGCGCAGCGGCCAATGCGCAGCGCCGGCAACGCGCAACTCGGCGGCGCACCTGCAGTTGATCGCGGACGATCTCGAACGCGCCCTGCTCGCGCCGGGCACGAAGGATCGGGTACTCAGCCAGTATGCGAGTGACTTCCGCGCAGCCGTCGCCCAATGGGACAGCAGCGCCGATTGCGCGCGTCAGACCGCGGCACTGACTACCGTCGCGAACGCCTGTGATGCGTGTCATCGCGACTACCGCTAGTTCTCCTAACTCGCGAGCGGGCATTGCAGCCAATTATAAAACTCGATAGTATCGTTATTCCGATCTCCTCGTGACAAAAGAGATGACTGAGGCAGGCGTTTCGCGCGCAACATCGCGCCTGCAGCGGTTCACGGCACGGTTCATCACACGCGACGTGCGGACCGACTGTCCACCCCGATCCCCCGCACCAGTGCCCCGATGACCGCATCCGCTGCTCGTCCGCTCGTTGCCCTTGCCACCGCGCTCGCGATCGCGAGCTGTTCGATTCCCCCGAAACCGGATCTGCCAGACCTGCGCAACGAGGCGCCGCTGGCTGGCGTGGCCGCGCCGCAGGGCGGCGCCTGGCCGGACTCCGAATGGTGGAGACGTTACGCCGACGACCAACTCGATGGACTCGAACAGAAGGCGCTCGCGAGCGCGCCGTCACTCGACGAGGCGCGCAAGCGCTTTGGCACCGCGCTGAGTTCGGTCGAGATCGCACGCGCGGCCGGCGGTGCCTCGTTCCAGGCGAATGCGCAGGCGCAGCGTCAGCGCCTCAGTGAGCACGGACTGATTCCGCCGGAGTTCCTCGGCTTCACCTGGTACAACCAGGGCGACCTCAGCCTGCAGTTCCAGTACGACTTCGATTTCTGGGGCAAGACCCGGGCGGCGGTTGCCGCCTCGGTCGACGAGGCTCATGCGGCCGAGGCCGAACGCAGCGCCGCCGCCCTGCTGCTGACCACCGCGGTAGCGGATACCTACTTCGGCTGGCAGGCCGATCAGGTGCGGCTCGCGCTGGCGAAGGACACGGTTACCGCACTGGAACGCACTCGCGAGCTCGCGGCGAAACGCGTCGCACGCGGCATCGATGCGCCCGACACGGTGCACCAGGCCGACGCACAGATCGCAGCTGCGCGGGAACTCGAGGCCGGCTATGCGGGTTCCGCGCCGATCCGGCTCGCGGCGCTCGCGGCGCTGCTCGGTGTCGCACCGGCGGAACTGCCCGCGCTCGCCGCAAAGCCGCTGCCAATGGCCGAGGCCGCGTTGCCCAATGATGTCGGCATCGACCTGCTCGCGCGCCGCCCCGATATCGCGGCCAGCCGCTGGCGCGTCGAGGCAGCGCTGCAGCGCGTGAACCAGGCGCGCGCCGAGTTCTATCCGGACATCAGCCTCGGCGCGATGGTCGGGCTGTCCTCGATCGACCTCGACAAGCTGCTCACCGGCGGCAGCCGCGTTGCCGGCATCGGACCGGCGCTGCATCTGCCCGTGTTCGGGCAAGGCCGGTTGCGCGCGGCGTATGGAGTCACGCAGGCACAGCTCCAGGCCGCTGCCGCGCAGTACGACGCCGCCGTGGTCGATGCCGCGCGCGATGTCGCCACGCAGGCCCTGAACCTGCAGCAGATCGACGCGCGCCGCGGCCAGCGCATGCAGCAGGTCGATGCAACGCGTGCGCTCGAGGACACCGCTGCCGCCCGCGTGCGCCGCGGCGTCACCGACGATCGCAGCCTGCTCGGAGCCAAGGCGCAGGTGCTGCAGCAGCGCGACGCGGTCGCGACGCTGGATGCGCAGGCGATTTCCGCGCAGATCGCGCTGACCAAGGCGCTCGGCGGCGGCTATCGCATGCAACGCGCGACCGCTCCCGATGCTGCGGGCGGCGACACAACCGAATCCCCGAAACCCCCGATCAACGCCGAACGAGCCGACTCCCGATGAGCGATTCCCCTGCACTCACCGCCGAACAACCGAACGGCAATGGCAACGGAAAGCGCCGCGCGATCCTTCTCGCGATCGCCGCGGTCTTCGTGCTGGCCGGCATCGGCTGGTATCTGCTCTGGCTGTTCGTATTCTCGCTGCGCGAGACGACTGACGACGCCTACGTCGCCGGCAACCAGGTCACGATCTCCGCGCAGGTGGCGGGCACCGTGATCGCCGTGCTCGCTGACGACACCCAGCGCGTCGATGCAGGTCAGGTGCTGGTCAAGCTCGATCCGACCGACGCCGAAGTGAATCTCGCCAAGGCCAGGAGCGCGCTCGCCAACGCGGTACGCCAGGTGCGCCAGCAGACCGAGATGGCTTCGCAGTACGACGCCGGCATCACCGCACGCAAGCTCGACCTCGCGCGCGCCGAAGCCGATCTCACGCGCCGCCAGCCGCTGCTCGCCGACAAGGCGATCGCCCCGGAGGAAGTCGCGCATGCACGCGAGGCTGTCGACACCGCGAAGGCTGCGCTCGACGTCGCGACGCGCCAGGCGGCGGCCTCGCATGCGCTGGTCGATGGGACGGATATCGCGCGGAACGCGTCGGTGATGCAGGCCAAGGCCGCATTCCGCGAAGCCTGGATCAATGCCGAGCGCAATGCGATCGTCGCGCCGATCGGCGGCTACGTTGCGCAGCGCAGCGTGCAGGTCGGTTCGCGCGTGCAGCCGGGTCAGCCTTTGCTCACCGTGATCCCGCTGCACGACCTCTGGGTCGACGCGAACTTCAAGGAAAGCCAGCTCGCACATATCCGCATCGGCCAGCCCGCGAAGGTCGAGAGCGATCTGTACGGCGGCCGCGTCGAATACGAAGGCAAGGTGGTCGGACTCGGCGCCGGCACCGGTTCCGCGTTTGCGCTGCTGCCGCCGCAGAACGCGTCCGGCAACTGGATCAAGGTCGTGCAGCGTGTCGCGGTGCGCATCTCGCTCGATCCGGCACAACTCGACAAGCATCCGTTGCGCGTGGGTCTGTCGACCGCGGTCGCGGTCGACACGCACGACCGCTCGGGCCGGATGCTCGCCAGCGCGCCGGCAAACATGGCCGTCGCGCAGACCGGCGTCTACGAACGCGACTTCGCCAAGGCCGAGGCCGAAGCGGACGCGATCGTCGCCGCGAACCTCCCCGGCGCGCGCTGAGGCAAGACACCGATGGCCGCCGTTCCGAACGAGCGCCCTGCCCTGCCGCCGCTGCACGGCACGCCGCTGGCGCTGCTGACCGTCGCGATCGCGTTCGCGACGTTCATGGAAGTACTCGACATCACGATCGTCAACGTGTCGGTGCCGCATATCGCCGGCAGTCTCGGCGTGAGTCCGCAGGAAGGCACCTGGGCGATCAGCTCGTATTCGCTGGCCAGCGCGATCATGCAGCCGCTGTCCGGCTGGATCGGCAAGCAATTCGGGGAGGTTCGCGCGTTCTGCGTGTCGGCGATCCTGTTCGTACTGATGTCGATGCTGTGCGGCGTCGCGACGAGCATGCCGATGCTGGTCGTCGGGCGCCTGCTGCAGGGCGCCGGCTCGGGGCCGATGGTCGCGTTGTCGCTCAGCCTGCTGCTCAACAACTATCCGAACGAGAAGAAGGGGCTCGCGCTCGCGCTGTGGGCAATGACCGTCGTGGTCGCGCCGATCTTCGGGCCGATCCTCGGCGGCTGGATCACCGACAATTATTCCTGGCCGTGGATCTTCTACATCAACGTGCCGGTCGGCGTGCTCGCGGTGATCATCACCTGGGTTCTGCTGCGTCACCGCGAGTCGAAGATCATCAAGGCACCGATCGACACGATCGGCCTCGTGCTGCTCGTCGTCGGGGTCGGCTGCCTGCAATTCATGCTCGACAACGGCAATGACAAGGACTGGTTCTCGTCGCCCTTGATCGTGACCCTGGGGATTGTCGCGCTCGTGTGCCTGACGTTCCTGATCGCCTGGGAATTGACCGACAAGCATCCGATCATCGATCTGCACCTGTTCGCCAAGCGCAATTTCACGATCGGTGTCGCCGCGATGTCGCTCGGCTACTTCGCGTTCTTCGCCATCAACATCGTGTTCCCGCTCTGGCTGCAAACCGTGGTCGGCTACACCGCGACGTGGGCGGGACTCGCGGCTGCGCCCGTCGGCATACTCGCGTTCCTGATGTCGCCGATCGTCGGCCGCAACCTGCAGCGACTGGAACTGCGCTCGGTGGTCACATTCGCGTTCCTCGTGTTCGCGTTCACCTCCTACTGGTTCGCGAGTTTCCCGATAGATACGTCATTTGGGCAGTTCGTGCTGCCGCGCTTCATCATGGGCATCGGCATCCCGTGCTTCTTCATTCCGTTGAACCAGGTGATCCTGTCCGGTTTGCAGCCGCACCAGCTGGCGTCTGCATCTGGCCTGTCGAATTTCTTCCGCACGATCGCCGCGAGCATTTCGACCGCGGTGAACGTGACGCTTTGGCAGCATCGCAGCGATTACCACCACGCGGTGCTCGCCGAGCACCTCAGCAGCACGAGCGCGGCCACGACCAGCTACGTCAACGGCCTGAGTGCTCTGGGCGGTCCGCTGCAACGTGCCTGGACGGGCGTCGAAATGCTGGTCAATCAGCAGGCACTGACCCTCGCGGTCAACGACGTGTTCCTGCTTTGCACATTCATGTTCCTGGCCATGATCCCGGTGGTCTGGTTCGCGAAGCCGCCATTCGGAAATGTCGCGGCCGGAGCGAGTCACTGAACATCGAGCGCGGTCGGTTTTGCGTCCTCCGGCAGCATCACCTGGAGCCGGCGGATGCACGGCATTGCGCCAGCCGGTCGGGATCCACGGCGGACGGTTTGTCCAGTGCATCGAGCGCGTGACTCAACGCCGCGGGATCGGCGATCTCGTGTCCGCGCCGTGGCATCACCTCGCTCTCCAGATCGAACACGCACCGGGTACGCATGGAGCGCTGGCTGACCAGATCCGCGTGGCGATTGAATTCGTCGCGTTCGCCGGTCAGGTAAACCAGCCGCGTGGATTCCTGGAACCGGCGGAACAGGTCGGCGGGCGGCAAAGGCACCTGCTCATCGCCGATGGGGTCGCTGCCGGCGTTCAGCAGCGCGCCGCGGAATACATCCGGATAGGCCAGCGCGATGCGCAGGGCGACGCGCGAGCCGCCTGACAGGCCGCCGACATAGATGCGCCCGGGGTCGAGCGGATAGCGCCGGCGAATGTTCTCGTAGGCCAGCAGCGCGAGCGGCACGCGTCGATCGAACACGTTGGCGTCGTTGCCCGAATTCGCGGCACTGACATAGATCAGGTGATGCCGATCCAACGCCGGCGACCAGCTATCGGGCAGCTTCGCCTGCGGCCACGGCGGCACGAAAACCAGGAGGCCATAGCCCGTTTCAGGAGGCGCGCCTTCTGGGACATGGACGACGAACGTTTCCTGCGCCAGATCGATCGGCTGTTCGCGCAACGCATGGCCCTTCGCGGCCAGATAGGCCTGCGCGCGCTGCAACGCCAGCGGCGTCAACATGCGACGCGCGATTTCAGCACTGCGCGACAGCGGCGAGTAGTCGGTAAAGGTTACATTCTGCAGAAGCCCCGTCGCCGCAGGCTGGGCAGTCCATCCGTTGCCTGCCGCCGCGCAACTGCCGACAGCGACGAACGTGATAGAGCTGCGCGCCACCAGCAGCGGACCCTCATCATGGCGCGTGCGCCGACACGTCAGACCTCACTGCGACAGGACGATCTCACATCGCTGGCACGTATATCCCGCGGGCGGGCAATGGAACGACCGGCGAGCTCGGGGGTCCACTCCCGCGTCGCAGGCGTCCTGCGCTGCGACGCACCGCACTTCGCGCTCCGGATTGCACCGGAACGCGAAGTGATCCAGCGACTGCGCTTCAGTCGCGATCCCACGGCGCGTGCGCTTCCTCGCGCTCGGGCGAACTGGTCGTCGCCATCGCCGGCGCGGCCGCCGGCACCTTGATCTCGGGCAGCGTGGATTCACGCAGCTTCGCGTTGGTCTTCTCGAGATCGCTACTCTGGAAGTCGGCGAACTGTTTCTCGACGTCGCCGAGTTCGCGCTTGAGCGCATCGATGCGCGCCAACTGATAGTCGGTCGGCTTGCCGTCGTAGGCCATGATCGAGCCGTACAAGGTATCCATGTGCTCGCGCAGGCGTTCCTCGCCGGTGATCGCACCGCCTTCCTTGGTCGCGACGATCTTCTTGCGGATCTCATCGGCCTTGGCGGACAGCGCGGCGAGCTGCTTGCGCGTGGCATCCGTTTCGGGAAGTTTCGCGGCTGCCGCATCGGCTTGCCCGCGCACCGCGTTGATCTTGAACACGAGGTCGCTCATGTCGCCAAACAGAGCACGCACGTGCATCGCGGCATCGTATTGCGCACGGCGATCGACGACCGAGTACTTGGCGCGACGATCGAGGCCGACATCCATCTTCGTCTCGTAGACGTCCTTGCCCTTGGTCATGCGCACCGTGTAGGTACCGGGCGGAACGCGCGGACCTTGCGTCGAGTTGAACGCGATCTGCGCGGCGGGCGGCACGTGCGGCGGCTTCACGCGCATCGACCAGGTCACGCGATTGATGCCGCGGCGCACGCTGGCCGGAATCGTGTCGATGAGTTCACCCTTGTCGTCGAGCACGTCGATTTTCAGCTTGCCGAACAGATGACGACCCTTCTGGTAATAGGTGATCTCGGCACCGGTCGCGGGGTTCGGACCGCTGAAGGCTGCATCGCCCTCCGACCAGCCACCGAACGAATTGATGCGCTGCTGCACCGGCCGCGTCGCAAGGAACGCAGCCTCGCTCGCCAGCGTCTTCGCATCGAGCGCGCGCAGCGGAGTCAGGTCGTCGACGATCCAGATGCCACGGCCATGCGTCGCCAGCGCGAGCGAAGCGTCGCGGTTCTGGAACGCGAAGTCGCGCACCGCGACGGCCGGGAAATCGCCGCCCTTGAACTGCGCCCACTCCCTGCCACCGTCGATCGAGATCCAGAGGCCGAATTCGGTGCCGGCGTAGAGCAAGTCCGGCTTGACCGTGTCCTCCTTGATCACGTGGACATAACCACGCAGGCCCTTGTCCTTCGAGGTGCCCAGTGCAGTCCAGGTCTTGCCGTAGTCGCGTGTGCGGTAGATGTACGGCGCCATGTCGCCGAAGGTGTGACGGTCGAACGCGACCAGCGCGCTGCCGGCATCGAAGCCGCTGGCCTGCACCCACGACACCCAGGCATGCTCCGGCAGACCCTTGACGTTCTTCACGACGTTGGTCCAGCTCTTGCCATCATCACGCGTGAGCTGCACGTTGCCGTCGTCGGTACCGACCCAGATCACCCCTGCCTGCTTCGGCGATTCGCTGATCGAGTAGATCGTCGTGTGCATCTCGGCCGCCGAGTTGTCGACCGTGATGCCGCCCGATTCCTCCTGCTTCTGCTTCACCGGATCGTTGGTGGTCAGGTCCGGCGAGATGCGGTCCCAGCTCTGGCCGTGGTCACGCGAGCGGAACAGGAACTGCGCGCCGATGTAAATCGTGCCCTTCTCGTTCGGGCTCAACGCGATCGGTGTATTCCAGTTCCAGCGCAACTTCTCGTTGTAGTTCGCGGTGGGCTGGATGCTGCGGATCTCGTGCGTATAGCGGTTGACGCGAGCGATCGTGCCGCCCTGGTACTCGGCGTAGATGTAGTCGGCATCGGCCGGATCCTCGAACATCCAGAAGCCGTCGCCGCCGTACATGTTCTCCCAGCGCGAGTTGGTCACGCCGCCGGGATACGCGCTGTCGCCGACCCAGGAACTGTTGTCCTGCAGGCCGCCGTAGACATGGAACGGATCGGAGCCGTCGGTGCTGACATGGTAGAACTGCGACACCGGCAGGTTGTTTTGCTTCCACCACTTGTTGCCGCCGTCCCAGGACTGCCAGAGGCCACCGTCGTCGCCGCTGATCACGTGCTGCGTATCGGTCGGGTCGATCCAGATGATGTGGTGGTCGCCGTGCGTGCCGCCGCCGACGTTCGCGAAGCTCTTGCCGCCATCGAGGCTCTGGATCAGCGCCAAATCCGGCTTGAACAGACGATCGGGATTCTTCGGATCGACGATGAGGTTGGCGAAATAGAACGGACGCCAGACCATCATCTGGCTCTTGTCGCGCTTGTCCCAGGTCTTGCCGCCGTCATCGGAACGGTACAGCGCCGAATCGGTCGATTCGACGAACGCGTAGACGATGTTCGCTGCGGACGGCGCGACCGTGACCGCGATGCGTCCGTAGGGCTTCTTCGGAAAGCCCTTGTTGGCTGCATCGGTGACCTCGGTCCACGAACGGCCGGCGTCCGCGGAGCGGAACAAGCCGCTGGCGGACGGCGCCTCGGCGGAATCGCCACCGGAACGGAACGTCCAGCCCTTGCGGCGGAAATCCCAGAGCCCGGCGAAAACCACGTTCGCATCCTTCGGGTCGAAGCTGATCGAAGAGCAGCCCGTCGAAAGGTTCTTGCCCTTCAATACCAGGTTCCAGCTCTTTCCGCCGTCGGTCGTCTTGTACAGGCCGCGGTCGGCCGAATCGCTCCACAGCTTGCCGGGTACGCAGGCGTAGACCGTGTTGCCGTCACGCGGATCGACGAGGATCTTGGCGATGCGCTCGGAGTTGTCGAGACCGACGTGACTCCAGGTCTCGCCGCCGTCGGTCGACTTGTAGATGCCGTTGCCGATCGACACCGAATTGCGCGTCCACGGTTCGCCGGTGCCGACCCAGATCGTGTCGTGCTGCGACGGATCGATCGCGATCGCACCGATCGACTGCACCGGCTGCTTGTCGAATACGGTTTTGAACGTCGTGCCGCCGTCGGTCGACTTCCACACGCCGCCCGAGGCAGCGCCAACGAACAACGTGGTCTTGCCGTCTTTGCCCGGCACCGCGTCGAGCGCGGCAATGCGCCCGCTCATCGTCGCCGAGCCGATGTTGCGCGCGCCGAGACCGGAGATGACGCCGGCGTCGAAGCGCGGCGCCGGCGTTCCCGCCGTGCCGGCGAGCGCGACACCGCCGAACGAGACGGCGACCAGCGCCGACAGCGAAACCTTGCCGATAATGGATGTCATGGTCGTAGGTCCCCTGCTCATTTGCCGGCACCGGCGTGCGCCGCCGGGAATGCGAACTGGCTGTCGTCGATCGGTGCATTCGCTTCGGCATGCTCGATCGTGGTCTGCGAGCGACCGTCGCCTTTGGTTTCGGTCGCGATCGAGAACGGGAAGTACACGCCGGCGACCTGTTCGTAGTCGCCATAGTCGGTCACGCTCTCGACCTGGGTGCCACGCACGCTGCGCTGCGCGACCGTGCGGATCTCGAGGAAATGGTCCGGATCGAGGTAGACGTATTCGACGTCGCCGTTCTTCAGCGTGACCTTGAGCTTGTGCGCGTCAGTGCCGTCGACGTCCTCGGTGCCGAGGTATTCGATCTTGCTGCCGCGCTCGTGCGCGCCGATCAGCTGCCCGGCGATCGGTGCATCGTCGGCGAGCGACTTGGCATCATCGGCCGACATGCGTTCCGGATCCTTGCGGCCCTGGAACGGAGAGATCTGCCAGGCCTCCTTGCCGTCCCAGGCCTGCACTGCGGTCAGGCCCTGAATGCTGGCCTCGCTGCGCACGGAGTCGGGTGCCTTCTGGTATTGCGCCAGCCGCAGCTCGAACTGGCCGCCGAACAGCAGCTTGCCTTCGGTCTTCAGCGTCTTGATCACGGCCACCTTGTCGGCACCGCCGCGCGCCGCGAGATTCTTGGCGAGCAATTCATCGAGGCTGGTCGCGTGCGCGCCCGCGGAGGCGAGCATGAGCACGAACAAGCCACTTCCCAATCGAATGGACATGCGATTCTCCCGGCTTGGGCCGGTTCGCGACGTGAACCCCTGCAACGCACGCTCGCGATCCGGACATGGACACGTCGAGAGTATCGGATGAGTCTCATCCACGCGATGGGCAGAAAGTCATGCCGCCGGAGGCGCTGGCTCGTTCCCCGGCACGAAGCGCACGGTTTCCGCGAAGACCGCACCTTCGTCCTGTGCGCTCCGGCGTGCCCGATACTGCGCCCAGCGTGACGCGATGCGGTGACCGCATGCGATGCTCGGCTTTTCGACAAAGCGGTACACACAGGCGGCGACCACGATCGTCAACGCCGCGTTGACGAACAGGTACACGCCAAGATGCTGCGTACGCCACCACGACGTGGCCGGCTGTTGCAGCAACCACCACCACAGCGCCATGAACACGACCGGATGGAACAGATAGATCGAGTAGCTGATCCGTCCCAGCCAGTCGGTCAGTCGTGTCGATACCCGCAGCCAGCTCGTGCCGCCGATGAACACGGCCATTCCGAGCGCGCACGGAATCCATGCGTCGCGCTCGGCTCCGGTCATCAGGAGGCCGGCCGCCGGCAGGATCGCGAGATACCCTGCGAACAAGGCATACACGCTCGCACGCAGCCATGGCGCGCGCCGGGCTGCGCCATCGACCACGCAGGTGCGGTAAAGCGTCCCGCACAGCATGATCGACAGGTAGAAGCATGCAAGCGACACTTTCGCGTCCAGCAGCGGCATGCCCAGCGAGCGCGTCACCTCCGCCAGCGCATGGGCCAGACCGAGCCCAATCGCGAGCGCGCAGACACGACGCATGTTGGCCAGGCTGTTGGTCAGCAACAGCACGACGCACAAGGCATAGAACGTCCACTCGGCGAGCAGCGTCCAGTACAAGCCCTCGGCCGGACGCGCGCCAAGCACGTTCTGCAGCAGCGTGAGATTGATCGCGAAATCACGCGCGCTGAACTCGTTGCCCCAGATCCAGAAACCGGTGAGCGCACCGAGCGGTATCGACAACCAGTACGCCGGATAGATCCGGAAGAAACGCTTGATGACAAAACTGCCGACCGCCGCCGGGCGCCCGGCATGCATGCTGAACGGGATGACGAAACCGCTGATCAGGAAGAACACGATGACGCCGATACGGCCGACATCGACCGAATCCGCGATGGCGCGCAGCCAGCGCCCGCCGGCCATTCCGCTGGGGTCGGCGTGCACGTAGATATCGGCCACGTGTCGCCACAGCACCAGCAACGCGGCGATCGCGCGCAACGCGTCGATGTGACGCAGGCGCCGATCCTCTCCCACAAGGATGCTGTTCATGCGGTGATCATCGCGCAGTGCAACTCAGAGCCGCACACGGCCGCGCAGGATGTCCCAGTACATCACCCAGTCGCCGGCGAGGCTGTAGAAGGGTTGCTGGAACGTGGCCGGGCGATTCTTCTCGAACGCAAAATGGCCGATCCAGGCGAAGCCATAGCCGAACAGCGGCGCCAGCCACAGCCAGCGCGCATCGTGCATCAGCACTGCGGCGGCGACCGTCGCCAACACCAGCGTGCTGCCGACGAAATGCATGCGCCGGCAATTCCGGTTCGAATGCTCGGACAGATAGAACGGGTAGAACGCACGGAAATTCGCGTAGCGGGACATCGGAAACCTCGCAACCGTCAACGCTCCGGCAACGGGATGAATTCCGTCTCGCCGGGTACCTGGCCGAAGCGCTGCGCGAGCCAGTCGGCCTTGGCGCGTTCGATGCGTTCCCGGCTCGACGCGACGAAGTTCCACCACAGGTAGCGCTCGCCATCGAGCCGCGCGCCGCCGCAAAGCAGGAGGCGCGCGCTATCCGTGGCCACGATCTCGACGTCGCCCGTGCCGGGCAGAACGTACATGCGCTCGGCCAGCACCGCTTCTCCGTCGATGCGTGCCGTGCCACTGACGACATAGACCGCGCGCTCTTCATGTTCAGCCGGAACCGCCAGCGTGGCGCCCTGCGCGAGCTCCACGTCGACGTACAGCGTCGGCGCATAGATGCGTACCGGCGACTCCATCCCGAACGCGCGACCCGCGATCACGCGCAGACGTACGCCGTCGTGCGTGGACTCGGGCAGCACCTGCGCGTCGTAGTGACGGAACTCCGGCGCGTCATCTTCGTGCGCCAGCGGCAACGCGACCCAGGTCTGGATGCCATGCATGCGATGGCCGGCGGCGCGCTCCGCATCCGGCGTGCGCTCGGAATGCACGATGCCACGGCCGGCGGTCATCCAGTTCACGTCGCCGGGACGGATCACCTGCGCGAAACCGAGGCTGTCGCGGTGGGTCAACGCGCCTTCGTAGAGATAGGTGACCGTGGCGAGGCCGATATGCGGATGCGGACGCACGTCGAGTCCGCGGCCCGGCGGCAGCTCGGCCGGGCCGATATGATCGAAGAACACGAACGGCCCGACGTTTCTGCGCAGGCGGAACGGCAGCAGGCGGCGCACCATGAACCCCTCTCCGAGATCATGCAGACGCGGTTCGATCAGTAGCGGTTTCTCGGGAGACATGGAGCGCATGACAAGATGACGATGCATCATGATGCCATCATCGGGCCCGCGGTGAGAGGAATCTGTCCACCCATGCAGGAATCATCGCCGTTTGAATATCTCGGTGACGGCATCACCGCCATCGATATCGGGCTGGGGCGGCAACGCTTCGGCGCGTGCTATCTGATCGAGTCGAACGGTGCCGCCGCGCTCTTCGATGCGGGCACGAACTACAGCGTGCCGAGAATCCTGGCGGCGATCGCGGAACGCAGCCTCGCGCCGGATGCCGTGCGCTATCTGATCGCGAGCCACGTACATCTCGACCATGCCGGAGGCATCGGCGCGCTGCTGCGCGAGCTGCCGAACGCGAGCGTGCTCGCGCATCCGCGCGGTGTACCGCATCTGGTCGATCCGTCCATGCTGCAGGCAAGCGCCGAGGGCGTCTACGGCGTCGACGTGGTGGCGCAAACCTATGGCGAGCTGGTGCCGGTTCCGGCGCAACGCATCCGTGCCTTGGCCGACGACGAATGCATCGATCTCGATGGACGCACGCTGCGCTTCATGGACAGCCCCGGACATGCACGCCATCACCTGACGCTGTACGACGAAACCAGCGCCAGCTGGTTCACCGGCGATTGCTTCGGTATCAGCTACCGCGATTTTGATGGCGGCTCGGCACCCTTCATCTTTCCGACCACGAGCCCGATCCAGTTCGACCCGGACGCGATGAAAGCGACGATCGCGCGCATGCTCGAGCGAACGCCGCGCGCGATGCTGCTCACGCACTATTCGCGCGTCGAACACCCCGTCGAACGCTCGCGGGCATTGATCCGGATGATCGACGCGCAGGTCGAACTCGCGCGCGGATTCCACGGCCGCGCCGACGCGGTCGCCGCGCTGACCGAAGCCTTGCAACGGCTGTATTTCGCCGAAGTCCGGCGTCTGGGTGCGCCGGTCGCTGAAGCCGAATCGCGACGTCTGCTCGCGGTCGATGCGGAACTCAATGCGAAGGGCATGCTGATCTGGCTCGATCGCGAAGGAAAAGCCTGATCAGTACGGCAGGCGTCGGCATCGCCGACGTCAGGCGGTGATATCCGGCGGCAGCGCAATCGCGCGATTGCGCACGGCCTGCACCAGCGACGGCGGACGATATGCGGTATCGACACGCCAGCGCTGCCAGACCGAGTCGTCCACGGTTTCGTTGACACCGCCGCCGAGCACGCGGTCTTGCGGCGGTTTGACCAGATGGTAGAGGCCATCCATGAATTCGCGCCAGGAATCGCGCGGCACACCGAGGTCTGCGTCAGGTGGCGGCTCGCACAGCGTGCTGCAGCCGAGTCCGGCGCCGAACGCCTTGCGCTGCAACCAGGCCAAGGCAAGATCGGGCAACGGATCAGGCGCGCGGCCGACGCCATCGCGGTCGTTGCCGCCGCCGACGTCGCCGTGCGAGCCGATGAACCAGCGCTGCTCGATCTCGATCTGTCCCGCCTTCTTCGAGGTCAGCGTTTCTCCCGGCCCCAGCGTCGCCGGATTGCGCGTCCACAAGGTCGGCGCGAAGTCCGCGCGGCGTTCGTCGAGTGCCAGTGCATGGTAGGCGTACTTGACGATGCTGCTGAGCTCGGTGTCGTGGAAGCGATAGCGGGCCCGTGCATAGGGAAACCACGACGCGACATCCGGAATGCCGAGCGCACCCACGGTTTCCCATACGCCGATGCAGCGAATCTCGATCTCGACCGAATGCTGTGACCGCCAGTCGATCGCCTCGGCAGCATCCGGGTGGATGTCCGTGCGGTAGAAATCGTAGGCCGTGGACACATCGGCGGCGGAGACCGCGCCACTGCCGTTACGCTTCAGCAGCCCGCATTTGCGGATCATGCCGCCCAGGCTGCGCGCCGTGTACGCCCCACGGCTGAAGCCGAACAGGAAGACCGCGTCATCAGGCTGCCAGATGCCGGCCAGCCAGCGGTAGCCATCCTCGACGTTGCCGGACAGCCCGAGGCCGAACGCGCCGCCCAGCCAGTGCTCGATGCCTGAAGCCACGCCGACACCGGGAATGTACTCGACCTGTTGCGCGGTCCCGCCCGCCGGCGTGCCAAGCAACCGGCGCAGACGTTCGACATTGGTGTTCGATTCCGGCTTGCTCCAGGTGCCGTCGAACAGCAGGACAAGGTTGCGCCCGGCCACGATCCCCTCCGCCACGATGCCGCATTGCCACCCGCCGCACTGGTGCGGATCGCAATCGCGTCCGCTTAGCGACGCGGTCGGTCGCTATGGCCCGGATTGTGCGCCTGTCAGCGCCGGCCGCGCTGCGGACGGTCGCTGGCGAGACCGACGCGCAGGGTCGCGCCGTCCTGGGTCGAACCATCGAGGCCCGCGATCGCCGCGCGCGCCTCGTGCCCCTCCATCGCGAGTTCCGCAAAACCGCGGCACTCGTTCTTGAACGGATCGGTAGCGAGCTTGAGCTTGTGCACGCGGCCGAACTTCGCAAACAGTTCGGTGACGGAATTTTCAGTCGCACTGCGCGGCAAACCACGCACGTTAAGGGTCAGCATTGCATATCTCCTTGACCTTTTGGCTGCCGCCAGGATCTTCCGGCAAACCTTCGAGAAGTCTGCAAGGCCGGGCATCCCGCCGTGGCCTGCAAACAAGCGGTCGCGGCAAAAGCCGCGCCCATGTGTCGTGACAGGCACTTGCGCGCCCGTCGCGGCGGCACTTCCTGTGCCCGAGCGGTCTTGCACCGCTCCATTGTCGACCTATCCAGATGGAGGGACAGGATCGATTTTCAACTCTTCACGCAACACACGCCGTGAGCACTTGGCGTCGCAAGCATCGGATAAACAAGGGAATTCCTGCCGATACCCATCAGCAGTCGCCCCCTGAGGCCGCGACGCTGGTCCCCGCGTGCGCGGGCTCGATCAAAAAAGAAAGGCCGCGGCGCGAACGCCGCGGCCTTCGTCTTGTAACGGCAGCGTTGCTTCAGGCGGCAGTCACGTCCTCTGCCTGCAGGCCCTTCTGGCCCTGCACGACGCGGAACGAGACCTTCTGCCCTTCGGTAAGGGTCTTGAAACCGGTACCGCTGATCGCGCGGAAATGCACGAACACATCCGGCCCGTTGTCACGGCTGATGAAGCCGAAACCCTTGCTTTCATTGAACCACTTTACAGTGCCCACCTGACGATCCGACATGAAACTCTCCACGTGACTAGGTTGAAAATTGTTCATCCCCTTCAAGGGCATGTCGAACACTGGGTATGCAGGTGTACAGGTGAAGCGATGAAGCGGATCGTCGATCGGCGCTGCATCGGGTCACGAAACGCTGGGTGACCGTGCAAACACAGCGCAGCCAGTCTACCCGATTGTCAAGCCGCTGCAAAAGCTGGTGATTCGAACGAATCCACAATTCCCAATGGCTGCCCCGCTGCTGCCAACCGGGTGGTCCCGGAGCTCTCAGTACGCCTGGATGGCCGGTGGCGGGGCCCTCATGAAACCCGCCCAGGCTGAGGCAAGCGCCGGCAGGCCGCCCGGATAACGCGCATCGAGCAGGTTTTCGACCGCTATTGGCCGGCACGGGTCCGCCTGCTGGCCCGCGAGGAGCGCCGCCAACGCCGCCCTGCCGATGGCGTCGCGCATCAGCAGCGCCACCAGTGCATAGGAACGCAGATAGCGCTGCTCGCGGCCGGATGCGCCGCCATCCGCCGCGTAGAAGTCCGCACCGTCCCGCGCGAGCAGGTCGACCAGTGCATCCGAGCCATCGCCGCCCGGCGCGGCGCCGACGATTGCAGTGCGGTCGGCGCCGATGTCGATCTGCCCACCCATGCCGCCGACGCGGTAACGGCCGAAGTATTCGGCCAACCCCTCGTTGATCGACGTGGGCAGGTTGCCGATCGACTCGTGCGCCAGCGCATGTGTGATCTCGTGGCGCAGCACCGCGAAGCTCGCCTCGTCCTGTGTCTGCATGCGCACGTAGATCGTGCGCTGCGCCGTGGAATACGCGCCCGCGGACGTCGCCAGCGCCGGATCGCCGATCAACCCTGCATAGGTCGACGCATCCTTCACGAAAACCACTCGCAGCGTTGCGGCCGATGCGGCGACCCCGAGCGCATCGCGCAGCACACGCTGCACGCCGAGCGCATCGGCAACCGCGCGCTGCTGCAACTGGTCCGGCAGGTTCATATCGTAGCCTGAAGCCTGCACTGCGACCGGCGGCAGCCCCTGCACCTCGATGACTCGATGGTCCTTCACCGACGCGGCTGGCGGCTGGTCGGAATAGTGGGTGATCCCGGATGCATCGACCCAGCGATGCACGGCGATCGCACTTGCGGGCGCGTTCGCAGCGGTGTGCGCGAGGCAGGCCGCGGTCTGCTTGGGCAGGGCTTCGATCGCCGGCGCCATGGAGACGACAGGCACCGCGGCGACCTTTGCCGACGTGGTCGGTGTCGACGCCGGCTTCGGCGGCGCATCCGCTATGGCGCGGCGCGACGGCGCGGACGTGGCGTCCTCCGCCTGCTCGTGCCGGCAGCCGATCAACCCGAGGCCGACGACGAGCGCGATCGTCCATGCATGCCTGCACCACCGCGGTGGCGAGCGACGGCGTCGATCACCGTTCATCGGCGCCGTTCCGCCCCCGCGCATCTAGCGGATCTCCGCCGGCGCTCGCCGGCGCAGCAAATGGATCAGGTAGATGATGACCGCGACGTTGACCACCAGCACGACGAGCTTGAACAGCGAGAAACGGCGCAGCAGCTCCCAGATTTCGAACGGCAGCAACAGGCTGGTCTCGGCAACGACGAGGTACTCGGCCCAGCGCTTCCCGAACCACAAGCCCACGCCCTGCACGGCATACAGTGCCGCGTAGACGAGCGCCGCCGAACCGAACAGGCGGAACTGGTGCGGACCGAGGCCGAGCAACCAGTCGATCGCACGCATCGAGAAGCCGTGTCGCGTCGGCCAGGTCAACGATTCCAGCCAGCCACCGAACCACGCAGCCACCTCGGGCCGGACCAGATCGAATGCCGCCGCAGCCAGCATGGTGCAAGCGACGGCTTTGACCAGTTTGTACAGCGCGATCAGGGCCAGCGCGCGCGGGCGGGCATCGTGTCCGGCCGCGATGCCCGGCCGCGGTTCCGGCGAATCGATACGGGTGGACGGCATGGACACGTGGCGACATCAGGGAGCAATGCGCGCACCATACATCAGCGGATGAGTCGGAAACTTTGCGACCCTTCCGCCGTCGCAGGATCCGCTCGTTCCCTCCCCCACGCCATGGAGCCTTGAACATGTCTGCAGCCGGTTGTCACCCGCAAGCGCCGCACACGAAGCTTCGCGTTCCCGACTGGTTCGTCTCGAGTCTGATGCTCGACCGCGCGCTCGACGCAATCCTGCGCCGCGTCGGCAAGCTCGATCGCAGCCACGACGTGCCTTACCTTGCCGGCTACAGCCGCGACGGCAAGACGATCTACATCGATCGTCATCTGCCGAAGAGCTTCGTGCATCGCGGCCGGCGCATCGAGGTGGACCGCTACCTGATCCTGCACGAGGAAGTTGAGAAGACCCTTATCGACCAGCTCGACCTGCACTATCTGCACGCGCACCAGATCGCGACGCGCGCCGAGGAGGCCGCGGTGCTCGCCGAGCGCATCCCGTGGCGCGTCTATGACAAATTCATGCAGAAATACGTGAAGTCGATCGGCGACGAGCGCCTCACCAAAGTGCCGGCCGATCTCGACCTGAAACCGTACCGCGATTACCACGATTACGAACTGCTGCAGCGCATGCAGGCCGCAATCGACAAGAAGCGGCTGCCGCGGGCCAGCGCGAAGCTGCGCGGAGAACTGGCCGACTACGCAGCCGCATTCCGCGAGGAACATCGCATCGAGCGCAAGCGCGCGGCGCCGGTTCGGCGACGTTAAGAATGCCAGGGCGATGATTTCAGGCGTTCGCTGCAACGCCGTACGACGCGGATTCTTCGAGCGGCACTGCGGGAACGCCTTCGTCCAACAGCCATGGTGAAGCCGATGAAACTTCGAACATACGCCCTGGTCCCGCTCGCGCTGTCCTGCACGGCTGCCTTCGCGCAGGAAAGGAGCCCGGACATGCACACGACAACCTACGATACCCGACAGGGCGAACTGATCGTGCATTGGGGACAGCCCGCGCCAAGGAGCTACGGCCCTCCGCCCGCGTTCGCGCAACTCGACCGGCATGGCGTCGGCTACATCACCAGCGACGAGGCCGACGCGTATCCACCGCTCGCGAACGACTTCATCTACGCGGACACGAACCGCGACGGTCGCATCAGCCGGGCCGAATACGAGCACTGGCTGAAATCACGCTGATCCGCGCGGTATCCCGCGCCCCGCGAGGCACGGGTAGGCTGGAACGGGAACGGCCGTCCGCTCCGTCAGAGCGGACGGCCAGCGAGAGACCAGCGAGGGAATCGGCGCGGATTTGTCAGTGATGTGAACCGCGGCCACCATGCCACCTTCCGCCACCGTTCCACCCATGGCCGTGATGATGGTGGTGAAAATCGTCGTAGAAGATGCCAAGGCCGAACGACGGATAGCCGTAACCATAGCCGTAATAGCCAGGTCCATAGTCGTAGTAGTACGGCGCGCTGTAGTAGGTCGTGCCGTAGTAGGCGTCGCCGTAGTAGCCGTCGCCGCGCACATAGCCGTAGTCCGGGCCGTAGACGCAGCCGCCAAGGACCAGAGCCGCCGTCATCAACACTGCGGATTTGAGAACCGGTTTCATGGCGCGATCCTCCAACGACCTCGTCGACAAGACAGTACGCCTGAGCACGTAAATGCCTGCTGAGCACCCGGATTTAGCGCCGATCAATGCAAAACCGAATCGTGCGGCGCCGCATCGCGTGCTGCGAGTTCCGCCAGCACGCGCTCGCGCTCTGCTCCAGGCAGCAGCGCGAGCTTGCGCACGTGCGCATGGAACGCCGCCCACTGTCCGCGCACGTCCTGGAACAGCCGCGCAAAGGCGGACACCCAGCGTTCGTACAACCCGAACGGGACCAGTTTCGCGTTGTTGATCGGTGCAGCGACCCAGGCGTCGTAACGCCGGTCATCGCCCCAGCCGGCATCGCGCAACCGTGCGTAGCGCAGGCGGAAGTCCACGAACTCGCGTTGTTTCGCCGGGCGCATCTCGTCCACCGGAAGTTCCTTCGCAAACAGCACGCGCAGGCGCTCACGCAAATCGAGCACGAGGCGCGTGAACGCTTCGTCGTGCGCATGTCGGGTTTCGTCCGGCGCAGGCAGGCCGCGTTCCGCACGCCATTCAAGCAAGCCCTGCTCCTGCACGAAGCTCGCATACGACTCGTTGAACGCGGTATCGCCCTTCACATAGAGCTGCTGGTGCGCGAGCTCGTGGAAGATCACGCCGTCGAGTTCGTCGTCGCTCCAGCGCAGCATGCTGGAAAGAATCGGATCGGCGAACCATCCCAATGTCGAATACGCGGCGGCTCCCTCAATCGCGGTATCGTCGCCCTGCTCCACGAATCGCTTCTCTGCACGCTCGGCGCGCGCACGGTCGAAGAAGCCGAGATAGGCGACGCAACCGGCGAATGGAAAGCAGTGCGTGACCGGATCGACCGAGAATTCCGGCGTCGCGAACACGTTCCACGTCACGTACGGCCGGCCGAGATCGACGTAACTCGTGTAACTGCGGTTGCGCGGCAAAGCGAGATGGTCGGATGCGAATGCACGCGCCGCCTGCGCCTGCTGCAACCGCGCGCGCAACTTCGCATCGGCGGCCGGGTCGGCGATGATCACAGCGACCGGCATGCGCGCAGCGAGCAGGCCCAGCTCGCCGTGTGTCACATGCGCGTAGTAGCGCAACGTCGAGCACGCGCTCGCAGCGACTCCGGTAGATGTGATGAGCAGCAGCCTCAGCATCGGCGCGGCACCGCGCAATCGCTTCGGAAGGCAGGGACCCGGCATCGCCATGTCTACCCGCTCAACCAGCTCCGTGGCTACAGCTCGAACTGCTCGTTGAGGATGCGTTCCTCGAGGTTGTGCTCGGGATCGAACAGCAGGGTCATCGTGCGTTCGCGCGACTCGCGGATGCTGACCTCGACGATATCGCGCACCTCATGCGAATCCGCGGTCGCACTGACCGGCCGCTTGTACGGATCCAGGATCTCGAACTTCACCTCGGTGACCGCCGGCAGGATTGCGCCGCGCCAGCGCCGCGGCCGGAACGGGCTGATCGGCGTCATTGCCAGCAGCTGCGAACCGAATGGAAGGATCGGCCCGTGTGCGGACAGGTTGTAGGCGGTCGAACCGGCCGGTGTCGCGACCAGGACGCCGTCGCAGATGAGTTCGTCGAGCTTGACCACGCCGTTCAGCGACACTCGAAGATGTGCAGCCTGCTTGGTCTGGCGCAACAACGAGACCTCGTTGAACGCAAGCGCCGAGATCGTGCTGCCGGCCTCGTTCGCCGCCTCCATCAGCAGCGGGCGCAGCACGGCTGGCTGCGCGCGTGAGATGCGTTCGGGAAGATCGGCGACGTGGTGCTGGTTCATCAGGAACCCGACCGTGCCCAGCTTCATGCCGTAGACCGGCAGCGCACGCGCCAAGTGCCGATGCAGCGTGCGCAACATGAAACCGTCACCGCCGAGCGCGACGACGACCTCGGCCTCCTCGATCGGCGCATCGCCATAGCGCGACGTCAACGCCGCACGCGCGGCCTGTGCTTCCTCGGTCTGGCTGGCGACAAATGCAATGCGCTTCATCGGATTCCCTTCTCAGGGCGACGCCGCGAACCTGCGGCGCCGTGTCCGGGAAGCTACCACGACCAGGGGACGCGCGATCAAGCCGCCTTCGCCGCCGCTTGCACGAGCTGCGCGAAACGGCGCAGCGCGACCGAGGCGATCGGGTAGTCGACCGTTTGCGAACGGATCTCGCCAAGCAGGCCGAGCGTGAATTTCAATGTCGGATCGTCGCGTTCGAGCCACTGCGCGACCGGGTGCTCGACTGCGTCAGACGCGCTGGCGAGGATCTGCGATGCCAGTGCGCGGTGCTGCGTGGCGAGTTCATCGCGCAGCGAACCGCGCGCCTGCGCATGCCAGCGGCTTTCGACCGGCAGCCCCTCGATCTGATGGCGCAGGCCGTCGATCTCGAGCGCCTGACCGAGTTCGAAGAACACCGATGCGACGCGGTCGACGGGCCGTCCGCTCTCGAGCGCGACCTCGACGATGTCGAACGCGACACCGAGCACCGGAATCGTGGCGAGCCGCTGCGCCAACGTCTCGGAAACACCGAGGCCCTGCCACTTCTCGACGTCGGCTTCGTAGTCGGCGCGGCCGGTCGCGGTCAGCACACGCGGCAGCGCGCCGCGCAACTGGGCGACACCGGGCGTGTAGCGCTCGACGATACCGGCGATGTCGAGGCCGGCGCCACGATGGTTGAGCAGCCAGCGCGTCAGGTTGCGCAGCAGATCCCACATCTTCAGCAGTGCGTCGATCTGCACGGACTCGCCGACCTTGCCGTCGAGCGCTTCGATCTCCGCCCACAGCGAGCGCGCGTCCATGATCTCGCGGACCGCCGAATAGGCCTTCGCGATCGCCGCCGGCGGCTGGCCGGTGTCCTCCTGCATGCGCAGCACGAAGGTTGCGTCCATGCGATTGACCATGGAATTGGTCACCGCGGTCGCGATGATCTCGCGCTTCAGGCGGTGCCGCTGCATGTGCTCGGCATAGCGCGCGCGCAGCGGCTCCGGGAAGTAGCGCGAGAGTTCCTTGGAAAGGTAGGGATCCTCGGGCACGTCGGAATCGAGCAACTGCTGGAACAGCTTGATCTTCGAATACGACAGCAGCACGGCCAGTTCCGGGCGCGTCAGCCCCTGGCGGCGCGCCTTGCGCTCGGCGATCTCGGTGTCGGTCGGCAACGACTCGATCTGGCGGTCGAGCAGGCCCTCGGCTTCGAGCGTGCGGATGAAATGCGCGTTCGAGCCGAGGCGATGCACCGACATGTGCTCCATGACCGTGATCGCCTGGTTCTGGCGGTAGTTGTCGGACAGCACGAGGCGTCCGACTTCGTCGGTCATCGCCGCGAGCTGCGCGTTGCGCTGCTCCACGGTCAGCTCGCCGCGCTGCACCGCGTCGTTGAGCAGGATCTTGATGTTGACCTCGTGATCGGAGGTGTCCACGCCGGCCGAATTGTCGATGAAGTCAGTATTGAGCAGTACGCCGTGCTGGGCGGCCTCGATGCGGCCCTTCTGGGTGAAGCCGAGGTTGCCGCCCTCGCCGATCACCTTGCAGCGCAGCTCCCTGCCGTTGATGCGCAGCGCGTTGTTGGCGCGGTCGCCGGCGTCGGCGTTACTCTCGCTTTCAGCCTTGACGTAGGTGCCGATGCCGCCGTTCCAGAGCAGGTCGACGGGCGCCTTCAGGATCGCGTTGACCAGTTCGATCGGCGACATCGCGGTCACTTCAGCAGGAATACCGAGGGCTTCACGCACTTCCGGCGTCAGCGCGATCGACTTCGCGCTGCGCGGATACACACCACCGCCCTTCGAGATCAGCTTCACGTCGTAGTCGGCCCACGACGAACGCGGCAGCTTGAACATGCGCTGGCGTTCGGTGAACGAAGTCGCCGCATCCGGATGCGGATCGAGGAACACGTGGCGATGGTCGAACGCCGCGACCAGGCGGATGTGCCTCGACAGCAGCATGCCGTTGCCGAACACGTCGCCGGACATGTCGCCGACGCCGACGCAGGTGAAATCCTGGCTCTGGCTGTCGCGGCCCAGTGCACGGAAGTGGCGCTTGACCGACTCCCAGCCGCCCTTCGCGGTGATGCCCATGCCCTTGTGGTCGTAGCCGACCGAGCCGCCCGACGCGAACGCGTCGCCGAGCCAGTAGTTGTGCTCGGCGCTGACGCCGTTGGCGATGTCGGAGAACGTTGCGGTGCCCTTGTCGGCGGCGACGACCAGGTACGGATCATCGGCGTCATGGCGCACGACGTCCTGCGGGTGTGCGACCGCGCCTTCGACGAGGTTGTCGGTAATGTCGAGCAGGCCGTTGATGAACATCTTGTAGCAGGCGATGCCTTCGGCGAGCACCGCATCGCGCTCGCCGCTCTCCGGCGGACGCTTCACGAAGAAACCGCCTTTCGAACCGACCGGCACGATGACCGTGTTCTTGACCATCTGCGCCTTGACCAGGCCAAGCACTTCGGTGCGGAAGTCCTCGCGACGGTCCGACCAGCGCAGGCCACCACGCGCGACCGGCCCGAAACGCAGATGCACGCCCTCCACGCGCGGCCCGTAGACGAAGATCTCGCGGTACGGACGCGGCTTGGGCAGGTCCGGGACGCGCGCCGGGTCGAACTTGAAGCTGATGTAATCCTTCGGCTTGCCATCGCGCGACTGGAAAAAATTCGTGCGCAGGGTCGCGCCGATCACGCCCAGGTAGGCGCGCAGGATGCGGTCCTCGTCGAGGCTTGCGACGTTCTCGAGCAACGCCTTGATCGCCGCGATCACCGCTTCGATCTGGCGCATGCGCGGCGCCGAGCGCGCAGCGACAAGCTCATCGATGAAATGTGGATTCGTCTTCGTCACCGCTTCGGGAACCAGCGCGCGCAATTCGCATGCGAGTTCCTTGCCGGCCGCATCGATGGCCGCCTTGCCGGCGCTTTCGCGCTGCGGATTGAAACCCGCCTCGAACAACTCGACCAGCAGCCCCGCGATGGCCGGATAGCGGTTCAGCGTCTCCTCCATGTAGGACTGCGAGAACGTCACGCCTGTCTGCAGCAGGTACTTGCAGTAGCCGCGCAGCACGCTGACCTGTCGCCAGTCGAGCCGCGCCGTCAGCACGAGATTGTTGAAACCATCGTTCTCGGCGCGACTGCGCCACAGCGCCTCGAAGCCGCGCTCGAAGCGAGCGTGCAGATCGGCCAGATCGAACTTCAGCGGCGCCTTCGGCGTCAGCTCGAAGTCGTGGATGGTCAACGCGCGGCCCTGCCGGTCCAGCGTGTAGACGTGCTCGGCAACCACGCGCACGCCCATGTTCTCGAGCATCGGCAGGGCGTCAGACAGCGAGATCGGCACGCCGAAATGCATCACCTTGAAACGCAGGCCGCCATCCCGCGGATCCTGGTACAGCGTCATGTGGATGTCGTCGTCGGCCTTGAGCGCGGCCAGCGCGCGCACGTCGACGGCGGCGATCTGCGGCGTCACGTCTTCGACGTAGCCGGCCGGCAGCGCACGAGCGTGGCTCGCCAGCGCCATGCCCTGCTGCTCGCCGAGTTCGCGCACCAGCGTGTCACGCAGTTCGTCGTGCCAGTTGCGCACGATGCCGACGATCTTCGCCTCGAGATCGGCCACGTCGTAGTCGGCACGGTCGCCTGGCTTCGGGCGGATCACCAGGTGCAGGTGCGCCAGCGGCGATTCGCCGACCTGGATCGATGAATCGATGCGTTCCCCGTGCAGCGCGCCCTTGAGCAGTGCCTCGATGCGCTCGCGGACTTCGCTGCTGAAGCGGTCGCGCGGCAGATAGACGAGGCAGGAATAGAAGCGTCCGTACAGGTCGCGGCGCAGGAACAGGCGCGTGCGCGGCCGTTCGCGCAACGCGAGGATGCCGGTCGCGGTCGCGCAGAGTTCATCTTCGCTGCACTGGAACAACTCGTCGCGCGGCAGCAGCTCGAGCACGTGGCGCAGCGCCTTGCCGGAGTGCGAATCGCGGCGCAGGCCGGAGCGACGCATGACCGCCTCGACCTTGCGGCGCACCAGCGGCACATCCTGCGGGCGCGCCATGTAGGCGTTGGTCGTGAACAGGCCGAGGAACCGCTGCTCGACGACCGGCACGCCGGCCTCGTTGAAACCGAGCACGCCGATGTAGTCCATGTAGCCGGGACGATGCACGCTCGCACGCGCATTGGTCTTGGTCAGGATGATCGCGTCCATCGAACCGGATTGCGGCAGATCCTTGGCGACCAGGGTGCGCAGCGAGCGCGGCGCGACGGAACGCTCCGAGCCGTGCAGGATGCCGAGGCCAGAACCCTCGACCGCCTGCAGGACTTCGTCGTCGCCGGACTTCACGACGTGGTATTCGCGATAACCGAGGAAGGTAAAATTGTCGTCGGCGGCCCAGCGCAGGAAATCCTGCGCCTCGGCGACGCCGGCCGCGTCGAGCGGCATCGTGCGCTTGCCGAGTTCATCGGCGAGCGCGAGCATGCGCGCGCGCATCGGCTGCCAATCCGTGACGCTCGCACGCACGTCATCGAGCCCATCGAGGATGGCTTGCTTCAGGCGATCCAGATCGGCCGTGTCGGCGACCCGGTCCACCTCGAAGTGCATGATCGACTCCGTCGCGCCGGCGGTACCGTCGATCGGTGCCACACCGACCATGCGACCTTCGGCATCACGCTCGATGCGAAACACCGGATGGATGACCGAATGGATCGCCAGCCCCGCATTCGCGATCGCCATGCCGACCGAATCGACGAGGAACGGCATGTCGTCGGTCACCACCTCGACGATCGTGCGCCCGGCCAGACCGCTCGCTCCTGCCCCAGGGTTGACCACACTCACCTTCGCCGTGCCAGCACGGCGCTCGCGTGCCAGGTCGAGCACACCCTGCGCCCGATCCGCCCAATCGGCGGCGTTGCGCGCGACCAGCTCGTCGGCAGGAACCCGGCGCAGGAATTCGCCGGCAAAGGTCTGTGCTTCGCGCAGCTGCGCGCCGCTGAATCGGGTGGACAGACAATTGAGGACAGGATCGACGGGCGTGCCGGACACGGCGCCTGGAGAGGTCATGAGGGGTCCGAAAAAGGAAGAAAATAGCGGGCCGCAGAGGATACGCCGCGCTCCCTGAGGAATCCATAAGCGACGCCGGTGGAAGCCGCTTGCAACGCGGCTTCGACAGCGGTTGCGTGCATGTACTCCTGCAGATGGATGAGCGCTGCCCGCAGCGGGATAGTTGCGATCTGCTCGCGACTTTCACGTGGCTTCGGGAGAATCGTGGTGCACGCTTGCGAATGCTGTACTGCCCCGCTATGACGGAACGAAATACGTGATCCCTGCCGGGCTGTCTACGTTTCCGTGATCGATACGCGGGCTCGCCCTCCGCACGATGAAGGGCGAGCCCGATCGTTCAGGGAGCGGCCTTACAATCGCGCGGATGGCGCGCCGGCTGATCCCTGCCCTGCTGATCCTGCTCGCATTCGCAATACCGCCGAAAGCGCGCGCGCGGACGGTCTATCGCTGTGTCCGCGACGGCACGGTCAGCCTGGCTACCGCGCCGGAACCGGGTTCCCAGTGCTTCGCCAAGGAACTCGACGACAACGCGGCGATCCTGCCGAATCTGTGGGGCACGATGGGCGTGGTCCACGGCACCCTGTACCAGCGCACGCAGGACGGCAAGACCGTCTACAGCACGCGCAACCTGCCCGGCTCGACCAGGGTGCTCGCGTTCACGGTGAAGACGCCGGAGGGATCGCCCGCGCACGCCGGCCTCGGCAAGGTCGGCGCGCCGCGGCTTGGCGAGTTTCCGCGGCAATTCAAGGCTGCCGCGAACGCGACCGGTGTCGATGAAGCCTGGCTGCGCGCGATCGCGCACGCGGAGAGCGCCTACGACGCGAACGCGATCTCCGTGAAGAACGCGAAGGGCGTGATGCAGCTGATGCCGGACGTGATCGCCGACTACGGTGTCAAGGATCCGTTCTCCGCGAAGGAATCGATCATGGCCGGCGCGCGCCACCTGAAGACGCTGCAGACGCTCTACGAAGGTGACCTCACCCTGGTCGCCGCGGCCTACAACGCCGGCATCGGCGCGGTGACGCAATACGGCGGCGTGCCGCCGTATGTCGAGACCCAGGAATACGTTGCCAAGGTGCAGGCGCTCTATGCCCGCTATCGCAAGGCCATGGGCCTCGCAGCGCTGCCCGTACAGCTGCAGCCGGCGCAGTAGCCGACTCCGCCGGCGCAAACCGCTAGAATCGCGGTTTGCCCACTACGCCTGCCGCAATGAGCGCGATCGAAGACCGCATCCTCGACAAGACCTGGTTCTACCGCTTCCGCCTGCCGAGCGGCAGGATCACCACGACGTATGACGACGGCGCGCTCGACCAGATCCACGACAGCCGCCTCGCGATGCTGAAGCAGGTGGTCGATCAGCGCTTCGGCGGCACGCTCGCCGGCCACAACGCGATCGACATCGCCTGCCACCAGGGCTGGTTCTCGACCAAGCTGGTCGAGTGGAACGCGGACGACGTGCTCGCAGTCGACGCACGCGCCGAACACGTCGCCGACACCACGCTGATCCGCGACGCATTGAACCTCTCCAAGCTGCGCGTGATGCAATCCGACGTGCATGCGATCGACACTGCGAAGCTCGGCCAGTTCGACCTCGTGCTGATGCTGGGTCTCATCTACCACCTCGAGAACCCGATCGGCGCGCTGCGCCAGGCGCGCGCGCTGACGCGGCACATGTGCGTCGTCGAGACGCAGATCGTGCCCGGCATGACCGGCATGGTCGACTACGGCAGCTACCGCTTCGTGCGCCCGCTCAAGGGCTCGTTCGGCATCATCGACGAAACCGACGACACGCACGGGCCTGAGGCCAGCACGACCGGCATCTGCCTCGTCCCAAGCCTCGAAGCGCTGTTCTGGATCATGCGCAAGATCGGCTTCGCGCGCGTCGAGCTGGTGCCGCCGCCGGAAGATGCGTACGAGCAATTGCGCTATGGGAAGCGAGTGATGGTCGCTGGGTACGTCGAGTAGCAGACTGTCAGTTCGCTGGGATGGGCCAGCAGACATCAACACTCGTGTCGTCACTGGCGTCGGGCATCACTTCGTTCAACCCGACTTACCGATCCACATTAACGCCCACCGGGCATGATGTGGAAACCAATACCTAGCCCCGTTAGTATCATCATGACGCCCGCGACCACCAAGATCGCAAAATGAAAGAACGCCATATTGCGATGGCGAGGACTAGAAACATTTTCACAGATCCACATGAGGCCACGAAGAAAAAAAGACTTATGGCTGCAGTAGTAACTTGCAAGAAACATGAGGCCCATCGCGACTAAGAGCATTCCGCCGAAGAAAACACTTGGCGCGCATATCAAGGGAGATGTCGTTGGAAACGTCAGCGATGCCCATAACAACACGACTAGAGTCCCAACGAGTACGAGGCTCAGTGCATAACCAGGCTTTTCTTTTTTTGCGGGCCGAATCACTACCTACCCTTCTCAGAAATATGTAGTGCGTAGGTTGGGGGTGAGCCTGCGAACCCCAACGCCCACGTCGCCGATGTTGGGCATCGCTTCGCTCAGCCCAACCTACCCGCTCCGCTCAACGCACCCCGGTCTCGTTGCGCGCAATCACCAACCGCTGGATCTCGCTCGTGCCCTCGTAGATCTCGGTGATCTTCGCGTCGCGGAAGTAGCGCTCGAGCGGCATTTCCTTTGAGTAGCCCATGCCGCCGTGGATCTGCACGGCCTGGTGGGTGATGAACATTGCGGCTTCCGACGCGTACAGCTTGGCCACCGAGGCTTCGGTGCTGAAGCGGCCGCCGTTCTTCTCGGTCTGCGTCTTCGCAAATGCGGCGCGCAACACGAGCAGGGTTGCCGCGTCGAGGCGGCACTTCATGTCGGCGATCTTGGCCTGGATCATCTGGAACGAGCCGATCGGGCTGCCGAATGCCTTGCGCTCGCGCACCCACGTGAGGCTGGCCTCGTAGGCCGCACGCGACAGGCCGATCGCCTGCGAGGCGATGCCGATGCGGCCGGCGTCGAGCACGCCCATCGCGATGCCGAAACCCTTGCCTTCCGCGCCGAGCATGTCGGCTGCGGGGCACACGTAGTCGCTGAACTCGATCTCGCAGGTCGCCGACGCGCGGATGCCGAGCTTGGGTTCGGTCTTGCCAGCGTGGAAGCCGGGGCGCGCAGTGTCGATGATGAACGCTGATACGCCCTTGGCGCCGATGCCGGGCGTGGTGATCGCAAACAGCACGATGTACTTCGCGACCGGGCCGGAGGTGATCCAGCTCTTCTTGCCGTTGATGACCCAGTCGCCGTTCGCGTTCTTCGTCGCGCGCGTATGCATCGCGGACGCGTCCGAGCCGGACTGCGGTTCGGTCAGCGCGTAGGCGCCGATCGCCTCGCCGGTCGCGATCGCGCGCACGTACTTCTGCTTCTGCTCCTCGGTGCCGTACTTCAGGATGCCGTTGCAGTACAGCGAGTTGTTCACCGACATGATCGTCGAGTGCGCGCAGTCGGCCTCG
Source organism: Dokdonella soli (assembly GCF_039523175.1). Taxonomy (NCBI): domain Bacteria; kingdom Pseudomonadati; phylum Pseudomonadota; class Gammaproteobacteria; order Lysobacterales; family Rhodanobacteraceae; genus Dokdonella; species Dokdonella soli. The sequence goes on from NZ_BAAAEU010000001.1 coordinate 93,825, forward strand.
GCGATCTCCATCATCGCGAGCGCGTAGGCGATCGTGTCCATGCCGGCGCCGCCGTACTCGTGCGGCACCTCGATGCCCATCAGGCCGAGCTGGCCCATTTCGCGGATGTTGTCGAGCGGGAACTCGCCGGACTTGTCGAATTCGGCGGCGACCGGCGCGATGCGCTTCTGCGCGAAGTCGCGCGCGATAGCCTGGATCGAAAGCTGGTCGTCGGTGTAGCGGAAGTCCATGCAAGCTCCTCGGATCGGCACGCCGGGCGGCGCGCGATGCGCAAACGTGGGGGAAGGTTGCCGATTTTAGCGGTTCCGCCGCATCAGCGCGCGGGTGCCGCGAAGTCGCAGGGTTTCCCGCGCAGGCGCTGATCGAGCATCCAGGGCAGCAGCGCGTCTTCGGCGTAGGCGCGCGCCCAGATCACGTGCTTCTCGCCCGCATATTCGGTGTAGCGCGGCGTGCCGCCCATCGCGCGCAGCGCGCGCACGACTGCGCGCGAACCGAGCATCGCGCCGTCGTAGCCGGTTTCGATGTCGGTGTCGTCGTCCTCCGCGCCATGGAAGGCCCATTGCGGCACGTCGCGGATCGAGCCGAGGCCCGCGAGTTCGGTCATGCCGGACATCGGCACGCCGGCTGCAAAGCAGCGCGGATAGGCCTTGAGCACGTCCCAGACGCCGGTCCCGCCATCCGAAATGCCGGTCAGATAGACACGGCGCGGATCGATCGGCCAGCGCGCGAGCGCGTCGCGCACGACTGCGACAACGCGGTCTGGCAGCCAGTACGCGCCGGTCGTCTGCGGCACCACATAGACCAGCGGGATGCCGCCGTCGCGCGCGGTATCGACGAGTTCGTACGAGCCGTTGCCGCGACCGGCGAGCTGCGATTCGTTGTCGGTGCCGTCCTGCCAATCGCCGTGCAGGAACACGATCAGTGGCAGCCGTTCGTGGTTGCGCCGGCCGGGCGTCTCGATCGCGCGATACGGAACGTGCTGTGCGTCGGGCGTCCAGAACTTCGCGAGATCGGCGTCCTCGAGCTCGGCGGCCGAAGGCCGCGCACAGGTCCAGCAGAACAGCAAAGCAGGCAGCAGGCGCCAGGTGCGTGCGCCGAAGAATGATCCAAGCATGCGCGAAGCATACCTTTTCACCGCGGCCCCGCGCCCGACCGACATTGACGAAGGCCCGCCGCGCCGCTACCCTGCTCATCTATCTTTCGATCAAGATGAAAGGATAAATCTTGGATCTTGCCGCGACCTCGGCGCTGCTGCGGCTGCTTTCGGACCCGACGCGCGTACGCCTGCTCGCCTTGCTCGAGCGCGAGGAACTCACCGTCGCCGAACTATCGGCCGTGCTGCGCCTCGCGCAGCCGCGCGTGTCGACGCATCTGGCCAAGCTCAAGGAAGCGGACCTCGTGCGCGACCGCCGCGCAGGCGTGTCCTCGTATTACCGCTACAACGGTGAACTCGATCCGAAGGAACGCGCGTTGCTGCAGGCGCTGAAGGACAGCGTCGACGATGCGCTGCTGCGCGACGACGAGCGCCGCCTGCCTGCTGCGCTCGCCAAGCGCGCGCGCGCCGAGGGCTGGGCCGACACGGTCGCCGGGGACATGGAACGCCACTACTCGCCGGGCCGCACCTGGGAAACGCTCGCGCGTGGCATGACTCAGCTGGTCGAGACCGGCGACGTGCTCGATGTCGCGTCCGGTGACGGCGTGCTCGCCGAACTGCTCGCGCCGCGTGCGCGCTCGATCGTCTGCGTGGACGCGAGCCAGCGCGTCGTCGATGCGGCGCGCCAGCGCCTGAAGAGTTTCACGAACGTCGAGGTGCGCACCGGCGACATGCATGCGCTCGACTTCCCGGCCGCGCGTTTCGACCTCGTGCTGCTGATGCACGCGCTGACCTACAGCGACAAGCCGGCTGCGGTGATCGCGGAAGCCGCACGCGTGTTGCGTCGTGGCGGTCGCGTGGTCGCCGCGACGCTCGGCCGCCACGCGCATCGCGCCGTGGTCGAGCCGTTCGAACATCGCAACCTCGGTTTCACGGTCGACGAACTCGGCGACTTCGCGCGCAAGGCCAAGCTCGACGTGATCGCCTGCGAGCGCCTGACCCGTGAACGCCGCCCACCGCATTTCGAAGTCCTCAGCCTGCTCGCGAGGAAACCATGAGCATCCAGTTGCCGTATCTCCATCCCGAACGCGTGAAGGCGCTGTACGACGCGCTTGCGCAACGCATCCTCGTCATCGACGGCGCGATGGGCACGATGGTGCAGAGCTACCGGCTCGACGAGGCGGACTACCGCGGCGAGCGCTTTGCCAACGGCTTCGACCGTCTGCACGAGCCGCAGCGCGACGCCACGACACACCCGGGCCACGACCTCAAGGGTAACAATGACCTGCTGACCTTGACCCGTCCGGACGTGATCAGCGCGATCCACACGGCCTATCTCGATGCCGGCGCGGACCTGGTCGAGACAAACACGTTCAATTCAACGTCGGTCAGCCAGGCCGACTACCACCTCGAGCACGTGGTCTACGAGCTCAACCGCGAAGGCGCGCGGCTCGCTCGCGCGTGCTGCGACGCGGCCGAGGCGAACGCGCTTGATGGAGGCGGGCCCGACAAGCCGCGCTTCGTGATCGGCGTGCTCGGCCCGACCAGCCGCACCGCATCGATCAGCCCGGATGTGAACGATCCGGGTTTCAGGAACACAAGCTTCGAGGAGCTGCGCATCACGTATCGCGAGGCGACCGCGGGCCTGATCGACGGGGGCGCCGACACGATCATGGTCGAGACGATCTTCGACACGCTGAACGCGAAAGCCGCGCTGTTCGCGATCGAGGAAGAATTCGAGGCACGCGGTTCGCGCCTGCCGGTGATGATCTCCGGCACGATCACCGATCGCTCCGGCCGCACCTTGTCCGGCCAGACCGCCGAGGCGTTCTACGCCTCGGTCGCTCACGCGCGTCCGCTATCGGTCGGCCTCAACTGCGCGCTCGGCGCGAAGGAGCTGCGCCAGTACGTCGACGTGCTCGCACAGGTCGCAGGCTGCTACGTGAGCGCACATCCGAACGCGGGCCTGCCGAATGCATTCGGCGAGTACGACGAGACGCCCGAAGAAATGGCCGCAATGATCGGCGAGTTCGCGCGCAGCGGTTTGGTGAATCTCGTCGGCGGCTGCTGCGGCACGACACCCGCGCATATCAAGACGATTGCGGAGGTGGTAGCCGGCGTCGCGCCACGAATGCTGCCTGCCTCGCTTGGAATCGCTGCCTAGAGGATCCGGCGGAGACGAAACTTTCAGACCGTTCGTGCTGGGGTATCGAAGCATGAACGGTCGCGATGACCGACCGATTGCGAGGATCGCCCTGCCTCAGGCAAACGGAAGGTTCCGAACGACCTCGTTGTAGCGCCGTTCCAGCCAACCCACGGAACGGTGGAGAAGAAGAGCCAAAACTATCGTATGAACGCAACACCCCGCCCCACTCGCCTCTCCGGTCTCGAACCACTGCTGATCACACCGGAACTGCTGTTCGTCAACGTCGGCGAGCGCACCAACGTCACCGGCAGCGCGCAGTTCAAGAAGCTGATCAAGGAAGACCGCTACGCCGAGGCGGTGGCGGTCGCGCGCCAGCAGGTGGAAAGCGGCGCGCAGATCCTCGACGTGAACATGGACGAAGGCTTGATCGATTCGGAAGCCGCGATGGTGCGCTTCCTGAACCTGATCGCGTCCGAACCGGACATCGCACGCGTGCCGGTGATGGTCGATTCCTCGAAGTGGAGCGTGATCGAAGCCGGTCTGCGTTGCCTGCAGGGCAAGGGCGTGGTCAACTCGATCTCGCTGAAGGAGGGCGAGGAGGTCTTTCTCGACCACGCGAAGAAGGTGTTGCGCTATGGCGCCGCCGCGGTGGTGATGGCGTTCGACGAACAGGGCCAGGCCGACACCTGCACGCGCAAGGTCGAGATCTGCACGCGCGCCTACACGCTGCTCACCGAACGCCTCGGCTTTCCGCCCGAGGACATCATCTTCGACCCGAACATCTTCGCGATCGCGACGGGTATCGAAGAACACGACAACTACGCGGTCGACTTCATCGAGGCGACGCGGATCATCAAGCAGACGCTGCCGCACTGCCATGTGTCAGGCGGCGTCTCCAACGTGTCGTTCTCATTCCGCGGCAACGAGACCGTGCGCCAGGCGATCCACGCGGTGTTCCTCTACCACGCGATCCGCGCCGGCATGGACATGGGCATCGTCAACGCCGGCGCGTTGCCGATCGTCGACGATCTCGATCCGGAACTGCGCGAACGTGTCGAGGACGTGGTCCTCAACCGGCGCAAGGACTCGACCGAGCGACTGCTCGAAGTCGCCGAGCGCTACAAGGCGAAGAAGGGTGAACCCGTCGTCGAGAACCTGGCCTGGCGCGCGATGCCGATCCGCGAACGTCTCGCGCATTCGCTCGTGCATGGCATCGATACATTCGCCGAACAGGATGCCGAGGAGGCGCGCCAGCTCACGCCGCGGCCGCTCGACGTGATCGAAGGTCCGCTGATGGACGGCATGAACATCGTCGGTGACCTGTTCGGCGCCGGCAAGATGTTCCTGCCGCAGGTCGTGAAATCGGCGCGCGTGATGAAGAAGGCGGTCGCCTGGCTGCTGCCGTTCATCGAGGCGGAGAAGCTGCGCACGGGTGACGCCGGCAAGTCGAACGGGAAGATCGTGATGGCGACGGTCAAGGGCGACGTGCACGACATCGGCAAGAACATCGTTGGCGTCGTGCTCCGCTGCAACAACTTCGACGTGGTCGATCTCGGCGTGATGGTGCCGGCACAGAAGATCCTCGACACCGCGATCGCCGAGAAGGCCGACATGATCGGCCTGTCGGGACTGATCACTCCGTCGCTCGAGGAGATGAGTCACGTCGCGCGCGAGATGCAGCGCCAGGATTTCCATCTGCCCCTGCTGATCGGTGGTGCGACGACCTCGCGCGCGCACACCGCGCTGAAGATCGAACCGCACTACAAGTCGCCGTGCGTCTGGGTCAAGGACGCCTCGCGTGCGGTCGGCGTCGCGCAGTCGCTGATCTCAAAGGACATGGTCGATGCGTTCATGGCGAAGATCCGCAGCGAATACGCGGAGATCCGCGAGCGTCACAAGGACCGTGGCGGCGCCAAGCGGCTGGTGTCGCTGGACAAGGCGCGCGCACAGCGGTTCGATGGCGGCTGGACGGACTACACGCCACCGGTTCCGCTCAAGCCGGGCATCACGGTATTCGACGACTATCCTCTGGCCGAACTCGTCGACACCATCGACTGGTCGCCGTTCTTCAACGCATGGGAACTCGCCGGCCACTATCCGGCGATCCTCGACGACGCGGTCGTTGGCGCACAGGCCAGAGAGCTGCATCGCGATGCGCGTGCGATGCTGAAGGCGATCATCGACGAGAAGTGGCTGACCGCACGCGGCGTGATCGGGTTGTGGCCGGCGAACAGCGTGGGCGATGACGTCGAACTCTACTCTGCCGGCCCCGGCGGCACCGGCCGCGAGCGCGTAGCTACCCTGCACTTTCTCCGCCAGCAAGTCGACAAGCCAGTCGAGCGACCGGACTTCTGCCTTGCCGACTTCATCGCGCCGAAGGACTCGGGCGCAAGCGACTGGGTCGGCGCATTCGCAGTCACCGCCGGCATCGGGATCGACGAGCACGTGGCGCGCTTCGAACGCGACCATGACGACTATTCTGCGATTCTTCTGAAAGCATTGGCGGATCGCCTCGCCGAGGCGTTCGCCGAACGTCTGCATCAACGCGTGCGTCGCGAGCACTGGGGCTACGCAGGCGATGAGGCGCTGGACAACGATGCGCTGATCGCCGAAAAGTATCGCGGCATTCGCCCTGCGCCCGGCTATCCGGCGTGTCCCGATCACACCGAGAAGGAAACCCTGTTCCGCCTGCTTGATGCGACCAACAACGCTGGCATCTCGATCACCGAGAGCTTCGCGATGCTGCCTACCGCGGCCGTTTCAGGCTGGTACTTCTCGCATCCCGGCAGCCAGTACTTCGTGGTCGGGCGCCTGACCAAGGAACAGGTCGAGGACTATGCGAAGCGCAAAGGCTGGACGCTGGCCGAGGCCGAACGCTGGCTGGCGCCGAACCTGGATTACGATCCGGATTAGGTCGTAGGTTGGGGTGAGCTTGCGAACCCCAACGACACAAGTGGCGTTGGGCGTCGCTGCGCTCAGCCAACCTACGGCGCGGGAATCAGCCGTCAGATGTCGTGCCCGCCATCATCCACGTAGTAGAAATCGAGGTCAAAGCACAGGCCAAGTTGGGCGGCTTGGCGGATTTGCTCGCGATCAAAATGCATGCCGTGGCCAGTCGGCAAGTAGTAGCCAACACATCGCAAGGTGAGATCGTACTCAACCCAAAGGCAACGTAATCGTTCAGCTCGCGGGTGGAGCAGCAGCAGAATGTTCTGAATGTGTTGATCGAGCGGTTTCGTGTCGTCCAAGCCGCTCTTCACTTGCCAACACATCGACGTCCGTGGTCGTCCGTTGCGTGGATTGATATCTCCGATGTTCCATGCTTCAGAGGGTTTGTAGCCCATGAGCTCAGTTACGTGTTCGTGGGTTCCGGGGCCGGTCACGTGAAAATACGCATATTCGCGTGCAGTCAAAGCCATCTACGTCGCTACCTATGGTTGGAGCGAAGCCATACCCTAGCATGTCAACTCTCTTCAGATCCGCCTGGGCTGACGACTTCCGGCTGATGATGTCGCAGGTGCACAAACACGTTGTAGGCGGAGACGAACATCGGGAAGGCGTTCTGGATGATGCCGACCGAATCGTTCTTGCCCCAGACGAAGTACGCGAGTGTCATCACGCTGCCGACAATCGACAGATACCAGAACGACATCGGCATGACCACGCGCTTCAACTTCCTGGTCGCGTAGAACTGCACGAACCAGCGCGCGGTGAACAGGAAGGTGCCGACATAGCCGATCAGCTTCCACGGCGTGATCGTGAGACCGTGCAGATGGAACAGGACGTCGTTCATGGATGTGCGCTCGATGCGTAAAAAAGGGCGCCAGCTTGCCGCAACGGTTCTTTCGCCGTGGTTTCACCGGGTAGCGAGGCGTGTGGCTGGATGACTGCGGCTTGCGCCGCGAAACGCATGCGCCTTCAGCGTGCGCGCGCCGCCAGCCAGTCGTGGATCGCGGTAGGCACTTCGCGTTGCGCGCGCCCGGACACATAGATGCCGATGTGACCGCCGCGGAACGCGACCTGCGTATAGTCCTCGGTGCCGACATGCTCGCCGAGCACGCGTGAGGACGCAGGCGGCACCAGGTGGTCCTGCTCCGCGAACACGTTGAGCACCGGCATCGTGATGTTGCCGAGACGCACTTCACGCCCGCCGATCTTCAGGCCGCCCTTGACCAGTTTGTTGCCCTGGTAGAAGTCCTTGATGAACTGTCGGAACGCCTCGCCGGCCTGGTCCGGTGAATCGAAGATCCATTTCTCCATGCGCAGGAAATTCTCCATCTCGACCTTGTCGTCGAGGATGTCGACCAGCCCGATGTATTTCTGCTGGTTCAGGCGAACCGGCTTCAGCATCAGGTAGCACAGGTTCATCAGGTCGGCCGGCACGTTGCCGAGCGTGTCGACGAACAGATCGACATTCATCTCGCGCGTCCAGTTCGACAGCATGTTGTCCGGCGTGTGGAAATCGACCGGCGTGACCATCGTGATCAGGTTCTTCACCTTCTCCGGATGCATCGCGGCGAAGCACAGCGAGAACGCGCCGCCCTGGCAGATGCCGAGCAGGTTGATCTTCTTCACGCCCGCGCGCTTTGCGACCGCATCGACCGAACGCGCGATATAGCCGTTGATGTAGTCGTCGAGCGTCAGCCAGCGATCGGCGCCATCCGGATAGCCCCAGTCGATCAGATAGACGTCCTCGCCCTTCGCGAGCAAATTCCTGACCAGCGAGCGGTCGTCCTGCAGGTCGACCATGTACGGCCGGTTGACCAGCGCGTAGACGATGAGAATCGGCACCTTCGCGGTCGGCGGCCGCTCGCCCTTGAAGCGGTAGACGACCAGCTTGTCCTCGCGGTAGACGGCTTCCTTATCGGTCACGCCGAAGTCGACGTCATCGACCTCGCGCAGCGTTTTCAGCGCCGCCGCGAGCTTGCGTTGCGTGGTCAGCGCCTCATCGAGCGCCTTTGCCGGTTCGATCTTGATCGGGCCCATGCTGCGTCCTCGCTATGCGCTCAGCGCTTCTTCTTGTTCCTGGGTGCATCCGCCCGCTTTTCCGGACGATGCGATTTCGCGCGCGCGGTGCCCAGCGACGCATTCGCGAACTTCGCGATGCGCGACGCGAAATTCTTGGACGGTGCGGCGGTGTCATCCTTCGCATCACGCGTGGCCTTCGCCTTCCGCTTCTTCTTCGATGCGGGCACGACGGCTGGCTGCGCCACCACGCGGGCCCTGCGCGCACGCTTCTTGGGCGGTGCAGACCGCCCCGGCTCCGGATCGATTCCGGTTTCAGCTGCCTCGTTTGCTGTCGGGCGTGCGCCCTTCATGGCCGCCTTGAGCGCTGCGAATTCCTCGCGCAACGCGGCGACTTCGTTGGCGAGCGCATCGTCCGAGCCTTTGCCGCGTCCGCGCACTTCGCGGCGCAGCGCCTGCAAGCGTTCGCCGATACTGTTGAGCTCGCTGCGCGTCGGCATGCCGAAATCGACGCTGACACGCTCGACCTCCTGCTGGACCTGCGAGCGCACGCGCATCTGCGCATTGACCAGCGCGCCGTACGCCTCGCGGAATTCCATCGACAGCGCAATCTCGGCGTAGCCCTCCTCGGCCGCGTCGACCCAGAGGTCGTACAGCGCACGCAGGGATTCGATCTGCCGCCCCGGCTGCTCGCGTTCGGCGAGCTTGCCCTCGAACAGCTCGAAACCGCGCTGGCTCGCCCTGAGCATCAGCGCGTTGTAGCGGCGCATCTGCTCCTGGTAATCGACCCAGGTCACGGCCATCTTCTGGTAGTGCTCCTGATGCTCGCGCATAACGCCGAACGCGGGCAGGTTGAGCCACGCCTTGAGTTCACCGAAATCCGCAGGCGGCGGCGAACGCAGAGCACCCAGAGCGCTCATGAACTGCGCGAAGCCGTTGCCGCCCTGCCCGGCCAGTCCCTGCCATGCGCGCGCCATCGGATGCTCGAACAGCGAGGCGCCCGCGGGAATCGCGAAACCCTGGCGCAGAGCATCGGTCCATGGCGCGCCGTCACCTTGTGCGTTCGCAGTGAAGGCCGCGATCATCGATTGCATGAAGGCGGCATAGCTCTTTGCACTGTCGATCACGCGATCAATCGTCTCGCTCTGGCCGCCACCCGCGGCGAACAGGCGCGACCATTGCTCGAATCCCTCGTGCCACGGCGCCGATGCCGATGGCTGCGGCGCGGTGACGCCGCCGCGTGACGCGTCCTGCCACGCGCTCAGGTACTGGCGGGCGAACGCCTGCCACTGGTTCATCCAATCGGGGTTCGGCGATTCGCCCACGGCCTGTCCTCTGGGTTGCGCGTGCTTGCGCGCATCATAACGCGGCGCTGTTGCGGTACGACTGCGCGCGATATCAGACCGAGTCGCCGACGCGGACGGCATGAATCGGGGTCGAGCGGTTGCGCGTGTAGACGTAGATCCTGGCCGGCGGGACATTCCTCCATGCGACGCCGGCGCGGCGCGCATTGAGACCCAGTTCGTCGAGGAGTTCGCGCGGGATCGGACTCGACGGACCGTAGGTGAACTGGATCAGCGGCCGATCCGGCCCGAGCACGGAAAACACGGCCTGAAGGATGTCCTTTTGCAACTGGCGCGGCATCGCGAGGAATCCAAGCCCGCTGATCACCGCGTCGACACCGCTGGGCCCGGCGAAGCCGGTGCGCCCGACGATCCCGGCCAGGTCGCGGGCATCGCCGTTGACCACATGCGCATCGGGAAACCTCTGGCGCAGGAGCTGGTAGAGCTCGCCATTGAGTTCCAGCACGAGCAGATCGCGAGGTGCGATACCCCGCTCGATCAAGGCGCGCGTGAACGCGCCGGTTCCACCGCCGAGCTCGACGACACGCTGCGCTCCAACCGGCAGTTGCGCGACCATCTGGCGTGCCAGCTGTCGTCCCGATGGCGAGAAGGCTGCCATCGCGCGCGGATTCTTCAGCCACTGGCGGAAGAACGTCCATGCCGCCGGTATTTCGTCCGGCGCGGTCATGCCGGGTCGCGTGGGGTCGTTGCTCATGCGGGGATCAGGTCTGGAACAAAGCGGTCCATCATAACCCGATGCCGCCAACGCAAACCGCCCGCCCCGTTCGCTGATTCGACCGTTCGCCGGAAGGCATCGCGCAACTGGATAAAGAAACCCCGCGACGATCAGGGGAAATCGTCGCGGGGCGGGACGCTGACGGCGGGGAAGGGGGAGGGGTGCGCCGCCAGCGTGACGGGTGATCAGCGGCGGTAGTACCCGTCGCGATCGTAGTAACTGGCCCGGTGTCCGTAATCGCGATCGCGATCACGGCCGCGATAGGAGCGGTCACCGCGGTCGTAGTAGCGGCCCGAGTAGTACGTACGCACCGGCGCGTCGTAGTACACCGCGCCGTACGCCGGAGCGCTGTAGTACACCGGGGCTGCGTAGCCGTAGTCGTAGTAGCCCGGCGCATAGTACGCAGGCGCATAGTATGCAGGAGCGTAGTATGCAGGAGCGTAGTATGCAGGAGCGTAGTACTGCGCGTAGCCGCCGTAGTAGCCACCCCAGCCGCAGTGATGGCAGCCGGAAGCGTAGCCCAGGCTCACGCCCGGGAATCCAAGATTGATGCCAACGCTCCAGTGGCCGCGCGCGAACGCCGAGGGCGCAAGCGCAAGACCCGCGGCGATCAGCAATCCGAACAGCGAGAAACGAACCCTGCTGCGCATTTCCACGCCCTCCACCAACATGGATCGCATGCTGCGATCGGGCGGCTGAATCGGGACTGAAATAATTTCGCGAGACGTTAAGAAAACGCTGATCCGTGCCCTCGATGACGCAGTTCGTAACATCGATGGATGCGCGCATTGCGCGCGAAGTCGAAGGGAATCGTCGATGGCGTGATGTCACGCACGTCGAACGTCTGCAGCGATGTGGCATCCAGCGCGAAGCGGCGCGAGTTGTTCGAGAACACGATCAGCCCCTCGGGCGCGAGTCGCTCACCGCACAGCGCGAGCAGTTCGGCGTGATCGCGCTGCACGTCGAAATCGTCGGCGCGCTTCGAATTCGAGAAGGTCGGTGGATCGACGAACACGAGATCGTATTCGCCACGGTCGTGGCGCAGCCATTCCAGCACATCGGCCTGGACGAGCTGATGTCTCGCACCGGCGATGCCATTCAGCGCGAAGTTGCGTGTCGCCCACTCGAGATAGGTCGCCGACAGGTCGACGCTGGTCGTCGTGCGTGCGCCGCCGGCTGCGGCGTGCACGCTTGCGGTCGCGGTGTAGCAGAACAGGTTCAGGAAACGCTTGTCGCGTGCGGATTCGCGGATGCGCGCACGAGCGGGGCGATGGTCGAGGAACAGGCCGGTGTCGAGATAGTCGAACAGATTCACACGCAGCTTGAGGCCGCCCTCCTCGACCACCAGGAACTCGTTGCGCTGGTCGAAGCGGCCGTACTTTGAGCCCCCTTTGGCCTTGTAGCGTGTCTTTACCGCGATACGTTCGCGCGGCACCTCGAGTGCGACGCCGGCGGCGTGCACCAGATCGCGCAAGCGATCGCGCGCGACCTGTTCAGGGATATCGGCCGGCGGCGCGTATTCCTGCACATGCAACCACGTCTGCGGAAATGGCTCGACCTGCGCGGTGGAAACGTCGCGACCGATCGCAGTGTAGACGTCGATCGCCGCGGCGTATTCGGGAATGTCCGCGTCGTAGATGCGGTAGCACGAGATCCCCTTGCGCACCAAGCGCTTGCGCAAGTGCTTGTGCGACTTGCCGATCCGGTTCGCGACCGCCTGCGCACCTTCCGACAAGGGTCGCGCGGTCCGCTCACGCGGCGCAGATTCCGCAACGAGATCGAACGTCAGCAGGCGGCATTCGAGCGCGCCGTTGTAGAGCACGTAGCGTTTGTCCGCGCGCAGGCCGAGCGCGTGGCCAAGCTCGTCATCGGACACGATCACGGCCGCGTGCCAGCCTGTGAAATCGGCACGCAATCGATCGCCGAATGCGCGATACAGGCCGGCAAGGCGCTCGCGTTCCCCAAGGCGCTCGCCGTATGGCGGATTGCAGATCACCAGGCCCGGCACGTCGCAGCCGACCGGGCGATGCAGATGCTCGGCCGATTGCCGTGCGAGCTGCACGAACCCCGCGACGCCGGCGGCCTGCGCGTTGCGCTTGGCCTCGTTCAGCACGTTGGGATCGTGGTCGTAGCCGTAGAACACTGACCCGAGCGCACACAGGCCCTGCTCGGCACGCGCGCGCGCCTCCGCGATCACCGCCTGCCAGACCCCATCATCATGTCCACGCCATCCGAGGAAGCCGAAGTACGCGCGCCGGAGCCCTGGCGCGACATCAGCCGCGATCAGCGCTCCCTCGATCAGCAGCGTGCCGGCGCCACACATCGGATCGACCAGCGCGCCCCCTGCGGCATGGATCGCAGGCCAGCCCGCACGCAGCAACATCGCGCAGGCCAGGTTCTCCTTCAGCGGCGCGTCGCCCTGCCCCTGCCGCCAGCCGCGCCGGTGCAGCGGCGTGCCGGACAGGTCCAGCGACACCGTTGCGCGCTCGCGATGCAGGCGCACGTTCAGACGGATCGAAGGCTGGTCGACCTCGACATTCGGCCGCTCGCCCGTGCGCTCGCGGAACTGGTCGACGATCGCATCCTTGGTGCGCAGCGCGATGTATTGCGTGTGCTTCAGCGCGCTCGCGCCGCCCACCGCATCGACCGCGAACGTGCCGTCCGGCGCCAGATGCTGCGACCAGTCGATCGCCTGCACGCCCGCGTACAGCGCATCCGCGTCCGCCGCGTCGAACTCGGCAAGGCGCAGCAGGACGCGGCTGGCCAGCCGCGACCACAGGCAGGCGCGATAGGCGAGTTCCAGCGTGCCGCTGAAATGCACGCCGGCCAGCGCCTCGCGCGCGTCGTCGGCGCCGAGCGCGCGCAGTTCGTCGCGCAGCAGGTACTCGAGCCCCTTCGGGCAGGTGGCGAACAGGGTCAGCATGTCAGCCGAGGTCCGCGAGAAAACGCTGGAACATCGCAGCGCAATACGCGACATGCGCGCCCAGCCGATGGTCATCACGCACCAGATGCAGGGTCGCGCCGCGCTCGCGCGCGAAATCGATCGCGGCATCGACCGGGCAGAGCTCATCGCTCCAGCCGTGGACCAGCGCGGTCGGCACGTCCGCCGCGGCGAACCCATGCGGATAACCCGGAATCGCGGTCGGCAGCGCGAGCAGGAACAGGCCCTCGCAGGCGCGCCTGATCGACGCGAAGCCGGAGATGAACGCGCCCATGCTGGATCCGGCGAACACGACTCGGCCGTGCGGCGGCGCATGCTCCAGCGCGAGCGCGATGCGCGCGTCGATCGCGAGCGGATCGCGCGGCGCATCGATGTCGCGGTAGTCGGGTCGCACGTGCGCCCAGCCGAGCGCGTCGCAGACCTCGGCGAGCGCACTGACCTTGGTCGCCTGCGGCCCGCTTTCGAGACCGTGCGAGAGGATGACCGTACCTTTCATCGGGGAGCCGTGATGGGTGATTCGTGATTCGGAAGAGCGGAAGGCTACAGGCTTTTGCAGCTGCCGGCGTGGGCGCCCGCTTCGCCGCACCGGTGATGACCCGCTATGCTTCCACCAATCACGAATCACCAATCACCGGCTCCTGCATGCCCGCGCTTGCGATCGACAACTGGCCCCTGCCCTACGAGGAACGCCTCGCCGAGCGTCCGTCTGCGGCGATCGACCTTGTCGTGATCCACTGCACCGAGCTGCCGGACATGCAGATGGCGCGCGAGTTCGGCGAGCGCATCCACTATGCCGGCACGCAGACCGGCAACAGCGGCCACTACTACATCGACCTCACCGGCAAGGTGTTCCGCTTCGTCGCCGACACCCGCGTAGCGAACCACACGTTCGGCTACAACCCGCGTTCGATCGGCATCGAGCTGGTCAATATCGGCCGCTATCCGCATTGGGGTGACAGCCGCCACCAGGCGTTCACCGTGCCGTACACGCACGAACAGATTGACTCGCTGCGTGCGCTGCTCGCGCAGCTGCGCAACGATCACGCGAACCTGCATTGGATCGCTGGCCACGAGGACCTCGACCGCCGCCTCGAACCGGCCATCGACGATCCGGCGAAACTATTGCCCCGCCGACTGGATCCGGGCCCGCTGTTCCCATGGGCCGAGGTGATCGACGGCAGCGGCCTGGAACGGTTGTCGCCGCCCGCAAGCGAGCATTCGCACTAGTCCGGCACGGCTATACTTGCGCGCCTTTTTTCCAGCGCGCGCGCTCATGACCACGCCCCCCGTCGACGAACTGCTCTCCCTGCTCCAGTTGGAACGCCTCGAGGACAACCTGTTCCGGGGCGAGAGCCGCGACATCGGTACGCGCTACGTGTTCGGCGGCCAGGTGCTCGGACAGGCGCTGTCGGCGGCCCAGCAGACCGTCGAGGACGACCGCAGCGCGCATTCGCTGCACGCGTATTTCCTGCGCGCAGGCGACATCGACAAGCCGATCGTGTACACCGTCGAGCGCACGCGCGACGGCGGCAGCTTCTCGATGCGTCGCGTGACCGCGATCCAGCACGGCCAGCCGATCTTCAATTTCGCAGCGTCGTTCCAGGTCGACGAGCCCGGCGTCGAGCACCAGTTGCCGATGCCGGCCGTACCCAAGCCCGAGGACATCGAGCCGACCGCGCCATTGCCGGCCGAGGAACTCGCGAAACTTCCGCCGAAGCTGCAGCGCTGGTTCGGGCGCTCCGGTCCGTTCGAATTCCGCCATGTCTATCCGCGCGACGAGCTCAATCCGCCCAAGCGGCCGCCGTTCCAGCAGGTCTGGTTCCGGTTGAGCCACAAGATCGACGCCAACCCGGCGCTGCATCGCGCACTGCTTGCGTACTCGTCGGATTTCCATCTGATCGGCACGACCATGTTCCCGCACGGCATCTCGTTCCTGCAGCGCAACGTGCAGGTCGCCAGCCTCGACCACGCGATGTGGTTCCATCGCCCGCTGCGCGTCGACGAGTGGCTGCTGTACTCGTGCGACAGCCCGACGGCGCAGGGTGCGCGAGGCCTCGCCCGCGGCATGATCTACAGCGAGGATGGCCGCCTGGTCGCCTCGACCGCGCAGGAAGGGCTGGTACGGCTGCGGCCGGAATCGGCGTGACCCGAACGATCGCGCACATCGGCAGCCGCGGTTTCGCCACGTCCTGCTAAAATCCGCCCATGCGCCAGATCTACACATCACCGCGGATGGAGAACATCCAGCGCGTCGTCGCCTTGATGGCCGAGCACGGCATCGAGACCTCGATCAGCAATCGCCGCGCCTACCAGGGCGCGGACTGGAAGCGCTTCAGCTACACCGCGAAAGGCGACCGCGATTCCTGGCCGCAGGTGTCGGTCGTGCGCTCGGAGGACCAGACCCGCGCGCGGCAGGTGCTGCGCGATGCGGGGCTGGAACCGGCGATCCGCTTTGCCGACGAGCTCGCGGCCTCACGTGGCGTTGGCGATGACAACGGCCGTCGTCGCCTCTCGATGCGCCTGAAACTGGTGATCCTGGCCCTGATTGGCGGCGTCGCCGCGTTGATTGCGATCAGCCAATACCAGCAGTGGTGATTGCGGAACTCCATCCGGCATCGACGTCCGGATTCGTCAGCGAGACGCGCATCTTGCCGATCCTCGCGTTTCAGCCGCATCTTCAGTTTTGCGCGATCCGGCAGAATGCGGCGCGTCGCCTGCGCGGCGCAGGAGAAGAGCTGGCGGGGCTTTGGGGGCACATCGACGCGACGGCGCGGCGAGCGCGCCGCCTCGACGCCGGCAAACACCGCTGCCTCGCGTACGCGTAGAATCCCCCCATGCGTTCGGATGTCGTCCGCCTGTTTCAGACCCTGCCGCACCCGTGCGGCTATTTCAGCGAACGCACCGCACAGAACATCGTCATCGACCCGAGCGCGCCGCAGCTGCCGCAGATCTACGATCTGGCGGTGCAGCGTGGCTACCGCCGCGCCGGTGGCCATGTCTACCATCCGCAGTGCGGCGGCTGCCGTGCCTGCATCGCCTGCCGCGTGCCGGTCGCGCGCTTCCGCGCGGATCGCAGCCAGCGCCGCTGCCTCGCGCGCAACGACGACCTCGTCACGCACGTCATGCCGGCGAGTTACACGGACGAATATTTCTCGCTGTATCGGCGCTATCTGCGTGCGCGCCACCCGGACGGCGGCATGGACGATGCGCGCCCGGAGGACTTCGCACGCTTCCTCTATACCGCCTGGAGTCCGACCCGCTTCATCGAGTTCCGCCAGGGCGACCGCCTGCTCGCGGTCGCGGTGACCGATTTCTGCGCGGCCGGACTTTCAGCCGTCTACACGTTCTTCGACCCGGACGAGGAAGCCCGTGGTCTCGGCACGTTCGCGATCCTCAGCCAGCTGCGTCTCGCGTATGAACAGGCGCTGCCGCACGTCTATCTCGGCTTCTGGATCGATAGCCACCCGAAGATGCACTACAAGACGCGCTACCGGCCGCTCGAGGTGCTGCGCGAAGGCAGCTGGCACGAACTGGAAGCGTAGCCGGCGGTTCAGACAAAGCCGATCTCGTGCTCGCCGTGCATCGACATCACGAGCTTGACCATCGACACCGGCACCATGATCTCCAACTTGAGTGACTCGCCCTGTGGACCCGTGCCAGCCAGAGTCATGCCGAACAGCGGGCCGGACGAATCGATCTCCGCACAGACGATATGCGGGCCGCCGGGCGCGTCGCGCAGGTACGGCTTGATCGCTTCGCCGAGCGCTTCGATCGCTTGGGGGAACAGGAACACGGCGTAGTTCGGTGCGTCGGTCATGTGCGGTCTCTCACTGGATTTCGATAGTGGATGTCACGGTTCGACGCCAAGCTGCGCGGCGGCGCGGATCGCCTTGGCGACCGCCGACTCGATATCGACATCGCGCGCCAGCGTGACCGCCATGCGGCGATGTCCCTGCACTTCCGGCTTGCCAAATAGCCGCAGCATCGTGTCCGGCTCGGCTAGCGCGGCGGCGACGCCGGTGTAGCGCGGGCGATTGCCCTGCCCGCTCGCGAGCACGGCGCACGATGCGGACGGTCCGAGCTGGCGGATCGCCGGGATCGGCAGACCGAGGATCGCGCGCGCATGCAGCGCGAATTCGGAAAGATCCTGCGAGATCAGCGTGACCAGGCCGGTGTCGTGCGGCCGTGGGCTGACCTCGGAAAAGATCACGTCATCGCCCTTGACGAAGAACTCCACGCCGAACACGCCGCGCCCGCCGAGCGCACCGGTAATCGCGGCGGCCTGGCGCTGCGCCTCGGCAAGCGCCTTGTCGCTCATCGCCTGCGGCTGCCAGGATTCGCGGTAGTCGCCCTGTTCCTGGCGATGGCCGATCGGCGCGCAGAAGCGGGTGCCGCCGGCGTGGCGCACGGTTAGCTGAGTGATCTCGTAGTCGAAGTCGACGAAGCCCTCGACGATGCAGCGGCCCTTGCCGGCGCGGCCACCGGACTGCGCGTAGTCCCAGGCCGCATCGACTTCACCGGCGCCGCGAACAGTGCTCTGACCCTTGCCGGAGCTGCTCATGACCGGTTTGATCACGAACGGCAGGCCGATGTCGGCGATCGCCGCATCGTATTCCTCGCGCGTGTCGACGAAGCGGTAGCGCGAGGTCGGCAGGCCGAGTTCCTCGGCCGCGAGACGTCGGATGCCTTCGCGGTCCATCGTGAGCCAGGCCGCACGAGCGGTCGGGATCACGGTCAGGCCCTGCTGTTCCAGTTCGACCAGCGTGGGCGTATGGATCGCCTCGATCTCCGGGACGACGTAGTCGGGTTTCTCGAGCTCAATGACCCGGCGCAGCTCGGCGCCGTCGAGCATGTTGATCACATGCGAACGATGCGCAACCTGCATCGCCGGCGCATTCGCATAGCGGTCCACCGCGATCACCTCGACCGCCAGACGTTGCAGCTCGATCGCGACCTCCTTGCCGAGTTCACCGGAGCCGAGCAGGAGCACGCGGATTGCGGTGTCGGTATGCGGGGTGCCGAACGGTTTCATGCAGGGTTCCGGGAAAAACGGGCCGGCGATTGTAATCGACGCGCCGCTTGGCCGTTCCTGAGGAGCGTCCAACCACGCGCGCGAGCGCCGCCCGCTTTCGCTGGCACAATGCCCTCTCGCTCAACCGGATCCGCACATGCACTTTGTTATTCGAAGGAACGTCTGGCTCGCCGGCCTGCTCGCGCTGCCATTGCTAGCGCACGCCACGCCACTGGAGGACCAGTGGTTCACGGTGCTGCTCGACGGTCGCAAGATCGGCGCGTTCGAATCGAAACGCGAGGTCAAGGGCAGCCAGGTCGTCACCACGCAAGCGCTCGAGCTGGTACTCGACCGCGCCGGTTCGCACGTCGCGCTCGGCAGTACGGAAACCTCGACCGAGACCGCCGACGGCCAGCCACTCGCGTTCCGCAGCCTGTCGCGGCTTTCCGGGAACGAAACCATCGTTGACGGCCGCCTCCGCAATGGCGCAGCCGACATCACCACGCGGAGCAGCGGCGAGACCCGGCAGCGCCGCCTGCCATGGCCGAACGGCGCGCTGCTGCCGGAAGGCCAGCGCCTTGCCGGCCTGCGTGCCGGATTGGCGCCGGGCACGAAATACCGCGCGCTGTCGTTCCAGCCATCCAGCCTCGATGCGGCCGAAGTCGTCAGCGTGGTCGCGGCACCGGAGGAGGTGGATCTGCCCGGTGGGCGCATGCGCCTGTATCCGGTCGAGCAGACCATCGCATTTCCCGGCGCGCCGATGAAGACCCGCGCCTGGGTCGATGCGGACCAGACGATCCACAAGCTGACCATGCCGATCATGGGCGTCGAACTCACCCTGCTCGCCTGCGACCACGCCTGCGCGACTGCGCCGAACCAGGGCACCGACGTGTTCGAGCGCACGCTGATGCCATCGCCGCGGCCGCTGCGCATCGAGGAACTCGCGGGCGCGATGCGCTACACGCTGGCGGCGCGTGACCGCGACGCGAAACTCGCGTTACCCGAGACCGACGAACAGCGTGTCGAGCGCAGGGACGGCGCCGTCGTCGTCACGATCCGGCGCACCGCCGCGGCGCACGCCGAGGCCAAGCCGGATGCCAACGACTACGCACCGAACGACTGGCTGCAGAGCAAGGCGCCGGAGATCGTGCGTCTGGCGCAGCGTGCGGTCGGCGACGCCCGTGCGCCGCGCGAGCGGATGCAGCGCATCGAGGCCTTCGTGCGCGGCTTCATCCGCACCAAGAGCCTCGATGTCGGTTATGCCTCCGCGCTCGAAGTGGCACGCAAGCCGGAAGGCGACTGCACCGAACACGCGGTCCTCGTTGCCGCGCTCGGCCGCGCGCTCGGTATCGCGACGCGGGTCGTCGACGGGCTTGCCTACGCGCCAGGCTTCGCGGGCAAGGACCAGGTCTTCGTTCCGCACGCCTGGGCACAGGCCTTCGTCGATGGCCGCTGGCAGAGCTTCGACGCGGCCCTGCACGGCTTCGACGCCGGCCATATCGCGCTATCGGTCGGCGACGGCGATCCGTGGCGGTTCTATTCCGGCCTCGATCTGCTCGGCCGCATCGAACTGCGCAAGGCCGAATCGATCGCCGAGCCGATCCAGTAAGGGCGACGCGAAGTGATAAGCGATCGATTTGATCGGGAATATTTGCGTTAGGGAAGGTCTGAACAATTCGCCGTCCGCCGGTAGTTCAGCGGTTCCTTAGCGCGGATGCAGCCAGCCGGGTAGCAGACTGTCAGGGTCGACATGAATGCTTTCGTCGACGAGAACGCCGTGCTGCGCGAGGAGCCGCTGCAGCCGGCCGTCCTTGAAAGCGTCGAGGGTTTCGGTCGCCCCGCCGATGAATTCGCCGCCGACGAAGACCTGTGGAATGGTCTTGCTGCCGCTGCGCTCGCGCAGCACGGCGCGAATCTGTCCACCGCGATCGTCGCGCTGGTAAGCGGTCGAATCCAGATCGACTGACCGGTACGGGATCCGGCAGATTGCGAAGAGTTTGCGCACCGCCCAGCAGAACTCGCACCACTCCAACGCGAACATGACGAGCGGCTGTTCCGCGTCGCCAATGACGCGCGCGACAAAATCCGCGACCTCGGCCGATGCGACCGGTTCGGCTGCCGCCGGCGGTTGCTGAACGATGGGCGCTGCCGCGGACGCAGGCGCATCGAAGCGCGCGCTCGGCGTGGAGCGCGAGATCTCGAGTTCTTCCGTCGTCATGTCGACACCAACGCCTTCGAACAGCGGTGTCGTGAGATAACGCTCGCCGGTGTCAGGCAGCATGCACACGATATTCGCGCCGGTGGTGGCGGCTGCGGAAATCTGCAGCGCACCGGCCAGGGTGGCGCCGCCCGAAATACCCGTGAATATGCCCTCGGCACGCGCCAACTCGCGCGCGCAGCGCAGCGCGTCGGCGCCATTGACCGGCACTATCTTGTCGATCAACTTGAGCGCGACCGCGTCCTCGGTCAGCTTCGGAATGAAGTCCGGCGTCCAACCCTGCATCAGGTGCGGGCGAAAACTCGGATGGCTGTCGACGGGGCTGCCATCTGCGCGACGCGCCTGCACGATGCCGCTGCCGAGCGTCGGCGAGTTGTCCGGCTCACACACGACGATTGCCGTCTCCGGGCGCTGCGCCTTCAGCACGCGTGCGACGCCCTTGAGCGTGCCGCCGGTGCCGCAACCGGTGACCCAGTAGTCGAGCCTGTCGTTTTCGAACGCACCGAGAATTTCCAGCGCGGTCGTGCGCGAATGGATATCGGCGTTGGCCTCGTTCTCGAACTGGCGGCACAGAAACCAGCCATGCGCCTGCGCCAATTCCACCGCTTTGGCCAGCATGCCGGTGCCCTTGAGCGCGGCCGGCGTGAGCACGACTCGCGCGCCGAGAAAGCGCATCATCTTGCGCCGCTCGATGCTGAAATTCTCAGCCATCGTCACGACGAGCGGATAGCCCTTGACCGCGCACACCATCGCCAGGCCGATTCCGGTGTTGCCGCTCGTCGCTTCGATCACGGTTTGCCCTGGGCGCAGCGCGCCGCTGCGCTCGGCGTCCTCGATGACGCCGATCGCGAGGCGATCCTTGACCGAGCCCATCGGATTGAAAGCCTCGATCTTGACGAACAGGTTCACCTGCGGCGGGGCAAGCCTCGTCAGTCGAACCAGCGGCGTGTTTCCGATCGTCCCGAGGACGTTGTTGAATTTGGTAGGCAAGAGTGGATTCCTCGCCTGAACGCAGAGAGATTATGCGGCGCCAGTGTGCTTGGACCAAGCGGAATTCCGCTGCCGCGCCACAGGCGGCGCTCGGCCCGAGGCGGACAGTCACGGGCGGCAGCCATTGGGCAAAACCCGGTCATTACCGGGAGCAGCTCCCCGTAACGGTTCGGGTTGCTGGTCGCATCCGATCACGTGAACAGCTGGGCCGACGCCTACCGAGGGCCGACTAGCAAAATGATATCTTTGTGATATCGTATCTCCATTGACACGGGAGATCCGATCCATGAACGAGCGCAACGCGTTTTCGCTGGCCGGCATTCCGGTCGTCCTGATCCTGATCGCCGGCTGGCTGCTGACCGGCTGGTGGCTGGTGACGACACTGGCGACCCCGTCCGAAGCAGGACCTGCACAGATCATCCCGATCGGCCTCGTGTTCGCCCTGCTCGGCTTCCTCAGCAAGGGCTTCTTCCAGGTTCAGCCGAACCAGGGCCAGGTCGCGCAGCTGTTCGGCCGCTATGCCGGCACCGTGCGCGATGCGGGCCTGCGCTGGACCAACCCGTTCTATGCGAAACGCCCGATCAGCCTGCGCGTGCGCAACTTCGAATCCGGCAAACTCAAGGTCAACGACAGCGACGGCAACCCGATCGAGATCGCCGCGATCGTGGTCTGGCAGGTCGTCGACACCGCCGAGGCGGTGTTCTGCGTGGACGACTACGAGAACTTCGTACAGATCCAGTCCGAATCCGCGCTGCGCCAGATGGCGCAGAGCTATCCCTACGACGCGCACGACGACGGCAAGCCCTCGCTGCGCAGCCATGGCGACGTGATCAACAGCCACCTCGCCAACGAGATCCAGCAGCGCCTCGGCAAGGCCGGTGTCAAGGTGACCGAGGCGCGCATCAGCCATCTGGCCTATGCGCAGGAGATCGCGCAGGCGATGCTGCAGCGCCAGCAGGCCGGCGCGATCATCGCGGCGCGCACGCGCATCGTCGAGGGCGCGGTCAGCATGGTCGAGATGGCGCTCGGCGAACTCGGCAAGCGCGGCGTCGTCGATCTCGACAATGAGCGCCGCGCGGCGATGGTCAGCAACCTGCTGGTCGTGCTCTGCGGCGAGCGCGGTACGCAGCCCGTCGTGAACACTGGCACGCTCTACACCGGCTGAGATGGCCGAGAAGAAAGCCTATCCGCTGCGCATCAGCGCACCGGTGCTCGATGCGATGCAGCGCTGGTCGAACGACGAACTGCGTTCGCTCAACGCGCAGATCGAATACGTGCTGCGCGACGCGCTGCGCGCAGCGGGCCGGTTGAAACCGCCGGCCGACGAGACGGACGACGGCGGAGACGATTCCCGATGAACCGCTTCCCGCCGCAGTTGCGCATCGCCCTGCTGCTCGGCGCCGCCGCCGTGCTCGCCACCGCGGCACTGTTCCCCTACCTGCTCGCACTCAAGCCCGGCGCGCTCACGCTGGCGGCGGCAGCGTACGGATTGCCGCCAGCCGCCGTCATCGCCTTGCAATCGCTGCAGAGCGGGGTGATCTATTTCCTGCTCGCCTGGGCCGGCTTGAAGCTCGGAGCGCCGCTCGGCCTGGAGGCCGGATGGCTCGGCGCGTGGTTGTACGGACGCCCGCGGCCTCACGCATCGAACTGGCTGCTCGCGGCGCTGCTGGGTGCGCTCTGCGCCGGAGCTATCCTGGGCGCGATCGCGCTGTTCGGTACTCCGCTCGATCGTCCTGCCGTCGCTGCACGCGATCCAGCTCCGTGGAGGGGGCTGCTCGCCTCGCCCTACGGCGCGATCGTCGAGGAGACCGGCCTGCGCGTATTCGCGATGGGCTGCATCGCCTGGCTGCTCGCACGCATCACGGCCGGCGTACCGCGCACCTGGACGATGCTCGCGGCGATCGTGCTCGCTGCGCTGCTGTTCGGCGTCGGTCACCTGCCGCTGGCCGCGCAGCTGGGCCCGCTGACTGTTGCGGTCATCGCGCGCGTGGTCAGCTACAAAGCATTCGCCGGACTGGTGTTCGGCGCGCTGTACTGGAAACGCGGCCTGGAGCACGCGATGCTCGCGCATTTTTGTGCGGACCTCGGGCTGCACGTGGTAGCGCCTGCGATCACCTGACCATGACGGCAGCGCCCGCTCAGCGCAAATACAGATTCCCGTGCTAGCGTGCCTCGCGGCACCCAATGTTCACGCACCTGGAGGTCGTCTTATGTCGATTCGTCTGCTTGCCCTGGCGCTCGTCGCTGGTGTTTCGCTTGCCCACGCGGCGCCTCCACCGGAATCCGTGCCGCCGACCGAAAAGAACGCGGCCGCTTCCGAGAACGTTGACGTAGACGCCATGGCGCGTGCAAAGGACGTCGACTCGAACACATCCGCCGCCCACGACCGGGCGCCGCCCGCCGGCGCGGCTCCCGGAGGTACCGCCGCACCGGCACCGCGGCCGACGCCCCTGGCCCCGCCGGATGCCGCCCGGCAACGCCTCGCCGCCGGTTGCGAAACGAACGCGACGAGCCTGCTCGATGCCGCAGAGAAAGGCGACTATGCAGCCGCAACGAAGGACTTCGATGCGAAGATGCGCTCGGCGCTGCCCGTACCAAAGTTCAAACAGGCCTGGGAATCGCTGGCGCAGTTCGGCGCGCTGCAGGCGCGCGGGCAATCGCATGCGTCCGAGAACGAAGGCTATGTCGCGATCACGATCCCATTGATCTTCGAGAGAGCGAACCTGTATGCGCAGGTTGCCTGCGGCAGTGACGGCTTGATCGCCGGCTTCTACGTCAAACCGCTGGCGGTACCGGGTTCGTGAGCGGACATAGGGCGATCGTTCGTTGCTGCCAGAAGGCCGATGCGTGAACGAAGCATTGCCCGAGCCGCCCCGCCGCTGCGACGCGCTTGCGCTCCACACGATCCTGCGCGAAACACGCGCGCTCGGCGTGCCGGCCGACTATGCCCGCTCACGCAACGTGCGCGCGGTTCGCGAGCCGCGCGAACTCGCATACATCGGCCGCGACGTCCATGATCGAGCGCAGTGGCTGACGCCGCGCGCGGCGCGCGCATTTGCGCGCATGCACACGGCAGCCATCGCATCCGGCATCGAGTTGCAACTGGTTTCCGCGTTCCGTTCGGCCGAGTACCAGCTCGGCATCCTCAAGCGCAAGCTCGAGCGCGGCCAGTCGATCGTCGAAATCCTGCGTGTCAGCGCGGCGCCTGGCTACAGCGAGCATCACAGCGGCCGAGCGCTCGACCTGACCGCGCCCGGTTACGCGGCGCTCGAGGAGGAATTCGAGCACTCGCCCGCATTCGCGTGGCTGCGCGAACACGCGCGGCGGTTCGGCTTCGCGCTTTCGTATCCGCGCGGGAACCCGCACGGGATTGCGTACGAGCCCTGGCACTGGTGTTGGCATTCGCCGCGAAAGGCGCTCCGGCGCCCCTGAGAAGCGCACGGCCCATCGATGCCATACATCGATGTTGCCCCGCCCCCTCACCCCAACCCTCTCCCCCAACATGAAGACGTTGGGGGAGAGGGAGTCGATTTTATTGCGGTGTGAAGGTCAGCGTCGATCCGCTCTGCGAGATCGCCACCGATGCCGCGATCGGCAACGCGTGGTACTGGTTGGTCAGCCACAGCGGCAGCTGGTCCGCATAGAACGGGCTGCCGATCACCGCGGAATTGCCGCCGGGGATCACCTCGTTCGCGGCGATCGCCGGCAGCATCTCGCCAACGAAGCGCCGCGCCGAACCGGACCCGAACATGAAGTCGTTCGCGCCGATCGCTCGCAGGCCATGGTCGCCGACGTTGACGGTCTGCCAGGCGCCACCGCGCGCCATCCCCGGCAGACCTGACGCGAGATCCATGTAGCCGTACGGACTGGTCGCGCCGTTCTGTCCCGGGATGCTGAACGGGCCGCCGAGCGGATGGTCGAACACGATGCGGTGCAACTGGCCCCAGCGGTAGTCAGCGAGGTTCGTCGAGCCACCAAATGCGGGAGTCAGCGCGGTGCTCGCGAGTCGGTCGAGCGCCTGCCCGAGGCTGGACAAAAGCACGTAGTCGCGCGCGGCCGCCGCGTTCGGTGCACCCGCCGGCACGCTGGCCGGATGGAAGAATGCGATGCCCGATGCACCCTTGCCCTGCAGCCCGGTGAAATTGTCGAGCATGAACTTGAAGCCGGTGAACGCGTCGCTGTCACCGGGCAGGTAGTTCTGCAGACCCACCTTGGTCAGGCTCGCGTCGATCGTGTTCTGCAATGCATAGCTGCGCCACATCGCCCACAGGGTCGCGGCGACGCTGGCGTCGGCTTCGGCCTGGGTCGGCGTGGGCAGCGCGAGCGGGTTGTCGCCGGGATCGTAGCCCTGCTGGATGCCGGTCGGTGTCGAGAAGTCCCAGGCTTGCAGGCGCGTGATCGCGGCGCCGATGCGCGGGTCGGTGGCGAGCGCGGCCAACGGTTGCCATGCGCCGCCCGCCGTCGCGTTGCCGTAGGCGGCGAGCAGGTACGGCAACACGAGCTCCGCATCGAGCGCCTGCGTGTTCGCCTGCAAAGCCTGCATGTCGGCCACTGTGATCTTGTGTCCACTCGCGATGTAACCCTGGATCACGCGGTCTATGCGGCCCATGCGGAACGCGTCCGCGCCGCCCCAGTCGAGGTAGTAGATGCCGCCGCCCTGGCGATGCATGCCGAGCGGATTGTTGCCGAGCGAGAAGCCGATCGGATCGTTGTTCGCGTTCGCGAAATAGCCTTGCGACGGGTTGATCACGAACGGCATCTCGTCGGCTCGCAGGATCTCGAACGGCGTCGCCTGGTTCGGCTGTGGGTTCTGCACTGGCAGCCAGTCGTGCTGGAGTGCGCCGGAACCGTCGCGGATCAGGAACGGCGGAATGCCGCCGCCCGGTGCATTCTGCGTCTGCAGGTCGGTGCGGATCGGCGCCTCGGCGCTGGTGAAGTAGGCGATGTTGCCGTCGACGTCGGCGTACGCGAAGTTCTGCGAGCCGAAATCGAAATACGTGAGTGCGGTCTGGAAGTCGCTCAGGTTCGCCGCGCGGTTGATGCGGCGGAACGACTCGATCTCCTGCGTCGGGCCCCAACCCGTATACGCGATCGACAGGCCCTTGCCGCTGGCCGCATCGATCTGCACCAACGGGCCGTCGTTGCGACGCGGGATGATCACGGTGATCGCGCCGTTCGTGTAGCCGATCGAGTTGTCGCGCACGACATGGTCCGGCGTGCCGTCGAGTTGGTTCACGTAGAAGCTCTGGAATACCCACTGCACCGGTTCCTGTACGCCGTCATGCACGATCGCGACCGGCAGGCCATAGCTGTCGAATGCGAGGGTTTCCTGGAACACGTCGGTGACGTCGAGCGAGTTGGTTGTCGTGCCCCAGCACACGCGCTGGTTGCAGCCCTGGATCACGCCGGGCGCGCCGGGCACGGTCACGCCGGTGACGTCCAACGGCGAGGCATAACGGCTGTCGGTGGAGTACAGATGCTGCTCGGTGAACACCGGCGGCAGGGAGAGGCTCAGGTGAGGGTCGTTGGAAAGGATCGGTTTGCCCGACGCGGTCAACGCGCCGCTGACCACCCATTCGTTGCTGCCGATCGGCGTGTCGCGGCCGGCCAGCGCCTTCGCGAGCAGCGGGTTGCCTTGCACCTTGTCACGGTAGGCGCTCGCCAGTTTCAGCGTGACAGGATCGATGCGGCCGGGCATCGTTGCAGGGGCGCTCTTCGCAAGCGCCTGCGTCGTCACCACGCCGCCAGGCTGGAAACCCGGCACGGTGACGCGATTGTCAGCGGGAGCGGAACGGCGCACGTCGCCGAAGAACAGTTTGGTGCCGTCGAAACCGGCCGCGGCGCCGGCCTTCTGGTACGCACCGAGTCGCAGTGTCGGGCCGATGTCGAGATCGAACGAGAGCTGGAACGCGAGTCCCTTGCCGACCGCAACCGAATCGACCGGCGTCCACGCATCGGCCTTGGTGATGTCCAGAACGCCGTATTCGGGCGGCAACGGATTCGTCGCCAGCCAGTCGTTCACACCGGCCGCATAGGCGGCCAGCCATCCGCGCGTGTCATCGGACATCGCGGCCCAGCTCTTCTCGGCCGCACGGCGCAGGCCGAGTGTGCGCGCCTGCACGTCGTTGCCGAGCTGTGACGGACCGACCAGCGCGGCCAGGGTTCCGCTGACTTGGCGTCTCGTCAGATCCATCTCGAAGAAGCGGTATTGCGCGTGCGCATAGCCCTGCAGGAATGCGACGTCGTTGTCGCTGGAGGCCTGGATGGTCGGCATGCCACGGGCATCGTAGGAGATCTTGCCCGATGCGGTCAGGCCGGGGGCTGGGAGAGTCTGCGCGACGACTGGCGCAGTCGATACGAGGGCGAGCGAAACAGTCAGCGAAAGCGAGGACAGCGCGGCGCCGCAGCGGCGCGCGAAGAGCGTGCGCGACATGGTTTTCCTCCGGGTGGATAACACTCCGCAACGAAAACGAACGTCTGTTCGAGTCGCGCGATTATGCGACCGGTGTCACAACCCCGGAAGGAAAATCGTCATTGCGGCGCAGCATCGCGCCCTGCGTGCACGGCAAGCGCAAGCCAGCCGATGATGAGGGCGATGCCACCGAGCGGCGTGACCGCGCCAATCCAGCGCGGGGCACCCAATGCGAGTGCGTACAAGCTGCCGCAGAACAGAACGATGCCGACGACGAACGCGAGCGTCGCGACACGCAGTGCCGTCGTGATGCGGAAGCACGCGAGCACACCGACCGCAAGCAGCGCCAGCGCATGCCAGAACTGGTAATCGACGGCGGTGTGCCAGGTCACGAGCGCACGTTCGTCGAGCACGCCGAGCAGCGCATGCGCACCGAATGCACCGAGCGCGACCGCGGTCGCGCCGGCCAGCGCAGCGGCGAGCATCGGAAACGTTGATGACTTCATCGTCGTGGCAGGATCTGGGGCCCTCTCCCCCCAACGATGGAACCGTTGGGGAGAGGGAATCTCAACACCTCTATTGACCGGCCTTGGTCGTTTTCCTGGTTGCCGCGTTCTTCGCTCCCTCAGCCGGTTTCTTCTCCTCGAGCGGCTTCAACAGATCGTCGATCGACTTGTCGATATTCGCGTACTTGTACGCGGGCAGCACAAAGGTCCAGCCGTTGAAGTGCGCGTTGAGGTCGGCGACTTCCTTGTTCAACGACGCGAGTCGATCCTCGCGATCCTTGACCGGATCGCTGACCGCGAGCGGCTTGACCGGCGCTTCGGCGATACTCTTGTCATCCTTCTTCGCGGACGCCGCGGCGGCAGCGGCGGTCTCGAACTCAGCCTTCGCCTTCGCCTGCGCGACGGCAATGCCCTTGTCGGCCCGCGCCGCGTCGAGCGAGGCGACGAACTGTGCCTCGTCCTTGCCATCCCTTTCCCACACGGTCACATCGACGACCAGACCATCGAACGTCGCATAGCGCGCCTTCAGCGCCTTGTCGCCGGCAGTGGCGTCCTTCGCCGGCACGACGTCGTCGAACCGCATGCCGCCCAACGTGGACGCGAGACCGTTCGCGGAGAATTCCGAGCCGGCCTCGCGGCCTTTCGGGATATCGGCGACCTTGAAGTTGGCATCGCCTTCGGCGTCTTTGGCGACGCGCACGCTCTTGCCATCCGCATGCGCGATCGTGGCCGACGCGATGCGGTTCGCCGCGATGTCGACGAGATCCTTCTTCAACCAGTCGGCCGCGCTCTTCTCGACGGTCAGCGTACCCGAGGCAAGCCAGCTCTGCGCATCGCCGGCACGGCGCACGAACGTGCCGGCGCCACGCGGGTTCGTGCTGCCGACGATCAGCTTCAGCGGTTGTGCGAATCCGTCGAGTTCGACCTGCAGGCCCTTCGCGTCCTTCGTCGCGACGTCCTCGACACCGAGTGCCGCGTATTTGTCCTTGTTCGCGGTCTTCTGTTCGAGCAGCTTTGCGTCCGCCAGCTTGAGCAGGAATTCGCGCAGCTTGCCGGTGTCAGCCGCATAGCCGCCCTTCTCCGCGAGACCCCAGCCATTTGCGCCGCGTTCGAGCGTCGCCAGCACCTTGTTGTCGGCACCGGTCACGACGATCTTGCTGACATCATTGACGTGGTCGCGCAGCTCCGGTGCGAGCCAGGCGGTCTTCTCGCCCGCGTTCTCGCTGCGCGGCTTGTTCGTCTGGTTGAGCACGACCGCCGCGACCAGTGCGACGAGCGCGGCGACACCGAGTCCGATCAGGGTTTTCTTGTTCATGCGCGGGCTCCTTGCGCATGGCGCCGACGCTGGTTGCGCCACCACGCAAATGCAAGCGCGGCCAGCGTGACCAGGATCGGCATCAGCGCGATGTTGACGATCTTCAGACGGGTTCCGAGCGACTCGATCTCGGCATCGAGCTGGCGGCGCACCTGGCGCAGCTCCTTGCGGATCTCGAGCTTGCGCTTGAGGAAATTGTCGAGCTCGGCCTTCTGCTCCGGCGACAGGATCTGCGCCTGGTCCTTGCTCTTCGCGCTCTGCAGTTCGGTCAGCTTGCGCTCGGTATCGGAGAGTTCCTTCTGCAACTCCTGCTCCTTCGCGCGGAAGCGTGCGTCGGCGCTGCGCTTGAGCGCCTCGACCGTGGTGAACGGACGCTGCGAGGTCGCGCGGCCGCGGATCGAGATCAGGTCGCTGGAACCGGCCATGTTGTCCAGCGCATTGACCGCGAAATCACCGTTGTTGGCGAACGCATTCATGATCTGCTGGCCGAAGAACGGCCGGATCTGCACCCACAGGCGGTCGCTGAGGAGATCGGTGTCGGCGACCAGCACGACCTGCCCCTCGCCCTTCGATTCGGCCAGCGAACCGGCGTCCTTGCGCTCCGGGAATGCGGTCTTGAACTTGCCGGTCAGCCGCGCCGCGATCACGAACGGCGTGCCGGCCGGCTTGTAGCCTTCAAGCAGCGCGCTCGGATCGGCGAGCATGCGCGGGCGGTCGCTCGGCACGCTCTCCGCATCGGACGTAGTCTGAATCAACGGGATCAGCTTCTCGTCCTTCGCATCCTTCGACAATTCGAAGAAGCCCGCGGACGACACGTTGATGCTGTCGAGGTTCGCGGTGACCACGTCGTCATGGTTGAGGTCGGCCTGGGTCAGGCCGAGGATGCCCGGGTGGCGCACCGGCGGCTGGCCTTCGCCGAGGCTGATCGGCAACGCTCGCGCGCGGTCGAGCACGACCTTGTGCGGGTCGTACTCGATGCCCCAGGCCTTGAACAACTTGGGCAGGTCCGAGGACTTGTCGGCCATCATCGCGGCCATCGGATTGTTCGGATCGGCGCCGCTGTCGTCCAGCTCCGCGCTCGGATCGACGAACGCGAGCAGGTGGCCACCACGCAACACGAACTGGTCGATCGCGTACTGTGCATCGTCGCTGAGATTCTTCGGATGCACGACCACGAGCACGCCGATGTCCTTGTCGACCGCTTTCAGCGTCGCCGCATCGACCTGGCGCATGTCGAACAGCTGCGCCC
The DNA here is from genome assembly GCF_039523175.1 of Dokdonella soli. Lineage (NCBI taxonomy): Bacteria > Pseudomonadati > Pseudomonadota > Gammaproteobacteria > Lysobacterales > Rhodanobacteraceae > Dokdonella > Dokdonella soli. Next base: position 124,750 of record NZ_BAAAEU010000001.1, read on the forward strand.
ACTGCTGGTCGATCGCCCAAGGCTGGCGCATCTGCCGCGTCGCCGGATCGAAACCGGCCGCGATCGGCAGGCTCGACAACAGGCCGACGACCGGCTTCTTCGGCGTCTCCAGTTCGTGGATCAGCTTCGCGACGTCGTATTCGAGGAACGATTCCTTGTCCGGCTGCAGGAACGGAATCACCGCCTGCCCGTTCGTCGAATTGGTGCCGGCGAGGCCGAAGAACACCTTGTCGCCGGCGGCCGATACAGGCACCGACTGCAGGCCGAAGCTCGTCGCGCGGTCCTCGTCCTCGGAGAACGGCAACGGGTCGATCACCTGCAGCTTGAGCTTGCCGCCCGAGCGCGAGGCCATTTCCTGCAGCATCTCGCGAACGCGCGTGAAGTAGGTGCGCAACTGCGGCAGGTCCTGCGTGGCCTTGTCGGAATAGAACAGGTACAGGTTGATCGGCTCGTCGATCGATTTGATGATGTTCCTGGTGCCGTCGGACAGCGTGTACAGATGGCTCTGCGTGAGGTCGGCCCGCGCACCGCGGAACACGACGTTCACGAGCAGCATCACCGTGACGAACAGCACGGCCAGCACGATCAGTGCGGTTCCGGAAAGCGCCTTGCGATTGAATGTCATCGTCGGATCCCTCCTCAGGCCGCTTTCTTCATGTCGATGACGACCGCCGTTGCGTACAGCCAGACGCCGATCATCAGCACGAAATAGATCAGGTCACGCAGGTCGATCACGCCCTTGCTGATCGACGCGAAATGCGTGAGGAAACTCAGGCCTGCGATCGCGTCGACCACGCCCTGCGGCGCAACCGCGCGGAAGGAGTCGAGCACCAGCGGAAAGCCGGCGAGCAGCAGCAGGAAGCAGGTGACCACGGTCAGGATGAACGCGACGACCTGGTTGCGCGTCGAGGCCGAGATGCACGAACCGATCGCGAGGAACGCGCCGGCCATCAGCAGCGAGCCGAGATAACTCGCGAAGATCACGCCGTTGTCCGGGTCGCCGAGATAGTTGACGGTCAGCCAGATCGGGAACGTCAGCACCAGCGCGATCGCGATGAACGCCCACGCGGCGAGGAACTTGCCGAACACCGCCTGCCACATCGTCACGGGCAAGGTCAGCAGCAACTCGACCGTTCCGCTCTTGCGCTCCTCGGCCCACAGCCGCATCGACACCGCAGGCACCAGGAACAGGTACAGCCACGGATGGAAATTGAAGAACGGCTGCAGGTCGGCCTGGCCGCGCTCGTAGAAGTTCCCGAGATAGAACGTGAACGCACCCGACAGCAGCAGGAAGATCACGATGAACACATACGCGACCGGCGTCGCGAAGTAGCTGCGCAGTTCGCGCCTGAAGATGGTCAACGTACCGCTCATGTCCGGTCCTCCTTGCCGGCAAGAAACATGAGCGGATTCGCGAAGACCGTTCGCCCTGAGGTATCGAAGGGCGAACCCACGACCGCGTCACGTCCATTCATGCTTCGACACCTCAGCACGAACGGATGGGAAGGTTGCGCGAGTATCGGGAGAACCGAGAGGAAGCTCATGTCCGCGCCTCCTTGCCGACCGCGCCCTGCGTGATCGTGCGGAACACCTCGTCGAGACGGCCCGGCTCCAGCGCGAGTTCGCGCACCGTGACGCCCTGCGCCTTCAACGCATCCCCGACCGCGACGAAGATCGAGCGGCCCGGTTTCGGGAACGCGGTGATGCGGTTGTCCTGCGGATCGACCTCGATCGCCGCGATGTCGGCGACGCGCGCCAACGCGTCCTTGGCTTCCTGCAGGTTCGCGGCGGTCAGCGACACCGCTTGGTGATAGCGCGAGCGCGCCTCCAATTCGGCCGGTGTCGCATCGGCGAGGATGCGTCCGGCCGCGATGATGATCGCGCGATCACATACCGCGTGGACTTCCTCGAGCAGATGCGTCGAGATGATGATCGTCTTGTCGCGCGCCATCGAGTTGATCAAGGTGCGCACTTCCTGCTTCTGGTTCGGGTCGAGGCCGTCGGTCGGCTCGTCGAGGATCAGCACCTTCGGGTCGTGCAGGATCGCGCCGGCGAGTCCGACGCGGCGCCTGAATCCCTTGGAGAGCGTGTCGATGGGCTGTTCGAGCACGCGGTCCAGATGCAGTCGCTCGATCGCGTCGTCGAGGCGCTTGTAGCGCAGATCGCCCTTGAGCTCGCGCACATCGGCGATGAACTCGAGGAATTCACGCACGTTCATCTCGCCGTAGCTCGGTGCGCCTTCCGGCAGGTAACCGAGCGCGCGCTTCGCTTCGAGCGGCTGCGTCTCGACGTCGAAACCCGCGACCGTCGCACCGCCCGAAGTCGGCGCGAGAAAGCCCGCGAGCATCTTCATCGTTGTCGATTTGCCGGCGCCGTTGGGGCCGAGAAAGCCGAGCACCTGACCGGGCTCGACCCTGAAACAGATGCGATCCACGGCAGTGAGATCGCCGTAGCGCTTGGTGATCTGTCGGGTTTCGATCATCGTCGTCTATGCACCTTTCCAGAAATGCACGATTCCCCACGGACCCGAGGTCGCACGGGCTGATTGTTCTCAGTTGGAGACCCTCCGGGCGCCTGCCCTACGAGGCGGCCGACTGCTACCGGCCGCTTTCCGGGCAGGCCAGATCCCGAAGCGCACCGAAAGATACCGCAAAGCTTGCGCAAAGTTCCCGGACGCCGGCGCGCCAACGCACTGCGATTTCGCACGTGCGCCACGCGTGCCGCCGCCTAATGCGCTGGCGCGCCCGGCACAAACGGCGGCGGATAACTGCGACCGTGCCGCAGCGGCCGAAAACACGGCGCGTCGCGATAGAACGCCGGCAATGCGCCGTCAGCGTGCCAGCCCGGAATGCCGACCAGCGGCAACGGTCGCGGCTGCTGCGGATCGGTGAGCAGTTCGCCGTCGCGAATCGCCATCGCAATCCGCGCCTCGGCTTGATCCCAATGCGCGATCGTCGAATCCTCGCCCGTGCAGCGCGACGCGATCTCTTCGGCTTCTACCTGCACCGCGATCGTCTTGGCTGTCGACAAAGCATCGCCGCCGAGGAACTGGCGTTCGAGCAGCGCGTGCCCAAACACAGTGACCGCGATGCGTCTGCGCCAGAGCGCGCGCTCGCGCAGGAACAAACCGGGCCAGTCGTGCGCATCCCACAACGCGATCAGCTCTGGATCGGCACACCAGACGATCGCACCGGCCTCGTCGAACTGGGTCATCGCGCATTGCCCGCGCGTACGCGTCTTCGGGCCGACCTCCGCAATGTCGGCGACTTGCCGTGCGTTGAGCGCGAGTTTCAGGTGCGGATGGCGCAGCCAGACCAGCGCATTGAACAGATCGTGCCAGTTGCCCTCGCGCGTCGCGACGATGCCGCGATCGGCGATGCGCTGCTCATAGTGCAGGCCATCCGCGAGCAGTTCCACGGTCTGCGGGGCGAACACCGGCCGCGCGATGCCGTCGCGCGTGATCGCCTGCCGGCGCCAGGCTTCGAGTGCCGCGCAGTCGGGCCACGCGCCGTCCTGCAGCAGCGCCGCATACTCGCGCCAGTCGGACAGCGGCGGCCGCGCGAGGATTTCGGCGCTCGCGCTCGCGCGCGGTGGTGCCTGGAAGCGTAGTCGTGCGCTCATGGGCGTGCTCGTGCAGCCAATACTTCCCCCGCAGCTCCGCCGCACCGCGGGCTCGCGTGCTGCGTGCCGATCAGGCAGCGAGTCGCGCGATCAGATCGTGCTCGTCCGCATGGACGATCTCGACCTCGACGAACTGGCCCGGCTTGAGCTTCTGGCCGTCGTCGATGCGCACGATGCCGTCGATCTCCGGCGCATCGGCTTTCGAGCGCGCGACCGCGCCGTCGGTGTCGACCTCGTCGACGATGACCTGCTGGCGCGTTCCGATCTTGCGTCCAAGCCGCGCCGCGGAAATTTCCGCTTGCACTTCCATGAAGCGTTCGAGGCGTTCCTCGCGGACCTCGTCCGGCACCGGATCCGGCAGTTCGTTCGCCTTCGCACCATCGACCGGCGAATACGCGAACGCACCGACGCGATCGAGCTCCGCTTCACGCAGGAAGCCCAGCAGCTCCTCGAACTCGGCCTCGGTCTCGCCCGGGAAGCCGACGATGAACGTGCTGCGGATCGTGAGGTCGGGGCACATCGAGCGCCATTTCTGGATCCGCTGCAGGGTCTTGTCGACCGCCCCGGGGCGCTTCATCAGCTTGAGGATGCGCGGGCTTGCGTGCTGGAACGGGATATCGAGGTACGGAAGGATCTTGCCGTCGGCCATCAGCGGTATCACGTCGTCGACGTGCGGATACGGGTACACGTAATGTAAGCGTGTCCACACGCCGAGTTCGGCGAGGCCTTCACACAATCCGTTCATGCGCGTCTGATACGACTGCCCGCGCCACTCGCGCGATGCGTATTTCACATCGACGCCATACGCACTGGTGTCCTGCGAGACGACCAGCAACTCGCGCACGCCGCCCTTGACCAGCCTCTCGGCCTCGATCAGCACCTCATCGACCGGTCGCGACACGAGGTCGCCTCGCATCGACGGGATGATGCAGAAGGTGCATCTGTGGTTACAGCCCTCGGAGATCTTCAGATACGCGTAGTGCTTAGGGGTCAGCTTGATGCCTTGCGGCGGCACCAGATCCAGAAACGGATCGTGCTTGGGCGGCAGCGCCTCATGGACCGCGCTCATCACGCTCGCATAATCCTGAGGGCCGCTGATCGAGAGTACGTCAGGATGCGCCTCGCGGATCAGCTCGGCGCGCTTGCCGAGGCAGCCGGTCACGATGACCTTGCCGTTCTCCTCGAGCGCCTCGCCGATCGCGTCGAGCGATTCGGTTACCGCAGCGTCGATGAAGCCGCAGGTGTTGACGACGACGATATCGGCCGAATCGTAGCTCGGCACGATGTCGTAACCCTCCACGCGCAATTGGGTGAGGATGCGTTCTGAATCGACGAGGGCTTTCGGGCAGCCGAGGCTGACGAAGCCGACCTTGGGGTTGCGGCGTGACATGGAAATACCGAGAGGGGTGTGACAATAGTTTACCCCACGGGCCGACGCGGGGTCGGCGCGAAGCGAACAGGCGCAGCGAGATCTTGGCAGAATGGTCTCGGGGATTTACGCCGATTGCAGCGAACCTGCCCGGGTGGGGAAAGTCGAGTGAAGCTGAAGTGCCATGCAGACAGCCGGCGCGGTATGCGAGGCTCCTGCATGGGCCTCGTATTGTCGTGGGCCTCGATTTGCGCGAGCGCATACGCGGCCGAAACCACCTATCCCAGGGCGCAGGCGGCGGCAGCCGCGCTGCGTACCGCAATGGCCGTCGAAGAATCGCTCTCCTCCGCAGCGAATCGACTGCTCGTGCGTGGCATCGCGGGGCCCCGCGGTGAAGCCAGGCTTGCCTGGATCGCCGCCAACGCGTTCTCGGCCGTAGGCGCAATCACGGCTGCCGATCGCGAGTGGAAGCGCGCTGCCGAACTCGCGCAACGAGACGGCGACACCTCCACCTACGGCACCGCACTCGCTCAGCAAGCCAACATCGCGCTGGCTCGGGGCGACTACGCGCGATGCGCGGACCTGGCCGAAGCATTGGAAACATTGGCGCGTGCCAGCGGCGATTCGAATTACGAGGCGATTGCCCAGGGCAATCTCGGCGTGATCGCCCGCCGGCACGGCCATCTCGACGCTGCGCTCGCCCATCAGCAGCGTGCGCTCGACCTGCATCGTGCCAATCATGATACGGCCGGGATCACGTTGGCGCTGACCGATCTTTCCACGGTCCACCGTGATCGCGGCAGCCTCGCGCAGGCGCTGGATACGGCGCTCGAAGCCGAAGCACTGCGCGAGAAAACCGGCAATCACGTCGAAATCGCCTATCGCAACATCGCGCTTCTGTACCGCGAGATTGAAGACACCACCGCCGCGCGCAGCTATTTCCGCCGCGCGCTCGACACGGCCGCCGGCAATGCCAATCCGCTGGCCTACGCCCCGGTCGTGGGCGCCTACGCCAACCTGCTCAACGATGTCGGCGAGTACGCCGCCGCGCAGGCCGCAGCCTCGGAGGCGCTGGCCATCGACGAGGCGCTGGGCGACCGGCCGCACCAGGGTCTCGAACATCTGGAAATCGGGCGCGCCCTGCTCGGCCAGCACCAGGTGGACGCTGCCGTTGCCGAACTCGAAACAGCGCTCAGGCTCGGCCGCGAGCTCGATCAGAGGGAGATCGTCGCCCGAGCGTTGCTGCATCTCGCCGATGCTGCGCTGCTTCGCCATGACTACCTTCGCGCACACGGCTTGCTCGACGAGGCGATTGCCGGCCTCGAAGCCGCGCAACTGCGCCCGCAGCTTGCGCAGGCCTATGCTTCGCGAGAGCAGCTGGCACATGCCGAGCACGACGATGCCGGCGCGTTGCGCTTCGCACACAAGTACACAACCGCGCGCGAGGAGTTGCTCGGCATTCGCACCAGCCGGCAACTGGCCGCGCTCGAAGTGCGCCATCAGCACGAACAGGCCAAACAACGCATCGTCCTGCTGGCCAAGGACAACGAACTCAAGGCAGCGCTGCTCGAAAAGCAGCGATTGCTGCGGCATGCCTATTTCGTTTCGCTGGTGGGGCTGTGTCTGCTGCTCGCGCTGGTGGGGTGGCGCTTCGCCAGCGTCAGCCGCCACAACCGCATTCTGGCTTCCTGGAATGGCGAAATCGAAAGCCAACGCGCGGCGCTGCGCGACGCCAACCAATTGCTCGAACGCCAGGCACTCGATCTGCATCGAGCCGCCATCACCGATTCGATGACCGGTGTCGCCAATCGCGGTCACGCACTCGAGCAGTTGGCAAGCCGCATCGAGGAATGCGTGCGGGACGGGCGCGAACTGTCGGTGCTGCTGATCGACTTCGATCACTTCAAGCAGATCAACGATCTGTACGGCCATCTGTTCGGCGACGGCGTGCTGATTGCCGGCGTCGAGGCGATGCGAGAATGCCTGCACCCCGACGACCTGATCGGGCGCATCGGCGGCGAAGAATTCATCGTCGTGGTTGCCGGCCGCGGCGCCGACGAGGTCGATGCGCTCGCGGAGCGTCTGCGCGCACGCGTCGCGGAAGAACTCGCGAAACGCGAACCGCAACTGCTCGGCACTGCCACCGTGAGCATCGGCGTGGCAGGCCTCGAACAACTGGAGTCGGCTCCGGGCGCCGAGGCGCTGCTCGAGGCTGCGGATCGCGCGCTCTATGCAGCGAAGCGGGACGGACGTGACCGCGTGCGACGATCCGGGACCTGACCGCACATCGATCCGGGATTTCGCGCTTGCGATTGACAGCGCCGCGCGCCGGCTTACGCTGTGCGCAACGACTTCGCGGAGCGCGCAATGGGCCAGCTCATCCAGATCAACACGGCACGCATGCAATGCATCGGCGCCTATCTGGCCAAACCCGTACGGGCGCCGAAAGGCGGCATCGTCGTCGTGCAGGAGATCTTCGGCGTCAATGCACACATGCGTCACGTCGTCGACCACTTCGCCGAACACGGCTACACCGCGATCGCGCCGGCGTTCTTCGACCACGTCGAGCGCGAAGTGGAGCTCGGCTACGACGAGGCCGGCTACGCGGACGGGAAAAAGCTGGTCGGCGAGATTCCGTTCGACCTCGCCCTCGAGGACGTCGCCAGCGCCGCCGAATCGATCGCTTCAGCCGGACGCATTGGCTGCGTCGGCTATTGCTGGGGCGGCACGGTCGCGCTGCTCGCCGCGACGCGGCTCGGCCTGCCGGCAGTCAGCTACTACGGCGCGCGCAATGTGAACTTCCTTGCCGAGCGACCCAAGGCCCCGCTGATGTTCCATTTCGGCGAGCGGGACACGTCGATCCCGCCCGAAGCAGTCGACAGACATCGCGCGGCGCTGCCGGACGCCGAAGTCCACACCTATCCGGCGGGCCATGCGTTCAATCGCGAGGTCGACCCGAAAGCCTACGACGCGCCAAGCGCGAACCTTGCGCTGGAACGCACGCTGGCGTTCTTCGATCGCCACCTCGCGGCGGCGCAGGCATGACGTTCCTGCTCGATCCGCGCCTCGCCGCCGAAACCCACATGATTGGCGAATTGCCCCTGTCGCGCCTGCTGTTGATGGAGGACGCGCGCTTCCCCTGGCTGATCCTGGTGCCGCGCATCGCCGGTGCGCGCGAGCTGATCGATCTCGACGAAGCCGATCGGCGCAGCCTGCTGACTGAACTCGCCGAGGTCGGGCGCGCACTCGAAACGCTGCTGCGGCCGGACAAGTTGAATATCGCTGCGCTCGGCAACGTGGTGGCGCAACTGCATGTGCACCTGATCGCACGCTACACGGCCGACGCAGCGTGGCCGCGCCCGGTCTGGGGGCATGGCGAGCGCGTCGACTACTCAGCGAACGAGCGCGACACGCTGATCGCCCGGCTGCGCGTCGCGCTGAAATCCGTGCTGACCTGATGCCCACTACCGAGGGCGAATGCGGGTTCACGATCGAGCCGCTCGGCGAAACGCTGCTGATCCTGCATTTCGGCGAACGCATCGATATCGCCCTGAACGCACGCGTGCACGAGGCAGTGGCCACCCTGCACGCGGCCGCGCTGCCGGGCGTCGTCGATCTCGTGCCCGCCTATGCGACCCTCGGTCTGGTCTATGAACCGATGATCTGGTCGCAGGGCGACGGACCGCCGTGGCGGAATCTCGCCGGCGCTGTGCGCGCGGTGTTCGCTTCACCCCCCGGCCATGCGCTGCCAGCGGCCGCGATGATCCAGATTCCAGTCCGCTACGGCGGCGAAGACGGCCCCGATCTCGCGGCAGTCGCCGCGCACTGCGGACTGGCCGAGGCCGAAGTGATCGCGCGCCACACGGCTGCCGGGTACACGGTAGCGATGCTCGGCTTCGCGCCTGGATTTCCCTATCTGCTTGGACTGGATCCAGCGCTGCACACTCCGCGGCGCGCGAATCCGCGCACGCAGGTGCCGCGCGGCTCGGTCGCGATCGGGGGCGCACAAACCGGCGTCTATCCCTGCGCACTGCCGGGCGGCTGGCAGTTGATCGGCCGCACCCCGTTGACGTTGTTCGATTCCGCGCGCCAGCCGCCCTGCCTGTGCGCACCCGGCGATCGTGTGAGCTTTCGTGCGATCGGCGACGAGGAGTTCGCCGAGCTTTTGCGGGGGTCCGCGTGAGCGTCGTGGTACTCAAATCCGGTTTGCTGACGACGTTGCAGGATCGCGGCCGGCGCGGCCTCGCGGCGCTCGGCATAGGCCATGCCGGGCCGATGGACGAAGTCTCATTCCGGCTTGCCAACGCCCTGGTCGGCAATGACGACTCCGCTACGGCGCTCGAAATCACCCTGCTCGGTCCGCGCCTGCGCTTCGACGCCGACGCGGTGATCGCGCTGACCGGTGCCGAGTTCCCCGCGCGCATCGATGATTTCGAGATACCTGCCTGGCAACCGCTGCGGGTCGCAGCCGGCGCGGTGCTCGACATCGGCAACGCGCGACGCGGTGCACGCGGCTATCTAGCCGTCGCGGACGGGTTTGTGGTCGAGCGCACGCTCGGCAGCGCGGCGACCGACGTCAACGCAAGGATTGGACCCCTCCGTGGCCGCGCGTTGGCGACGCAAGACGCGCTTGCGCTTTCCGAAGGAGCGGCTTCAGCCGCGATGCCTTTCGGGTCGTCGCGAGATTCAGCAACGGAAGCATCACCGCTGAAGCCGCTCCTGCCAGAGCCATCGGCAGGCTTGCGGCCACCGTCGAGCCCACAGAACGTCTCGATTCCGGCCTGGTCGCTCGACCCGCGCCCATGGTTCGATTCCGATCCCGCGCGGCCGATCCGCCTGATCCGCGGCGCGCATTTCGACGCGCTCGATGCCGCCTCACGCGCCGCGCTGTTCGACGCCGAATTTCGCATTGCATCCGAATCCAATCGCGTCGGCTTCCGCCTCGACGGCCCGCGTCTCGCGCTCGCCGCGCCGCTGGAACTGGTCAGCGCACCCGTCGCCTCCGGCACCTTGCAGCTGCCACCGGGCGGCCAGCCGATCGCGCTGATGGTCGAGCATCCGACCACCGGCGGCTACCCCCGCATCGGCCAGATCGCCACGATCGACCTGCCCCGTCTCGCGCAGCGAAGGTCGGGCGAGCGCGTGCGTTTCCGCGAGATCAGCCTCGACGAAGCGCAAACGCGTTATCTTGAACGCGAGCGCGAACTCGCGCGCCTGTTCGATGCCATCGCCACGCGCCTCAACGCAAATGACTGAATACGACCACATCCCTGCCGTTCACTCCGAGGTTTCGAAGGGCGGGCCTGCAACGATCGACCTCAACTGCGACATGGGTGAATCGTTCGGCGCCTGGACGATGGGCGACGATGCCAGCGTGCTCGCGCACGTCTCCTCGGTGAACATCGCCTGTGGCTTCCACGCCGGCGATCCGGACACGATGCGGCGCACGGTCGACCTCGCCGCGCGCGCGAACGTCGCAATCGGCGCGCATGTGTCACTGCCGGACCTGCAGGGTTTCGGCCGTCGCGAGATGCGTGTCTCGACCGACGAGACGTACGCGATGACGCTCTACCAGATCGGAGCGCTGGCCGGCTTCGCGCACGCGGCCGGAGCGCGGCTGCACCATGTGAAACCGCACGGCGCGCTGTACAACATGGCCGCGCGCGACGCCGCGCTCGCCGACGCGATTGCGCGTGCAGTGCGCGACTTCGACCCGGCGCTGATCCTGGTCGGACTTGCCGGCAGCGAACTGCCGCGCGCCGGCGAACGCGCCAGGCTCGCGGTTGCGCACGAAGCGTTCGCGGATCGCCGCTACGAAAGCGATGGCTCGCTGACACCACGCCGCGAAGCCGGCGCGGTGATAGAGCACATCGACGCGGCGGTTGCACAGGCGCTGGCGATCGTGCGCGACGGAATAGTCACGACACGCCAGGGCGGGACGCTCGCGCTGCATGCCGACACGATCTGCGTGCACGGCGACCGCACCGACGCCGCCCTGTTCGCTCGTCGCTTGCGCGAGGCGCTCGACGCCGCCAAGGTGCTCATCACCCCGCTCGCAATGAAGCCCTCTCCCCCATCGCCTGCGATGGGGGAGAGGGTTGGGTGAGGGGGCGAGGGTTCGGTTGATGCACGTCCTTGCAGATCGGAAACATGCTCAGATGCGTATTGGTCTACTGCCGACTTCACGCAAGCGCCTGGGCCACATCCTCCGGCTGCCCCCGTCCCCTCACCCTGCCCCCGGCGATGAAGCCGTTGAGGGAGAGGAGACTCGGCTGCCTGGCAACGTCGCCGCATGCCGGCGCGAACAGCCGATACACGAAGAAGGCCGCCGATGAACAACTGGCCGCTGCTGGGCGTCGCGGTGGTGGTGGTCGGCTTCGTGCTGCGCCGCAATCCCGTACTGGTGGTTGTCATTGCCGGTGTCGTCAGCGGGCTCGCCGCCGGCATGGGCACCGGTGACCTGCTCGCATTGCTCGGCAGCTCATTCGTCAACAACCGTGCATTGCTGCTGATGGTGCTGACTCTTCCCGTGATCGGCCTGCTTGAACACTACGGCCTGCGCGAGCGCGCACGCGACTGGATCGTCGGCTTCCGCGGCCTCACGCTGGCGCGCTTCCTCATCAGCTATCTCGGCTTGCGCCAGCTGCTGTCGATGTTCGGCATGATCGATCTCGCCGGTCACGCGCAGACCGTGCGCCCGTTGGTCGCGCCGATGAGCGAGGCGGCGGCCGAGCGCAGCGTCGGCGCACTCGGCGCGGCCGAACGCCATCGGGTGCATGCGCTCGCGGCGGCAACCGACAACATCGGCCGTTTTTTCGGCGAGGATGTTTTTCTCGCATTCGGCGCCGTGCTGCTGATCCAGGGTTTCTACGCGCAGAACGGCATCGCGCTCGAACCGCTGGCGATCGCGCTGTGGGCGCTGCCGACCGCGATCGCGGCGTTCATCGTCCACACGCTGCGCCTGCTGTATTTCCAGCGCCAGCTGGCGCGCAGCGTGCGCGCACAACGCATCAGTGATGTGGAGCGCGCCGATGCTGAAGATTGAACAGGTCTACTGGCTGCTCGGCGCGTTCCTGCTGTTCTCCGCGGCGCTGAACCTGCGCGAACGGCGTCTCGCAATGGCCGGCTTCTGGGCGATCCTCGCCTGCCCGTTCCTGTTCGGCGAGGCGATCCTCGCCGCGCTGGCCGCGGGCACGCGCTGGCCGGCGCAGGCGATGGGCGTCGGCGTGCTTGCGCTCGGCGTGATGGCCGCGCACGGCGGCTTGCGTGCGCATGCAGACAACGCCGAGGCAATCGCCGCGAGGCGTGCGGCGGCGAGTCGGCTCGGCAACCGATTGTTCGGGCCGGCGCTGGCGATTCCGATCGTCACGCTCGCGCTGGTACTGGGCGCCTCGCATCTGCGCTGGCAGGAAACGCCCTTGATCGATGCGCAGCACTCGACCTTGGCCGCGCTCGGCCTCGCCTGCGTGATTGCGTTCGCGGCCGCGCTGCGCGTGACCCGCGCGCCGGTCGTGAGCGGACTCGGTGAAGGCCGCCGTCTGCTCGATGCGCTCGGCTGGGCAGCATTGCTGCCGATGCTGCTGGCCACGCTCGGCAGTGTGTTCGCCGCGACCGGCGTCGGCGACGCGATCGCGGCCATCGTGAGCGCAGTGATTCCGACCGACAGCCGCCTCGCCTGCCTGACCGCGTTCGCGCTCGGCATGGTGCTGTTTACCGTGATCATGGGCAACGCATTCGCCGCGTTCCCGGTCTTGATGGCCGGCATCGGCCTGCCGCTGCTGGTGCTGCGTCACGGCGCGCATCCGGCGGTGCTCGGCTCGATCGGCATGTTGACCGGCTACTGCGGCACCTTGCTGACGCCGATGGCAGCGAACTTCAATATCGTGCCGGCGGTGCTGCTGGAACTGCCGGATCAGTACGGCGTGATCCGCGCGCAGCTTCCGACCGCGCTCGTCCTGCTTGGGGTGAATTTCCTGCTGCTGTGGCTGCTGGTGTTTCAATGACCGAGATGCCGACCATCCTGCTGACCGGCTTCGAACCGTTCGCCGGCGAGCGCACCAACCCGTCGCAGGAAATCGTGCGTGCGCTGAATGGCGAGACGATCGCCGCGCATCGTGTCGTCGGCGCGATCCTGCCGGTCGCATTCGCAGCGACCTTGCCGATGCTCGAGGAACTGCTCGATCTGCACCGTCCCGCGCTGGCGCTCGCGCTCGGCCAGGCCGGCGGGCGCAGCGAGATTTCGCTGGAGCGCGTCGCGGTCAACCTGATCGATGCGCGCATCGCCGACAATGAAGGTCTGCAGCCGATCGACGAGGCGGTCGTCGACGAGGCGCCCGGGGCGTACTTCTCGACCTTGCCGATCAAGGCGATCGAGGCACGATTGCGCTCGCTCGGCATCCCGGTCGCGCCCTCGCTGAGCGCCGGCAGTTTCGTCTGCAACCAAGTGTTCTTCACGCTCGCGCACCTGCTCGCGACGCGCCACGTCGGTACGCGCGGCGGCTTCGTGCACGTACCGTGGCTGCCGGAACAGGCGGCGCGCCATCCGGGCCAGCCGAGCATGGCGCTGGACACGATGATCGCCGGCGTGCGTGCCGCACTCGAATGTGCCGTCGCGACGACGCACGACTTGCACGTCGCCGGAGGCGCTACGCACTAGGGTCTATGGACACTCCGGGCGGCCCGTGCGAGCGCCAACAGACCTGCGGTCAGCAGCCCTTGCCGGCGGCGGTTTCCGCGGTCACTTCGAGAATCAGTTCGCCGGAATCGGCGTACGGAAGCTTCACCTTCACCGCATCGGTCGTGTAGTAGTAGCCGCCCGGGGTCGGCGCCTTCACCGCGTCGCGAACATCGGACTCGTAGGGTTTTCCGACCGCCTCCGGCGAAGTCGCAACCGCGAGGCGCTGCACCTTGTCCAGGGTCACGCAGCCGAGCAGGCGGGTACGGCGAAACGGGCGAATATCCAGATGCAACGGCTTGGCCTCGACCGGGTCACGCACGCCATCGCCGTCGGTGAACACGTAGAACAGCGGCTTGAACACCGCGTTGCCGTGCCCCTTCTCGTTGCGCCGCGCGATCACCTGGATGCGCACCGCGGCATGCGCGAGTTCCTCGGGAAATTCGACAACGCGGTAGCGGCTTTTGCCCTTCGGAAAATCACGCTCGGGCGCTTCGGCGTCGATGCGCAGGCGTTGCGGGTGTCCGGACTGCATCGCGATCGGGCCGTTCGCGGGTGCGTCGACGACAGCCGGCGCTGCGTGACCCGCGCCGAACAGGCGCTCTTTCCATTCGGAGTAGGTTTCGCTGATCAGATGGAGCGGATTGGCCGCGCTTGCATGCTGCGCGACGGCGGTGAGCGCGATGGTCAGGACGAGTCGGAGATGGATCATCGGTAGTCAATTGCGAGCCGCGAGACGCCGTGTGAAGCACGGACCCGTGCAGCGGCTTGGCGGCTCGTCGAGTGCTGGTGAAGAACGATGGAATCAGGATTGCGGAATCGCCATGACGGCCGGTCTCACGACAATCGGCCTCACAACGACTGCCCACAGGACGGACCGGGCGCGATCGCGCTTCGCGAAACGAAGCGCGATCATCCTGCGAAAGAAAAACTCAGTGGGCCGGCGGCGTCGTATCCGACGCAGGAGCCGTTGCTTCCGGCTTGCTGTCGACCGGCGGAGGCGGCGGGGTCGGTTGCGCCGCCGGAAGGTCGATCGGCTTGAGGTCGCCGCCGTCCTGCTCGAACGCCTTCAGTTGCAGCGTACGCGCGATCGAGCCGATCACATGGCGCTGCTCGTCGTCGCCGCCGCGCTTCAGCACGAGCCCGGTCAGGTGCTCGCGATCACGAAGGTCGCCGATGTAACCGTAGAGCTCGGCCTTGCCCATCGTCACGCCGTCAATCGAGTACTTGTCGCCCTTCACCGGCGTGACCATCGCATTGCCATCGCGCACGTCCGAGCGCGCGAATGCGCCCGTCGCGACCACGAGGCCCAGTGCCAGCAGTGCACCGCGCATCAGCGTCTTCATTGTTTGTCCTCCTTAGCGTGTTTGGCTTCTTGCTGTTCCGACCTCGCCTTGTCGCTGTCGGAATCCTTCATCTGCGCCTGAAGCTCTGAAATCCCGCCCTTTTCTTCCAGGTAGGCCTTGAAATGCATTTCATAGGCGAGCCGTGCCAGCGCGACAATGTGCTCGTTCTTGACCTTCTGCTTCTCGCCGCGCTTGAGCAGCACGCTCGACATCGGCAGCGATTCCTCCTGGCGATAGCGGAACGCACTCTTCAGGTCCTCGGCGGTCAAGGGAGCACCGTCGAAGTCGAACTGGTTGTCCTTGTCGGCGAGGATGGTCACGTCGAAGCCCGCGGGAATGTTCGCCGCCGGGACCGTGTCGGCTTTGTTGCGTCCGAACATGCCGCACGCAGCCACCAGCGTCGTCGCGAGGACGAGCGCCGCGAGTTTCAGAAGAGGTCCGACCGAAAAACTCCGCATGGTTCCGATTGCTCCGATTTGTGTGCGCAAACGCGAAGACTACCACCAGTGTGCACGGCCGGCATTGCGTGCGTTGCCGGCTGTTCACCTCGACGTTCACCAGCGGACTCAGGCGTGCGGCAGGGTGACCCCGGTCTGGCCCATGTACTTGCCGCCGCGATCCTTGTAGCTGGTCTCACAGTCCTCGTCGGATTCCAGGAACAGCATCTGCGCGACCCCTTCGTTCGCGTAGATCTTGGCCGGCAGCGGCGTCGTGTTCGAGAACTCCAATGTGACGTGGCCTTCCCACTCGGGTTCGAGCGGTGTCACATTGACGATGATGCCGCAGCGCGCATAGGTACTCTTGCCGAGGCAGATCGTCAGCACCTTGCGCGGGATGCGGAAGTACTCGACCGTTCGCGCTAGCGCGAACGAGTTCGGCGGGATGATGCAGACGTCGGATTTGATGTCGACGAAGCTGCGCTCGTCGAAGTTCTTCGGATCGACGATGGTCGAGTTGATGTTCGTGAACACCTTGAACTCGTCGGCGCAGCGTACGTCGTAGCCGTAACTCGACGTGCCGTATGAGATCAGCCGCTCGCCGCCGTTGCGCTTGACCTGGCCCGGCTCGAACGGTTCGATCATTTTCTGTTGCTCCGCCATGCGGCGGATCCACTTGTCGGATTTGATGGTCATGAGAATCGGGAATGGAGAATAGGGAACCGCAAGAGCACCTCAATGATGGCCGGAGACCGTGAACAGGAGCGCGATCCCGGAACAGCCGACGAGCTATTCCGATTCCCGATTCCCCATTCCCGAATCCCGGCTCTCACGTGTTCTGCACAACGATCTTCGGAAACGAGATCGCCTTGTTGCGCGCCCGCAGCGCCAGCCGCGCAGCCGCTTTGCGTGCGATCTCGCGGTAGCGCACGGTGAGGTCGGACTCCGGCATCGCGACGACCGTCGGCGTACCGCCGTCGGCCTGCTCGCGAATGCGGATATCCAGCGGCAACGAACCCAGCAACGGCACGTCGTACTGCGCCGCCATGCGCGCGCCGCCGCCCTCGCCGAAGATATGCTCCTCGTGGCCGCAGGCCGAACAGACGTGCGTCGCCATGTTCTCGATGATGCCGAGCACCGGCACGTTGACCTTCTCGAACATCTTCAGCGCCTTCTTCGCGTCGAGCAGCGCGATGTCCTGCGGCGTCGTCACGATCACCGCGCCTGACACCGGAATGCGCTGGCACAGGGTCAGCTGGATATCGCCGGTTCCCGGTGGCAGGTCGATGATCAGGTAGTCGAGATCGGACCAGTTGGTCTCGCCGAGCATCTGCTGCAGCGCTTGCGTCGCCATCGGGCCGCGCCAGATCATCGCGGTGTCTTCCTCGATCATCAGGCCGATCGACATGGCCTGGATGCCGTGGCTGAGTTTCGGCTCGATACGCTTGCCGTCCTTGGTGTCCGGCTTGCCGGTCAGTCCGAGCATGCGCACCTGGCTCGGGCCGTAGATGTCCGCATCGAGCACGCCGACGCTGGCGCCTTCGGCCTTCAGCGCGAGCGCGAGATTCGCCGCGACCGTCGACTTGCCGACACCGCCCTTGCCGGAGGCGACCGCGATCACGTTCCTGACGCCCGGCAGCGGAGTCAGGCCCTGCTGCACTTCATGCGCGAACACGCGACAGGACACGCTGACCGCGGCATGCGCGATCGCCGGATCAGCCTCGAGCGCGCGCTTGATCGCGTCGGCAATCGCCGCCTGCGCGGATAGCGCCGGATAGCCGAGCAGGATGTCGACGGACACGTCGTTGGCGGCCACGCCGACTCCACGCAGCGCGCCGCTGGCGACGAGATCTTTGCCGGTATGCGGATCGATCACGCCGGCCAGGATCGTTCTGACCCGCGCTTCAAGGGATTCGGTCATTCGGGGGGAGCAAAACAGGTGGGACCCCTATTATGCCAGCGCGTCCGCTGCGGCGCGCCTTGACGGCCCCGCACGACGGCGGCAAGTTGCGAGCGTTGCCCACCCGCCCGGAGCCCGCGCCATGCTGTCACGTTGCCAACCCGTCCTCTTCGCCCTTGCGTTCGCGTTCGGCGCGCCTGCGCTGGCCGCCGACCTCACCCCGGTCGGCACCTGGACCACGATCGACGACGCCACTGGCAAGCCCAAGTCGATCGTCCAGATCACCGAGAACGCCGGCAAGCTGGAAGGCAAGGTTCTCGAGGTGCTCCAGTCCGACGAGGGCCCGCACCCAACCTGCAAGAAATGCGAGGGCGAGCGCAAGGATCAGCCCGTCGAAGGCATGACCATCCTGTGGGGCGTGAGCAAGGACGGCGACGTGTGGGATGGCGGCCAGATCCTCGATCCGAAGAACGGCAAGACCTACAAGGTGAAGCTCACGGTCACCGACAACGGCCAGAAGCTCGACGTGCACGGCTATATCGGCTTCGCGCTGCTAGGCCGCTCGCAGGTGTGGGAGCGCAAGTCGCCGTAGCGAAACGCGGTGAACTCATCGCAGGAACGACCGAAGTCCTCCTGCGGAACGGTGCCATGCGATAATTCCGCTTTGCAGCAACGAAGCGGAACCCGCGACGCATGAATGCGCCGAAGCGAAACATCCTCGTCAGCAACGCCCTGCCCTACGCGAACGGCCTGATTCATCTGGGCCACATGCTGGAGAACATCCAGGCCGACATCTGGGTGCGCGCGATGCGCATGGCCGGCCACGAAGTGCATTTCGTCTGCGCCGACGACGCGCATGGCACCTCGATCATGCTGCGCGCCGAGCGCGAAGGCATCACGCCGCAGGCGCTGATCGCGCGCGTCTGGGACGAGCACACGCGTGACCTGCGCGGCTTCGGCGTCGAGCACGATCACTATTCGACCACCGACAGCGAGGCGAACCGCGAACTCACCGGACGCATCTGGAACGCGCTGAAGGCCGGCGGCCACACCGAATCGCGCCCGGTCAAGCAGCTCTACGATCCGGTCAAGGAGATGTTCCTGCCGGATCGCTTCATCAAGGGTGAGTGCCCGAACTGCCACAGCAAGGACCAGTACGGCGACGCCTGCGAGGTCTGCGGCAAGACCTACAACCCGACCGACCTGATCCATCCGTACTCGGTGGTTTCCGGCGCGACACCGATCGAGAAGGAATCGCTGCATTTCTTCGTCAAGCTCGCCGATTTCGAGACGATGCTGAAAGGCTGGCTCGCCGAGCGACGTGATGCGGGCGGCCTGCAGGGCGAAGTCGTCAACAAGCTGCAGGAATGGTTCACCGACGGCCTGCGCAGCTGGGACGTGTCGCGCGACGCGCCCTACTTCGGCTTCGAGATCCCGGGCGAGCCCGGCAAGTTCTTCTATGTCTGGGTCGACGCGCCGGTCGGTTACCTCGCCGCGTTCAAGGAGCTCTGCGAGAGCGGCCGCAAGCCCGGACTGACGTCCGCGGACTTCGAGCGCTTCACCCAGTCCGGCGCAAACGACACTGAGATGGTGCATTTCATCGGCAAGGACATCGTGTACTTCCACACGCTGTTCTGGCCCGCGATGCTGCACGGCGCCGGCCTGCGCACGCCGACGGCGGTTCATGTGCACGGCTTCCTGACCGTGGACGGCGCGAAGATGTCCAAGTCACGCGGCACCTTCGTCAACGCGAGCACCTATCTCGACCAGCTCGATCCGGACTGGCTGCGCTACTACTTCGCGACCTTGCTCGGCCCGACGCTCGCGGATGTCGACCTCGATCTCAAGACGTTCGAGGAGCGCGTCAATTCGCACCTGGTCGGCAAGTGGGTGAACCTCGCCAGCCGCTGTGCTGGGTTCGTGCACAAGTTCTTTCACGGCACGCTCGCTGGCGCGTTATCCGCGGGTGAGCGCGCGCAATATGACACTGCGGCGACCAGGCTTTCAGCCTGCGCGGCGCTGTACGAAGCGCGTGACTACGCCGCGGCGACGCGCCTGATCGTCGAGGTTGCGGACGAGGCGAACGCCTACGTCGCGGAGAAGGCGCCGTGGCTGCTCGCCAAGGACGAGACGAAGCGCGACGAGTTGCACGTCGTCTGCACGCTCGCGCTCAACTACTTCCGCCTGCTGTCGATCTGGCTGAGCCCGGTGGTCCCGGCGATCGCGGGCCGCGCTCGCGATTTCCTCGGCGAGGGCTGGACACGTTTCGACGCCGCGTCCACGCCTGCCCTGGGGGCGCGCCTCAATGCATTCACACCGCTGACCACCCGCATCGACCCGAAGAAGATTGAAGCCATGATCGAAGCCTCGAAGGAATCGTTGAAGCCCGCCAGCGATGCGCCCACCTCTTCGGCGGGAGCGGCTTCAGCTGAGACCAGTGCCGGCAATGGGACGGACGCAAAAGGCATCGCGGCTGAAGCCGCTCCTGCGAAAGCAACGGAGTCGCCCATCGCGCCGACGGTCTCCATCGACGACTTCGCGAAACTCGACCTGCGCATCGGCAAGGTGCTCGCCTGCGACTTCGTGGACGGCTCCGACAAGCTGCTGCGCTTCGAGCTCGACGCCGGCGATCTCGGCAAACGCCAGATCTTCTCAGGCATCCGCGCCGCCTATGGCGAACCGGAGAAACTGGTGGGTCGCAGCGTCGTGTTCATCGCGAATCTCGCGCCGCGCAAGATGCGCTTCGGCGTCTCCGAAGGCATGGTCCTTTCAGCGGGCAGCGGCGGCGCGGACCTGTTCCTGCTGGATGTCGAGTCAGGCGCGCAGCCGGGAATGCCCGTCAAGTAATCCGAACCCTGTGCGGCGTCAGGAGAACGACATGTCTGCCCCGCAACCCGTGGAATCTCTCGGAACACGCTTCGGCAACGGCGTGCACCGGCACGCCGTTGCATTGATCAGCCTCGCCGTCGCTCTGTTCGGTACCAGCTACAACACATGGCGTAACCAGACAACGGAATTCCACCGCAACGTGCGTTCGGCCGGCTTCATGATGCTCGACGAACTCGGCCAGCTACAGGAGATCACCGACCGCCGCTTCTACGGCGGCGACCACAGTGACGCCAACCGGATCGGAGGATGGGGCAAGGCCACTGCCGTGCGCGACATGTCGAGCCTCATCTCGGAACCCACCCGCGCTCAAGCGCGGGGATTGTTCGAGACCTGGGCAGCCAATGTGGACAAGCTCGACAGCGGCGACGAGCAGGCCGAACAGGCGATCACCAAGACGATTTCCGACCTGCGTGCACAGGTGCTGCAGGAAATGCAGTCGCTGAACTGACCCTGCAGAGCACGTGATGCGGCGCGCCCACTGGACACCCGATCTATCCGAAGCCCACATCGTCGAGCACCTATTGCGCGAACATGGCGTCATCGCCTGGGCGTTCGACACCGAGATGGTTCGGCAGGATTGGCTGAAAACACTGGCATTCGGCGGCTACCGCGTGATGGTGTCTGATGCCGACTTCGGCAAAGCGCAGGCCGTCGTGAATGCGTATCGCAACGGCGAACTCGCATCGCAGATCGAGGACACCGAGCGTCCCAGCTGCCCTGGCTGCGGCGCCAGTGATGCGTCCGAGGATCTCCGTCCGCGCCGCGCAGTGTTCATGCTTCTGATTGCGTCTGATGGACTATCGATTCCTTTCTTATTCGCAACCCATACAGCATCCGGCGCGTCATGGTTCGTAGCGTCGTACCTCGTCTTGCAGCTCCTGCTCCTGACACCCGGCGTCGCGGCACGCATCGTCAAATGGCGCTATCGCTGCCTTGCCTGCGATCGGACATGGCGGGAACCGCCCGGGCGCGCTTTCCGGGATCTAGCACATGCCGTGGAGGCCGCAAGCCGGGACAGGCATGATCCCGCAAATCCCGTACACCCAAGACCATGATCCAAACCTTGCTCATCGAGCGCATCGACGCGCTGCTTCCACAGACGCAATGCACGCGCTGCGGTTATCCGACCTGCCGTGCATACGCCGAAGCGATCGCCGGTGACCGGGCGGACATCAATCAATGCCCGCCCGGCGGTGCCGCCGGCATCGACGCGCTTGCGGGACTGCTCGGACGTGTGGCCAAGCCGTTGAATCCGGCGAACGGCCGCGAGGAAGCGCCTACGGTCGCACTCATCGACGAAGACATCTGCATCGGCTGCACGAAGTGCATCCAGGCTTGCCCGGTCGATGCGATCGTCGGCGCGGCGAAGCGCATGCACACGATCATCGCGGCCGAATGCACCGGTTGCGGGCTTTGTCTGCCGCCCTGCCCGGTCGATTGCATCGCGCTGGTTCCGACCGCTGACCGGCCTCTCGAACGCGTGGACGTGCTCGATCGCGCCGGGCATGCGCGCCGCCGCTTCGACGCGCGCAACGTGCGCCTCATGCGCGAACGCGGCGAACGCGATGCGCGCCGGGCTGCGGCACAACCGAAGCCCGACGAAAACCCCGCGCCGATCAGCCGCTCGGCCGTGCTCGAGGCGATCGCGCGCGGCAAGGCGCGGCGCCAGCCCGATGCGAAGGACCCACCGGACCGATGAAGCGCGAGAAGATCGTCGAACTGTTCCGCCGCCTGCGCGAACTGAACCCGCACCCGACCACCGAACTCGACTACACGACGCCGTTCGAGCTGCTGGTCGCGGTGATCCTGTCCGCCCAGGCGACCGATGTCGGCGTGAACAAGGCGACGCGGAAGCTGTTCCCGGTCGCGAACACGCCGCAGGCGATCCTCGACCTGGGCGAAGCAAAACTGAAATCCTTCATCGCCACAATCGGCCTGTTCAACGCGAAGGCGAAGAACGTGATCGCCACCTGCCGCCTCCTGGTCGAGCAGCATGGTGGCGAAGTGCCGCGCTCGCGCGAGGCGCTGGAGGCGTTGCCTGGCGTCGGCCGCAAGACGGCCAATGTCGTGTTGAACACCGCGTTCGGCGAGCCGACCATCGCCGTGGATACGCATATCTTCCGCGTCGCAAACCGCACGGGGCTGGCGCCCGGAACGACCGTGCGCATCGTCGAGGACAAGCTCGCCAAGGCCGTGCCGCAGGAATTCCGCAAGGATGCGCACCACTGGCTGATCCTGCATGGGCGCTATGTCTGCAAGGCGCGCAAGCCGGAATGTCCGCAGTGTGCGATCAATGACTTGTGCGCTTATCGTCACAAGACGGTCACGCCCTGACAGGCCGCCACAGAGCCGCAGGAATGGGCGTTTCGCGTTAAATGAATGTTGTTTTGTCATCTAAGCGTAACAGCGGCCAGCCAGACTTCGCGACAGTTTTCCGCCCCGTTTCGAGGATCCCGATGAAACTGCGACATGCGATCGCCGCCGCCCTAATCTGCGCGTTCGGCACCAACGCGATGGCTTACGACCTGCTCAACGACTGGCCGACCAAGTACAAGACCGACGACGGCTACGAGTACGGTTTCAAGGGCCTGTACCAGTTCGACACCAACCGGTTCTCCGGCGACACCGCGAACCCGACCAACGGCAAGGAGATCCTTCCGGACGCGACCGCGTGGCGCCGCAAGGAATTCAACTTCTATGGCAAGACGCCGTGGGGTCTCGACTTCAACATCGGCTACGACTTCACGGTCTCGGGCCACAGGACGGCCACGACCGGCGTCCACGGCCAGTGGATCGACAACTTCGTCCGCTACAGCAGCAAGGACTACGGTGACTTCCGCCTTGGCCAGTACAAGACGCCGGTCGGCTGGGAAGAAGCGTCCAGCTCGAGTGCGACGACGTTCCTGGAACGCTCGCTGCCCGTGCAGGCGACCAACATGGGCCGCCGCATCGGCGTCGACTGGTCGTACTACGGCATTCCCAACTGGATGCTCTATGCCGCGTATTTCAGCGGCGGCGATCTGAACGGCAAGAACAAGGGCAACGGCCCGGCCGCTCGCGTCGTCTGGAATCCGCTCAATCGCCAGCCGGGCGCCGGCTCGCGCGAGGAAAGCGAAGTGATCCACCTCGGCATCGCCGCTTCGCGCGAGGATCGCGATGCGACCACCGACGGCCGCGGGATCACGACGCCGGCGCAGGCACGTTTCCGTGCGCGCCCCGAGGCGAACCTGCTCGGCACGCGTCTTGTCGACACCGGCAATCTCAACAATCCGGGCGGCATCGACCGCATCGGCCTGGAAGCGGCATGGATCCACGGCCCGCTGCTGGTGCAAGGCGAATACCTGACCTTCAGCGCGAGTCCGGCCGGCAAGCCGAGCTACAGCGGCAACGGTTTCTATGCGCAGGGATCGTGGGTGCTGACCGGCGAGAGCCGTCCGTACAGCAAGGGCGCGATCGGCAATATTCGTCCGGTCAACGATTTCGGTGCGGTCGAAGTCGCGCTGCGCTACAGCCAGGTCGACCTCAACGATGGCCCGGTCTTCGGCGGCAAGGAGCACGACTGGACCATCGGTGCGAACTGGTATCTCGGCCAGCACCTCAAGTTCCAGGCCAACTACATCTGGGCCAACAGCACCAAGCGCTACGGCGCGCCGATCAATGGCGACGCCGCCGTCGATCCGCGCGTGTTCGAACTGCGCGCGCAGGTCTACTTCTAAGTTTCCGAGTCTCCTCCAAACGATTCACTCTCCTTGGGGCGCGCAAGCGCCCCATTTTTTTGCCTGCTACGCACGGGGTGCGAGCAGCCAGCGCCTACGCGCCGATGGCCGGACCGTTGCGGCCAGCCAGCACATCGGCCAGCGCATACCTTCCGTGTGGCCGACCGGCGATCCAGCGCGCGGCCACTATCGCGCCGCGCGCGAAGATGTCGCGGTCGGTTGCGCGATGGACAAGTTCGATGCGTTCACCGAGTGTCGCGAACGTCACCGTGTGTTCGCCCACGATGTCGCCCGCACGGGTGACCGCGAAGCCGATACTGCCGGGCGTGCGCGCTGCGTTCACGCCGACATGCGAGAGCCTTGCGACTGCATCGAAATCCCGATCGCGGGCCGATGCGGCTTCACGCCCGAGCGCGAGCGCGGTACCGGATGGCGCATCCTGCTTGCGGCTATGGTGTGCCTCGGCGATCTCGCAGTCCCAGTCCGGCAGCGAACGCGCTGCCTCGGCGACCAGACGCGAAAGCAAGGCCACTCCGAGGCTGAAATTCGCACTCCACAGGACGGCTATCGAAGCGGCCGCGCCGTCGAGCGCCGCCTGCTGTTTCGCAGAGAGTCCGGTCGTGCCGCTGACGAACGCAATCCTGCGCTCCAGTGCAAGACCGAGCGCGTGGTCGAACGCCGCGGCCACGCTGAAATCGATCAATACGGCCGGGGTGAGGTCGGCAGGCAACGATGAGGTGCAGACGATCGCCGGCGCGCGGCTACCGAGCGTCGCGGCGAGCGGCTGGCCTTCGAGATCCGATCCGGATCGCACCAATGCGGCGACCAGCGCGACATCGCCGCGCCCGATCATCGTGCGCAGGATCGCCTGGCCCATACGGCCGGCGGCGCCGTGGACGGCGATCGGGGTGGTTGTGGTCATTGGGCTTCCGTCGTCCGCAGAGCGACGCGTAGCCTAGCGCATCCGTCACCGGATGCATCGCCCGCGCAGGACGTGTTTTGTAGGAGCGGCTTCAGCCGCGATGTTCTCGCGCATTCTGCCGAGCCGGGGAAAAAGCATCGCGGCTGAAGCCGCTCCTACGAGACCTAAGGCGCGTGCAAGCAACTAAACTAGGAGATGACGCGATCCCAGAAGCGCCTGACGCCGTCCAGCCACGAGCTGTTGCGCGGCGAATGCGCGGCGGCGTCCTCGCCGTTGAACGTCGATTCGAACTGGCGCAACAGCTCGCGCTGCTCGGTGGTCAGTCGGACCGGCGTTTCGACCGCGACGCGGCAGAGCAGGTCACCAGTGCGACCGCTGCGCGCGGATTTCACGCCCTTGCCGCGCAAGCGGAACAGCTTGCCGGTCTGCGTTTCCGGCGGGATCGAGATCTCGGCCTCGCCGTCCAGGGTCGGCACCTTGAGTTCCGCGCCGAGCGCAGCCTGGCCGAAACGGATCGGGATCTCGCAGTGCAGGTCATCGCCCTCGCGCTGGAAGATCGCGTGTTCGCGCACACGAACTTCGACATAGAGATCACCGGGCACCGTTCCACTCGGCCCGGCCTCGCCCTGGCCGGTCAAACGAATGCGGTCACCGTTGTCGACGCCGGCCGGAATCTTGATCGAGAGCGTGCGCTCCGAGTGCACGCGTCCCTCGCCGCGGCATTCGCGGCACGGATTGGTGACCACCTTGCCGGCGCCGGCGCAATGCGGGCATGCCTGCTGGATCGAGAAGATGCCGTTCTGCATGCGCACGCGGCCCTGGCCGCGGCAGGTCGTGCAGGTGGAAGTCTTGCCATCCTCGGAACCACTGCCGTCGCAATGCTCGCATTCGACCAGGGTCGGCACCTCGATCTGCTTGTCGGCTCCGAAAACGGCTTCCTCGAGATCGAGCTCGATCAGGTAGCGCAGGTCCGAGCCGCGCCGCACGCGGCCACCGCCGCCCATGCCGAAGATGTCCGAGAAGATGTCGCCGAAGATGTCGCCGACGTCGCCATTGAATCCGCCGCCGCCGCGTCCGCCCATGCCGTGTTCGAACGCGGCGTGGCCATGCTGGTCATACAGGGAGCGCTTGCGCTGGTCGGAGAGGATTTCGTAGGCCTCCTTGGCCTCCTTGAACTTCTCCTGTGCCGCCGGATCATCCGGACAGCGGTCCGGATGCAGCTTCATCGCAAGGCGACGGAACGACTTCTTGAGCTCCTCGTCGTTCGCGCCGCGCGCGACGCCAAGGGTTTCGTAATAGCAACGCTTGCTCATGTGGCGACCTTCTCCATGCGCCGATCAGGGACGAACCAGACCAACGCGACCGTCACATACAGCACGCAGGCGATCCAGGGATTGAGGAATGCCAGCGGAATCGCCAGCGCGTACAGCACGATCGAAAGCTTGCCTTTGGCGTCGCGACCCAACGCCGTCGCAAGCGCGCCATCCAGGCCATTGCAGGCGATCAGCTCGCGCGCGAGCAGAGGCCAGGCCAGCGCCGCCATCAGCAGCACGCCGCCGTACAGCGCGGTCGGCACCGCGGCGAAATGGTTCTCGCTCATCCATGCGGTGACGAACGGGAACAACGAGATCCAGAACAGCAGGTGCAGGTTCGCCCACATCGCACGCCCGTTGATCCGCTCGACGGTCTTGAACATGTGATGGTGGTTGTTCCAGTAGATGCCGACATAGACGAAACTCAGGATGTAACTCAGGAACACCGGCCACAGCTCGCACAACGCCGCCAGCGTCGGCGCGTGCGGCACCTTCATCTCCAGCACCATGATCGTGATGATCACCGCGATCACGCCATCGCTGAACGCTTCGAGTCGTCCCTTGTCCATCGACCATCCCGCCAGGCACCGCATCGCGCGTGTCGAGCGGCGCCGGGCGCCGCTCGAACACGCACCGTTTTTCCGGCTGCGCCGGAATAACCTTACTTGTCCTTCACCTCGGTGAACTCCGCGTCGACGACATCGTCGTTCTTTGCCGAGCCACCGGCCTGCGCATGCGCACCGGCATCCGCGGCCTCACCGGCCGGCGGCGTCGCCGCGGCGGCCGCGAACAGCGATTGCGCGACCTGCTCCAGTGTGGTCGTGCGCGCCTCGATCTGCGCCTTGTCGTCGCCCTTCATCACCTTCTCGAGATCGGCCAGCGCTTCCTCGATGCGGCCGATGTCGCCCGCGACCTTGCCGCCGTGCTCCTTGATCGCGGCGCGCGTCGAGTGCACCAGCTGATCAGCCTTGTTGCGCGCACCGATCAGCTCGTGGAACTTCTTGTCCTCTTCCTTGTTCGCCTCGGCGTCGCGCACCATGCGCTGGATCTCGTCCTCGGACAGGCCCGAGCCGGCCTTGATCTCGATGCGCTGTTCCTTGCCGGTGTTCTTGTCCTTGGCGCCGACGTGCAGGATGCCGTTCGCGTCGATGTCGAACGTGACCTCGACCTGCGGCATGCCGCGCGGTGCCGGCTGGATGCCGGCCAGGTCGAACTTCGCCAGCGACTTGTTGTAGCGCGCCTGCTCGCGTTCACCCTGCAGCACGTGCACGGTGACCGCGGACTGATTGTCTTCGGCCGTTGAGAACACCTGCGATGCCTTGGTCGGAATCGTCGTGTTCTTCTCGATCAGCTTGGTGAACACGCCGCCGAGCGTCTCGATGCCGAGCGACAGCGGGGTCACGTCGAGCAGCAGCACGTCCTTGACGGTGCCGCCGAGCACGCCACCCTGGATCGCCGCGCCGACCGCGACCGCCTCGTCGGGGTTCACGTCCTTGCGCGGCTCCTTGCCGAAGAAATCCTTGACTGCTTCCTGCACCTTCGGCATGCGCGTCTGGCCGCCGACCAAGATGACTTCCTGGACGTCGGAAACCTTCAGACCCGCATCGTTCAGCGCGGTACGGCACGGCCCGATCGTCTTCTCGACGAGATCGCCGACCAACGCCTCGAGCTTCGCGCGCGTGAGCTTGATGTTCAGATGCTTCGGACCCGACGAGTCCGCCGTGATGTACGGCAGGTTCACCTCGGTCTGGTGCGCGCTCGACAGCTCGATCTTGGCGCGCTCGGCGGCGTCCTTCAGACGCTGCAACGCGAGCGGATCGTTCTTGAGATCGACGCCCTGGTCCTTCTTGAATTCGTCGACGAGGTAGTCGATGACGCGCTTGTCAAAGTCCTCACCGCCGAGGAAGGTGTCACCGTTCGTGGCCAGCACCTCGAACTGCTTCTCGCCGTCGACTTCCGCGATCTCGATGATCGAGATGTCGAACGTGCCGCCGCCGAGGTCATAGACCGCGATCTTGCGATCGCCGCCCTTCTTGTCGAGTCCATAGGCCAGCGCGGCCGCGGTCGGCTCGTTGATGATCCGCTTCACTTCCAGGCCCGCGATGCGCCCGGCGTCCTTGGTCGCCTGGCGCTGCGAGTCGTTGAAGTAGGCCGGCACCGTGATGACCGCTTCGGTCACCGGCTCGCCGAGGAAGTCCTCGGCGGTCTTCTTCATCTTCATCAGCACCTTGGCCGAGATCTCCTGCGGCGGCATCTTCCTGCCGTCCGCGGTCTCGGTCCACGCATCGCCGTTGTCGTGCGCGATGATCTTGTACGGCACCATGTTGATGTCTTTCTGCACTTCCGCGTCGGTGAACTTGCGGCCGATCAGGCGCTTCACCGCGTAGAACGTGTTCTTCGGATTCGTGACCGCCTGACGCTTCGCGGTCGCGCCGACCACGACTTCGTTGTCCTTGAACGCGACCACCGACGGCGTCGTGCGATCGCCCTCGGAGTTCTCGATCACGCGCGTCGTACTGCCTTCCATGACCGCCACGCACGAGTTGGTCGTGCCGAGGTCGATACCGATGATCTTGCCCATTTCTGTACTCTCCCGCTCTGAATTCTCATGCGGCCCCGCAGGCCGCGACTGTCGCCAAATCTGGGGTTATGCGCTTGTGTTTCAAGCGCTTTCGTGCGGCGCTACTTCGTGACCGCGACCAGCGCCGGTCGCAGCAGCCGGTCGTTCAGCACATATCCCTTCTGCATGACCGCAGCGACACGTCCGGACGGATGCTCGGCGCTCTCGACCATGCTCATCGCCTGGTGATGCTCAGGATTGAATGGCTCGCCGACCGCGCCGGCGGTCTTCAACCCGTTCGCGT
This sequence comes from Dokdonella soli, assembly GCF_039523175.1. Lineage (NCBI taxonomy): Bacteria > Pseudomonadati > Pseudomonadota > Gammaproteobacteria > Lysobacterales > Rhodanobacteraceae > Dokdonella > Dokdonella soli. The sequence continues at coordinate 153,801 of NZ_BAAAEU010000001.1, forward strand.
CGGTGACGCGGATCAGCTCACGCAGGGTCAGTTCGACGCCGCTGCGCAGCGCCGCGGGGTCGCCGACCTCCGCAGCCAGCCCGCGTTCCAGATTGTCGAGCACCGGCAGCAGATCGGCCAGCAGTTTCTCGTTGGCGAAGCGGCGGGCCTGCTCGAGGTCACGCTGCAGACGTTTGCGCTGGTTGTCGAGTTCGGCGCGCTCGCGCAGCACCGTCTCGCGCATCTCGGCGAGCTTGGTCTCGTACTCGCCGAGCTGGCGCGACAAGCTCTCGAGATCGCTGTTGACGGTCTCGTCGAGTGTTTCGGGCGGCCGCGTCGCCATCGGATCCGTATTCTCCATTGCTCCTCCAAATCAAAACCCTGCCCTCCACCGGGTGGCGGATGGCTGTCATCGTATTTTCAAGGTACGGCTGGCGACCGGCCACATGGCACGCTCGCGACGAACCCCCGCTGCCGCCCGTTATAAGGTCGGCTGCGACCGCTTCAAGGCGCCGGAAATGATCGCCGCCGTCGCCTGCACCACCGGAATCACGCGTTCGTAGGCCATCCGGGTCGGCCCGATCACGCCGAGTACGCCGAGTACGCGCCCGCCGACCCCGTATGGCGCCGTGACCAGGCTCCAGGTGTCCAGCGCCGCGAATCCGGATTCCTCGCCGATGAACAGGCGTACCCCCTCGGCATGCGAGCAGCGCTCGAGCAGTTGCAGCAGATCGCGTTTGCGCTGGAACGCCTCGAACAGTTCGCGCAGGCGGTCCACGTCGGAGACGTCCTGCCTGCCCATCAGGTTGGTCTGACCGGCGACCAGCATGTCACTTCCCGCGCTGCCCTGGAATGCGGCTTGCGCCACCTCGACCGCGGCCGCAAGCAGGTGGTTCAAGCGCGCCCCCTCTTCCTGCATCTCGCGCAGCAGCCGCGCGCGGATGTCGTCGAGACGCATGCCGGTGAAATGCGCGTTCAGATAGTTCGCGACCTGCTCCAATTCGCTGGGGCCGTAGGCACGCTGGGTGGTGATCACGCGGTTCTGCACCTGGCCGTCGGTGAACACCAGGATCACCAGTACGCGGTTGCTATCAAGCGGCACGAAATCGATATGCCGGAACGGAAACTCGTCGCGCTTGGGCACGCTGACCACGCCGACGAAGTGGGTCATCTCGGACAGCAGCGAAGTCGCGCTGCCCAGCAGGTCCGGGGTCGACGCGTCGGTCGGCAGTTCGCGGCGCAGCTGGTCGACCTCGGGCTCGCCGAGCGGACGCATCTCGAGCAGGCTGTCGACGAACACACGATAACCCTGCGAGGTCGGCACGCGACCGGCCGAGGTGTGCGGCGCGGCGACCAGCCCGAACTCCTCGAGATCGGACATGATGTTGCGGATCGTCGCCGGGCTCACGTCCAGCCCCGACGCCTTCGCCAGCGTGCGCGAGCCGATCGGCTGGCCTTCGGCGATGTAGCGCGCGATCAGCGTGCGCAGCAGTTGCCGGGCACGGGCATCGAGGGCGTGGTGGGATGAGACGTTCATCGGGTTCCGGGTGGGCGCACGGGCGACGCCCTTCGATGCACGCTAACAAGCGGCACCACCTCGATCAATAGGGCCGGAACGGCCCGGATTCAACAGACCGTCTTGGCCGTTACCCGGCCGCATGCTAGCGTTCCGCGGCTTATTCGGGAGTTCCGCGCGGACGATGCTGGAAAGTCTCTACGTCAAGGATTTCGCGATTGTCGGCGAGGCCGAGATCGCGTTCGGACCGGGCATGACCGTGGTCACCGGCGAAACCGGCGCCGGCAAGTCGCTGCTGGTCGACGCCCTGTTGCTGCTGTCCGGTGGCCGCGCCGAGGCGACGATGGTGCGCCACGGCTGCGAGCGCGCCGAGCTGGCCGCCGCGTTCGACCTCGCCGCGCACCCGGACTTGCGCGACTGGCTGATCGCCGAGGACCTCGACGAGGACGGCGCCTGCCAGCTGCGTCGCGTGATCCGCAGCGAAGGCAGCTCGCGCGCGTGGATCAACGGTCGTCCGGTCACGCTGACCCAGCTGAAGACGCTGGCCGGAGGGCTGATCGAGATCCACGGTCAGCACGAGCATCAGGCCCTGCTCGACCGGACCCAGCAGCTCGCGCTGCTCGACGCGTTCGGCGAGCACGGCACCGAGGTCGCCGAGGTCACGCGCATCGCCAAGGCCTGGCGCGAAACCACCGCGCGCATCACGGAACTTTCGCGGGGAACCGACCATGCCGAGCGCATCGAATGGCTGAACCACCAGGTCGACGAGCTCGACCGGCATGCGCTGGCACCTGACGATCTGCTTGCGCTGGAGGAACAGCATCGCCGCCTCGCGAACTCGGGCCAACTGCTGCAAGGCGGCGCCGTCCTGGCCGAGCGCCTCGACGGCGACAGCGAATTCGCGTTGCTGCGCCTGGTCGCGCGCGCGCAGTCCGAAATCGCGCATCTGGCCGTGCTGGACGAGCGCCTCGAACCGATCGGCGAACTCGTCGATGCCGCGCAGATTCAGCTCGCGGAGGCCAGCGATGCGCTGGCGCGCTACCAGTCCGCGCTCGACCTCGACCCGGAGCGCCTCGCCGAGACCGAATCCCAACTCGGCAAGCTGCATGAACTCGCGCGCAAGCACCGCGTGCGCATGCCCGAACTCAAGGCGCACGCGGACAGCCTGCGCGAGGAACTGGAAAGCCTGCGCGGTGCCGGCGCGAGCATCGCGACGTTGCGCGAGGAGCAGCAGCGCCTCGCCAGTACGTATGCGGCCGCGTCGAAGAAACTCGGCAAGAAGCGCGGCACGACCGCGCAGACACTCGGCGCAGCGGTCAGCGCCCTGATGGCCGAACTCGGCATGCACGGCGGCCGCTTCGAGGTGCAACTGGAAGCGCAGTCCGGCGACGAGCCCGATCCGCAGGGCACCGAGCGCTGCGAATTCCTGGTCAGCGCAAATCCGGGCCAACCGCCGCGCGCGCTGCGCAAGGTCGCCTCGGGCGGCGAACTGTCACGCATCAGCCTCGCGATCGAAGTCGCGGCGCTCGGCAGCGACACGATCGGCACGATGGTGTTCGATGAAGTCGATTCCGGCATCGGCGGCGCGGTCGCCGAGGTTGTCGGTCAGAAACTGCGCGCGCTCGGCGAACGCTGCCAGGTGCTCTGCGTGACGCATCTGCCGCAGGTCGCCGCACAGGGGCATCGGCATCTGCGTGTCAGCAAATCCAGCGACGGCGCCTCGACCGAGACGCGTATCGAATCGCTGGATGGCACCACGCGTCGCGAGGAAGTCGCACGCATGCTTGGCGGCATCGAGATCACACGCGAGACGCTGGCGCATGCGAAGCAGATGCTGGGAAGCGCAATGCGATCCGGCGAGGAATGAAAGAGCATCGCGGCTGAAGCCGCTCCTACGAAGAGCCAGCTGTTGCTCCTGTAGGAGCGGCTTCAGCCGCGATGCCTTACCGCCGATTTCCTACGCGAGATTCCGCCTGCGTCGCTGCCGCGACCGGCGCGCAAACGCGATGCTGTCAACATGCAACGACCCAACTACCCGCCATGCGGTAGAGCGCGGCTGCGCAAGGGCCGTACGAGCGAACCAGGCCGCATCTATCTCGTCACGTTCACCACCGTGTCGAGACGACGGGTGTTCACGCAATGGGAACCTGCGGTGGCCGCAATCCGAGCATTGTGCGACCCGTCGCTCTGGCGGAATTCCCGGCTGCTCTGCTGGGTATTGATGCCAGACCATTGGCACGGATTGATCGAACTGGGAGCCACCGATTCACTTTCCGATCTGGTCCGTCGCGTAAAGGGGACGACCGCGCTCGCGGCAAATCGGGCGGTCACAGGATGCACGGGGCCGATTTGGGTCAGCGGTTTCCACGACCATGCGATCCGGGCGGATGAGGACGTAATCACCCTGGCGCGCTATGTCGTGCTTAACCCCGTCCGCGCGGGTCTCGTGACGCACAGCGGGCTGTATCCATTCTGGGACGCGATATGGATCGACGTTCGCGAAGAGCATCGCGGCAGAAGCCGCTCCTACAGGAGCAAGGCATTTTCGCGATCGCAGGCTCTTCGTAGGAGCGGCTTCAGCCGCGATGCCGTTGGGCTTTACCGCTTCTTCACCGGCCTCACATAAAGCACCAGGCTGTGATCCTCGATCACATACCCGTGCTTCGCCGCAATCTCGTGCTGCAGGCGCTCGATCTCCTCGCTGGAGAATTCGATGACCTTGCCGGATTCGACGTCGACCATGTGGTCGTGGTGCTTGCCGCGGTCCAGCTCGTAGACGGCCTGGCCGCCCTCGAAGTGGTGCTTGAGCACCATGCCGGCCGCCTCGAACTGGGTCAGCACGCGATAGACGGTCGCGAGGCCGATATCGTCGTGCTTGTCGAGCAGTTCGCGGTAGATGTCCTCGGCGGTGAAGTGCTTGCCGTCGTGGCTGTCGAGGATTTCCAGGATGCGCATGCGCGGATGGGTGACCTTGAGGCCAGCCTTGCGCAGTTCGGTCGATTCCATGTTCATCCTCCGGCGCCCTCCCTTCCCTGCGAATAACCTTGCGGTTCAGTGGGCTAGTGTATCATCGCGGACTTTCCGAACCTCTGGATCCCTCGCGCATGCGTCTTCGCTGGCTCGCCCTCCTCGCCCTCGCTCCGCTCGCCGGCTGCGGCCTCATCTACAAGGTCGATACGCAGCAGGGCAACCTGTTCGACAAGCCCACGGTCGAGGCGCTCAAGCCCGGTATGAGCAAGCGTCAGGTCACCCTGGTCATGGGTTCGCCGTCGGTGGTCAGCCCGTTCGACCAGAATCGCTGGGATTACGTCTCGACGATCCGGCGCGGCCGCAACAAGATGGAGACGAAGGACCTGACCCTGTATTTCAAGGACGACGCGCTGGTCAAGATCGACGGCGACTATTTCCCGGAGGACCCGGACCAGCTGATCAAGGACGCGCGCAAGTACAAGCGCCAGTATCCCGACGAGAAGGTTCCGGAAGACGAAAAGAAGAAGAAGCGCCAGGGCGGCGGCGGCGGCGATCAGGGCTGATCGCCACCGGCGCGCTGGCGCGAGGCGCGCCGCCGACGGGAATCCTTGGGGTCGGCCTTGAGCGGCCGGTAGAGTTCAACCCGGTCGCCATCGCGCAATCGTGTATCGCGCGGGACCGGCTTCGACCAGATCCCGATCGCGAGCGTTGCCTGATCGAGCGAAAATTCGCGCTCGATGCCGGACGCCGCGATTGCCTCAGCGACCGTAGCGCCCGCGTCGAGATCGAGCCGGCGCAGGAACTGGCGTCCCGGTTCGGCATAGGCGACCTCGACCGTGATCGAGCCGATGGGGTCCTTGTCAGGCATGTGCTTTCGCCGCGGCACGGCAGAAATCGTCGACCATGCGGTTCGCGAGGCCCTGGAAACCGAGCCGCAGCGCCGATCCAACGAGCCGGCCCGAGTATTCGAAGTCAAGCACCAGTGCGATGCGGCAGCCGTCCTCGCCGAGCGGATCGAAGGTCCACTCGCCCTCGAGCGCGTGCAGCGGACCGTCGACCAGATGCATGTGCAGGTGGCGCGGACGCTGCAGCGTGTTGCGTGTCGTGAATCCCTGGGTGAGACCGGCGAAGCGCAGGTCGAGCCGCGCGGTCAGCGCCGTATCGCCATCGCGCTCCAGCACACGGGCCGCGGCGCACCACGGAAAGCGCCTCGGGTATGCTTCGACGTCGTTGACGAGATCGAACATCCGTTCGGGCGTGTGGCGGACGAGCGCGTGGCGGCGGATCTGGATCATCGTTGATCGTTTTTTCTGATTGTAACGGACATGGCCAAGCAGAAATCCAAGGACAAGACCGGCAGCAGCACGATCGCGCTGAACAAGCGCGCGCGCCACGAATACCACATCGACGAGCACTACGAAGCCGGTATCGCGCTGCAGGGCTGGGAAGTGAAGAGCCTGCGCGCCGGCCGCATCAATCTCGGCGACGCCTACGCGATCGTCAAGGGTCGCGAGATCTTCCTGTTCGGCGCCTCGATCGTGCCGCTGATCTCGGCTTCGACGCACGTCGTCGCCGACGACCGCCGCACGCGCAAGCTGCTGCTGCACCGCGAGGAGATCGACAAGCTGATCGGCGCGATCGAGCGCAAGGGTTACACGCTGATCCCGCTCGCGTTGTACTGGAAGAACAACCGCGCCAAGGTCGACCTCGGCGTCGCCCGCGGCAAGCAGGAACACGACAAGCGCGACACCGAGAAGGAACGCGACTGGAACCGCGAGAAGCAGCGCGTGATGCGCGCCAAGAATCGCGCGGCGTAGCTCCACCGTTTCGCCTTCGTAGGAGCGGTTTCAGCCGCGATGCCTTTGTCCGGCGACCCGCACGAGAGCATCGCGGCTGAAGCCGCTCCTACAGGAAGCAAGGTAGCGCTCTGCGGGGCGCGGATCGCGCTCAATACTCCGCCGGCACATAGCCGAAGCGCGCCATTTGCTCGCGATGCGCGCTCACGACGCGTGCCACCTGATCGCGGCTCAAGACCTCGCGCCACTCGTTGATCCTACCCTTGCGGAAGAACCGCGCTCCCTTGTCGGACGCTTCGATGAATCCGTGCTTCTTCTCCAGCGAGGCGAGCGTCTGGAAGCCCGCATGCTTCATGGCCCGCTCGATGCGGGCGCGATCCTGACCGAGGCCGACCAGCCGCGCGACCTTCGCGAACTGCTTGCCAGGCTTGTCGAGAAGATCCTCGTAGCGCAGCACCAGCACGCGCTCGCCGGCCATGTCGGCCCAGCCTTTGACGTGCATCGACCACGATCCGATGATCTGCGAGACGAACTGCGCATCGTTGAGCGTGGCGACGTTCGCGTCGGCGAGACGATCGATCGCCTCGTCCAGACTGATGCCGAAATGGTGCGTCATGCTGATCGCGACATCGAGCGGATTGCGCACGACATAGATCGCGCCGGCAGTGACCTGCATGTTGTGCAGCGGATGGCCGTCGAAACTGCCGGTCATGTTATGCGTCTTCACAAAACGCGTGCCCTGCGCGCGCTCCGCGATCGCTGCATGCACGCGCGGGCGCAGTGCGGCGATCTCGCCGATGTCGAGATCGGCGCTCGGACGCCCCGCCAGCGCGGTGAACAGGTCCGGATTCGCCTCGTCCTCGGCGTAGCGCAGCAGGTCGTTCAGCGGCACGGGCTCGCTGCGGTTCGCGATCAGGTTCGCGAGAAACGCGCGCAGCCAGGTGTTGCCGGATTTCGGATAAGAGGCCAGCCAGACGATGTTGCCCATTGGTCCCCACCATGAACGAACAGACGGATGCTAACAGCTCAGCCTTGATTTCCCGTCACATTGCCGTCACCATCCATGCGTTCCCCGGGGGCGACATGGTTTCGACGGGGGATGCGAAGTAGCTTGGAGCATGCCGAGGGCGTCATCTTCCTCGTTAATCCGGTGGCAAAAAATCTAGACGCGAACGACAACGTCTACGCTCTGGCCGCTTAAGGCCTAGCCCCGAACCCACTTGTGCCTGTGCTCGTGGATGTAGGGTCATTATCACGGGATCGCTTGAAGCTGGCGTCTTTCGGCCGATAGCTAAAACTCAAGAGACTGGTCCTGCGGTGCGCTTTGCTCGCCGTGTTGCCGCAGGACGAGATCAAACGGCAAGCTAAGCATGTAGCGCCGGGCACCTAGTGCCTTCGGACGCGGGTTCAATTCCCGCCGCCTCCACCATCCACAAAAAAGGCCACCCTCGCGGTGGCCTTTTTTGTGGATGGCGGTGCGACCGGATGCGAACCCTAGCGCGCGCAGAGCGCGCCGGGTTCACTGCGAAGGCAGGATGCCGAAGCGAACATCGCCGTCAGGCGATGGCCCTCGCGCCGTGCGCGAGGGTGAGCGCCATGGATGGCGCGAATCATTCCCGCCGCATGCGTTCGGTTCGAACCGCTTCCGGGCCGCGATTGAAACTCAGCCACGATACGGAGAAAGTGCACTCTGACCCCGGCTTTGCCTCGACGCTGTGGCGAGCGCAACGTCATCAAGACGGCCGGCACCGGGCACGAGGCGATAGTTCTGCGCAATGCGCTGAGAGGCGACAACGCTATGGCCATGTGCAAGTTGTGTCGGTTGGACAAGCCGCTGTGCCAATCGCACATCTATCCGGAGTTTCTCTACGCGACGCTCTACAACGACGACGGCCGCATGATGGGCATCACGGGCGTCGGCAGAAGGGGCTGGACCTTGGTGCAAAAAGGGCTTCGCGATGAACTGCTATGCAGAGAATGCGAAGCACTGTTGAACGAGCGCTACGAAATTCCGTTTCAGCAGCAGTGGACGAACCGCTACCCATTGCCGGAACGGGCCAATGAAGGCGAAATGTTCTACGCACAGTTCGCCTATGCCACCTTCAAACTTTTTCACCTTTCTATTCTGTTTCGCGCTGCAGTGTCGAGCCACCCGATGTTCGGCGTGGTCACCCTCGGCAAGCACGAGGACATAATACGGCGCATGATTCTGGGCGGCGATGCAGGTCGCGTAGATCGGTATCCAATCTTCGCAACTGCGTTGATCAATGGCCGCGCCGAAATCGAGCGACGACTGATTGCTGCTCCAACACTCACGCGCGTCGGTGGGCACCGTATTTACGGCTTCACCTTCGATGGAGTTTTGTGGTGGTACAGCGTGTCATCGCATCGCAACCTTGAGTTCGAGAGAGGCGGTCTACAGGGCAACGGCGCAATGGCGTTCTACGTCAGTCCGTGGCACGAGCACGCCGTCACGCAAGCGGCTGCTAAAGCGCTTCGCAATCCAAGGCAGCGCCTCCGGCCAGCGCAGCGGAATGGCACATAGCCCTCGTTGGCAGTGACTACGCTCTCGGCGCGATGGCCTGCGGCAAGACCGTCGAGGAGGCGATCGAGATAGTGGCCAGGTTCGATCCGAATACGAACGAGGTCGTTGAGGAGATTACGGCTGACCCTGTGAAGGCGCGAAAAGCGCGATAGGATGCCGTCGACGCCCAACCGGAGACAGAGATGGAGAAGCCGCTTCTTCTTCTGAGTGGAGCACTACTTACGGCATGCGCAGCGGCACACGCCTCATCGTCCTACGTCAGCGCATACGACCTGCATTCACAGTGGCAGGCGGAGCAGCGTTTGGCTTCCAGTACGGCAAGCACGGCCGACGGTATCGACGCAAACCGCTACACCGCCTACGTAAGCGGCGTGGTCGACGCATTGGATGGAGCGTCTATTTGCATCCCCGATGGTGTGAAACTCGGTCAGCTTGTGGCGATGGTCGGCAAGTATCTCGACGACCACCCCGACCAATGGAACCAAGCGGCTTCAACACAAGTGTTGCTCAGCCTGTGGCCGCGCTTCCCGTGTGCGAAGAAGCACTGAGCACCCTCCGATCCGAACACCAATGGGGTCGTTGAGGAGATTACGGCTGACCCTGTGAAGGCGCCGCGCAAAGCGCGATAGGAGTCGGCGGGCTACTTTCGCAGCCCGCCTATCCTTTACCTAGTCAGAAGTAGATACAGGGCAAGCGCCGCTTTCGCGAGCATGCCAAGATCTATGCTGACGTCCAAACGGACGTTCATCATGGGGTTGATCCCGTAATGACGCGTCCGAGCGCTCAGACGCGTCGGTTAAGACGTGCCTGGACTACTTGTAACGCGCGGTAGCTCGCGCGGGCAGGAGCTTAGCTAGCAACGCTACCCACCAGCGGACGCTAATGTGATTCCCGGGAACCCCTTAGTCCTTTCGGACTGGAGTTGCGGAGATTCGCACTTCGCGCCCTTGGGCGGCTTGACCGGCCACCCCGGCCCCGGGTCATCGGGGCCTTCCGCGGCCAAGAGCTTAGGCCTTTAGCGGCGGCAGCGTTAATGCTGCACGCATGTGATGGATTTCTCAACTTTATGGTCCCCGGATAATTCACCGCAAAAATCCGTTGGGGTATCAAAATCAGAGGCTCGGTGCGTTGTCCCCCGTAGGGGTCGCGCCGTACCCTTCGAACACCGCGAGCCCTCCCGCTGCGGCTCGAATTGGCACGAAGGGACTCCATCGATGCGATGAGAGGCGATGGATCACTCCGGCCGGTTGCTCTCTACGGACGCGAACACGCTGAGTGCCATCTCCACCACCTCGGAGTAGTGAATGCCTTTGGCGACCGCAAGTACGGTCGCGTCCCAAGGGCCGTCCGAGTAAACGTCGTGAGCAAGATTGCCCCCTTCGTGACCCACGAAGCTCGCCAAGTGGCTAGGTGTGACGCGCCTGTTCTCAAGGAGAGTGATGACGGTCCGTCTGAAGGAATGGAAGTCTGTCTCGCCTATCAGCCCCCGTTTCGTCCTCCAGCGGCCGAAAGCTTTGGAGACTGCCCACGACAGCTTGCCGTCGTATCCTCCCGGCTTCAATTCCTCGAACAGCGAGCCGGCTGCGTCGCGCTGCATATCGAGACGCCTCTGTATCACTGACGCGGGCAACGAGTGGCAAACGGCGATCGTTCGAACACCGGCTTCCGTCTTGCTCTTCTCGATGCGCAGCAAGTACCCCTCCTGCGCCTCGCGAACGTCTTGCCGCCTGATATTGCACAGCTCATCAAGGCGGGCCCCCGTGTAGAGCCCTAGCAGCATCAAGTCCGCGAGCGCGTGATACGCAGGGCGCTCACCGAACAATGCGACAAGCTCGGCATCGGTGTACCCACGCTTCTTCACCGTCGTCGACTTCGCCCCCTTCTTCTTGAGCCTGAACCCATGCCACGGGTTGGCATTGCGGGGGACTATGAGCTGTTCTCCCATCCACGCCCAGAACGCGTGCAGCGACTTCAGCTTGCGGGATCAAAACCGGGGTCAGAGTGCACTTTCTCTGTTGGACACGCACACTCGCGCTCAATCATCGCCTTCCGCATCACGCACCGATAGATCTTCCGGCGCGTAGTCATATGCGATCAAATCACCCGGCTGGCACTCTAGAGCCGCGCAGAGTTTGACCAGCGTGGAAAAGCGCACGCCGCGCACCTTGCCAGACCGGAACAGCGACAGGTGCGTCTCGCTGACGCCGATGAGCGCAGCCAGTTGCTTCGCTTTCATGTGTTTCGCCGAAAGCACGTCGTCGAGCGTGATTCGAATCGGCATCTAGAAGATCTCGTCCAGTTCCGCTTGCAGCTCGGACGCGCGTCCCAACACCTTCGCGATGATGTTGAGCGACAGCCCTATCGCGCCAAGCACCAGCCCGGAAACGTCGAAGGCCACCCAATAGCCCTGGCCGAATCCAAGCATGTAGGCCACCGAGGGGAGCAGGAAGACGCCGATGAGTGCGCCCGCAGCCAGCATCGCGCCGACGCGATCGAGCATCCGCGTAATGGTCGATGCGTAGAGCTCGCCCCGTGCGAACGCCGCCAGCGTCTGCCGGATCCACCACAGCGACAACAGATAGAAGACCTCGGGGCAGGCAGTTGCGAACTGATAAGCCAGGCGGCGCAACTGCGTACCACCGAACCCGTGCATGGAAAGCTCTATCGCAAGCTGGCTGAAGTGCTCGAGCACGAGCATCACCGACAGCACGACCGACAGGCAGGTGACGAACCGCCTCAAGCGTGCGCTGCGATGCCGGATGTTCGCCGTGGATTCGTCGACCATGGGCGCCTCTAATTTATCCTTGACTTAAATTTTTCTCCTGATAGTTTAACTCTAACAGCAATTTCTTCAAGGCTTCACCACCCGCTCGCATCCCGACCGGACACGCTTCGATGTATTGCCTCGAAACGAAAGACATCTTTCATCGGTACTCCAACGACGACGTCGTATTGGATGGCATCAGCCTGCAGGTGCCCCAAGGCAGCATTTATGGATTCCTGGGGCCGAACGGCGCCGGAAAGACGACGACGCTGCGTCTGATCCTCGGGCTGCTCAGGAAGCAGCGGGGCGCGATTTCGATCTTCGGCAAAAGCTTCGACGCACATCGCACTGAGATCCTGAGGAATGTCGGTTCGCTGATCGAGAGCCCTTCTCTCTACGACCACCTCACGGCGACCGAAAACCTGGCGCTGCTGCAGAAAATCTACCGGGTCTCCAGGGAGCGGATCGACAAGGTCCTGGAGCTCGTCGGGCTGTCCGGCACCGGACACAAGAAGATCAGCCAGTTCTCGCTCGGCATGAAGCAGCGGCTGAGTATCGCCGTGGCGCTGCTCCACGGTCCTTCGCTGCTGGTTCTCGATGAGCCCACCAACGGACTCGATCCGAACGGGATCGTCGAAATGCGGGATCTGCTGAAAAGGCTCAATCGAGAGGACGGGATAACGATCGTCATTTCGAGCCACCTGCTGTCCGAAATCGAAAAGCTGGTGACGCATGTAGGCATCGTCCACGGAGGCAGAATGATGTTTCAGGGCACGCTGGACGAACTCAGGCTAAAGCGGCAGCAGATGGCGGCGGTCACGCTCGGCACGAACGACGATCGGCAGGCGCTGCACATTCTCTCGGAGGACGCTCCGAACGCCCGTATCGTCGACGGCAGAATCGTGATGCCCGCGATGTCCAACGAGCAGATCGCGGGCATCAACCGGCGTCTGGTCGAACGAGGAGTGGACGTCCATGCGCTGGGTATCGCCGGAGGCGATCTGGAAACGATCTTCATGGACCTCGTGGGGCGCTGAGATCATGGCGATCGATTTCATCCATGCCCTTCAGAGCGAATGGCTCAAGAAAAAGCGCAGCCTGGCTTCATGGCTGATCCTGACCGGAGCCTTCTTCACGCCGGCGATCGTCATCGTTGCCCGGCTGGTGAACCACGACAAGTTGCGACAGCTGTATTCGACGGACGGCTTCTGGACTCTGCTATGGAGGAATTCCTGGGAATCGATGGCCATCTTCTTCCTTCCGATGGCGGCGGTCCTGGCGACCAGCCTGATCACGCAGATCGAGTACAAGAACAATGCATGGAAGCAGGTGCATACGCTGCCGCTGAGCCCAACGACCATCTTCTTCTCGAAGCTCGCCGTCATCCTTCTGATGATGGTGCAATTCTTCGTCCTGTTTAACCTCGGCATCTATCTGTCGGCGGTCGTTCCCTATCTACTCATCGGCAATGTCCCCTACCCGACCGCACATGCGCCGCTTGCCTCGTTCTTGGTCCAGAACATGCTGTACTTCGTCGATTGTCTTCCGATCGTCGCTGCTCAGTATCTGCTGAGCCTTCGTTTCAAGAATTTCCTGGTGCCGATCGGATTCGGGTTTCTGACATGGGTCGGAGCCCTGGCCGCACTATCCTGGAAATTCGGATATGTCATCCCTTATTCGTACAGCATGCTGACCTATCTGAAGGACAACCCCGCAGGGCGGGCGATCGTCCCGGCCTTCGATGTTCATTGGCTCGCCATCGGTTACTTCGTCCTATTCATCGTCGTCGGTTACGGGCTCTTCGTTACCAAGGCGCAGAAGGGGTAACACAGCAAACGCGATGCCGACCGAATCGCGGGCGAGTACCTCGTGCGCCACACGCGCACCTCGTCGATGGGACAAGTCCAAAATTATTGAAACACGCGCAGGGCATCCTCGCGCACGAGCTGTTTTGCTCAATCGCCATGCCCTACCATCACGCGATGACTGCTACCTCCCAAAGCTCTTCGGCCCGTCCGAACACCCCCACCTTGCTGGCTGCCGGGGTAGGCGCGCTCGGCGTGGTCTTCGGCGACATCGGCACGAGCCCGCTGTATACGCTGAAGACCGTCCTGGACATGACCGGCGGCAACCATCCGCAGACCATTCTCGGTGTCGTCTCGCTGCTGGTCTGGACGCTGATCGTCGTCACCGGCGTCAAGTACGCCGGCTTCGCGATGCGCATCAGCAACGACGGCGAAGGCGGCATCCTGGCGTTGATGGCCTTGCTCGGGGTCAAGCGCCACAAACGTCCGATCATCGTCGCCGTGGGTTTGTTCGGCGCTGCGCTGATCTATGGCGACGGCGCGATCACGCCCGCGATTTCCGTCCTGTCGGCGCTGGAAGGCCTGAACATCGTCGAACCTTCGCTGCAGCCGTACGTGTTGCCGATGACCGTCGCGATCCTGCTCGGTCTCTTTGCGCTGCAACCGATGGGAACGGCCAGGATCGGCCGCGCGTTCGGTCCGGTCATGGCGATCTGGTTCGTCACCATGGCTGTGCTCGGAATCTGGGGCATCGTGCAGCACCCATCCATCCTGTGGGCATTGAATCCCTTCTATGGCCTGGACTACCTGCTCCACAGCAACGGCAGCGGATTCCTGGTCCTTGGCGGCGTCTTTCTCTGCGTCACCGGCGCCGAGGCCCTCTACGCCGACATGGGGCATTTCGGCGCCGGCCCGATCAAGCTCGCCTGGTCGGCCCTGGTGTTTCCGAGTCTGGTTCTGAACTACGCAGGCCAGGGCGCCATCGTGCTCGCCGGTGCGCCGATCACCGGCAACATCTTCTACCGGCTGTGTCCAGCGTCGCTCACCTTGCCGCTGGTGATCCTGTCGACGATTGCGACCATCATCGCCAGCCAATCGATCATCACCGGCGCGTTCTCCATGACCCGGCAGGCGATCCAACTTGGATGGATGCCGCGGTTGAAGATTTCGCAAACCTCGGAGGAAGGTTACGGTCAGATCTACGTCGGCGCCGTTAATTGGATCCTGATGCTGGTAACCATCGGCCTGGCCCTGGGTTTCCGGAAATCCGACAACCTGGCGGGAGCCTACGGCATAGCCGTATCAGCCACGATGCTGATGACGACCGTTCTGCTGTTCATCGCCATGCGCGAAATCTGGAGATGGAATCTCGCAGCGAGCGGCGCGGTCGCCGGACTGTTCTTCATCGTCGATTCCGCGTTCTTCACATCGAACATGACGAAGCTGCTCGAAGGCGGCTACGTACCGTTGACGCTTGCCGTGCTGACCTATCTCGTCATGTATATCTGGCACAGGGGCGTCACCGCAGTCGGGGACCGGCTGAGGGAACATCCGGTTCCGATCGAGGAATTCATGGCCGGCATCGCACGCGACAAGGTGGTGCGTGTGCCGGGAACCGCCGTGTTCCTTACGCGATCCAGGTCCGGCGCCCCGCCGGTACTCCTCTGGTACGTGAAACACGCCCATGCCCTGCACGAGCGCGTCCTTGCGGTGACGCTGGAAACCGCATCCACGCCCTGGATCGCGGCTGACAAGCACCTGGAGATAGCGGAGACGGCGCCCAATTTCTGGTCGGTCCATGCCTGCTACGGCTTCATGGAGAGGCCCGACATGCCGGCCTTGATGGCGCGGATCAGGATGCACAACTGCCCCATAGACCCGCACCGGCTCACGTATTTCGTCGGTATGGAAAAGATCGTTCCTCGCGAAGACCGCCGCGGGCTGCCGCGCTGGATGGAAGCGACATTCGGCGCCATGCTGCGCAATTGCACGCGCGTCACCGACTACCTGCGGGTGCCTGCCGACCAGGTCGTGGATCTGGGAAGACAGGTTTCCATCTAACCGACCCGGATCCGCGGCCTGTTCGCGAACGCGTGCGCTTGGCGCGCGTTTCGCAGCTCCGTGGACGCCCTATTCTTCCTCACCGTGTTCGACCGGCGACCGCGGTCGCTCCATTCCCCGTAACAGCGTCGTTCGTGCCACACGTTCTGCAGTCGCATCCATCGATTCGAGCATCGACGTTTGCCCAGCGACACGCTTGGCAACCGGCACCCCATCGCGATACAGCACGCGCGACCCGGTCAAGCGCGGCACCTTCTCGCCGGCGAGCAGACTGCCGACAAGGTTCAACGGATCGGCGCCGCAGACGCAGACCAGGGTCTGGTCCGGCGCGCGCTGGCGCACGGACCGCAACGACGCGATCGCTTCCGGCAACGCGAACTGCTCGCCGGAGATACCGGCGACGAAGCGACCGCCACGGATTTCACCACGCGCTTCGAGACGGTGATAGACGCGCAACAGGTCGCGCCATGGCGGCAGCCAGTCGGCTTCGTGCGCGAGCATTCGCCAGCACACGACGCCATAGCGCTTCAGCAGCACGCGTGCGACGTGCTCGAGCGCGTCCGCGTCGAACTTGTCCCGCGACGTACGCGGTGATGCCGGTGCTCCAGCCTGATCGTTTTCGACCGTCGCCGCACGCCGACGCACCAGCGACCAGCGCCCTGCGTCCTCGATGCCGAACAGGGCACGACGACGGCCGTGCCGGCGACTCGTCGATGGCCGCTTCGACGAGGGCACCAGCAACGCACGCAGGCCGCTGAAACTGTCCGCATTGATCAGGCCGATCGCAACGAGTTCGCCGAGCGCATCCTCGAGTTCGGTGTGCAGTAGGCGCGTTCCGGACAGCAGCTCGTCGAAGAACGAGGCACCGTGCGCGGAGAGATGATCGGCGACCGCTTGCGCGCGCGACGACAACGTCAACGCGGCGCCTGCGGCGAGTCCGCCGAACTGTGTCCAGGTATCGAGATGGCGCCGCTGCAGCAGCACGATCGGCGTCGCGCGCACCGGGCCGCCGCCGCGCTCGCCATTTGCAGAACGCCCGCGCAGGCGCGTCCAGACCTCGCGCCCAGCCTGACACAGCGCGTCGAGCCAGGCGATCTCGTAGCCGGCGACGCGCGCGGGCAGGATCTCGCTTTCCCACGCCGACGCGGCGGCCTCGAACCCCTCCAGCTGTGCGAGCACGCCAGCCAGCGCATCCGGTCCGCTGACCTGCGAACCGGGTGCGATGCGCTGCCACTCGAACAGAAAGCGCATGAAGTCGCGCGGCTCGACCGGCTCGATCTCGCGGCGCAGGCGCTTGACCGTATAGCGATGGATGCGCGCAAGCAGGTGGCGCTCGCACCATTCCGTTTCCTTCGCTGCGGGATCGGACATCCTGTCGCGACCCGCAGCAAAACGGTCGCGGCCAAGCCGCGCCACGTTTTCCGAACCGGCGACTGGCGCCGCCGGTTCGTCGGCTCCTCCCTGGGCCGAATCGGCCGCGGACGTCATGGTGGTGAACTGGCCGCGCATCACGAAGCCTTCGGATTCGAGCGCGAGCAAGGCGATGCCGACGTCGCCCTGCGCAATACCGAGCGATGCAGCGATTTCGCTCGCGCGGGTCGGGCCAAGCGCAGTCATGCGCGCGCGCAGCACATCGATCAGTGCGTCCTCGCGCGTCCATTCGACCGCGGCGTATTCGGCGGGCGCGTCAATCGCGGGTTCGCGCAGCGCGTCGGGAAGGATCGCCTCGAATTGCGGCAGGCGTTCGGCGGGAATCCACACATACGGCTCACCCGCTTGCGAACCAGCCGCCGCAACATTTGTAGGAGCGGCTTCAGCCGCGATGCTCTTGCATGTGACATCCGACAAAAGCATCGCGGCTGAAGCCGCTCCTACGGGGGCTTTCGGCGTCGTTCCTATCACGGGGGCGAGACGCGTCACGCGCTGGTCCGCGGCGAGCTGCGCCAGCCATTCCGACCAGCCATACGTCGCGCGCGCTTCGGTCTCGGCGATGAACGCAACGCCCATCAAGGCCGCATGCAACTCGTCGGACGAACGTGCTTCCGGCCACGCCTCCTCGCGCACCGCCGCGATCGCATCCGGATCGAGCCGGCCGAGATCGTCGACGCTTTCGGGATCGCTCCAACGCCGGCTGGCCACGGCTTGCGTGCGGCGCTCCTCCAGCGGCGCGTCATCGAGGAACGAATACGGTCGCGCGCCAAGCACTTCGGCCGCCAGCGGCGAAGGACCGGTCAGGTCGCGCGCGACGATGTACGCACTGCCCTCTTCCAGTCGCTTCAGCAGCGCGACCAAGCCATCGATGTCCATCGCGCCATGCAGGCAATCGTGCAAGGTCTGCTCGACCAGTGGGTGATCGGGAATCTCGCGCTCGCCGACCAGGTTCTCAGCGCAGGCGACCTGATCGGGGAACACGGTCGCGAGCAGGTCCTCGGCCTTCATGCGCTGCAGTTGCGGCGGCACCTTGCTGCCGCCCTGGAAGCGCGGCAGTGCGAGCGCGGACGTCGCGTTCCAGCGCCAGCGCACGCCGAACATCGGCGCGTCGAGCAGAGCCTGGATCAGTACGTCGCGCACCGAGGCCGAGTGCAGGTAGCGCGTGACGTCCTCGAGCGGGAAGCTGTGGCTGGTCGAGAGCGACAACACGATCGCATCTTCGGTCGCCGCCGCCTGCAATTCGAAGTTGAACTTGCGGCAGAAGCGCTTGCGCAGCGCGAGCCCCCAGGCGCGGTTGATGCGGCTGCCGAACGGCGAATGGATGATCAACTGGGTACCGCCGGATTCATCGAAGAAACGCTCCATCGCGAGCGTCTCGTGCGTCGGCAACACGCCCAGCGCAGCCTTGGCGGAACCAAGATAGTCGACGATCTGGCGCGCAGCGGGTTCGGCGATGCCGACTTCCTCGATCAACCATGCCTGCGCCGTTGTAGGAGCGGCTTCAGCCGCGATGCTGTTCTTTTGCTCGAGAACATCGCCAGCCTCAAGAGCATCGCGGCTGAAGCCGCTCCTACCGAAAGCCGCTTCGAGCCGATCGGAAATCTCGCGGCGCAGCCGCGACACCGCGAACGACAGCTCATCACTGCGCCCCGGCGCCTCGCCGAGCCAGAACGGGATCGTCGGCGGCGCGCCCTGCGCATCCTCGACCCGAACGCGACCGCGTTCGACACGCAGGATGCGGTAGGACTGGTTGCCGAGCTGGAAGATGTCGCCGGCGATGCTTTCGACCGCGAAGTCTTCGTGCACGCTGCCGATCATCGTGGCCTGCGGCTCCAGCACGACCTCGTAGTCGGCGGTGTCCGGAATCGCACCGCCCGAGGTAATCGCGGTCAGACGCGCGCCGCGGCTCGCGCGCAGCACGCCATGGACTGCGTCGCGATGCAGCCACGCGCTACGTGGGCCGCGTCGCGTCGTGAAACCTTCCGCGAGCATGCGCACGACCGCGCCAAACTGCTCGCGCGTGATGTCGCTGAACGGATGCGCGCGGCGCACCAGATCGAACAGCGCGTCTTCCTTCCACTCGCGGCAGGCGACTTCGGCGACGATCTGCTGCGCGAGCACGTCGAGCGGCGCACGCTCGACGTGCAGGGTATCCAGCTCGCCGCGGCGCACCGCGTCGAGCAAGGCCGTGCATTCGACGAGCTCGTCGCGCGACTGCGGAAACAGACGCCCCTTCGGCGTACCGCTGACATGATGGCTGGCGCGGCCGACCCGCTGCAGAAAGGTCGCGATCGCTCGTGGCGAACCGATCTGGCAGACCAGGTCCACATCACCGATGTCGATGCCCAGTTCCAGCGAGGCGGTCGCGACCAGCGCGGAGAGATCGCCGCGCTTCAGGCGTTGCTCGGCGTCGAAGCGCTGCTCCTTGGCCATGCTGCCGTGGTGAGCGGTGACCTTGTCCTTGCCAAGGCGCTCGCTGAGGTGCCGCGCGAGGCGCTCGGCCATGCGCCGTGTGTTCACGAAGATCAGCGTGGTGTGGTGCTCGCCGATCAGTTGCTCCAGACGCGCGTGGACCTGTTGCCAGGCATCGCCGGACATCACTGCCTCCAGCGGCGCTTCGGGCAGCTCGATCGCGAGGTCGCGCGGGCGAACGTGGCCGGCGTCCACGATCTTGCAGCTCGGCTCCCTCTCCCCCAACGACGCGACGTGCTGCTGGATTGACTCCCTCTCCCCCAACAGCTCCATCGTTGGGGGGGAGGGTTGGGGTGAGGGGGCGGAGCTGGATGAAGTCGCAACGTCGGAGTAGCGAAAAAGCGCTGCATCGAAGCCAGCGGACTCCTCCACATCATCCAATGGCACGCTCCGCTTGGAGCCCCGCCCCCTCACCCTACCCTCTCCCCCAACGATGGAGCCGTTGGGGGAGAGGGTTTCACGCGGCCACGAGTCGGTGCTATCGGGAGTGAGGGTTTCGAGCGGTTGCGCACCAGCGCCGGCGCTCGTTTCGCGCGGCGGTCCGCCGATCAGGAACCTGGCCACCTCCCCGATCGGCTTCTGCGTCGCCGACAGGCCGATGCGCACCAGCCGCCGCTCGCAAAGTTCATCGAGCCGTTCCAGCGACAGCGCCAGATGCGCGCCGCGCTTGTTCGGCGCGAGCGCATGGATTTCGTCGACGATCACCGTGCGCGTGGTGCTGAGCATGCGCCGGCCGGACTCCGAACCGAGCAGGATGTACAGCGACTCCGGCGTGGTCACCACGATATGCGGCGGCCGCTTGCGCATCCTGTCGCGATCGGCCTGCGGCGTGTCACCGGTGCGCACCATCGTGCGGATCTCGACGTCGGGCAGCCACAGCCGCAACAGCTCGTCGCGAATGCCGGCCAGCGGCGTTTCGAGGTTGATGCGCACGTCGTTCGACAGCGCCTTGAGCGGCGAGACATAGACCACCGCGGTCTCGTCGGGGAGCGCGCTGTCGACGCCACGCCTGACCAGATCGTCGATCGCGGCGAGGAACGCGGCGAGCGTCTTGCCCGAGCCCGTCGGCGCGGCGATCAGCGTGTGCCGACCCGACGCGATCGCCGGCCAGGCCTCGGCCTGCGCCGGCGTAGGCGCCTCGAATGCGCTACGGAACCACGCGGCGACGGCGGGATGGAAGGTCTCGAGCGGCATACCGGCCTATTGTGCGCGCCTGCGTCTCACCATGTGATACATCGCCGTGAAGCAGCACCGACGCGCTGGCACGAAGCGGCTGGCCGGCCTGACAGCGCACGCCTGAACGGCTGAAAAAGAATTAGCCCCATTGGGTTGACCCGTGTGTGCGACGGGACTAGCATCCGCGCGCCCCGAAACCCGGGGCATCCCAGAGTTCTACGGTAGTCCAATACGACTATGGATCTTCCCCCTAGTAGCAACGTCGGCGACCGCGCCCTGTCGCGGATGTCGGCGTTGACCCACCACAACGACGCCTGCGGCGACCGCATCCGGTCGGCCGGCGCTTTCCTCGACTAGGGAAGTCCCGGCTCACCCCGGTTGCCGTTCGGCAAAACGGAGGTGAGCCATGAAGCTCAATCGCCAGATATTTCCGTTGCGCGTGCGCGGCGGCCTGTTCGCTTTCCTGCAGGCACCCGCATGCCGCGAGCGCGTTCGCGTCCGCCACGACTTGATCGCCGCCTCGCGGCCGTCGCACGACGCCGCCATGCGACCGGCGCTGCGCGCGCATTGGACACTCGATCCGCACAGCCATCTGCCCGCATGCCGGTGGGACATGGCCGCAGGCGAACGTGAACGTTCAGACTTTCCCTGCGCCGCATAACCTCCACGAGCTGACATTGCTTGACGCGACAGCGTCGGGCACTGGCTATGATCGCGTCGTGCCGCCCTGGATTGCGGCACGGCGCTCTGACGACACCCCATGACGGCGCATCGTCGTCACCGGAGACACATCGATGAATGGAACCCTCGCCCTGCTCGACATCGCCGGCTACGTCGCGCTGCTGTTGTGGGGCACGCACATGGTCACCAGCGGCGTGTTGCGCGGCTACGGCAGCACGCTGCGGCGCTGGCTCGGGCGTTATCTCGGCCATCGCCTGAGCGCGTTCGGTTTCGGCCTCGCGGTGACCGCCGCGCTGCAGAGCAGCACCGCGACCGGGATGATGGCCGCGTCGTTCGCGGCCAGCGGCTTCCTCGGCCTCGCACCGGGACTTGCAGTGATGCTCGGCGCCAACGTCGGCACCACCTTGATCGTGCAGCTGCTGTCATTCGACATCGCGGTGATCGCACCGATCCTCGTACTGGTCGGCGTGGTCGTGTACCGGCGCAGTGACGACGTGCGCTTCGCCAACATCGGTCGCGTCGGTATCGGCCTCGGCCTGATGCTGCTCGCGCTGCATCTGCTGGTGCTGGCGTTGGCGCCAGTCGAGAACGCGACCGCGTTGCGCGCGGTGCTGCACAGCCTGGCCGGTGAGCCGGTGCTGGCGATGCTGATCGCGGCGCTGCTGACCTGGGCCTGCCACTCCAGCGTCGCCGTGGTCCTGCTGATCGTCTCGCTGGCGACCGCTGGCGTCGTCGATGCGCCCGGCGCACTCGCGCTGGTGCTTGGCGCGAATCTCGGCGGCACGCTGCCGCCACTGTTCGACGCGGATACGCCGGTGGCGCGGCGCCTGCCGCTCGGCAACCTGCTGGTGCGACTCGCCGGTTGCATCGTCTGCCTGCCGCTGCTGCATCCGATCGCCGCCTGGCTGGGCGCGTTCGGCGACGGGCCGGCGCGCATCGCGGTCAACTTCCACACCGCGTTCAACCTCGCGCTCGCGATGGTCTTCATCCTCCCGCTCGACAACCTGGCCCGGCTGCTGGTCCGCCTGCTGCCGGAGCCGCCACGGCCGGACGATCCGGGCGTCCCGCAGTACCTCGACGAGGCTGCGCTGGACTCGGCCGGCGTCGCGCTGGCCAACGCCGCGCGCGAGGCGATGCGCATGGCCGACATGGTCGAGAACATGCTCAAGGGCCTGGTCGAGGTGTTCGGCAAGAACGACCGCAGCCGCGCCACCGCGATCAGCCGCATGGACGGCGCGCTGGATCGGCTCGGCGTGGCGATCCGCGAGTACCTGGCCGATCTCGGCGGCGAGGCGCTGAACGAGGAGGACGGCGAGCGCAGCCAGGAAATCCTCGCGTTCGTGATCAACATCGAGCACATCGGCGACATCACCGCGAACAACCTGATGGAATTCGCGGCGAAGAAAGCACAGAGCGGACAGGACTTCTCCGCCGACGACATCCAGGATCTGGCCGCGATGCATATGCAGGTGATGCAGAGCCTGCGCCTCGGACTCGCCGTGTTCCTGCGCAACAACCTGCGCGCGGCGCAACAGCTGGCCGAACGCAAGGGCGTGCTGTGGCGCCTCGAGAACGAGGCCTCCGACCGGCACCTGCGCGAGCTGCGCGAGCGCCGGCCGAGCCCGCTGGGCGGCGACGTCTACCTGCGCATCCTGCGTGACCTGAAGCGCATCCACTCGCACCTGGCCGCGCTGGCATGGCCGGCGCTTGAACGCGCCGGTCTTCTGCAGGAACGTCTGATCAGCGAATCGGGACAGCTCGCGCGCAGCGGCGTCGCGACGGTCCCGGTGACGGACGCAACGCCGGATCTCGTCGAACACGACGAAGAACACCCTCGCAACTTGAGTTGACCCGCATGCGCATCCTCGTGATCGAAGACGACGACAAGATCCGCCGCTACGTCGAACAGGCGCTGCGCGCGGAGCGTTGCGCGGTCGATGTCGCCGCGGACGGCGACGAAGGACTGTGGCTGGCCGGCTCGCACCCGTATGACGTGATCGTGATGGACCTGATGCTGCCGACGCGTGACGGGATGAGCGTGCTGCGCCAGCTGCGCCGCAGCGGCTCGACGGTGCCGGTGCTGATCCTGACCGCACGCGGTGGCGTCGAGGATCGCGTCAGCGGACTCAACGCCGGCGCCGACGACTATCTGGCCAAGCCGTTTGCCGTCTCGGAACTGATCGCGCGTGTGCATGCGCTCGGACGCCGGCAGCGGCCGCACCTCGGCAGCGTGCTGAAATTCGAGGATCTGGAGCTCGACCTGCTCGGCCGGCGCGTCAGCCGCGGCGGCCAGCGCATCGACCTGACGCCGCGCGAATTCGCGCTGCTGGAGCTGTTGCTGCAGCACGCGCCGAATCCGGTCAGCAAGGCCGTCATCATCGAGAAGGTCTGGGATCGCTGCTTCGATTCGGAAACCGCGCTGGTCAACGTGCATGTCTCGCATCTGCGCAAGAAGCTCGAACTGCCCGGCTCGCCGCCGCTGATCCGCACGATCCGTGGCGTCGGCTTCGCGCTAGGCGCGGAACCTGCGTGAACCGGTCCGTCACGACCATGGCGATCGCATTCGGCGCGACCTTTCTCGTCGCGTCCGCGATCTATTGGGAGTTTGCCGACCCGGCCTGGCTCGCCGGCCAGTCCGGGAGCGCAGGGCACGCCAGCGTGCGCTTGCAGGCGCTGTACGTGCTCATCGTGTGGCTGGCTTTCGCTGGGGTCGCGTGGTGGCTGCGCCGCCGCGCGACGCGCCCGCTGCAACGCCTGCAGGCGGATCTGCAGCGCATCGATCCGGGAAATCCGCTGCAGCGGATTTCCCATCAGCCGGAAACGCCCGAGCTCGATGGCGTCGTGGATTCGATCAACGCCCTGCTCGGCCGCGTGCATGACGAGCTCGGCCGGCTCGACCACTTCACCGCGCAGGTCGCGCACGAACTGCGTCTGCCGCTCACGCTGGCGCGCCTGCGCCTGGACAAGGCCGCGCCGCAGCTGCCCGAGGCCCTGGTGGAGGACCTGGTCGCCGAGTTCGAGCGGCTTTCGCGTTTCGTCGACCAGACTCTGCTGCTCGCCAAGGCCGAGCAGGGCAACCTGCCGCTGCAACGCGGACGCATGGATCTGCACGCGCTGCTCGGCCCGGTCGTCGAGGGCATTGCGCTGATGGCCGAGGCGCAGGGGCGCAGCCTGGAAATGGAATCGGAGTCTGCGTGGATCGATTTCGACCCCGACTACACCAAACAGATTGTCTACAACCTGCTGGCCAACGCGCTTCGCCATGGCACGGGCACGATCCGGGTACGCCTTCGCTCACGCAGCGGCAAGGTCAGGCTGCTGGTCGTCAATCCGGTGCGCGCAGTGCCGTCCCGCCGCGGCAGCCTCGGCAGCGGCCAGCGCATCGTGGCCGCGCTCGCCGCGCTGCATCGCGGCATGCGCGTGCGCTATCGCTGCTTTGGCCGGCTGCATGTCGCCCGCCTCGTGATTGCCGCGGCCGAATCTTGAAGAAACCTTAAAGTTCGCTTCAAGGGGTCTTTAGGGCACCCCTGCCACGCTATGCCGCGGTCGCAGTCCTCCGGGGAAATCTGATTGGCTCGTCATCCCGGCGAAAGCCGGGATCCAGCGTTTCTGCACTTCGATGAAGAAACTGGATTCCGGCTTTCGCCGGAATGACGAGCACGAGGAGTTCAGATGCTCCTTGGGGATGCCTACGGAAGCGGGCCGCCTCGAATAGAGACGGCCTCGCCCGAACATCCGAATCCTGTGCCTGGCCAACCGCCGCAGCGAAACGCCGCGACGGACTATCGGCGCACGCGTCGACATCGCGCACGGTCGTCATCTGACCGCGGCACGATCCGGACCTTCGAAGCGACCCACCCACGTTGCCGCGCATTGCGCGGCGCGTCCATGCCATCAGCAGCCAGCGATCGGAGTCCATCATGCGCACAAGTCCGCGTTTCATCGTGTACGGCGCCATCGGCATCGCAGTGCTCGCGATCGCCGTGCTCGCCCTGCGTCCGCAGGCGCGGACGAATGTCGCCGCGGCCGCCAGCGATTCGCCTGCATTCGTGCACAAGGGCAGCGCGCTGTTCGTGCCGCAGGACTCGGCGCTGCGCCAGTCGCTCGACATCGGCAGCGTCGCCGAACAATCATTGCAGGCGCCGATGTCGGCGCCCGCGGTCATCGAGGCCGATCCGGCGCGTCTCGCCAGGATCCTGCCGCCGCTGTCGGGCCGGATCGTTGCGCTGCAGGTACGCCTCGGCGACGCGATCCAGGTCGGGCAGCCGTTGTTCACGATCGACTCCGCCGATCTCGCCCAGGCGCGTTCGGACCTGCAGCACGCCGAAGCGCAGCTGCGCCTGACCCAGCACGCACTCGACCGCGCGAACGACCTGCGTGCGCACGAGATCGCCGCGACCAAGGAGGTCGAGCAGGCCGAGGCCGACCACGCAAGCGCGGCAAGCGACCTGGAGCGCGCGAAGGCACGCCTCGCCCAACTGGGCATCGCGCCGAACGCGAAGGAATCGCCACGCGTGCTCACCGTCAAATCGCCGATCGCGGGGCGCGTCGTCGATCTCGCCGCGACGCCGGGCACGTACGCGAACGACAACACCGCGGCGCTGATGACGATCGCCGACCTGTCGACGGTATGGTTCACCGCGAGCGTGCAGGAAAAGGACCTGTCCGCGATCAAGGTCGGCGAGGCGATCGCCGCAACCTTGTCGGCCTACCCCGGCGAGACGTTCAAGGGCACGGTCAAGTTCATCGGCGACATGCTCGACAGCGATACGCGCACGGTGAAGGTGCGCATCGCGTTCGACAATCCGGAGCGGCGCCTGAAGCCCGGCATGTTCGCCAACGTGCAGTTCGTAGGCGAAACGCATACGGCACTGACCCTGCCGACCACCGCCCTCGTGCAGAACGAGGAGAAGACCCTGGTCTACGTCGAGACCTCGCCATGGACGTTCGAGCCGCGCGAGATCCTCGCCGGCCCGCACATCGGCGGTCTCACCGAGGTTCGCCAGGGTGTCAAGTCCGGCGAGCGCATCGTGACCCGCAACGGAGTGCTGTTCCATGATTGAGCGCCTGGTTGCCCTGTGCCTCAGGCAGCGCATCGTCGTCTGGATGGTGTTCGTGTTCGTCGCGCTGTACGGCGCCGTCTCGTTCCTCCAATTGCCGATCGAAGCCTATCCCGACATCGCCGACACCACCTCGCAGGTGGTGACCCAGGTGCCCGGCCTCGCCGCCGAGGAAGTGGAACGGCAGATCACGATTCCGCTCGAACGCGGGCTGATCAACACGCCCGGCATCGAGGTGCTGCGTTCGAAGAGCACGTTCGCGCTGTCGCTGATCACGGTCGTGTTCAAGGACGGCGTCGAGGACTACTGGTCGCGCCAGCGCCTGCAGGAACGCCTGCAGAACATCACGCTGCCCTACGGCGCGCAGCCCGGCCTCGACGCATTGACCTCGCCGATCGGCGAGATCTACCGCTACACGCTCGAATCGAAGACGCACTCGCTGCGTGAACTGTCCGAACTGCAGCTCTGGACCGTGATCCCGCGGCTGAAAGCGGTACCCGGCGTCGTCGACGTCGCGAATTTCGGCGGCCTCACCACGACCTACCAGCTCACCCTCGATCCGCAGCGCCTGGTCAAGTACAACCTGTCGCTGGCCCAGGTCGAAGCCGCGGTCAAGGCGAACAACAGCAACGCCGGCGGCAGCGTGATCACGCGCGGCGAGCAGGGCTTCGTTGTGCGCGGCATCGGCCTAATCGGCGGCCTGGACGACCTAGGCAACGTCGTCGTGCTGACCACCAAGGACGGCACGCCAGTGCGCATCCGCGACCTCGGCGCGGTCACGCTCGGCAATGTCGAACGTCACGGCATCCTCGGCTACGACCATCAGTCCGACCATATCGAAGGCATCACGCTGCTGCTCAAGAACGAGCCGGCGGCCGAGGTGATCCCGCGCGTGCACCAGGCCGTCGAGGAACTGAATTCCAAACTGCTGCCGCCGGACGTAAAGGTGGTGCCGTACATCGACCGCAGCATGCTGATCGGCGCGACCGTGCATACGGTGTCGCACACGCTGACCGAGGGGCTGGTACTGGTCACGCTGATCCTGCTGCTGTTCCTCGGCAGCCCGCGCGCCGCGATCATCGTCGCGTTGACGGTTCCGCTGTCGCTGCTGATCGCGTTCGTGTTCATGCATCACGCGCATATCCCCGCGAACCTGTTGTCGCTGGGCGCGATCGACTTCGGCATCCTCGTCGACGGCGCGATCGTCGTGTTGGAGAACGTGCTGCGCCAACGCGAAGCGAACGAAGGCCGGCCGCTCACCTTGCGGGATGTCTACATGGCGTCCATCCAGGTCGGCAGGCCGGTGTTCTTCGCGACCCTGATCATCATCACCGCGTACATCCCGCTGTTCTCGTTCCAGCGTGTCGAATACAAGCTGTTCTCGCCGATGGCCTGGGCGGTCGGCTTCTCGCTAGTCGGTGCGCTGATGGTTGCGCTGACCCTGATTCCCGGTCTCGCCTACGTCGCGTACCGCAAGCCACGCGCGGTGTTCCACAATCGCGTCATCGAGCTGGCGAACACACGCTACCAAGCCCTGCTGGGAAAATTTGCTTCGCGCTCGCGGCTCGCGCTCGGCATTTGCGCCGCTTCGCTGGTCGTGGTCCTAGGCCTGCTCCTGACCATCGGCCGCGATTTCCTGCCCTATCTCGATGAAGGCTCGCTGTGGCTGCAGGTGACGCTGCCGCAGGGCATTTCGCTGAACAAGGCCAGCGAGTACGCAACGGATCTGCGCAATGCGACGCTCGAATTCCCCGAAGTCGAACATATCGTCACCCAGCTCGGCCGCAACGACGACGGTACTGATCCGTTCACGCCCTCGCACATCGAATGCGCGGTGACCCTGCACCCGTACGACACCTGGAAGTCGGGAATGACCAAGCAGGAGCTGATCGAGAAACTCGCGGCGCGCTACAAACGCCTGCCCGGCGTCGACGTGCAGTTCAACCAGCCGATGATCGACGGCGTCTACGACAAGCTCGCCGGCGCGCACAGCGAACTGGTGATCAAGGTCCATGGTGAGGATTTCGCGGAACTGCGCCGCATCGCGGTCGGCATCATGCAGACGCTGGCGACCGTGAGCGGCGCGGTCGACGTCGCAATGGATCAGGAGCCGCCGCTGCCGCAGGTGCGCATCACGCTGGACCGCGAGGCGGCAGCGCGTTACGGGCTCAACGCCGACGATGTCTCCGACCTGATCAGCAGCGGCATCAGCGGCGGCGCGCAGAGCCAGCTCTATGTCGGCGAACGCGTGTATCCGATCACAGTCAAGCTGGCCGGCTTCACGCGCGACGACCCCGACAAGCTCGGAGACCTTCTGCTGACCACGCCCAGCGGAGCACACGTGCCGCTGGCGCAGGTCGCGAAGATCGAGATCAGGTCCGGCGAAAGCACGATCACGCGCGAGATGGGGCATCGCCACGTCACCGTGAAGCTCAACCTGCGCGGCCGCGATCTCGGCTCGTTCCTGGCCGAGGCACAGCCGAAGATCGACGCCGCGGTCAAGTACGACCACGTCAAGTACCAGGTCAGCTGGGGCGGCCAGTTCGAGAACCAGCAGCGCGCACAGCAGCGCCTGATGCTGATCGTGCCGATCGTCGTCGCGCTGATGTTCGTGCTTTTGTACGCGGCATTCCGCACCGCGCGCCACGCGATCCTGATCCTGCTGACGCTGCCGCTCGCCACGCTCGGCGGCCTGCTCGCGCTGCACCTGCGCGGCATGACCCTCAACGTGTCCAGCGCGGTCGGCTTCATCGCACTGTCCGGCGTCGCGGTGCAGAACGGCATCATCATGGTGTCCAACCTCAATCGCTGGCGCGACAGCGGATCCGATCTGCTGGATGCGGTTATCCACGGCGCCGCCGAACGCTTCCGGCCGGTGCTGATGACCGCATCCGTCGCGATGCTCGGCCTGTTGCCGGCCGCGCTGGCGCACGGCCTGGGCAGCGATGTGCAGCGGCCGCTCGCGACCGTCGTCGTCGGCGGTTTGATCACCGCAACCGTGCTGACCCTGCTCGTACTGCCCACCCTGTACTACCTGATCGAAACGCGTGTCGCCGAGCGCATACGGACATCCACGCGCCAGCTGGACCAGACGCTCGACACCGACTTGTCCGGAGATGCGACATGAGAAAGACCCATCTGGCCGCCCTGGCCGTGCTGTGGCTCTGCGGCGCACACGCGACGGACGTGGTCACGGGCACGAACATCCGGAACGCGCTTGCGGCCCCACCATCGACGACGGCCAATCCGTATGCGGGTTTCGGCGCACCGCTCGACAGCTGGAAGGTCGACGCATCGGAGCCGGCCGAGCAGTCGCTGAGCTGGCCAACGTTCATCCACGAAGTGCTCGAGGCCAATCTCGACTACGCGGCGGCGCGCTACAACGTCGACATGGCGGCTGCCGACGCGGCCGCAGCGCGATTGCTGCCGAATCCGACCCTGTCGTTGAACGGCAACCGCGATCTGACCTTCCACGACAAGATCGGCATCGGCAACGATGGGCGCCCCGCCCGGCTACGCCAGGTCGAAAGCAAGACCTATGGACTCGATGAAGTCATCGAGACGGGCGGCAAGCGCAAGTGGCGCACCAAGGTCGCCGACCAGACCTTGCGCGCCGCCGCCGCAACGCTGGACGACTTCCTGCGCAACCTCAAGCTCGATGCGGCGTCGGCCTACGCCGATACGCTCGCCGCGCAGGACAATGTCGACCGGCTGCGCATCGCCGCGGGATTTCTCGCCGATCTCAGCCGCGCGCAGGAGCATCGCTATTCGGCCGGCGACATCGGCAAGCCCGACCTCACCCAGACCCGGCTCGAGGAACTCCAGTTCAGCAATGATCTGCGCAAGGCCGAGGCGGATGCGGAACAGGCGCGGTTCGCCTTGTCGACATTTCTCGGCCGCAATCGCGGACGAACGAAATTCAACGTCGTCGGAACGCTCAAGCTGAAACCGCACTCCTATGACGTCGACGCCACGATCAGCGAGATGCTCAAACAACGTCCGGATCTGGTCGCGCTGCGACACGCACGCGACGCTGCCACCAGCGGCGTGCAACTGGCCAAGGCGGCTCGCATTCCCAACGTCGATCTCGGCCTTTCGTACACCCACAACGGAGCGGTCGCGATCAATCATCCGATCAATCCGACACCAGCGTTCAATGCGCTCACGCTCAATGTATCGGTGCCGATCCCATTGTTCGACCAGGGCCAGTATGGCGTGCGCAAGGCCTTTGCGGCTTCGGACCAGGCCGAAACGCAACTGGCGTCCGCCGAGCTCAAGGCTGAAGTCGGACTGCGCACGGCGGATGCGCAATACCGTGCCGCCCTGGAGCGCGTAGTGAAATTCCAGGAAAACGTGCTGAAGTCTGCCGACGAGCTGCTCGCTGCCAAGCGCTACAGCTACCAGCGTGGCGCCAGCACGCTGCTCGAATTGCTCGATGCGCAACGCTCGGCCAACGAAACGCGCCAGGCATACGAGAGCGCGCTGGCGGACGCGGCGCAGGCATTGATCGAGCTGGAACGCGCCAGCGGCATCGATCAGCGCATCGATTTCCAGTAGCGCCAGCCGACCGCGGCCGGATGGGTTCGCTCCCATCCGGCGCCAGATTCCGGTACACGCGCGGATCTGGCGGGCTATCGGGAAAGGACTAACCGCTCGATCGGGCCCCGGCGCGCCAGGAGCGTAAGTATCCCCCGCAAAGCCGGGGGCCTTAGTAGCGGAGCCGCTCAAAGCGGCCGAGAAGAGCAGCAGCCGGACGGTCCGAAGCGCTTCGCAGGGTTGCTCTGCTCACGTTCGTTACGCCTCTCATCCGTTCGTGCTGAGGTATCGAAGCATGAACGGCGCGACACCGCGTGGGTTCGCCCTTTGATACCTCAGGGCGAACGGCTCCGTCGGGACACCGCAGCAACTGTCAAACTTCTGCTGCCTCCCCGGCAGAGCCGGGGGGACTCCCTCTGTTCGTCTAGAGCATCCCGAAGCGCCGGATCAGCCGCACCTTCACGAACTGCGTCAGCAGCATGTAGGCGCCAAGGATGGCCGCCAGGTACAACCAATAGAGGCCTGGCAGCGGCTGGAAGCCGAACTTCGCGGCCAGCGGCGAGTACGGCAGCAGTGCGCCGGCCGCGCAGATCACGATGCCGGTCAGGGTCAACGGCAGGCTTGCGCGACTCTCGAAGAACGGCAGCTTGCCGGTGCGGATCACGTGCACGATCAAGGTCTGCGAGAGCAGCGATTCGACGAACCAGCCGGTCTGGAACAGCGTCGCGTGCTCGGGCGCGTTCGCCTTGAACACGAACCACATGATCGCAAACGTCGCGTAGTCGAAGATCGAGCTGATCGGGCCGATGAACAGCACGAAGCGCGTGATCGCCGGCATGTCCCACTGGCGCGGCTTGGCAAGGTATTCCTTGTCGACCTCGTCGGTCGCGACCGAGGTCTGCGAAAAATCGTAGAGCAGGTTGTTGAGCAGGATCTGCACTGCGGCCATCGGCAGGAACGGCAGGAACGCGCTGGCGCCGAGCACGCTGAACATGTTGCCGAAGTTCGAGCTGGCGGTCATCTTGATGTACTTGAGGATGTTGCCGAACACCTTGCGGCCTTCGAGCACCCCCTCCTCGAGCACCATCAGGCTCTTCTCGAGCAGGATGATGTCGGCGGCTTCCTTGGCGATGTCGACCGCGGTATCGACCGAGATACCGACGTCGGCCGCGCGCAGCGCGGGACCGTCGTTGATGCCGTCGCCCATGAAACCGACCACGTGGCCATCGCGGTGCAATGCTTCGATCACGCGTACTTTCTGCTGCGGGTTCAGACGTGCGAATACCTGAGTGTCACGCGTCGCGACGCTGAGTTCCTCGTCGCTCATGGCTTCGACCTGCGGGCCGACCAGGTATTTGTCGACCTGGAATCCGACCTGGCGGCAGACGTTGCGCGTGACGATGTCGTTGTCACCGGTGAGAATCTTCACCGCCACGCCGTTCTCGTTGAGCGCCTTGATCGCATCGGCCGCGCTGTCCTTGGGCGGATCGAGGAACGCGATGAAGCCCATCAGCGTGAGGCCGGTCTCGTCGGCCAGCGAGTAAGCCGCCTTCGCCTCGATCTCGCGCATGCCCAGCGCGATCACGCGGAAGCCATCATCGTTCATGTCGCGCGCAACGCCGCGCACCTCGGCGAGCATGCCCTCCGACATGGCTTCGTCGCCATCGGGGGTACGCGACGCAGCGCAGATGCCGACCATTTCGGCGACCGCGCCCTTGGCGATCAGGAAATGGCGTCCGGCGCTGTTCTTGACGATCACCGACATGCGCCGGCGCGTGAAGTCGAACGGCACTTCGTCCACCAGCGTGTATTCGCTGTGCAGATGAGCACGCAGCTTGTCGTCGACGCGCTCAAGCACGGCGAGGTCGAGCAGGTTCTTGAGACCGGTCTGGTAGTGGCTGTTGAGGTAGGCGAATTCGAGCACGTGCTCATCTTCGTCGCCCCGGATGTCCACGTGGCGTTCCAGGATCACCTTGTCCTGGGTCAGCGTGCCGGTCTTGTCGGTGCACAGCACATCGATCGCGCCGAAGTTCTGGATCGCGTTGAGGCGCTTCACGATCACGTCCTTCTTCGCCATCGCCATCGCGCCCTTGGCGAGATTGATGGTGACGATCATCGGCAGCATTTCCGGGGTCAGGCCGACCGCGACCGCGACCGCGAACATGAACGCATCGAACCAGGCGCCCTTGATGATGCCGTTGAGCAGGAACACCACCGGCACCATGACCGCCATGAAGCGGATCATCAGCCAGGCGAAGCGCTGGACGCCCCTGTCGAAGCTGGTCTGCACGCGCTGGCCGACCAGCGATCCGGCGAGTGCGCCGAAATAGGTCCTGCCGCCGGTCGCCGCGATCACGCCGGTCGCGCTGCCGCTGATCACATTGCTGCCCATGAAGCAGAGGTTGCGCGCCTCCAGCGGCGCCTTCGCATCGGCATCGACGCCGGCGAACTTCTCGACCGGCATCGATTCGCCGGTCAGCGCGGACTGGTTGATGAACAGGTCCTTCGCGCTGAGCAGGCGCAGGTCGGCCGGGATCATGTCGCCGGCCGACAGGTGCACGACATCACCTGGCACGAGGTGGTCGATCGGCACCTCGGTCTTCTGCGCGACCGGCGCGACCGGTTCGGCGTCCTCGTCGCCACTGTCCGGCGGTTCCGGCAGGCGCCGCGCGGTCGCGGTATTGCTGACCATGCTGCGCAGCTGCTCGACCGCGCGCCCGGTCCGCGCTTCCTGGAAATACGACAGGAACACGGCCATGAACACCATCGCGAGCATGATCGAGGCCCCGACCGCGTCGTCGCCGAGCCACGAAACGACCGCAAGAACCGTCAGCAAGATATTGATCGGATTGGTTAAAAACCGGTGCCCGATCTCGAGCAGGAACGGCCGCTTCTTCTCCTGTGCAACGACGTTCGGGCCGTATTCCTCGAGTCGCGACTCGACTTCGGCCGCGGACAGCCCATCGCCGCTGACGCCGAGGCGCGCCAGTGTCTCGGCGCCATCCACGTGTACGAACTCGAGCAACGGGTGATTGGCCTGGCCATTGCGGCGAGCGTCGTTGCCGCCGATACGCAGCGCGGCCGGCACCGTGGCGGCGAAGAGGGTGAACTTGAACATGGCGACTCCGGAATCGGGACGGGCAGATCGATCACGCTGCCGCCGCGGGAATCGCCGGAATCGCTGTCAGTGCGTCGTCTCGCCGACGCAGGCAGGGTTCAGCCGGCCATTCGCTCCGTGGTGGCAGCGCTGCTTCGTCTGGGGCTACTGCAGCATTCCACGGAGGGAACCTCGCTGGACAGGAAAACGCGCCGGGAACGGCGCGCGGGCATCATAGTGACGCAGGGTTGTTTCGGCAATCTTTCAGATCGGACCGGATTGGCCGGAAATGCTTCATTTTTGAAACGCGCACAAGCATTCGAATCGGTCCGCGGGAAACCAAACCGACTCACGGGATTTCAATCGGCGCGCAGCTCGTCGACCGCAATCGCCCGGCCACTGCATCGAAGAACGTATCCGCCAGCTCGGCGCGCACCGGTATGCACCAGGCGTTCGCACCCGCGAAACGGGTGCACTTGATCGCGTCCTTCTCGGTCATCAGCACCGGCAGGTCATCGCCAAATGCAAGGTCCGACGGCAGGAATGCGTGGTGATCCGCAAACGCGTGCGGCACGACGTCGATGCCGTGTGCACGCAGGCTGACGAAGAAACGCTCAGGATTGCCGATCGCGGCGACCGCGTGCACACGCTGCCCGGCGAACGATTCCAGCGGCCGGGTGCCGCTGCCGCCGGCTACCGCGACAGCCATCTCGCCGACCAGACGCATGGCCGTCTCACCGGGTTGTGCCACACCGCCGTTGCATAGGCGAAAAGCAACGTCGGCAAGCCGCGCAACCGGTTCGCGCAACGGGCCTGCCGGCAGCAGCCGACCGTTGCCGAACCGGCGCTGGCCATCGATCACGCAGATCTCGATATCACGGGCCAGCCGAGGATTCTGCAGACCGTCATCGGCGATCACCACATCGACGCCGCGCCCGAGCAGCAGCGTCGCCGCGTGCGCGCGATCGCGCCCGACCGCGACCGCCGCACCGGTACGCCGGCGAATCAGGCAAGGCTCGTCGCCGACTCTTGCCGGTTCCGGCATGTCATCGAGCAGCAGCGGATCACGCTGCGTTCCGCCGTAGCCACGGCTGACCACGCCGGGCCGGAAACCGCGCGTTCGCAAGGCATCGACCAGCGCGATCACCAGCGGCGTCTTGCCGCTGCCGCCTGCGGTCAGGTTGCCGACCACGATCACCGGCACCGGTAGGCGTGCCGGCTTGCGCCAGCCCAGACGGTACGGTGCCTGATGCAATGCGCGCAGCGCCTTGTAGACCGGTACCAGCGCGCTCAGCCAGACCGGCACCGCTGTGCCGGCGTACCAGATGCGCTCGATCCGCGCGGCGAGACCACCCATCTCAATTCTCGACGGCAAACGTGGGCGCTGCAGAGTCATCCTTGAATTGCATGCGGTGCAGCATCGCGTAGTCGCCGCCGCGCGCGAGCAACGCCGCGTGCGTGCCCTGCTCGACGATCAGGCCGCGGTCGAGCACGACGATCTGGTCGGCATGCTCGATGGTCGACAGGCGATGCGCGATCACGATCACGGTGCGGTCGCGGATCAGCCGGTTCAGTGCGTCCTGGA
Source organism: Dokdonella soli (assembly GCF_039523175.1). NCBI lineage: Bacteria > Pseudomonadati > Pseudomonadota > Gammaproteobacteria > Lysobacterales > Rhodanobacteraceae > Dokdonella > Dokdonella soli. The sequence continues at coordinate 189,275 of NZ_BAAAEU010000001.1, forward strand.
TCAGGCGCTCGGATTCGCTGTCGAGCGCGCTGGTCGCCTCGTCGAGGATCAGGATCGGCGCGTTCTTGAGCAGCGCGCGTGCGATCGCGATGCGCTGACGCTGGCCGCCCGAAAGCAGTGCGCCGCCCTCGCCGACCCGACTGTGGATGCCATCCGGCAACTGGCGGATGAACTCCATCGCGTTGGCGGCTTCGGCGGCAGCGACGATATCGGCTTCGCTGGCATCGGCGAGCGCGCCGTAGGCGATGTTGCGCGCGATGCTGTCGTCGAACAGGGTCACGGTCTGGCCGACCCAGGCGATCTGCCGGCGCAGGCTCTCCAGCGTGTAGTCGCCGAGCGCATGGCCATCGATCCGCACGCTGCCGGCGGTCGGTTCGTAGAAGCGCGGGATCAGGCTGGCCAAGGTTGATTTGCCGCTGCCGGAGCGGCCGACCAGCGCGGTCACGCTGCCGCGTACGCACGCGAGGCTCACCCCGCGCAGCGCCGGCTTCGCGTCCTCCGAATAGCGCATGTGCACGTCGCGGAACTCGAGCTCGCGTGCGAACGTCGCGAGTTCGGTGCGTCCGTCATCGCGTTCGCCGGGCAGGTCGATCAAGGTGAAGATCTCGTCCGCCGCGGCGAGGCCGCGCTGCAGGTTCGCCTGCACCGTGGTCAGGCGTTTCAGCGACGGCAGGATGCCGCCCATCGCGAGGATCAACGAGGTGAACGCGCCCGGCGACAGTTGAGTCAGCATGGGATGCCGCGTCGCGAAGTAGATGATGATCGCCAACGTGATCGCGGCGATCAGCTGCACGAACGAACTCGCCATGCCGTTCGTGGCGGCGATCTTGAGCGCGAGTTTGCGGGTCTGGTCGGACACCTTGTTGAAGCGGTTCGATTCGTAGCGCTGGCCTCCGAACACCTTGACCTCGCGGTTCGCGCCGACCGCTTCCTCGACGACGCCGGTCACCGTGCCCATCGAGCCCTGGATGCGATGGCTGATGCGCCGGTAGCGGCGACCGACGTAGGCGACCAGCGCGCCGACCAGGGGCACCATGACCAGCAGCACCAGGGTCAGCCGCACGCTGGCGAGCAGCATCACGATGACGTAGAACACCACGGTGAGGCCGTCCACGACCGCGATCTTGACCGCATCGGTCGAGGCCTGCGCGACCTGCTCCGAGCTGTAGGTGATGCGCGCGATCTGATGCCCCGAGGATTCGCGGTCGAAGAACGCGGACGGCAAGTGCAGGTAGTGGTCGAACACCTGCTGGCGCAACTGCTGCACGACGCCGCGACCGATGTACGCCGTGCCGTAGTCGGTCACGTACATCGCGATGCTGCGCACGAAGAAGATCGCGACGATGATGATCGGCATCCAGAAGATCCAGACCTTGTCGTGCGAGATGAACAGGTTGTCGAGCATCGGCTTGATCGCGCGCGCGAACACGCCCATGCACGCCGCGTCGATGACCATCCCCACCACGGCGATGATCGCGACCGGCCAGTATCGCCGCGTGTAGCCGAGCAGCCTGAGATAGATGGCCAGCCCTGAACGAGCGGGCGCGGCACTCATTTCTTGCCTGCCGCCTGCGCCTGCGTCGTCGCGATCGACAGGCGCGTGAAGCCGAGCGCGCCGAGCGCATCCATCGCGGTCACCACGGCCTGGTGCGGCGTCAGCGCATCGGCTCGTAGCATCACCGGACGGGTATGGTCTTCGCCGCCGACCCGTTCGATCGCTTCCTTCAGGGAGTCGAGGCCGGGATTCAGCACTTCGTTGTTGTCGATGAAATAGTGGCCGTCGCGGTCGATCATCACGGTCAGCGCCTCGCGCTGCTCACTCTGCTCGGCCGACTCGGCCTGCGGCAGCGTGACCTGCATGCGCGAGTGCTGCACGAACGTCGTGGTCAGCACGAAGAACATCAGCAGGGTCAGCAGCACGTCGATCAGCGAGATCACGTTGATCTCGAAATCGTCCTCGCGGCGGGCGGAAGCGATGCGCATGCGATCAGGTCGCTGTGCGCGCCACACGCACCGCCGCGGGCGCGGCGGTGGGAGTCGCTGCGGCGACGGTTTCGCCGGTCGCGGTCAATTCGTCGGTGAGCAGGAACACCTGCCGCTCCATCTCGACGACGAGATCGGAAACCCGGCCGCGAAAATAACGATGGAAAGCATAGGCCGGAATCGCGACACACAGGCCCGCGGCCGTGCAGACCAGCGCCTCGCCGATACCGCCAGCCATTTTCAGCGGATCGCCGACGCCGCTGACCATCACCGCGAAGAACATGCGGATCAGGCCGAACACGGTGCCGAGCAGGCCGAGCAAGGGAGAAATCAGCGCGATCGTGCCGAGCGTGTTCAGGAAACGTTCGAGCCGGTGCACGACATGGCGGCCGGTGTCCTCGACGCGCTCCTTGATGACCTCGCGCGGCCGGTGGCGCACGGTCAGCGCTGCTGCGAGCAGCTCGCCGAGCGGCGAGTTGGTGCGCAGCGCGTTCAGGTGCTCGGGGTCGAGCTTGCGCGTGCGCGCCCATTCGCGCACCTCGTTGCCGAGACCGGCCGGTACGACCGCCTTGCGGCGCAGGCTCCAGAAGCGTTCGAGGATGATCGCGAGCGTGACCGCGGAACAGATCAGGATTGGCAGCATCGCCCAGCTGCCGGCCATCAGGATTTCCAGCACAAGCCCACCTTCTACTTGCGGTTGCGACGAGCGCGCATCATAGCAGCGCGACCCGCGCGGTCTGTGCAGTACGTTGCAGAGCGCCGCCGGCTATTCACGCCAGTGACGCCGTTGGCGCTCCCGCTCCGCGGACACGAGCCGGGGCGGGGCGTCGTTCGGGAATAGGACCGCGAGTGCGCCCGCGTCGGCGGTATTCAGCAAGGGAACGCCCGCGGTCGCGTAACGCTGCACGACCTGTGGGTTCGGGTGCCCGAAGCGGTTGCGCCAGCCGGCCGAGACCAGCGCCAGTACCGGACGCAATACGGCGACGAACGCATCGCCCGACGAGGTCCGGCTGCCGTGATGCGGTACCGCCAGTACCAGTGGAGGCCCCTCCCCGACTTTCGCAGCGATCCCGGGCTCGACCCGCTTGCTGATATCGCCGGTCAGCAGCAAGCGTCCCGCCGCACCTTCCACGAGCAGCACGCAGGAACGGTCGTTGCCGCTCGCGGAGGATGCGCCACCCAGCGCCGTCGCGGCGGGATTCAGCACACTGAACCTCACGCCATCCCATTCCCAGCCCTGGCCCTCGCGACACTGCATCGTCGTCAACGGCATGCGGTCCGGCTCACCGCCGTAGCGCCGTGCCTCGGGCCACGCCTTGGCGACCGCCGCGGCGCCGCCGGCATGGTCGTTGTCGTTGTGGCTGACCATCAGCACATCGAGTTTGCGTACACCGAGCGAGCGCAGGGTCGGCAGCACGGCTGCTTCGCCGAGATCGAAATCGGATGGGTAGCGCGCGCCGGCATCGAACAATAGCGAATGATCGTGCGTGCGTACGAATGCGGATGAGCCCTGTCCGACATCGATCATGGTCATCTCGAACGCGCCGGGCGGCGGCAGTGGCCGGTCAGGCAGCAGCAAGGGCAGGAACAGCAGCGTGCCGAGCCCCCGCAACGGCACGCCGCGCGGCAGGAACATCCATGCAGCTCCGAACGTCGCCAGCAACAGCGCCCACGGCGTGACTTCAGGCAGATACCAATGGGCGCCGGGCCAGGTCGCCATCTGTTCGAGCAGCCACCATTGCGCATGCGCGAGCCAGCCGGCGCCGATCAGCACCGGCATCGCCAGCACGGGCACCGTCAGCAGGCCGAGTATCCCGAGCAAGCACAACGGCACGATCACGAAGCTGATCAGCGGCACCGCGATCAGGTTCGACAACGCGCCGACCAGCGAGGCCTCGCCGAAGAACCAGACCGTCAACGGCAGCAGCGACACCGTCATCACCAACTGGCCGACGCTGAGTTCGCGCAGAAAACCGAAGAAGCCGTGTCCGCGTGTCAGGCACAACATCAGGAACGCGACGCCGACGAAGGAAAGCCAGAAACCCGGCGCCAGCGTCGCCAGCGGATCGGCGACGAGGATCGCCAGCAGCGCAAGCGCGAGCGCATGCGGGCCACCGCTTGCGCGCCGGCCGAACCGGGTCAGCGTGACCACACCGATCATCGCAACGGTGCGCACGGTCGGCAGGCTGCCACCGGCGAGGAGCCCGTACAGCGCCGCAGTCGCGAATGCAGCCGGCGCCTGCGCGATCGGGAACGCGATGTGCAAACCGAGCCGCGGCCACAACCACCACAGCAGCTGGATCGCCAGCGCGCCGAACGCGGCGGCGACACCGACATGGAAACCGGAGATCGCAATCAGGTGCGGAATGCCGTTTGCGCGCGCGACTTCCCAATCGCCCTGGTCGAGCCCGCGCGTGTCGCCGACCGCGAACGCCTGCAATAGCGCGGCATCGTGCGGATCGGCGACCCGTTCGGCGATGCCGTGTGAGATGCGCTCGCGCAGCCGGTCGACGCAGAAACGCCGTTCACCGAGGCGTTGGTTCGAATCCGCGTCGCGCACGTAACCGACCGCGGCGATACCGCGCTCGAGCGCCTGGCGTTCCGAATCGAAACCGCCGCGATTGACGAGTCCGCGCGGCCGCTTCAGGCGCAAGCGCAGTTGCCAGCGGCTACATGCATCGAGACCGTCAGGCGCACCGTCGTACCATGACAGGCGCGCGCGGCCACGCAGCGGGACCTCGGCGCCATCGAGCTCGGCATGTTCGATGCGCAGCACGAAGCGTGTCGCATCGCTGCGCTCGACCGGTAGCTGGTCGACCACGCCGGTGACCGTGAAATCGCGCCCTTCGAGTTCGCGTGGCAGACGCTCATCGAGCGCGACGTCAGCGCGGAACGCGCACCAGGCGAAGCCGATCAGCACGCACGCCGGAATGCGCAGGCGCGGATGCCACAGCGCCGCGCATCCAACCGCCCCGAGCAGGGCATCGAGCCAGTGTGGCGGCAACCCCGGTAGCGCGTGCACGGCAAGCACGCCGAACAGCAACGCGATTGCACTGGCGATACCGAGGAGTGGCGTGTGCAGTGTTCGTGCTGTCGGCTCCTTGCCCACGTATTCCTTCCAGCAATACCGTCGCAACCCGTAGGAGCGGCTTCAGCCGCGATGCTTTCGAAGCGGATGAACACCATCTCTCTCAAGGGGAGGACCTGGAAGGCATCGCGGCTGAGCCGCTCCTACCAGGTCGTGTTCATGCTGACATCGCCTTCCCGATTGGGTGAAGGGCGCCGCCCGAAAGTTCGAGTATCCGGTCCGCGCGCGCCGCAAGCCTGTGGTCGTGCGTAACCAGCACCAGCGCGGTGCCGATCTCGCGATTGAGTTCGAGCATCAGGTCGTAGACCTGCGCCGCGTTCTTCTCGTCGAGATTGCCGGTCGGCTCGTCACCGAGCACGCAGGCCGGCCGCGCGACCAGCGCACGCGCGACCGCGCAACGCTGGCGCTCGCCACCGGAGAGTTCGCCCGGCTTGTGCTCGAGCCGCGCGCCGAGCCCGACCCGTTCGAGCAAGGCGACCGCGCGCTCGCGCGCCTCGCCGATCGCAGTGCCGCGGATCAGCAGCGGCATGCAGACGTTCTCGACCGCTGTGAATTCCGGCAGCAGGTGATGGAACTGGTAGATGAAGCCGAGCGAGCGATTGCGCAACTCTCCACGCGCGCAGTCGGACAGGCGCGACATCGTCTGCCCCTCGACGACGACCTCCCCGGCGCTCGGCGCGTCGAGGCCGCCGAGAATGTGCAGCAGCGTGCTCTTGCCTGTGCCCGACGCGCCGATGATCGCGACGGTCTCGTGGCGGCGTATCGACAGACTCACCTCGCTGAGCACATCGGTGCGCAGGCTGCCCTCCTGGTAGGTCTTGGCGATCTTGTCGGCGCTGAGGACGATGTCGTTCATGGCTGGGAATCGGGAATCGGGAATCGGGAATCGCAAACGGCGGACCCGCAGGTTTCCGCAGGGGTGATACCACTAGGGATGTCGCAGCTGCGCGCTCTTACCATTCTCAACTCCCGATTCCGAGCTACTCATACCGCAGCGCCGCCGCCGGCTCGGTCTTCGCCGCACGCCGGGCCGGATACAGCGTCGCCAGCGTGCAGAACGCGAACGCGGTGACGGTGATCCAGATCACGTCCGGCCAATGCAGGTCGCTCGGCAACTCGCTGATGTAGTAGACGTCCGGCGACAGAAACGTCACGTGGAAGGTCTGCTCGATCCAGTGCACGATCGCGGAGAGGTTCAGCGACAGCAGCACGCCGAACAGCACGCCAAGCGCGATGCCGAGCGTGCCGACGAGGATGCCCTGCACCATGAATGTGCCCATGATGCTGTTCGGGCTCTGGCCGAGCGTGCGCAGGATCGCGATGTCGGCCTGCTTGTCGGTGACCAGCATGACCAGTGTCGAGACGAGATTGAACGCGGCGACCGCGACGATCAGCGAAAGGATCAGGAACATCACCTTCTTCTCCATCGCGACCGCCTTGAAGAAGTTGCTGTGGCCCTGCATCCAGTCGGTGATGCGGTAATACTGGCTGCCGAGGTTGCGGGCCAGGTCCCGGCCGATCGGATACGCCTGGAACATGTCGTCCAGCTTGAGGCGAATGCCGGTCGGACCATCGAGCCGGTACAGCGTCTGTGCGTCCTGCATGTTCACGACGGCGAGGCCGGAATCGTATTCCTGCATGCCGACCTCGAAGATGCCGACCACGGTGAAGCGCTTCATGCGCGGAATCGCGCCGATCGGCGTCGCACTGAATTCCGGCGCAAACACCGTGACGAGATCGCCGACGTCGACGCCGAGCGTCATCGCGAGTTCGCTGCCGAGCACGATGTCGAAATGCCCGGCGACGAGATCGTCCAGCCTGCCCTTGCGCATATGCTGATCGACGTCGGAGACCTTGGGCTCCAGAGCCGGCATCACGCCGCGGATGATCGCGCCGCTGACGCGTGTGCCCTGCAGCATCGCCTGGCGTTCGACATAGGGCGCGGCGCCGAGCACGTGCCCGTTCTCTTTCGCGAGCTTCAGCGCTTGCGGCCAGTCGCGCACGGTTTCGTCCACGCCCTCGATCGTCGCGTGCGCGACCATGCCGAGAATGCGCTCCTTGAGTTCCTTGTCGAAACCGTTCATCACCGAGATCACGGTGATCAGCGCGGTCACGCCGACCGCGATACCGAGAATCGAGACCAGCGAGATGAACGAGATGAAATGATTGCGCCGCTTGGCGCGCGTGTAGCGCAGGCCGATGAAGACTTCGAGAGGACGGAACATGCGGGCGGAGGAATCCTTGTCGGTCGGCTGCAACGAGACTGCGACCATGAACCGCGGCGAGAGTGCCGCAAGCGCCGTGCGCCGGCAAGCGAAGAAGGCTAGCCGGCCTGTACGACTTCGGCGCGCGCGAGCATCGCGACCAGGCGCCGCCGCGACCCCGCATCGAGATTGTCCGGTGCCAGCAGCACACGGAAGCGCGCGCGCGGTGCGTACCGGAGGCTGAGTGCGAGCAGCGCGCCGAGATGCGCATGCGACTCCAGCAGCGCCGGATGCTCCTCGCCTCGCGTGTCGACCAGCAGCCAGCCGGACTCTCGGAACGCAGCGCGCCGGAACGGCGGATGCAGGAAACGCCACAGCGCGTGAGAGCCGGCTGCCAGCGCGAACAGCGACAGCATCACGCGCGCAGGCAACGGCAAGCCGCTCAACCAGGGAGCAAGTACGGCGCACACGCAGACCGCTGCGGCCGCAGCGCCGATCCGGCGCGAGGGCCTGTAGTCAAACGCGATGGTGGGCGCGGATTTCATCGATGATCGCGGCGAAGTGCGGCTCGACGGGTGCAGCGTGCCCGGTCAGCCAGTCCCAGAGATCCGGGTCCGGACAATCAAGCAGCGCATCGAAGCCGGCGCGTCTTTCGACGCTGGCTTGCGGATAGCACTCGTCCAGCCACCAGCCGAGGAGCCGATCCAGTTCGCGCGTGCCGCGACGCGCACGCCAGCGCAAGCGGGCTTCCGTGCTCATCGCAACAGATGCCAGGCCAGCCAGCCCCAGAGCATCCAGAGCACGATTCCGCTCGCGACATAGACGCCGAAACGATGCATGACGCGGTTGTAGCTACAGTGGATCAGGCTGTGCAGGACACGCAAGGCGACGAACAGCCAGGCGAGCATCAGCATCGGCGCGTCGACTGCGACGATCGCAAATGCGATGCCGAGCGCCACGTAGAACAGCACGGGCAGCTCGAAAAGGTTCCTGAAATTGTCGGCCGCGCGCGTATCGACAAACCGCTCTGCTGCCCGCGCCGACGTGGCGACACTCTGCGGATGGATACGCAGGCGGTACATCTCTGCGATGCGCACGACGAACAGGCGCAGCCAGACGATCAGAGTCAGCAGCGCCAGCGCGACGGCCGGCCAGAAGATCGCGCGCGCGTCCGTCATTGCCTGGCGCGCCTCAGCCGACGCGCTCGACGATCAGCTTCTTGACCTCGGCGATCGCCTTGGCGGGATTGAGTCCCTTCGGACAAGTCCGCGCGCAGTTCATGATCGTGTGGCAGCGATAGAGCTTGAACGGATCCTCGAGCTCGTCGAGGCGCGCCCCGGTGTCCTCGTCTCGCGAATCGACGATCCAGCGATAGGCCTGCAACAGCACGGCCGGACCAAGGTAGCGGTCGCTGTTCCACCAGTAGCTCGGGCAGGACGTCGTACAGCAGGCGCACAGGATGCACTCGTACAAACCGTCGAGTTTGGCGCGGTCTTCCTTCGACTGCAGGCGCTCCTTGTCCGGCGGCGGCGGCGTCTCGGTTCGGATCCACGGCTTGATCGACGCGTACTGCGCGTAGAAGTGCGTGAGGTCGGGGACAAGGTCCTTGACCACCGGCATGTGCGGCAGCGGATAGATCTTCACGTCGCCGGACGGGCAATCCCCGATCGCCTTGGTACAGGCGAGCGTGTTCGTACCGTCGATGTTCATCGCGCACGAGCCGCAGATGCCCTCGCGGCAGGAGCGGCGAAACGTCAAGGTCGGGTCGATCTCGTTCTTGATCTTGATCAGCGCGTCGAGAACCATCGGCCCGCAGGTCGACATGTCGACATCGTAGGTGTCGACACGCGGATTCTCGCCGTCGTCCGGGCTCCAGCGGTAGACGCGGAACGTGCGGATGTTCTTCGCCTCGGCCATGGCGGGATGGTGCTTGCCGGCCTTGATCTTGGAGTTCTTGGGAAGAGTGAATTCGGCCATTGTCGGAAAACCGGGAATAGGGAATAGCGATTCGGGAATAGCTTTGAAGTGGGACTGCGTGGGTACCGGCTCCTTCCGATTCCCAATTCCCGATTCTCCATTCCCGGCCTTCAATACACGCGTTTCTTCGGCGGAACCGCTTCGACGTCGGTGGTCAACGTATTCATGTGCACCGGCCTGAAGTCGAACGCGCACTTGCCCTTTTCGTCGACATTGACCAGCGTGTGCTTCATCCAGTTGGTGTCGTCGCGATCCGGGAAATCCTCGCGCGCGTGCGCGCCACGGCTCTCGTGGCGCTGCTCGGCCGAGTTGATCGTCGCGACCGCGTTGTAGAGCAGGTTCTGCAGTTCCAGCGTCTCGATCAGATCCGAGTTCCAGACCAGCGAACGATCGGACACCTTCACGTCGTCGAACGACGCGAACACCTGGTCCATCTTCGCGCAGCCTTCCTGCAGCGTGTCCGCAGTGCGGAACACGGCCGCGTCGGCCTGCATGGTCTTCTGCATCGCCATGCGGATGTCCGCGGTCGGTGTCGAGCCGTTCGCGTTGCGCAGGCGGTCGAGATTCGCCAGCGCCTTGTCGCAGATCGAGGTCGGCAGTTCCTTGTGCGCTTGGCCCGGCTTGATCGTCGCCGCGCAGCGCTGCGCGACTGCGCGGCCGAACACGACGAGGTCGAGCAGCGAATTGGACCCGAGCCGGTTGGCACCGTGCACCGACACGCACGCCGCCTCACCGATCGCGTACAGGCCCTGCACCACTGCATCCGGATCATTGCCAACCTTGCGCACGACTTCGCCGTGGTAGTTGGTCGGCACGCCGCCCATGTTGTAGTGCACGGTTGGAATCACCGGGATCGGCTGCTTGGTCACGTCGACGCCGGCGAAGATGCGCGCGGATTCGGAAATGCCCGGCAGCTTCTCGTGCAGCACCTCGGCGCCGAGGTGCATCAGGTTCAGGTTGATGTGGTCCTTGTGCTCGCCGACGCCGCGGCCCTCGCGGATCTCGATCGTCATCGAGCGGCTGACCACGTCGCGCGAGGCGAGATCCTTCGCGTTCGGCGCGTAGCGCTCCATGAAGCGCTCGCCTTTCGAGTTCGTGAGGTAACCGCCCTCACCGCGCGAGCCTTCGGTGATCAGGCAGCCCGAGCCGTAGATGCCGGTCGGGTGGAACTGCACGAACTCCATGTCCTGCATCGGCAAGCCGGCGCGCAGCGCGAGGCCGCCGCCGTCGCCGGTGCAGGTGTGCGCCGAGGTCGCGCTGAAGTAGGCGCGGCCGTAGCCGCCAGTCGCGAGCACGACGCCGTGCGCGCGGAACAGGTGCAAGGTGCCTTCGGACATGTCGAGCGCGAGCACGCCGCGGCAGACGCCTTCGCTGTCGAAGATCAGGTCGAGCGCGAAGTATTCGATGAAAAAGCGCGCATCATGCTTCAGCGACTGCTGGTACAGCGTGTGCAGGATCGCGTGGCCGGTACGGTCCGCGGCGGCGCAGGTGCGCTGCGCGGTGCCCTTGCCGTAGTGCGTGGTCATGCCGCCGAACGGGCGCTGGTAGATCTTGCCCTCGTCAGTGCGCGAGAACGGCACGCCGTAGTGCTCGAGCTCGATGATCGCGGCCGGCGCCTCCTTGCACATGTACTCGATCGCGTCCTGGTCACCGAGCCAGTCGGAACCCTTGATCGTGTCGTAGAAGTGGAAACGCCAATCGTCCTCGCCCATGTTGCCGAGCGCGGCCGAGATGCCGCCCTGCGCCGCGACCGTGTGTGAGCGCGTCGGGAACACCTTGGTGATGCAGGCGGTTTGCAGGCCGGTCGCGGCGAGACCGAAGGTCGCGCGCAAACCTGCGCCGCCGGCGCCGACGACGACGATGTCGACCTTGTGTTCCTGGATCTTGTAGCTTTCCATCGATCAGCGTCCCAATGCGATGCGGAGAACGGCAAGCACGCTCGCGGCGGCGCCGAGGAAACACAGGAACTTGACCACGACCTGCGACAGCAGGGCGAGTCCCGGCGTATGCACGTAGTCCTCGATCACGACCTGCAGACCGAGCTGCGCGTGCCAGAACACGGCAACCACGAAGGCTAGCATCAGCACCGCGTTGAACGGTTGCGCGATCAGCGCATGCGCGCCGGCATAGTCGAGGTGCAACAGCGTCAGTACGGTCCAGATGAACCAGAGGGAGAGAATCGCGAGCGCAACCGCGGTCAGGCGCTGCACGATGAAATGATGCACGCCGTGCTTCGCGGAACCGAGCCCGACCGCATTCTTCAGCGGTGTACGCAGCTGCGTGCTCATGCGCCACCCCGCTGTGCGACTACGCACGCCCAGACCAGTGCGGTCAGCACGAAGCTGCCGATGCTGACGATCCAGCCGTTGCGCACGAACTGCACCGGCAGGTAGCCGAATCCGACGTCCTGCAGCAGATGACGGATGCCGTTGAGCAGATGGAATGCGAGCGCCCAGGTCCAGCCGAACAGCAGGATGGTCCCGATCCATGATGTGCAAAACGCGCTTACGTCGGCGTAGGCATCCGGCCCCGAGGCCAGCGCGAGCAGCGCGACGACAAGCAGGATCGTGCCGGCGGCAAGCGCTACGCCGGTCGCACGATGCACGATCGAGGTGACCATCTGGATCTGCCAGCGGTAGATCGAGAGGTGCGGTGACAAAGGTCGCGCAGTGGCTGGCATGGCTGGCTCGTGCTGACGAAAGTTGAGTCTCACCGCGCCGCGCGACGACGCGCGGCTCGCATCAGAAATCGATGCAGCGGCCGTTCTTTTCCCAATCCCCGTATCGCGTCGGATCAAGACCCGACGTGCGTCCACCGATCTCGACCGCAGACTCCGCCGGCGCGTCGGGCGGGACGCTGGCCGTCGGTGGCGTCTGCTGCTCGGCGGGGGAAGGTCTGGATTCGGACATGGTGCGATGCGGCGCAAAGGTTAAACCCAGTCACGCATCGAGACAACCACGGAGCGCGTGTGAATCCGGCCGCCGCCGACTCCCGCACGCTGCCGACGCCTGCGCGGGGCACATTCCCGCGGGTGCTAGAGTGAAGAATCGTCCTTCACCTATCGAACCTTCATGCCCGCTCCGCTCTGCCCTGCCGAACTTCTCGCACTCTCGGGCGCGGACGCGACCTCCTTCGCGCACGCGCAATTCACCAGCGACGTGAAGGCACTCGCCGCCGGCGATTGGCAGTGGAGCGCCTGGCTCGACGCGCAGGGACGCGTGCGGTCGTTTTTCGCGCTGCTCCACCCTGAACCGTCGTGCCTGCTCGCGTGGCTGCCGCTCGGTGGCGCCGAGCCGATGCGCGAGGCGCTCGCGCGCTTCGTGTTCCGTGCCGCCGTAAAACTCGAGACGCGGAGTTGGACGCTGCATGCAATGGAGAGGGCCGATGTGCCGACTGCGCTGCAACCGCACGAGGTCATTGCACACGACGGCGGCCAGCTGCTGCGGCAGCCAGGTACTCCGGATCGCATCGCGTGGATCGCGCCCACACACGCCTCATCAGCTGACCCCGAAGCCTTGAGTCGATGGCGGCTCGCCGATATCGAGGCCGGCCTGCCGCTGCTCGCGCCGGAGCTGAGCGGCGAGTTCGTGCCGCAGGCGCTCGACCTCGAGAGCGTCGACGCGATCCGTTTCGACAAGGGCTGCTACCCGGGACAGGAAGTCGCCGCACGCCTTCATTTCCGCGGCGGCAACAAGCGTCATTCGCAGCGCCTGCGCGTGCACGGCGCGCCGCCTCCACCCGGCATGGCGATCCTCGGCGAGGCCGGCCGCGCGGTCGGCCAGGTGCTCTACTCCGCTGCTGAGCGCGACGGTACGAGTGCGGCGCTTGCGGTGCTGGAGTCGACGTCGTCGTCGCCCTCCTCGCTTGTCACTGCGACCGGCTCTCGTGTCGAATTGTTTCAATAGAAACAAATATACGTTGCGCACTAATAAAAATTGCACGCGCTGCCGTTTGTGAAATTCCTGACCGAAGGCTTCCTTACGGGAAACTGAACGAGGATCGCTCGTTCAGCGACACGCCCGCTCCGATCGCGTAGGCTCCACATCCACGCCCTGCTCAGTCAGGGCGTTTTTGTGTGTAATGAATCATCTTGATCGCGCCGCAACGAGGCGCCGCGATCCACGCCGCGCAGATAGCGTCGGCACGAAGTACAAACGTCGGGACGACTGCCGGGGCGGCAGACGCGACCGGCAGGCGTTGACGAGCGCGAACCTTTTCGCGCGCACGCCACACTTTGCAATCACATCGATGGAACAGGTACACGCGGTGCGCTCCTTGCACCCGGAACCCATGCGGCGCTTTCAAAACCGCGTGATGGCTCGAACCTCGGGCTGTGCTGTCGTGAATGAGAGGTGAAAAATGAAACTCGCTTTCCTGTTGTGGCTGGCATCCGCATTGCCGCAACCCGCGTCGGACCAGGTCTGCCTGGCGACGACGGTCTATCTGGAAGCCCGCAGCGAATCGAAGGTCGGGCAGATGGCCGTCGCCGAGGTCGCGATGCGTCGCCGCGAAACCGGACGCTGGGGAACGACCGTGTGCGATGTCGTACGCGCACCCGGCCAGTTCGCGACGGCGACGACGAAGGAGAACTTCGTGCTGGACAGTCCAGAAGCGTGGCAGACGGCGTGGAAGATCGCCGGTCGCACGATCGAGATGTGGTCGCTGCCGATCAAGCAGCGCAAGTTCGTCGTGCCGAATGCCGATCATTTCGTCGTCGTCGACTCGGTGTCGCCGGCCTGGATCAAGGGGCCGCCGCTGGCAACGATCGGCGCGCACAACTTCTATCGTATTAATTGATGCGATTCATCCGGGATCGCATTGATCCGGCCAAACTGGATTGGCGTTCACGCTGCGGCTTCGTATCGCCGCATACACTGAGATCCGGCGTACACGAAAACGGCGGAGGCCAAAGCCTCCGCCGTTCGTCTTTCCACGGACTGCCACGCACGCACCCGCGGCCGGAAGTCGGTGCCGATTGATCAGCGCAGGCGCATCAGGTGATTGTCACGGATCATCACGCGATCGCCCGGACGCAGGTCGTCGTTGTCCCACTGCGTCACGGTCGCCCATTGCCCGTTGTCGAGCCTCACGTTGAATTGCCACGCGGGGCGATCGCCACGATCGTTGCTGTTGCGCTCGATCGCATTGCCGGCGAAGCCGCCGGCGACTGCGCCGGCGACCGTCGTGGCTGTCCGCCCGCGTCCGTGGCCAAGCGTATTGCCGAGCACGCCGCCGATGATCGCGCCAAGCACGGCGCCGCCACCGCCCGTTGAATTCTCGCGCACATAGACCTGGCTGACGTCGCGAATCACGCCGCACCGCGAGCAGTCATACTCCGCCCGCCGCTGATAATAGGAATCGTCATAGCTGTACCTCGCACGCGGTGGCGTCGCGACGCAGCCGGCCATCGTCACGACCGCGATCCCCGCCAGCACCATCGACACGAAATGATTTCTCATCGCAGGATTCCCTTGGTTGGTTTGCAGACGGGCATGGTCGTCCCCGCATGGTAAAGATGCCATGAATGGCGGATCCGGCACACCTCCGATGAGATGGCGATGCCACGCCAGCACTGCCGTGCCGAACGCTATATGCGCGGCCAGGCATCAGATAGCATCGCGCCGCCGACCAGGGGTTCCGCGATGCAACAGGACAACGTGACGATCGACGAACTCCGCGAACTCGATGCCGACGGCACCGTCACGCGCCTCGCCCCATTGCCGAACCCCGCCATCGCGCGCTTGCTGCACGGGCTCGGCCCGGGGCGTGCCGTCGCGATCATGGATCGCTTCGGTCCGGAACGCCGTCGGCAGATCGCGTTCGCAGCCGGCCAGGGCGAGGATGGCCAGTGGCTGAGCGGGCAGCACTGGCCGGAAGGTTCGATCGGCCGCCTGATGGAACCGCCGCCCGCCGTGTTCCCGCCCGATGCGACCGTGACCGAAGTCATCCAGACTCTGCGCCCGATCGTCTCGCATACCTTGGTCACCTACGTGTTCGTGATCGACGGCGAACGCCACCTGATCGGACTGGTCGCGTTCCGCGAACTCGCGTTCGCGCAGCCCGGGCAGCGTCTGGCCGACATCATGATCGTGCGGCCGTTCGCGTTGCGGCCCGACACGGAAGTGATCGACGCGATGCGCGAGGTCGTGCGCCGGCACTATCCGGTGTATCCCGTCAGCGATGCCGACGGCCGCCTGATCGGCATCGTGCGCGGTGCCGTGCTGTTCGAGGAGCAGGCGTTCGAGATCAGCGCCCAGGCGGGCGCAATGGTCGGCGTCGAGAAGGAGGAGCGACTGGCGACGCCTTGGCTGCGCAGCCTGCGCTTCCGCAATCCGTGGCTGCAGATCAACCTGCTGACGACGTTCATCACCGCGACCGTGGTCGGTTCGTTCCAGAACACGATCAATCACATCGTGCTGCTCGCGGTGTTCCTGCCGGTGCTGTCGGACCAGTGCAACAACACCGGCAGCCAGGCGCTCGCGGTCACCCTGCGCGGCCTCACGTTCGGCGAGCTGAAGCCGGGTCGCGGCTGGATCCTGCTCGCCAAGGAGGCCTGGCTGGGATTCCTCAACGGCGCGCTGACCGGCCTGGTCGCCGCGCTCGCGATGTTGGCACTCGCGCGCTACCAGGGCCATCCGCAGGCCTTCGTGCTCGCAGTGATCACGTTCGCCGCACTCACCGGCAGCTGTGTGCTGGCAGGGATCGTCGGCGCTGGCGTGCCGCAGATCCTGAAACGCCTCGGCGCCGATCCGGCGACTGCATCAAGCATCTTCCTGACCAAGGCCACCGACGTCGCCAGCCTTGGCCTGTTCCTCGGCCTCGCAACGTGGCTGATCGCGGGCTGAGTGCTTCACGACAAAGCCGGGGGCTTTGGCCACGTGAATCGCTCAGCCAGTAGCTGACGCGCAATCTCCCGTACCGCTCGCTCGTCTGCAGACACGAGCGGTGTTCGCGAACGGGCCGTGGTTGCGCAGGGTTGGATCCCGCCGGTGTCGTCCAGCCGCTGAAGTTGACTGGCACCGGGTCGGCGGTCGTGTCGACGACGATCCGGGTCGCAGCCGCCATATCGATCTTCAACACCGAGGTGGCCGACGGTGTCGTGCCCGGATTGAACGCGACCTCGATGCTGTAGGTCGTGTTCGGCTGCAGCCTCAGGCCGGCGATGCGCGCGAAGTTGTTGTTGGTGCTGGCCGGCAAGCCGTCGTCGTTGCAGCCGCCGGTCACCATCCGGAAACCGGACGTCGGCGTTCCCGTCCACACGGCGATCACCGGGTCGAACCCCGCGACGGTGAAGCTCGCCTCGGTCGCCTTGATGTTCACGTACTCGACGGCAGCACCGGTCGTGTACGTGTACCAGACCGTGTCGGCCATCTGGCCCTCTGCCGCATTGAACGCCGCGGGAGCCGGGTTGACGAATGTCACGTTCTTGCAGGTGATCATCGGATCCGTGGCATCCACGGTCGCGAGATTGACGTTCGCCACCGTGCCGCTGTGCGGCGTCGCCGGCGTGAGCGCAACGGGCGCAGCCGGATTGTTGATCTGGATCGCGTTGGTCCACGTGTCGTTCGCTGGGGCCGTCTGTGCCCAGACTGCGTTTGCACAGCCGGCGAGAGCCATCAGGGACAGGGCCCGCAATGCGGTGCCTGCAGTGTGTCGTTTCATTCCCCTCGCACCGATGAAGTAGCTATGGTCGTGAGTCCCCCTTCCGGGACCTTCGCGAGTCTCATCCCCGTGGGCATGGGCAACATCAAACGCCCCTGACAATGTCATGACAGTTTCAGCGGGCGGCATTGGCACGACGTGAACCTGCAACGTGCGGGCCTGCGGAACAGCTCGCGACTACAGGCGAGAACCCGGAGAACTGCTGCAGATCGTGGCCCCGGCAATCAGCGCCCCGCACGGATCGGCGTTCTTCGTGACCGCACTGTCAGGAAACAAGAGGAGCGTGTTGCTACGCCCCATATTTATTGGCGCGCCCTTTGTCACACGTGCACGCGCCCCATCGCCGAGCAGCCGCGAATGTCCTGCTTTGCGGACATGGCGCCGCGCTTCACCACAGACTACCCTTCCGCCAATGAATTCCGAGCAATATCAATTTCTGGGTTGCAGCGCCGATACCGCTGCGCGTGAGTTGCGTCGTGACGGCAAGGTGGTCGAACTGTCACCCAAGGTGTTCGACTGCCTGATCTACCTGATCGAGAACCGCGAGCGCGCGGTCAGCCGCGACGAATTGATCGCCGCGGTGTGGGGCCGCGCCAACGTCAGCGACACCCAGCTTGGCCAGACCGTGCTGAAAGCCCGTCGCGCGATCGGAGACACCAGTCAGGAACAGCCCGCGATCCGCACCGTGCGCCGCTTCGGCTATCGCTGGATCGCCGAGACGTCGATCGAAACCGCTCACTCTCCCGCCACTGCGCCTGTGCACAAACCCGCGCTGGTGCCGGAGGTGGCTGCGCCCGCCCCGCCCATCCCCGCGGCCACGGACGACGAGATGCGACTGAGTGAGCCGCCATCGCCACCGCCTCGTCGGTCATCGGTCGCGCGGACTGGTGGCGTGGTCGCCGTTACGCTGGCGGCCCTCGCTATGACGCTGGCTGCGATCCACGCATGGCGCGGCGACAAACCGGATCGCCCCGGATCGCCGTCGCAGGAGCGAACGCCTGAGCAGGCGGCAGTGGCCGAACGGGGCGCGAGCATCCCGAGTCAGGATGGCACCGTCGCTGTGATGCCTGTCTCGCATAGCGCCGGTGACGACTGGTTCTGGCTGCGGCTCGGCCTGATGGACCAGATCGGACGCCGCCTGCATCTCGCCGGCTTTGCAGTCGTGCCGAGCAGCAACGTCGTGGCGCTGACGCGCGCCTTGCCCCAGACCGCGACGATTCCCGATACCAGCGTGCGCGCCGCGACCGGCGCGCGCTATGTGGTGCTGCCACAAGCCATCAGGACAGCGACGGGCTGGCGCGTGCAACTGGACGTCCACGAAGGCGATCGCTCGACACGGCTGGTCGAAGGCGTCGGCGCCGATGTGGTGGTCGCCGCGGATTCCGCCACTGATCGGTTGCTGCTCGCGCTCGGCAAATCACCGCCACACGAACAAGGCTCCGCAATGCCCACCACCGACCAGTTGCTGCAACGCGCCGATGCGCTGCTGGGTTCGGATTTCGCGGGTGCCAAGCGCGTGATGGACGCCGTGCCACCGGCCCAGCGCGAACTGCCTGCCGTGCGTCTCGTGTTGGCGCGGATCGAGTGGCGAACGGGCGCGTTCGATTTGGCGCGTACCCATCTGGGTGCGCTGCTGCGCGAAGTTCCCGCCGAACGCGATCCGGCCCTGCGTGCCCGCGCGCTGTACGCGCTGGCCTCCATCGACGTGCAGGAAGATCGGAGCGCTGACGCCGAACCCCTTTTTTCCGAAGCCTTGACGCTGCGGCTGCGCGACAACCAGCCAGCCGAACTCGGCGAGATCTATACCGGACTTGCCGGCGCGTTCATGAATCTCGGCCGCTACGCGCAGGCAAGCGATGCGCTGGCGCGGGCGCGCGTGCAGCTCGACCTCGCCGGCGACACGCTCGCGCTGGCGCGCGTCGATGCGAACGAAGGCGCGCTCGACGTCGTTCGCGGCCGACCGGCGGAAGGCTTGCCGCTGTTGCAGCGCGCGGCTGAATGCTTCCGACTTTTCGGCGCGGTGACCGGGCGCCTCCTCACCGTCGCCGCCGAGGTCAAGGCCCAATTGGCCCTGCTCGATCCGGCTGGCGCACTGGTGACCGCCGATGCGATCGACGCGCAGTTCGACCAGCGCGACAACGCTCACATTCGCGCCACGCTCGGCGTGCAGCGCGCTCGCGCGCTCGCGGCGAACGGCCGCATCGCCGAAGCGATCCACCTGCTAGACAAGCTGAAAACCGACGTCGCACAAGGCAAACATGCCGGCCTGCCCGGCGATATCGCGTCCACGCGCGCGCAGTTGGCGCTGGCTGCCGGCGACGCCGTGACGGCTGAAAAGGAGGCTCGGATTGCGGTGGCCGCGCTGCAAACCGTCGATGAGCAGCACGAGCGTGCGCGCGCATGGCGCGTGCTGACACGCGCGTTGCAAGCCGGTGGCCATGTCGACGAGGCGACCTCCCAGGTTCGCGAGTTTTCGCAATGGGCCACGACGATGCAGCCGGCATCGCCGCCGGTTTTGTATGCCGCGCTGGCCGGCGCGGAACACGCGCGCGACCTGCATCGAACCGACGAAGCCGACAAGGCCTATGGCGCAGCGCTTGAGGCCGCCGAACACTGGGACGTTCCGGACGATCTCGCCGAAGTCGTCGAGTCCTTCGGCAATGCGCTGATCAAAGACGGTCGACTCGATCTTGCCAATCAGGTCATCGCGCGAATCGCTCGCTGGACCGACCGTGATTTCGCGTGCGCCCTGCTGCAAGCCCGGCTGTATAACGCGGTCGGACAACGGACCGGCGCCGAAAATGCGTTGGCGCGCGCGCGCAGCCTGGCCGGAGAGCGTGCGTTGCCCGCTTTGCTGATCGATCGACCCGCGAACGTGTCGCGCGACTAGCCGACTCCCCCAGCGTGAGCCTTCACTGCGAAATTCCGGACAACGGCTTCCGTTTTCACACAACACGCCCCGACCCAAAAAGACGCCGTCCGAGAGCAGGTGAACGGCGCTTGAGGGACTGGTATGCGGCGGCGATCGTCGGATCGCCGCCGCGAGGGCCTTACTGCCCCACCGTGATCGCCCTGCCGTCGCCATCGAAGGCGTAGCTGACGAGCGTCACCGGATAGCCCGTGGTACCCGCCGTGGTCTGCACGCGAGCGTAGCCATAGCAGAAGCCACCTGCGACCTGATTGACCTGACGGGGCTTGTCGCACTGGAAACGGAAGCCGACATAGCCATCCACGCCGGCCAGCCACGCGGGCGAGGTCAGGAATGCGGTGGAACCGTAGGTCAAGTAGGTCGACGGTCCGACCACGTCGCCGGGATGCATCACGATCACGTTGTTGCCGGTGTCAACCGCCAGGCCATCCATGTTCGTCTTGACCGTCGTGAAGGTCAGGTGGCCACCGCTGGCATCAAACAGGTTGAGATCCCACGGGCCCGACTTCGGGCCGGCGTCGTCGATCGCGCCAGTGACCCAGTTGATCGTCGAACCGGCAGTGGCGTCGACCATCACGTGATTGAGCGTGGGCGAATGCACGACGCCGTTGCCACCCGGGATCACCTGAAGCGACGTATTGGAATCCGTCCGGTTCTGGCCGGCGGAGGTCACCAGCGAACCTGTCGGAATCACGTTCTGGTAGGTGCCGCTCAGGTTCGAGGTGACCGCGATCGAGATCACGCAGTGACGACCGGCCGGGATGACGGCGCCGCCATGCAACGTGATGGTGTCGTAGCCCGCATACGCGACCAGCGGATCGGCGCTGCAGGTATTGGAGGCGTTCGGCGTGGCGGCGATGACCAGTCCGAACGGGAGCTGGTCGATGAAATCGCTGGTCAGCGTCGCGTCGGCCTTGCCGGGATTGTCGAGGTCGATGGTCAACGTGGCCGGTGCGCCTTGTGCGCCCTGCGCGAGGATCGTGCTCGGCGACAGCGTCGCGAAGACACCGAGCGAGGTACCGTCGAAAGCATCCGAGAACAGCTTGTCCGGCGTTACCTGCACCGTGTAGGACGCGGCCGTCGAACTCGCGGACCAGCCAGCGACAAATGTGGCATCGCTGGACAGCGCCCGCACGGCGCCGTCGAGATTCACGTTCCAGTCGGCCGGTACCGTACCGCCGTTGGCGGTGATCCAGTCCACCAACCTCATCGTGCCGACGCCTTCGTGCCAGATCAGCGCAGTGAGCGGATCGGTGTAATTCGCGTTGAAGAAGCCCGCGTTGCCGACGATGGTCTTGCCGTCATTGGAAACGGCGAACGAATGATCCATGTCCGGGATGAACAGGACCGAATTGTCCGCCCGGTTCCAACGCCAGCCGCCGGAGTTGCCATTGATGTCGCTGCTATAGCTGCCAACCACGAACTGATCGTTCGCGCTAATGCCATCCGCCTCGCCGTAGGGCAGACTCGGCGAGAGGCCGATGTCCTGCGGCGCGCCATCCACCCAGATCACGCCGGTACGGAAACCGTAGGTCTCGTCGTTCCAGCCATAGATGATATGGCCGTCGGTGCTGATGCCATTCGCGCGCGAGTACGCAATCGTGCGATTGACCGGCAGTTTCTTCATGCCGGCGGCCGCGCTCCACACATAGGCGCTACCAACGCCCTGTATGCCTGTGTGGGTGGTGGACAGGCCAACCAGGGTGCCGTCGTCGGAAATGCCGTAGGCACCGGAGTCTTCGAGCAATGGATTGGAAATCGCGACCGGGTTGCTGCCGATCGGTGCATACGCGCCGGTATCGGTGCCGCCTTGGCTGGTACCGCCGTTGACGAGGAGAGCACCCGCCAGCGTGCCGGCGCTGTTGACGCCTAACACGCCCATCGTCAGGAGGTCGACCTGCCGAGTCGCCATGTTGTAACGGAAGCCCGTCGCACCGGTGCTGTTCGTGCCGACCAGATACGCGCCGTTGGGCGAGAGCCTGCCGATGGAGGCGGGCGAAATCTGACTGATGTCGAAAGGCGAGAAGGTGACGACGTCGGCGTGGGCTACGCCACAGACAGCCAGTGCGATAACGGCGGACAAGGTGTTGCGCATGGAACCCCCAAGATGGACGTGTTCTGAATGAAATTTGGACAGCGTCGCCGATCTGACACATATCGAACCAGCGTGGCTCAATGGGTATCAGCCTGATGGCAGGCCATGCACTCCTGCCTCGTTCCGATCGCGCTCCGACCTCATTCGCATTTCATTCCACAGAATTCCAAGGCGTTGTTTTCCCTTGGAAATCCTTGTTAGCAGAGCAAGCGTCCGACGGATGGCTTTGCGCCATCCGCCGGTCATGGCGCGGCTCAGCGAGCGGACTCAACCTCATCACTCCATCGGGCAACCTCTCCATCGATCGGCTCCCACTGCGCCGACCGGAATGACGTCTGCAGATCGGCGGCACGAGCTCGCGGACAACATGCGCTAGAAGCTCAGGGAATGGCCACCCGCTTTTTTTGCCGGCTCCGCAGTGGCACCATCGCGAATCAATGGATTCCCATCCCTCCCGCGCGGGCCGGCCTTGGCCGTGCCTGCTGCTGGGATGCAGGCCGCTCAGCAATGCGCCCGCACCGGTGGTGTGCGGGGTCGCCATCGACGTGCCGTTGAACAGCGCGACGAGATTGGGGCCGTTCGTGGTGCCATCGTTGCTGACCGCGGCCAGGATATTCGTGCCCGGCGCCTGCACTTCCGGCTTGATGACGTCGATCGCCGCCGGGCCGAGCAAGCTCCTGACCAGGGCGATGGCGTTCTGGAACGTGTTCGCCGGATAGGCCGCGCATCCATCGGTGCCGGTCGTGTCGGTATTGTGGAATTGCGGACTCAGCTTGAACGGCGTCGTGCCGGGCATGGTCGCCGCGAGCGGCGTGTCGCCCTGGGTTTCCGTGAGTCCGATGTTCTGGGTGTTGGCCGGCGGCGTACCGGGTCCGGTGACGGACATGTTCGGCGCGATCGCGCCGCCGGTGTGGTTGGCCGCCGCGACGGTCGTGACCCACGGCTCGAAGTGATTCACCGTGCCCGCGATCGCGGCCGGCGTGGACGCGCTGGTGTTGCCGCCTGCCGCGGCGATGAAGATGCCGGCCGTTTCGGCGGCAAGGAACGCCTTCGATGTCGGCTCGTTCCACTGATCGAAGCCGCCGCTGATCGAGAAGTTGATCACGTCGACGACGCCACCGGCCACGGCGTCATCCGCCGCATGGGCCAGCGCGTCATCGGGACAGTTCTTCGGCGCCGGTGCGCAACCGTAGAAAACCACCAGGTTCGCGTGCGGTGCCATGCCCGAGATGTGGGTGGTGTATCCGTTCAGCGTTGCCGAGCGCGAATCACCGGCCGCCGTCGATGCGGTGTGGCTGCCGTGGCCCTGCGTGTCCTCGACCGAATATGGCACGGTGACGCCGTCGTCGATCTCGTCGTAGACGCCGATGACCTTGTTGTTGCACCCCGCCTTGCTGATTCCCGCCACGCTGCACTGGCCGAGATAGTGACCTGCGCCCAGCGGGTTCGTGATCGCATAGCCGGTGTCGTCGACCGGAGCAAACGAGGGGCTGAGGCTGTTGTAGCCGGTGTCGATGTCGCCGACCACGACGCCGTCGCCGAGCGCCGCGCTGCACTTCGACGGCGGCGTGTTGCCGTCGAAATTGCTGGCGAAGATGTCATCGGTGATGCCGTTCGGGATCGCCCACAACGCGGTCGCCCCGATGAATTGCGGACCCAGATCCGTCGCCAGCGCATGGCTGCCGACCGGACGCACGGAGAGAACGCCGTCGGCCGTGGCAGCGCGCTTTGCCTCGGCCGCTGTCAGTTCGACAACGGCGGCGTTGAGCGCATGGCGCATCGTGCGTAGCGGCGTGACAGCGCGGCCGAGTGCGCTCGATACGGCGCCGAGATGCTGCGTCTGGACCGTGGCCAGGTGGGCCACGTACTGCTGCGCCTGGGCACTTTGGGTGTCGAGCTTGTTGCGCCCGTCGGTCTTGGTCACGCGCGGGATCGCGGCGAGTTGCGGGTCACTGCCGTCATAGAGCGCAAGCGGCGCCTCGCGGAATTGCACGAAGTAGCGCGCCGGCACGTCCCTTGCCGTCCAGGACTACATGGTCGTCCGGCCCGACGGCTGGACCGATGCCGGTGTCCAGTACGGGACCTGCCACCACGGGATTCGAGCCGGCGCCCGCAGCGGCGACCAGCGTTGCGATCGCGGCTGCGAGCTGCCACGGCCTGTTGTTGCTTGTTTTCATTACTGCTCTCCAGATGAAACCGATGATGCGAAATGAATCCGGTGACGCGACACAAGCCGGCGAACCCTTCGCCACCGGCAGGAGGAGCCCCCTTCCTCCAATGCCGGCAAGACGCCAGCGCAGACAGGGCGCGCGAAGCGCGCCCGCTGGCCCAAGCTCCTTCCGCTCGCTTCGAACCGATCGAGTGGCAACGAATCCCGGAGGCGGGACGCTCGTGAGCATCCGGCCAGGGCGGCAGGGCCGGCTTGAACGCGACCTGAGCCGCGCCTCACAAAGTCATGGCAATTTGAGTCGAATGACCGATGTAGCCACGCGCCGACATCAGGACGTTCCAACACCGCAACCAATGCGCCCACCAAGGATCGGCAGATGACCTTCGCGGACAGCGAGCAGCGTGCCTGAAGCGCGATGCACACCGGCGTGTGCCGCCGTGCGCCGATCGGGATGCCGCGCGGCCAGCGCGGCAAGGGCTGGCCGGCGAGCGCACGATTCCGGCACCGCTTTTGCAGTTGTCGGCACCGGGCGGCGTATCGGCCGCCGCGCGCATACCGTAGGCCGGGCGCGGCGGTTCATCGGAGTCCCTGCGTCCGAGGCGTGTCCGGGCCGACTCGATCGGCGGCGTTATCGCGAAAGGCATCAGCGGAAGGCCGACCTGCACTCGCTCGTACAGGCATCGATCATCGATCTGGAATGAAACACGCATGGAAAGCGAATGCGCGGTCCGTGCCGATCGTTCACGCTCCCGTTCCAGGACCGACCCATCGATGACGCGGCCGTCGCGAACGGCTTCGACAGAGAACTCCCTCGGCTCCTGGCAAGCGCCCGCCGCTCGGCCTCTCTCCGACGGCGGGTTTTTTTTGGATCCCTGGAATCACCCCGACTGCACCGGCGCGGACGGTCGCCCGCGAGCATCCGCTGCTACGGCGCTCGCTTATCCATTGAAAGATTCCGGACCAGACGGCGGTCCCGTCGACAGACGACGGGCGCTGCGACGCAGCAATCGACGCAACGATGCGTTCACGCGCCGGATGGAATGAAACATCGCCGTCCGGTGATGTCAGATAACAACGCATTCAGCGAAGAGAGCCTAACGTTCGCCTCCACGACGACCGCCGGTGCACCGGCTCAACCCGACGGGCAACCTGCCCGTTTTCAACCCACGGAGATCACCCCAATGTCCAGCAAGTTCGGCAATACCCTCGGCGTCGCGATTGGCGCTGCGTTCATCGGTTCCCTGTCGCTGAGCCAGCTCGCCGCGGCCAGCCCGGCGTTCCAGGCCGGTGACCTTGCCTCCGGCTACATGCTCGCGATGGCCGGCGAAGGCAAATGCGGTGAAGGCAGGTGTGGCGTCGCGAAACTCGACAAGGACGGCGACGGCAAGGTGTCGATGGAAGAGGCGAAGGCCGGCGGTTTCAGCGAGAGTCAGTTCAAGGCCTGGGACAAGAACGGCGATGGCCAGCTCGACGCGACCGAACTCGCCGCGATGCACGCCGCGATGGACAAGGGCCACCACAAGGACAAGAAAGGCGCCGAAGGCTCCTGTGGCGGTGACAAGAAGGCAGCCACCAAGGGCGCGGAAGGCTCCTGCGGCGGCGACAAGAAGGAAAAGGGCGCCGAAGGCTCCTGCGGCGCTCACGGCTGATCGGATGACGGTGAGTCCGCGCTTATCGCCGCACAGTGCCGGACTTGGCTTGCGGCGGGCCCTCCTGGGCCCGCTGCAGGACCATTTCGCGCACGACCAAGGTGGCGATACACCGATCGACTTTCTCGAGATCGCACCGGAGAACTGGATCGGCGTCGGTGGCAAGCTCGGACGCGCGCTGCGCGCATTGACCGAACGCCATCCGTTCGTCTGCCATGGCCTGTCGCTGTCGCTCGGCGGTCCCGCACCGCTCGATGAGACGCTGCTCGCGCGCATCCGCCGATTGCTCGATGCGCACGGCATCGCGGTCTACTCCGAGCACCTTTCCTACTGTTCTGACGATGGCCATCTCTACGATCTGATGCCGATTCCGTTCACCGAGGAAGCCGTGCGCTGGGTCGCTGCACGGATCCGTCGCACCCAGGACATCCTTGGCCAGCGCATCGCGGTCGAGAATGTCTCGTACTACGCCGCGCCAGGCCAGCAGATGCGCGAGATCGATTTCGTGAATGCGGTGCTCGCCGAGGCTGATTGCGACCTGCTGCTGGACGTCAACAACATCCACGTCAACAGCGTCAACCACGGCTATGACGCAAATGCATTTCTCGATGCGTTGCCGGGCGAGCGCGTTTCCTACATGCACATTGCCGGGCACTACGTCGAAGCGCCCGACCTGCTCGTCGACACGCACGGCGCCGCGATCATCGATCCAGTCTGGCAGTTGCTCGCACGCGCGTACCGGAATTTCGGCGTGCGCCCGACGCTGGTCGAACGCGATTTCAATTTTCCGCCACTGGCCGAACTGATCGCCGAAGTCGAAAGGGTACGCGCGATCCAGGCCGAGCAGCAGATGCGTGAGGTCCGCTCGTTGTTTCCCTCCCTAGGCCCGGATCCCGGCCACTCCATGGTCGGGATGACGTGATGTTCCCATGAGCTCTGCAAGCGCCGCCCCGACCTGCGGGATCCTGCAGGATCTGCAATATGCATTCGCCGCGCATATCCGCGACCCGGAGAATTCACCGCGACCGGCCGATATCGAACCGCGGCGCATGACGGTCTACACCGAGCTCTTCTTCAACAACATCGAGAGCCTGCTCGCTGCGAATTTCCCGGTGATCCGCACGCTCCACGACGAGAGCGCATGGCGTGGACTCGTGCGCGATTTCTATCGCATGCATCGTTCGCACACACCGCTGTTCACCGAGATCGCACGCGAGTTCATCCGCCACCTCGAGGACCGCAGCGAAAGCGGTGCCGGTGATCCGCCATTCCTGATCGAACTCGCGCACTACGAATGGAGCGAGCTCGCGCTGAGTCTGGACGAGCACGATATCGGGAAGATTGCACACGACCCGCAAGGCGACGTACTGACCGGCGTGCCGCTGGTTTCACCGCTGGCGCGCGTGCTGGCGTACCGGTTTCCGGTGCACCGGATCGGTCCCGACTTCCGGCCGCACGAACCGGCGCCACAACCGGTGCTGCTCCTGCTCTCACGCGGTCGCGATGATGTCGTGCGCTTCCTCGAGATCGACGCGTTGACCGCGCTGCTGATCGAACGGCTGCAGGTAAACCGGAACCACGCCGGACTCGTCTGCCTCGATGCGCTGCTGCACGAACTTGGTCGCGGTGACGATCCGGCGCTGCGCGCTTCGGGCGCCGCGATCCTGGCGCGCCTGCGCGCGCGCGATGCGATCATCGGCACCATCGCCACGCGTTGAACGATCTTCCCGCAAGACCGCGTTCATCGCTGTCGTTGGCGACTCTCGTCAGGCGGCCGATTTCACCAGCAGATGCTTGGCCAGCGCACCCTGCAGATGGCCAACGCCACGCGCCAAGTGCAGCAGGGCGACGAACAGGAACACCCCGATCACCAGCGTGAATGGCGTCGCCCAGAGTGGGGGCGCGTAGTGGTCGTCGTTGATATTGATGATGCCCCAACCCGTGATCGCCTTGACGATGGGGCTGACCGCGAGCGAGATCGAGACGCTCAAACCCACGATTGCGGTGGTGAAATAGAGGATGCCGAGCGGCAGCATCAACAGCATGTAGAGCAGCGTCGACCAGGTGCGCGGATCGGTGAACATCTCCTTGACGCGCTCGCGCAGCGGCTTGTCACGATCCGAATACAGCGGGCGGCGCGGCATGCGTTCGCCGAGCATGACCTCGATGATGCGCCCCTCGACCAGCGACAGCACGCGCACGGTGCCGAAGAACAGCACCGCAAACGCGATGCCGAAGATCAGGATCGACAGGCCGATCGACAACGAAATCCCGGTCACCGCCCAGGTGAAATAGAAGATGCCGGTGGCGAGCGACAGCAGCATGTAGAACAGTGCCGCATACGCACGCGGGTCGGCGACGATGCCGAAGAAACGCCCGAGCGTGCTGCTGCGCGGCTTCAGCGGAGGCGGACGCAGCGCGTGCTGGACCTGATGTTCCTTGTCGACATAGATCCCGGCGACTTCCTCCGGCGCGCCGTAGCTGGTTGCGATCTTCGCCAGCACTTCCGCCTCGGACTTGCCGGAATTCTCCGCCAACTCCGAACGCAGGTGATCTTCGGCGTCGTAGAGCGCGTCCTGGACCAGGGCCGGATCGGCGCCGCTCAACGCGGCACGCAGCTGATCAAGGTATTCCTCGATGGTTCGCGGCGTCGTCATGATTCCTCCAGCACGGTGTTCACAAAATCGCGGGTCGTGGTCCACGCGTACGTCCATTCGTCCAGCACGCGGCGACCGAGTGTCGTGATCCGGTAGTAGCGGCGTGGCGGCCCGCTGACAGACGGCTCGACCTGGCTGATCAGCAGGCCTGCCGCGCTCAGACTGCGCAGCACCGGATACAGCGCGCTCTGCTTGCCGCTGAGCACGCCCTCGCCGGTCTCGTCGAGCTGCTTGGCAATCTGGTAGCCGTACATCGGCTGCTTCGCGCGTGCGAGCACGGCAAGCAGCACCAGCGAGACGATGCCGGCACTCAACTCCTTGTGGAATTTCCACAGATGAACTTCGGTATCGACCATCGCCCTGCCCTTCACCTGCTTATAGGCATGGGTTGATCATAGTACTCAGTTGATACTAGTGAACGGGCCGGAAGTCATGGTCGAAATGCCGACATCGACTGGCATGACACCAATGTATGTACCACCTGATACAGCCATTGCCGCCTGCTCTCGTCGATCGGTTACCGAACTCCGGCACAAACAGAAGCCGATGACCATCAACCCTCGAGCACGTTGCCCATGGCAGCGTGACTCGAACCAAATAGCCTCCGGAAAACCCCGGGGGCGGTTCAAGGTCCCTGGACCGGGCGGCCTGGCTAGCAAGTGGTCGAACCGCCAATGCGCCAAGCCCTCAAGGCAGAGAATGCTCCTTGAAGAACTCGAGCATCTCATTGGCCAGCACCGCTTTCTTCGGCCATCGAATGTGCTCGTACAGACCGCGCGGTTTCCTGCACAATCGAACGCACTGCGCGTTCGGCCCAGCGTCCTCGCCGTCCAACGTCAGATCGACGCGCCGCAGTGGCCAGTTCTGCTTCTCTAGCGTGTTGCTCCAGCTGCTGGTCTCGCTGCACGTGGCGAGTGCGTCGCACATGTTTCGCAGCAGCGTGAGCGGCACTTGCCTGCCCGACGGCATGTCCACAGGGCAAGGCGTGCGCTGCCATGGATCGGTGCCGGCATACTGGCCCACCGCTGCGATGCGGTCGGCGCGCCATGCACCGTACAGCACCGCCATATCCGCACCGTTGCTCCAGCCGAACACGTAGATCTGCTTCACATCGACGAGGTCCGTCGCGACCGCCTGGTCGATGAAGTGGTCGATCGCTTGCACGTCTAGATTCTTCCCTGGTTCGCGCTGCCACTCGTCCCAGTGAAAGCCCGTTCCCGTATGCGGGCCCTCCGACGCCCAAGCCTTGGCGCGTCGGCCTTCCGGTGCCAGCAAGATGAACCCCTTGGCGCCGGCGTGCGCCGACAACGGATAATTGCGGCTCAACTTGAACAGCGCGTGGCCGGTTCGATAAAGGCTGTCGGGATTGGTCATCGAGCCGTGCAGGTACACGATCATCGGCCATTTCGATGCACCGGCGACGGCGTGCGGCGGCAGATTGAGGCAGGCGTAGCGCGTCACGCCGTTTTGATCGAACGACAGCACCTGGCCGTCCTTGCAGGTTGGCCGCTCAGTAACAGGCTCGACGGTTTCGAGCGGCGGAGTGCCAGTTGCCGAGCACGCCGGCTGAGCAACGGCAGTGCCGGCTGCATTGGCAGCAGCGGCGAGAGTGAGCGAGATGAGCGGCACAAGTGCGCGGATGAGTGCTGCGGCATAGACAAAGCGACGTTTCGGCATGGTCTTCCTCGTCAAGCTCGAATTGTTCAATCGGTTGGAAAAGGCCTACGAAAAAATCCTCGACTACAACGCGAAACGCTCGGATATTCCACTTGCCGAGGCCGAAGCAAACTATTTCCGCCAACGTGTTACTGCCGTGGCCTGGCAGCGTGAACAATTGAACCAACCACAATTCGCTTCGTCACTCCCCCCATGTCACCTGCAGCACCAAGGTGACTGCAATGGTTACATGATCTTTGCGGCACACATTTTGATTGAAAAAGGGCGGGCTTTGGCGGAAGCAAGCGTTACGTAGCTCATCGTTTCCCATGGAACTGCACATACTTTGCCATCAGGCTGCAAGCAAAGTACGTACATAGGGCCGCCGCACTACGTTGATGTCATGCCCACGATTCCACGATCTACGGGCGCGGCCTTTGCGACCTGCTGGTCAGCACCAACGCAATGCCGCCGAGGATCGCCACGGAGGCAGCAGCCAGGCGCGGCGTGATCGCTTCCGACAGGAACGCCACTCCACCCACTGCAGCGATCAGCGGTACCGACAACTGCACGGTGGCAGCGCGCATCGAGGAAAGCTTGCGCAGCGCGGCATACCAGATGACATATCCGATGCCGGACGTGAGCGCGCCGGAGGCGATGGCCAAGGCAGCCCCCACCGCATCCGCGTGGACGTTGGCGACGAAAAGCACGCTCAACGCGAGTGCGAGCGGCACCGCCCGTGCGAAGTTGCCCGCCGTGGTCGCAAGCGCGTCGGCCACTCCGCGGCCGCGCAGCGAATACACACCCCATGCCACGCCAGCAATCGCCATCAACGCGGAACCGAGGAAAGGCGGTGCAGCGACACCCGGCGAAACCAGGTAGACGAGCCCCGCGACGGCCAGTGTGAAGCCGAGCCATGCGACGGGTCCGAACCTCTCGCCCGAGCGCAAGCCTGCGCTGAACATCGTCAATTGAACCGCGCCGAACAGGATCAATGCGCCCGTGCCCGCGGGCAAGGTGAGATACGCGAAGGAAAAGAACGCGACATACGCAAACAGCATGGCCGCGGCGAGCCAGTCGACATGGCCAGGCGAGGACCGTTCCGACCTCAAACGCACGATGACGGCGAGCGCGATCGCGCCGGAAATCAGCCTGACGTTGGCGAAGCTGGTCGGATCGATGTTTCCTTGCTGCAACGCGAGCCTGCACAACAGTGAATTGGCCGCGAAAGCGAGCATCGCCATCGCGGTGAGCACGATCGTATGCAAGGCGGGCAGGCCACCGCGTGCTTCATGCATGGGTCGCCACCAGGACGACGGCCCAGGACAGCAGCGCGACGCCGAGCGGCGTGCTGAGACGCCGGCCCCAACGTACGTTCTTTTCGATCGCCATCACGGCCGCGAGCAGGAGCATCCAGCCGAGGCTGCCGGTGCCGAGCGCGAACATCAACAGCATCAGCGCCCAGCAGCAGCCGACGCAGAACAGGCCGTGCTGTGCGCCGAGCGCGAACGCATGACGCGCTTGCGCGTGCCCGCGCCAGTGCTCGATGACGAAGCTCAAGGGCGTGCGACACTTTTCCAGGCACCGGTACTTGAGCCGGCTGAACTGGAATGCGCCGGCCAACGCGATGGTCGCGGCGCCGATCAGCCAGCCGTCCCAGGCCAGTGCGGGCACGCCGGCAAGCAGCGACAGCACTGCGCCGTGGAACGCATGCGCGAGGAGCCCGAAAGCTCCCCACACTGTCATGTAGCCCATCCCGAGCAACATGAGCAGGCGCCCATGGTCCGGGCGCCGGGCCGTCAACCGGTCGAACGTGTTGAACAGCGGCAACGTGGTCGGCAGCATCATGGCGGCGGTCATGAGGATCCACGCGGCGGCGTAGAGCATCATGGGCACGACCACATTTCCGGCGGGAATGGCGCGACACAGGAACGCCGCCGGTCCGGTCGCTGTCCAGTCGCCGTGCTCGAGATAGCGTCCGTACGGGCTGCGCGCCCACGCCCACAGCGCCAACCATGCGAGAGCGATTAGCGCCGCGAGGACCGGCAGGAACACACGGCGGTGACGGGAGCCGTTGCTTGCGCCCGGCGGCGTAGCGCCTGCGGTCGCGCTCATCAGGGCACGGCCTCAGGCGTCGAAGACGAACGTGCTCTGCAGGGCGTTGTGGTTCTTGATGTCGAGGTCGATGTTGAGCGCGGCGTTCTTCGAGCGGTACGTCGGGGCCTTGCCGACAAACACCGGAGCGCCCGGCACGGTCGAGAACACGGTGTCGGAGAGGGTGGTCAGGCCGCCCATCGCACCGCGATAGGGCTCGAGTTCGGCGTAGTAGTTCTTGCCGATCTCGAGCTCGCCCTTGCCTGCGACCACGGTGAAGCGGATCGGCGCCCGCTCCACCGATACGACCTCACCGATCAGCTTGGCGAGATCCGCGACCGGTCCTCCCGCCTGGCCGGTGTAGACCTTCAGCAGGGCTTCTTCCTGCGCCTTGGAAGCCTGCTCGTCGACATAGATCGCGGCTCTCCAGTTGCCTTGCAGGATATTGCCCGGAATATGGGCCACGGCCGCGATGGTGTTGCCGCCCACATCGACGCCGTCGACCGTTCCCTTGTCGATGCGCCACGCGACGATGGTGTCGCAGGTGCCGTTGTCAGGATCCTCGCCGATCCAGCAAGGGCACAGGACGTTGCAGTTGCAGACCTCGAGCAGACGACCTTCCAGGTGATAGCTCATGGGAGCCTCCCGTTAATCGACTTGTCGCGGCGGTTCCGGCGGCAAGGGAGTGATAACCCTACGCCGCGAGGTGCACCAAGTACAGTTCGATCACGGCCGGCCGCGCAGGTCAATTTCGATGCCAAAACCGGTCGACCTGGTTCGGCACGGCGCGTCTCGCCTGCAGCGGTTTGCAGCTACGACCTGTTCCCGGGCGTCGCGCCCAACCGGTGTCGCGCGCGCAGCGACGCGTCAGGATTCAGCCGGCTCGGGCTCGTTCGCTTCAGCCGACCCGCCGGACAGATCCGCATCCTCCGATTCTTCGGCATCGGCGACGAACCTGCCTTGCCCATCGAGTTCGGCGAACAGACCGCCCATCGCGACGAGTTCATCGTAGCGGCCCTGCTCGACCAGTTCGCCATCCTTGAGCACGAGGATCACGTCGGCATTGCGCACGGTCGACAGGCGATGCGCAATGACGAACGTCGTGCGGTTCTCGGTCAGCTTGTTCAGCGCGCGCTGGATGCGCGCCTCGGTGGCGTTGTCGAGCGCGCTGGTCGCCTCGTCGAGGATCAGGATCGGTGCATCCTTCAGCATCGCGCGCGCGATCGCGAGGCGTTGGCGCTCGCCACCGGACAGCGAACGACCGCGTTCCGCGACCAGGGTGGAATAGCCATCCGGTTTCACGACGACGAAATTGTGCGCCTCGGCCGCCTGCGCCGCGGCTTCGATTTCCTCGTCGGTCGCATCCGGCTTGCCGATGCGCAGGTTGTCCGCGATCGAACGGTAGAACAGGCCAGGATCCTGGAACACCACCGCGATATGCTCGCGCAGTGAATGCAGGCTCACGCTGCGGATGTCGATGCCGTCGATCGTGATGCGGCCATCGCTCGGATCGTAGGCGCGATAGAGCAGGCTGAGCGCCGTGGTCTTGCCGGCGCCGGTCGGACCAACGATCGCCGCGGTGCCGCCGGCGGGCACGCGGAAGGTCAGATGCTTGAGCGCCGGATGCGAGACGTCGTAGCCGAACGAGACGTTCTCGAACGCCACCTCGCCGCGCACGTCCGGTGGCAGGTCCGGCGCACCGGCCTGTTCGTGCAGGACCGCTGGCGTATCCAGTACCGCGAAGAAATCATTCAGCGAATGGGTCTGGAAGAACAGGCCGGAGATGAACCCGGCGAACTGCTCCATGCGCCCGATCAGCATCATCGCGAAACCGACGAAACTGACGATCGCGCCGACGCTGACCTCGCCCTTGCCGTTCAGCGAGGTGCCGAGCGCGAAGATCGCGATGATGGTCAAGGTGCTCGCCGCGCGATTGGCGACCGACAGCCAGGCCCAGCCGCGCAGCACGGGGTATTGTGCGGTCAGCACACGCCGCACCATGTTGCGGATCTCGGCCACCTCGGCCGAGATGCGCGAGAAGCTCTGCACCACCATCACGTTGCCGAACACGTCGCCGACACGCTCGGAAATCTCGTGGTGCAGCTGCTCGACCTCGCCCTGCGCCTTGTGTGTACGGCGCATCGCGATCGCGTTGAACACCGCGAAGCTGACCATCAGCGCGATCATCAGCAGCGCCAGCTTCCAGTTCATGCGCAGCGCGAGCGGCACCATCACCAGGATCGACAGCACCGTGGCGAGGTGATCGCGGAAGAAGCCGAGCCACAGCGAGAACAGGTTGCTGCTGCCGGTATGCATGATGCGCAGCAGGCGTCCGGTGTGGTGCTGGCCGTGGAACGACAGCGGCAGTCCGATCGAATGTTCGAAGAACTGCGCGATCACCGCCAGCCGGCGCCGATGCGCGAGCCGGTCCGCATGCAGCGATACCCACACGCTGGCGGCGACACCGGCGAAGCCGACCGCGGCCCAGGCGCCGATGAAGCGCCACGCGTTGTGATGCGCCTTGTCGGCGAGCGCGTCGACGACGCGGCCGAACAGCCACGGCTCGAGGAAGTACACGCCGGCGAGCGACAGGTTGGCGAGCGCCAGCGTGATCGCCAGGCCTTTCTCCGGCGCGAGCAGCGCGATGACGCGATAGTAGATGCGCAGGATCGGCACGAAGATTCCCGCTCGAACGGTCGGCGCATCCTAGCAAAGCTTGCATTGTCGATTGCGTAACATCGTGGCCGGTATGATCGGGCCGTCACTTCGCCGCACCCCGAGGCCCCTGCCCGATGACGTCACGATTCGCTGCCCTGGTCCTCTTGCTGATGCTCGCTGGCTGCGCGACCGCGCCGCGCGGCGTGCCGGAAGCGCCACGGCAGCCAGCGACGACCAATCGATACGAGACCGAACCCGGCCGCGATGCCGCGATGGTCGCCGAACTGCGCGCGGCACCGGCGCCGGAGGTTCCCGAGCTTGTGCCGGGGAAGAGCCCGACCAGTGACCACAACCGGCTCGCCGCGCGCGGCTACGTGCGCATCGGAACCGGATATTTTCCCGGCACGGAAGCCACGGTGCGCGACGCGGTAATTCGCCAGGGCCAGCAGGTCGGCGCCGACCGTGTCCTGCTCTATGCTCCGACGGCGGGAGCAGCCACGCCGGGCAGCGGTGGCGAATGGCTCGCGACCTACTACGTGCGTTTCCAGCTGCCGTTCGGCGCGACATTCCGCGATCTGCGGGCGGAAGAGCGTGCCTCGTTCGATGCCGAAGGCGGCGTTGCGATCGGCTCCGTGATCGGCGGTACGCCGGCCTCGCGCGCGAACCTGCTCGCCGGCGACATCGTGCTGAAGTTCGACGGCAAGCCCATCGGCAATCGTGCCGCGTTCCAGGGCCTGCTCAAATCCCGTGCCGGTCATCCGGTGACGCTGACGATCGTGCGCAACGGCGAGACGCTGCAGCGCGTGGTCCGGCTCGGCGTGGTGGCAAGCCCGACCACTCCGTGAGCAAAAAAAGGCGGGCACATGGCCCGCCTTTTTCATTTATTGCCGAAGCGAAGCGATCAGGCTGCGCCGACTTCCTCGTCGACTGCCTTCATCGACAGGCGGATGCGGCCCTGCTTGTCGACCTCGAGCACCTTGACCTTGACGATGTCGCCTTCCTTGAGCTTGTCGGAGACCTTCTCGACGCGCTCGCTGGAGATCTGCGACACGTGCACCAGACCATCCTTGCCCGGCATGATCGTGACGAACGCGCCGAAGTCCATCAGCTTGGCGACCTTGCCTTCGTAGATGCGGCCCGGCTCGACGTCGGAGACGATCTGCTCGATGCGCTTCTTCGCCGCGTCGCCCGCCTCGCGGTTGACCGAGGCGATGATCACCGTGCCGTCGTCGTTGATGTCGATCGTCGCACCGGTTTCCTCGGTGATCGAACGGATCGTGGTGCCGCCCTTGCCGATGACCTCGCGGATCTTGTCCGGATGGATCTTCATCGTGATCAGGCGTGGCGCGAATTCGCTCATCTCGGTGCGCGAGGTCGTGATGACCTTGGCCATTTCGCCGAGGATGTGCAGGCGACCGCGCTTGGCCTGCGCCAGCGCGACCTTCATGATCTCTTCGGTGATGCCGTCGATCTTGATATCCATCTGCAGCGCAGAGATACCCGCATCGGTACCGGCCACCTTGAAGTCCATGTCGCCGAGGTGATCCTCGTCGCCGAGGATGTCGGACAGCACGACGAAGTCGCCGCCTTCCTTGACCAGGCCCATCGCGATGCCGGCAACCGGTGCGGACAGCGGCACGCCCGCGTCCATCATCGCCAGCGAGGAACCGCAGACCGAGGCCATCGACGAGGAACCGTTCGACTCGGTGATCTCGGAGACCACGCGCAGCACGTACGGGAACGCCTCGATCGTCGGCTTGACGGCCTGCACGCCGCGCTTGGCGAGGCGGCCGTGGCCGATCTCGCGGCGCTTCGGGCCGGCCATGCGGCCGGTCTCGCCGACCGAGAAGGGCGGGAAGTTGTAGTGGAACAGGAACGTGTCCTTCGACTCGCCTTCCGGTGCGTCGATGATCTGCGCATCGCGCGTGGTGCCGAGCGTGACGCTGACCAGCGCCTGCGTCTCGCCGCGCGTGAACAGCGCGGAACCATGCGTGCGCGGCAGCACGCCGACGCGCACCGTGATCGGGCGGATGTCGTCGAGCTGGCGGCCGTCGATGCGCACCTTCGACTTCAGCACGCCGCCGCGCAGGGTGTGGTACTCGATGTCACCGAACGCGGCGCCGATGTCGCCATCGGTCCAGCCGGCCGCGCTGGCCTTGTCGGCGATCGCGGTCTTGACCTCGGACTTCAGCGCCGAAATCGCGTCGCGGCGCGCGAGCTTGTCGCGGATCTGGAACGCATCGGCGAGACGGCTGCCGAGCACACCCTCGATCGCGCCGAACAGCGCATCGTTGCGCGCAGGCGCTTCCCACTTGAACGTCTTGCGGCCGGCTTCGGCGACGAACGCGTTGATCGTGTCGATCGCGATCTGCATCTGCTTGTGGCCATACACGACCGCGCCGAGCATCACGTCTTCGCCGAGCAGCTTGGCTTCGGATTCGACCATCAGCACCGCATTCGCGGTACCCGCGACGACGAGGTCGAGGTCGGATGTCTTGAGCTCGGTGGCAGTCGGATTCAGCAGGTACTGGCCGTTCGCGTAACCGACACGCGCTGCGCCGATCGGACCCTTGAACGGGATGCCGGCCAGGGTCAGCGCCGCGGATGCGCCGAGCAGCGCCGGGATGTCACCATCGACTTCGGGGTTCAGCGAAAGCACGGTCGCGATGACCTGCACTTCGTTCTTGAACTCCTCCGGGAACAGCGGGCGCACCGGGCGATCGATCAGGCGCGAAGTCAGCGTTTCCTTTTCGGTCGGACGACCTTCACGTTTGAAGAAGCCGCCGGGGATGCGACCGGCCGAGTAGAACTTTTCCTGGTAGTCGACGGTGAGCGGGAAGAAATCCTGCCCCTCGCGCGCCTTCGCCGCGGCTACCGCGGTGACCAGCACCACGGTGCCGGCCATGCTGACGACCACCGCGCCGGACGCCTGGCGGGCGATTTCGCCCGTCTCCAGCGTGACTTGGTGATTGCCGTACTGGAATGACTTGCTTACTTTCGCCACTGACATCTCCTGATGGGGTCGTTCGCTCAACGGCGCAGGCCGAGGCGCTCGATCAGCGACTTGTAGCGATCGCCGTCCTTCGTCTTCAGATAGCCGAGCAGGCGGCGACGCTGGTTGACCATCTTCAGCAGGCCGCGACGCGAATGGTGATCCTTGGCGTGGTCGGCGAAATGCTTGCTGAGGTGATCGATGCGGGCCGACAGCAGCGCGACCTGGACTTCCGGCGAACCGGTGTCGTTCTTGCCGCGACCGAAGTCGGCGATGATCTTGGTGGTTTGTTCGTTGGGAAGAGACATCTCAATGAATCCTTGAAGCAAAGGCGAGACTTGCGAACGACCAATCGTTCGTGCGGATCGACAGGTCGTGAAGGTCGGCTCGAAGGCAGCAGGTCCCCGGAATCGGGAGCCGGTGCCGGCAGCTCGACACGCGTGGTCGTTCGCAAGCCCCGCGGGTTGGACAGACGTACCGTGAAGTGAACGCGCTATTTTAGCCGGCGCAGCGGCGTCGGAACAAGCACTTATGCCGAAAACCGGCCGATCAGCGTGAATGGAGCGGTTTGAAAAACCGCTCCAGCACAGGGAATGTGCCGCCGCGGCAAGCACGCAGGGGCTTGTCGCGACATAAGGTGGCGCGGCTTGGTCGCGACCGTTTGTTGCAAACCGCGGCTGGATGCCCGGTTTCGCAAAATGCTCAACGGAAGCCGCGCAGCGGACGCAGCCGGCCGGCGGCATCGGCTTCGGCCAGTGCGACCGCCCTGCCCGCCCCGTCGAGCGCCACGCAGCGGCCCGCACCTGCCATTCCGGCGACTTCCACGACCTGCCCCTGGCGCAGCCGCGCGGCCGTCGTGGCGTCGAGCCGGACCTGCGGATAGCCCGCCAGCCCCTGCTCCAGCGGCAGCAGCAGTGCATCCAGTGCGGCCGGGGCGGTCTCGGCCAGCGCCGCGAGTTCGTCGAGACCGTGCATCCGCGGGGCACTGAACGGTTCGACCCACAGACGCCGCAGGACCGTGACATGGGCACCGCAGCCGAGCCGTTCGCCGAGGTCGCGCACCAGGCTGCGCACGTAGGTGCCGGACCCACATTCCACCCGCAGGCGCAGGCAATCCGGACCGCGTCCGGTCAACTCGAACCGATGCACTTCGACTTCGCGCATCGGCGCCTCGACCACCTCGCCACGGCGCGCACGCCGATACAGCGGCTCGCCCCCCTGCTTGAGCGCGGAATAGACCGGCGGGATCTGGGCGATGCGCCCGGTCAGCGCGGCCAGCGCCTCGTGAATCCTTGTGTCATCGAGCTCGGGAATGGCGCGCTGCTCGACCATCTCGCCCTCGGCATCATCGGTCGTGGTGGTTACGCCGAGCCGGCATTCGGTCTGGTAGGCCTTGCGCGAACCGAGCAGCAGGCCCGCGATCTTGGTCGCCTCGCCGAAACACAGCGGCAGCAGGCCGGTCGCAAGCGGATCCAGGCTGCCGGTGTGGCCGCCCTTGGCGGCACGAAAGAGGCGCCGCACCTTCTGCAACGCCTGGTTCGAACTCAAGCCTTGCGGCTTGTCGAGCAGCAGGATGCCGTCGACGTCGCGCCAGAGGGTTTTTGCGGAACTCATCGCGCCCAATTCGTCTTGTGTGTAGGAGCGGCTTCAGCCGCGAAGCGGTTTCGCTTCGTAGGAGCGGCTTCAGCCGCGATGCACTCATCGCAAGAGCATCGCGGCTGAAGCCGCTCCTACAGACGCATGGTTTGGGCGCTGCTCTACGCGTCGCCGCGCAGCAGCGATTCGATGCGCTCGCCCTTGTCGACCGAATCGTCATAGCGGAAGCGCAGTTCCGGCACGCGGCGCAGCTTCATCGAACGCGACAACTCGCGGCGAAATTCCTTGGCCAACTCGTTCAGCGCCTTGACGGCCTCTTGGGCCCGGTCACCGAGCAGCGCAGTCACGTAGATGGTTGCGACGTCGAGGTCCTTGGTGACCTCCACGTCGGAGACGCTGACCGATGGCAGCGCGTGCTCGCGCACGGCAGCGTGCACGAGCAATGCGATCTCGCGTCGAAGTTCGGCGGAGACGCGATCGGAGCGATTGAAAGATTTGGTGGGCATGCAGAATCGGGAATCGGGAATGGGGAATGGGGAATCGGTTCAGGAGAAGCGGATGTGGCGTTCAGCCATTCCCGATTCCCCATTCCCGATTCCCGCGCGCGCCTAGAGCGTGCGAGCCACCTCGATGCGCTCGAAGCATTCGATCTGGTCGCCCGGCTTGACGTCGTTGTACTGCTTGACGCCGATGCCGCACTCGGTGCCGTTGCGCACTTCGTCGACATTCTCCTTGAAGCGGCGCAGCGATTCGAGTTCGCCCTGGAAGATCACCGTGTTGTCGCGCAGCACGCGGATCGGCTTGTGACGCTTGACCGTACCCTCGATGACCATGCAGCCGGCGATCGCACCGAACTTCGACGAACGGAACACGTCGCGAACCTGGGCGACGCCGATGATCTCCTCGCGCACTTCCATGCCGAGCAGACCGGTCGCAACCTGCTTCACCTGGTCGATCACGTCGTAGATGATCGAGAAGTAGCGCAGATCCAGGCCGCTCGACTCGATGATGCGCCGCGCCGATGCATCCGCACGCACATTGAAGCCGATGATCACGGCCTTCGATGCAGCCGCGAGCGTCGCGTCGGATTCGGTGATACCGCCGACGCCGGACGCGATCACGTTGACCTTGATTGCGTCGGTCGTGATCGCGGTCAACGCTTCGCGCAGCGCCTCGGCCGAACCCTGCACGTCGGCCTTGACGACGATGTTCAGCGACAGCTGACCCTCGCCCTGGCCCATCTGCGCCATGATGTCTTCCATGCGGTTGCCGGCCTGCTTGACCAGGCGGGTCTCGCGGCGCTTGTGCATGCGCTGCGAGGCAACATCCTTGGCCAAACGCTCGTCGGCGACGACGACGAAATCGTCGCCCGCCTGCGGCACGCCGGACAGACCGAGCACCTGCACAGGAATCGAGGGACCGGCGGATTCGACCTGGTTGCCGCTCTCGTCGAACAGCGCGCGCACGCGGCCGTATTCGACGCCGCAGACCAGGAAGTCGCCCTTCTTGAGCAGGCCCTGCTGCACGAGCACGGTCGCAACCGGACCGCGGCCCTTGTCGAGACTGGATTCGATCACTGCGCCACTGGCACGGCCATCCGGCACGGCCTTCAGATCCATGACTTCGGCCTGCACCGAAATCGCCTCGAGCAGGTTGTCGACACCGTCGCCGGTCTTCGCCGACACCGGCACGAACTGCACGTCGCCGCCCCATTCCTCGGGCACGACCTCGTGCTGGACCAGGCCTTGCTTGACCGTGTCCGGATTCGCCTCCGGCTTGTCCATCTTGTTCATCGCGACGATCAACGGAACCTTCGCGGCACGCGCATGCTGGATCGCCTCAACCGTCTGCGGCATCACGCCGTCGTCGGCGGCGACGACGAGCACGACGATGTCGGTCGACTGCGCACCGCGCGCACGCATCGACGAGAACGCCGCGTGGCCGGGCGTGTCGAGGAACGTGATGACGCCCTTCGGCGTGTCCACGTGATACGCACCGATATGCTGGGTGATGCCACCCGCCTCGCCCGACGCGACCTTGGTGCGGCGGATGTAGTCGAGCAGCGAGGTCTTGCCGTGGTCGACATGGCCCATGATCGTGACCACCGGCGGACGCGACGCCAGCTCTCCCTCGGCCTGCTGCGCGAGCAACGTGGTCTCGGCGCTGGTGTCCTCGGCCGCGACGACCTTGTGGCCGAGTTCCTCGGCGACCAGCACCGCGGTGTCGTGGTCGATGGCCTGGTTGATCGTGACCATCACACCCATCTTGAACAGCGCCTTGACCACGTCGGCGCCCTTGATCGCGAGCTTCTGCGCGAGATCGGCCACCGTGATCGATTCGCCGACGGCGATCTCGCGCACGACCGGCGCGGTCGGCCGCGAGAACGCATGCGCCGGGCCCGAACGCGCCTGTTCGACATGGCGCGTCTTCGGCCGTTTGCGGCCGGTACGGCGCGCCGCACCTTCCGTCGAGAGGTGCAGTTCCGCGCCGAAGTAGCGCGGCGCCTCTTCGCTCGCGCCTTCGTCGCGCATGCGATGTGAACCATGTTTCGGCTTGTGGCGATGCGCGCTGTCAGGCGCCGGAGCGCCAGGCGCTTCGCGGGCACGTTCCGGCCGCGCGCGTTCGGCTTCACGGGCCGGCGCCGCGGCACCGTCCTTGGCAGCCACTTCAACCTTGGGTTCGGCCGCGGGTTTCGCTTCCTCTTCCGTCTTGCGCTTTTCCTCTTCCGCAGCCGCGCGACGCGCCTCTTCGGCGGCGCGCAGCTTGGCGTCCTCTTCCTGGCGGCGGCGCTCGGCTTCGGCGCGCGTGTGTTCCTCGGCCTCGCGCTTGAGCTGCGATTCGCCGAGCTTGCGGATCGCGTCCTCGCGCTCCGGGTCAACCTGCGCCTGCGCTTCTTCCTCGACGACGCTGCGCTTGACGTAGGTGCGCTTCTGGCGCACCTCGACATTGACGGTCTTCGCGGTGGCACCGCGCTGGCCCGGAACGACCGTGATCTCGCTGACCGTGCGCCGTTTCAAGGTGATCTGGCGCGGCGCGGAGGTTGTCTCGACCGGCGCCTCCTGCTTGCCATGCGTGCGGCGCAGGAAGCCGAGCAGCTTCACTTTCTCGGTGCTGCTGATGACCTGCTCCGGGTCGGAAAACTTCATTCCCGCCTCGGCGAGCTGCGTGAGCAACTTGTCGATCGGCGTGCCGAGGACCTTGGCCAGTTGTTTGATCGTGACGTCCGACATCGATTTCGTACTCCGTGGCCCGTGCGACGCTGCTGCGACTTTCCGCGACCCTGCGCACCAGCGGCCGTATTGCTCCTGCAACTCCGGCAAGATCCGCCACCTGGCGGACCCGCCTCTGCCTCCGCAACGCGGAGGATTCAAACCATTTCTATGAAGCGGCGGTCTCGCGGGCGGCCATGATCAGGCCAGCCGCATGATCCTCGTCAATCCCTTCGATACCAAGTTCCATGAACTCGTCGGTCGCGAGATCGGCGAGATTCTCGCGCGTAACGATGCCATGCGAGGCCAGCTCGAACGCGAGGCTTTCCTCCATGCCATCGACCGCCAGCAGATCGTCGGACGGCTTGTTGTCATCGATGCCTTCCTCGACCGCGAGCGCATCGGTCAGCAGTGCGTCACGAGCACGCGCGCGCAGCTCCTCGACGATGTCCTCGTCGAAGCCCTCGATGCCGAGCAGTTCGGCGGTCGGCACGTAGGCGATTTCCTCGACCGTCGAGAAGCCTTCCTGGACCAGGATCTGCGCGATCTCGTTGTCGACCTCGAGCTTGCTGACGAACAACGCGCGCGCGGCTTCCTGTTCGGATTCACTCTTCTGGCGGACCTGGTCCGCGGTCATCACATTGAGCTGCCAGCCGCTGAGCTTGCTGGCGAGGCGCACGTTCTGGCCGCCGCGACCGATCGCCTGCGAGAGCTTGTCCTCGGCGACCGCGATGTCCATCGAGTGCTTTTCCTCGTCGACGATGATCGACTGCACTTCCGCCGGCGCCATCGCATTGATCACGAACTGCGCCGGGCTGTCGTTCCACAGCACGATGTCGATGCGCTCGCCATTGAGCTCGTTCGACACCGCCTGCACGCGCGAGCCGCGCATGCCGATGCAGGCGCCGATCGGGTCGGTGCGATGGTCGTGCGCGAGCACCGCGATCTTCGCGCGGTCGCCCGGATCGCGGGCACAGGCCTTGATCTCGACCAGGCCCTGGCCGACTTCCGGCACCTCGAGCTTGAACAGCTCCATCATCAGTTCCGGCGCGGTGCGCGAGACGAACAGTTGCGGTCCGCGCAGCTCCGAACGCACTTCGTACAGGTAGCCACGCAGGCGGTCGCCGGCGCGCACGGCCTCGCGCGGGATCGCGCGGTCGCGCGGCACGAACGCCTCGGCATTGCCGCCGAGATCGAGGAACACGCTGCCGCGCTCGACGCGCTTGACGATGCCGGTGATCAACTCGCCGACGCGATCCTTGTACGCATCGACGACCTGGGCGCGCTCGGCCTCGCGCACGCGCTGCACGATGACCTGCTTGGCGGCCTGCGCCGAGATGCGGCCGAAATCCGGATTCTCGATCGGTTGTTCGACGAAACCGCCGACATCGACGCCGGGCGCCTCGTCGACCGCATCCATCAGGCGGATCTGCCGGTCCGGCGATTCCATCACGATGTCGTCGGGCACGACTTCCCAGCGCCGGAACGTCTCGTAGTCGCCGCTCTCACGATCGATCGCGACGCGCACCGCGACGTCCTCCTCGGCATAACGCTTCTTCGCGGCGGACGCCAGCGCGGCCTCCATCGCTTCGAAAATCACGCCTTTCGGCACGCCCTTCTCGTTGGCGACCGCATCGACGACCAGCAGCAACTCTTTACTCATGTTCCAGCTCCTTCGCGACCGCGTGGGCGGCCGGAATGACTCCAATGATCCGGATGACCGATCCCCTCTCCATTTCGGAAAGAGGAGCTCTGTCTCTATTCAATCAAACCCTGCTTCTTCCACGC
This sequence comes from Dokdonella soli, assembly GCF_039523175.1. NCBI lineage: Bacteria > Pseudomonadati > Pseudomonadota > Gammaproteobacteria > Lysobacterales > Rhodanobacteraceae > Dokdonella > Dokdonella soli. Next base: position 233,682 of record NZ_BAAAEU010000001.1, read on the forward strand.
CGCACCGGCCGTTCGCGCCCCTCCGGTTCGGCGCGCGCCGGCGCCATGCCAAGCGCCGCGTAGTCCGGCACCAGCCGCGCCTTCGCGATGTTCGCGTGCGCGATCGATACGGGTGTTCCATCCTGCTCGATCGTGATGCGGTCGCCTTCGACCGCCTTGATCGGACCCTGGAAACGCCGCCTTCCGTCGAGCGGAAGGTTCACGTTGATCTTGACCTGCTCACCGAGAAACCGCGCGAAATGCTCCGGCGTGAACAGCGGGCGCTCCAGGCCGGGCGACGAGACCTCGAGCGTGTAGCGGCCCGCGACCGGGTCGTTCACATCGAGCAGCGCAGAGATCTCGCGGCTGGCGCGCTCGCAGTCGTCGATCGTGACGCCGCGTTCCGGCTCGTCGATGTAGACGCGCAGCAGGCTGCCGCCCGCGTTCGGGCTGAATTCGATGCCGACGAGCTCGAGACCGAGATCGGCAATCGCCGGCGTCAGAAGTTCGTTGAGTTCCTCGTTCGTCATCGTTCACCTATGCGATCGTCCGTGATCGCTAGAGCGTCCATCCATGGCCGCGCTTCTCAAAAAAACGGAAAAAAAAATGGGCACTAGGCCCATTCCGTAGTCCGCCGTTGTGTCGCTTCCCAACACCGGCATGCCGCGCATCCTGCGCTCACGTTCAACACAGAAAAGGCCACGCGAAGTGGCCTTGTCCGTTAGACCTGGTAGCGGGGGCAGGATTTGAACCTGCGACCTTCGGGTTATGAGCCCGACGAGCTGCCAGACTGCTCCACCCCGCACCGAGCTACGCAGTTTAACGACAACCGCGCATTCAGGCAAGCTTTTATCCGCTTATTTGGGGATATCCGCCGCGACCGCGAGCGCGCTATTGCACCAATCGAGCAACGGGCCCCAGGCGACGCCGAGCGCCAGCAGCGCGAGGCCGTTGATCGACAGCGCCCAGCGGAACGAGCGGTCGCCCGGCAACGCGAGCGGCGTGTCGTCCTGCGGCGCGTCGAAGTACATGACCTTGACCACGCGCAGGTAGTAGTAGAGGCCGATGATCGCGAACACGATCGCGACGATCGCGAGCCAGAGCTGGCCGGCGTCGATGACCGCCTTCAGCACCATGAGCTTGGCGAAGAAGCCGAACAGCGGCGGCACGCCGGCAAGCGAGAACATCGCGATCGCCATGACCGCGGCATACCACGGGTTGCGCTGGTTCAGGCCCTTGAAGTCGTCGATCTCCTCGGCCTCGAAACCGGCTCGCGCGAGCAGCATGATCATGCCGAACGCGACCGCGGCCATCAGCGCATAGCTGATCATGTAGAACATCGCTGCCGCATAGCCGATCGCGCTGCCGTTGACGAAACCGAGCAGCAGGAAGCCGATGTGCGAGATCGTCGAGTACGCGAGCATGCGCTTCAGGTTGCTCTGCGCGATCGCGAACACGTTGCCGATCGCGAGCGACAGCACGGCCAGTACCGACAGCATCAGCGTCCAGTGCGCGTGCATGCCGCCCATCGCGCCTTCGAGCAGGCGGTAGGTCATGCCGAATGCGGCGAGCTTGGAGGCCGAGCCGATGAACAGCGTGATCGCGGTCGGGGCGCCCTGGTAGACGTCCGGCAGCCACATGTGGAACGGCGCAGCACCGAGCTTGAACGCAGCGCCGACGACCAGGAACACGAGGCCGAACGCGAGCAGGGTCCGGTGCGGGCTGCCCTCGGAAAAATCGGCGACCGCATGGATCTTCGCGAGATCCAGCGTGCCGGTCGCCCCGTAGATCATCGACATGCCGTACAGCAGCAGACCCGAAGCGAGCGCGCCGAGCACGAAGTACTTGATCGCCGCTTCCGCCGACACTGCCGAGTCGCGGTTCAGTGCGACCAGCGCGTACGAACTCAGGGTCAGCAGTTCGAGGCCGAGATAGAGCGTGACCAGGCTGCCGGCAGAGACCAGCAGCATCATGCCGATCGTCGCGAACAGCAGCAGCAGGTAGAACTCGCCGACGAACAGCTTCCGGTCGCGCAGATAGTCACGGCTGTAGACGAAGACCAGACCGGTCGTCAGCAGCACGAACAGCTTCAGCACGGTCGCCACGCCATCGCGCAGGAACATGTCGTTGAACGCGGCGATGCTCTGCCCTTGCGCAGGTGCGTCGCGCCATACCAGCGCGCCGGTGATCAGCAGAGCGAGCAGCGACAACCAATGCGTCGCGTCGCGCTGGGCGGGCTTCAGGAACAGGTCGATCAGCAGGATCGCGCAGGTCGCACCGAGCAGGAACAGCTCGGGCAGCATGGCGAGAAGATCATTCGGATTGAAGCTGAATTCGGTCATGTCGTGCGACTCACGCCTTGGCCAGACCGAGCTGCTGCACGATCTGCAGCACCGCCGGTTCCATCAGATCGGTCAGCGGCTTCGGGTAGACGCCGACCGCGAGCACCGCGATCGCGAACGCGCCGAGCACGATCCATTCGCGCGCGTCGAGATCCTTCATCTTCGCGACCTTGTCGTTGCCGATCTCGCCGAACACGACGCGCTTGACCAACCACAACGTGTAGGCGGCGCCGATGATCAGCGTGAACGCGGCGAGCAGCGCGATCAGCGGGCTGTCCTGGAACGCAGCCAGGATCACCATGAACTCGCCGACGAAGCCACTGGTGCCGGGCAGGCCGCAGTTCGCCATCGCGAACAGCACCATGAACGCGGCGAACCACGGCATCACGTTCACGATGCCGCCGTAGTCCTTGATCATGCGCGTGTGCAGGCGGTCGTACATGACGCCGATGCACGAGAACATCGCCCCGGAGATGAAGCCGTGCGAGACCATCTGCACCATCGCACCCTGCAGGCCGAGACGTGCACCGAGCGGATTGCCGGTCACGCGCACCAGTGCGAGCGCGATGAAGATGCCGAGCGTGACGAAGCCCATGTGCGCGATCGACGAGTACGCGATCAGCTTCTTCATGTCTTCCTGCACCAGCGCGACGTAGCCGATGTAGATGATCGCGATCAGCGACATCGCGATCACCACCCAGGCGTATTCCTGGCTTGCGTCCGGCGTGATCGGCAGCGAGAAGCGGATGAAGCCGTAGCCACCGACCTTCAGCATGATCGCGGCCAGGATCACCGAACCGCCGGTCGGTGCCTCGACGTGCGCATCCGGCAACCAGGTGTGCACCGGCCACATCGGCACCTTGATCGCGAAGCCGGCCAGGAACGCGAAGAACAGCCACGCCTGTTCCCTGGGGTTCAAGTCGGCATGCGCGAACGCGGCCAGCGAGAACTCGCCGGTCTTCACATGCAGGTAAATCAGCGCGACCAGCATGAAGATCGAGCCGAGGAAGGTGTAGATGAAGAACTTCAGCGTCGCGTAGACGCGCCGCGGACCGCCCCAGATGCCGATGATGATGAACATCGGGATCAGCATGCCCTCGAAGAACACGTAGAACAGCAGCGCATCGGTCGCGGCGAACACACCGATCAGCAGGCCCTCGAGCGCGAGCATCGCGGCCATGTACTGCGAGACGCGCTCCTCGATCGGACCCCATGAGCCGATGATCACCAGCACGCTGGTGAACGCGGTCAACACGATCAGCGCGATCGAGATGCCGTCGACACCGAGCGCATAGTTCGCGTGCAGCGCCTGGATCCACGGCAGGTTCTCGACGAACTGCATGCCGGGCACCGACGGTGCGTAGCCGGTCCAGAGCGGAATCGAGAGCACGAAGGTCGCCAGCGCAACGACGAGCGAAAGCCAGCGCGCGGCGTTCGGCTGCCGGCCAAATCCGAGCACGGCAATCCCGCCGAGGATCGGCAGCCAGATCAGGAGACTCAACAACGAATGCATTCTCAGTCGTTCCCGTATGTTTCTTCTTGCCGTCATTCCGGCGAAGGCCGAAATCCAGTGCCACTAATTCAAGTTTGACGAGCTGGTTTCACCAAGCAACCGTCCATGGTGCGCCCGCCGGCCCGCGCATCCGTGCGCGGTCGCTCGCGGGGGCGCGATGCGCTTCAACGCATCGCGCCAAAACCCCCGCTCGCCCACCACACGCCGCCGAGCAGCGCGATCAGGCCGAGGATCATTGCGAAGGCATAGTGGTAGAGATAGCCGGACTGCAGCCAGCGCACCGTCGCAGCGGTGCGGTTGACCAGCGCCGCGGAACCGTCGATGGCCACGCCGTCGATCACGCCGACATCGCCGCCCTTCCACAGACCACGACCGAGCGCGACACCGCCGCGCGCGAACACCATCTGGTACAGCTCGTCGACCCAGTACTTGTGTGCGAGCAGGCTGTAGAGCGGATGCAGTGATTTCTTAGCCTTGTCGGCGATGCCCGGGTTCAGCAACCAGATATACGTCGCGACGGCGAAGCCCGCGAACGCGATCCAGAACGGCGCCTGCGTGAAGCCGTGCAGCAGCATCGCGAGCGGCCCGTGGAATTCGTGGCCGAGTTCGCCGAGCACATTGTTCGCCTCATTGACGCGGATCGCACCGCCGAACCAGTCGCCGAACAGCATCGGACCGATCGTGCTCCAGCCGACCAGCACGGACGGGATCGCGAGCAGCACCAGCGGCAGCGTGATCACCCACGGCGACTCGTGCGGCGGATGGTCGAGATGGCCCGGTTCATGTCCCGGTTCTTCCTGCGGTGCGTGCTCGTTGCCGTTGTTGTTCTGGTGCGCGGCGTGCTTGCCGTGCCCGACGACGAAGCGCTCCTTGCCGTGGAAGGTCATGTAGAGCAGGCGGAAACTGTACAGTGCGGTCACGAACACGCCGGCCATCACGCAGAAGTAGGCGTAGCCGGAGCCGAAGCGGTGCGACTCACCGACTGCCTCGATGATCGCGTCCTTCGAGAAGAAACCGGCAAAGCCCGGTGCACCGGCCAGCGCGAGCGAACCCAGCCACATCGTGATCCAGGTGACCGGCATGTACTTCTTCAGGCCGCCCATGTAGCGCATGTCCTGCTCGTGATGCATCGCGACGATCACCGAGCCGGCGCCGAGGAAGAGCAATGCCTTGAAGAACGCATGCGTCATCAGGTGGTAGACGCCGCCGGCGTACGCGGACACGCCGAGCGCGACCGTCATGTAGCCGAGCTGCGACAGCGTCGAATACGCAACCACGCGCTTGATGTCGTTCTGAACGATGCCAATCAATCCGGTGAACAGCGCAGTGGTCGCGCCGATGATCAGCACGAACGACAGCGCAGTGTCGCTGAGTTCGAACAGCGGCGACATGCGCGCGACCATGAAGATGCCGGCGGTCACCATCGTTGCCGCATGGATCAGCGCCGAGATCGGGGTCGGGCCTTCCATCGAATCGGGCAGCCACACGTGCAGCGGCACCTGCGCGGACTTGCCCATCGCGCCGATGAACAGGCAGATGCAGATGAGGGTCGCGATATGCCACGGATGGCCGGCGAAGATCTCGACGGTCTTCGTACCAGCCGCCGGATCAAGCGCACCGGCAAACACCTGCGCATAGTCGAGCGAGCCGAACCAGAACAGCACACCGGCGATGCCGAGCAGGAAACCGAAATCACCGACGCGGTTGACCAGGAACGCCTTCAGGTTCGCGAAGATCGCGGTCGGGCGCTTGAACCAGAAGCCGATCAGCAGATACGAAACGAGTCCGACCGCTTCCCAGCCGAAGAACAGCTGCAGGAAGTTGTTGCTCATCACCAGCATCAGCATCGAGAACGTGAACAGCGCGATGTAGCTGAAGAAGCGCGAGAAGCCGTCGTCATCGGCCATGTAGCCGATCGTGTAGATGTGCACCATCAGCGAGACGAAGGTGACGACGACCATCATCATCGCGGTCAGGCGGTCGACCAGGAAGCCGACATGCGCGCCGAAACCACCGACCTGGAACCAGGTGTAGAGGTCCTGGTTGAAAGTCCCTGCCCCGCCCCAGACCAACTGGTACAGCACGTGGAACGACAGCACGCAGGACAGCGCGACGCCGGCGATCGTGACGCCCGCGGCGCCGACGCGCCCGATCTGGTTGCGGAACAGTCCTGCGACGACCGCGCCGAACAGCGGCGCGAGCACGATGAGGAGGAGAAGGGTTTTCGAGAGAACCATCTGTTAGCCCTTCAAGCTGTCGATTTCGTCGACGTTGATCGTGGCGCGGTTGCGGAACAGCACGACCAGGATCGCGAGACCGATCGCGGACTCGGCCGCGGCGACGGTGAGGATGAAGAACACGAACACCTGCCCCGACGGATCGCCGAGGTAGCGCGAGAACGCGACGAAGTTCGTGTTCACCGCGAGCAGCATCAGCTCGATCGCCATCAGCAGCACGATCACGTTCTTGCGATTGATGAAGATGCCGGCGACGGCGACGCAGAACAGGATCGCGCCGAGGGTCAGGAAATGGGCGAGCGTGATCATGGCGCGGGCGACTCCGGATGGGAGGCAACGGGTTTCTCGGCGGCCATCTTGACGATGCGGATGCGGTCGCGCGGCTCGACGCGAACCTGGCGGCCCGGATCCTGCGTCTTGGTGCCGGTGCGGCGGCGCAGGGTCAGCGGCACCGCGGCCACGATCGCAACGGTCAGGATCAGTGCAGCGACCTCGAACGGCAGCAGGAACTGGCTGAACAGCGCGCTCGCGAGCCATGTGGTGTTCGACATGCCGGCCGCCGCGGCCGGATCGACGGACGGCGCAACTTCGGTCACGCGCACGCCGATCAGGCTCAGCATCTCGACCAGCATCACGATGGCGACCAGGAGACCGACCGGCAGCGCGCGCATGAAACCTTCACGCAACGGGTCGAGGTCGAGGTCGAGCATCATCACCACGAACAGGAACAGCACCATCACCGCGCCGACGTAGACCAGCACCAGCGCGATCGCGAGGAACTCGGCGTCAGCGAGCAGCCAGGTGCAGGCGGTCGAGAAGAACGTGAGTACGAGGCACAGCGCCGCATGCACCGGGTTGCGCACCGAGATCACGGCCAGTGCCGCGCCGACCGTGATCGCCGCGAACGCGTAGAAGCAGATCAGTTGGAAGGTCATGCCGCTGCTCCAACGTACGACGTGTTGACTCCCTCTCCCCCAACGGCTCCACCGTTGGGGGAGAGGGTTGGGGTGAGGGGGCGAGGCGTCACGCGAACGAAACCATCGCGGTCTGCGACGCGCCCGCTACAAAACGCTGCGCATGACTGGATCTTCGTCAGCTTCACTGTCTCGCCTCTGTGGAGCCTCGCCCCCTCACCCAACCCTCTCCCCCGAGCAAGCTCGGGGGAGAGGGCATTCATGATTGCGCCATCGGTCGTGATCATCGGTACGCCGCATCCTGCGCACGATCGGCGGCAATCTGTTTCTCGAAGCGGTCGCCGATCGCCAGCAACTGCTGCTTGTTCACGACGTTCTCGCCACGCTTCTCGAAGTGGTATTCGTGGATCGAGGTCTCGACGATCGAATCGACCGGGCAGCTCTCTTCGCAGAAGCCGCAGTAGATGCACTTGAACAGGTCGATGTCGTAACGCGTGGTGCGTCGCGTACCGTCCTCGCGCGGCGCCGAGTCGATCGTGATCGCGAGCGCCGGGCACACCGCCTCGCACAGCTTGCACGCGATGCAGCGCTCCTCGCCGTTCGGGTAGCGGCGCAGCGCATGCAAACCACGAAAGCGGTTCGACTTCGGGATGTGCTCCATCGGATAGCGCACCGTGTACTTCGGGCGCCACAGATACTTGAAGGTCAGCACGAGGCCGCCGATCAGTTCCAGCAGGAGAAGACTCTTGAGATAGCTTGTGACTCGATTCATTGCCATTGGCCTCAAGCGCCCGTCCCGGCCCAGCCGAGGTACTTCATGCAACCCGCGACGAACACCCACACGATCGTGATCGGGATGAAGACCTTCCAGCCGAGCCGCATGATCTGGTCATAGCGGTAGCGCGGGAAGCTCGCGCGAAACCAGACATACGCGGTCGCGAAAAAGAATGCCTTGGCGCAGAGCCACCACCAGCCCGGCGCACCCAGCGCGCCCCAGGACTGCGGAAAGATCGACAGCCAGCCCCCGAGGAACAGGATCGGCGCCAGGAACGAGATCAGGATCATGTTCGCGTATTCGGTCAGGAAGAACACCGCGAACGGCGCCCCCGAATACTCGACGTGGAAACCGGCGACGATCTCCGACTCACCTTCGGCCACGTCGAACGGCGCGCGGTTCGTCTCGGCCACGCCGGACACGAAGTAGATGATGAACATCGGCAGCAACGGCCACATGAACCAATTGCCGATGCCGAAGCGTCCCGCCTGGGCGTTGACGATGTCGGACAGATTCAGGCTGCCGGCGAGGATCAGCACGCTGACCAGCGAGAAGCCCATCGCGATCTCGTAGGACACGGTCTGCGCCGCCGCGCGCATCGCGCCGAGCATCGCGTAGCGTGAGTTCGAGGCCCAGCCGGCGAGGATGATGCCGTACACGCCCATCGAGGTCATCGCAAGCAAGAACAGCAGGCCCGCGTTCGCATTCGACCAGGCCTTGTGGTCGCCGAACGGAATCACCGACCAGGCCGCGAAGCCCGGAATCAACGCCCACAGCGGCGCGAGCAGGAACAGCTTCTTGCTCGCGTTGGCCGGATAGATGACTTCCTTCAGCAGCAGCTTGAACACGTCGGCGAAGGTCTGCGCGAGACCGAACGGTCCGACCTTGTTCGGCCCCATGCGCACATGCATCCAGCCGATGACCTTGCGCTCCCACCACACGTACATCGCGACCGCGATGATCAGCGGCAGCAGCGGGAACACGAACAGGCTGAGCGCCATCGTCAGCGTCGGGAAGGTCGTGGCGCACCAGTGGTAGGCGTCGATGATCCAGTTCATGTCGTCGTTACGCCTTCACGATGTCGAGGGCGCCGCCGTAGGGCGGCAGGCTCGCGGTCGCGGCATGGCCGGCCTCGACCCAGGCGCCGCCTCGCGGGACGCGTGTCGAAAGCTCGACCGGTAGCGCGACGCCGGACACGCGTGCGTTCGCGCCGTTGCCCAGACCGAGCGCCAGCGCATCTTCCGGATGCAGGGTGACGCAAGCGGAGCGGTTAAGCGGATGCGCCTGCAGCGCAGGCGTGCGGCGCAGAACCGCGTCGGCGCGGTAGATCGCGGTGGTCGCGATGCGCGCGAACTTGCCTGCAAGAACCGACGTAGGAGTGGCTTCAGCCGCGATGCCTTGTCGTTGCGCCATCGTTGTCGGGATCGCGGCTGAAGCCGCTCCTGCGGAAGCAGCAGCCATCTGCGCACGCACCTCGTCGATCTCGGTGAAGCCGAAGCCGTCGAGCGAAAGCGCGGAGCCGAGTGCGCGCAGGACCTTCCAACCCGGTCGCGCATCGCCCGGCAGCTTCGCCGCCGCAGCGAGCGTCTGCACGCTGCCATCGAGGTTCGTGTAGCTGCCGTCGATTTCCGGTGGCAGGCCAATTGGCAGCACGGCATGCGCGGTGCGCTGCACGCCCTTGCAGGCATAGGCGCCGATGTAGACGTGGAAATCCGCCGTGCTGCGTGCGTGATCGTAGGCAGCCGGCGCGCTGGTGTCCTGCGAACCCGCGTGATAGACGATCAGATGCTTCGGCGGCTTCGCCAGCATCGCCGCCGCGTCGCGGCCGCCGGCGCGCGGCAACACACCGGCGCGCGACAGGCCGAGCGCATTCGCACCGGCCGGAATCTCGTTGTAGGCGGAGTTCGTTGCCTTGGCGACGAAGCGCGCCGCGGCACGCAGCCACGAAGCGGCCGGATGCTGCACGGCCGATTCGCCGAGAATCACGACCGAAGCGCTGGCGTCCGCGAGTTGCTTGATCAGCGCCTGCGTCGACGCATCGGCCGCGAGTCCTGCGATCGCCTGCGCCAGCGCGGACGACTCCGGCAGATGGCCTGCGTTGTTGGCTGCCTTGGCCAGCGCGAGCAACGCATCGACCAGCGCATGCGGCGCCGCGATGGTCTTGCCGGCCAGCTCGAAGTTGAACTCGAAATCCAGCGGGTTGATCGCGTAGACCTTCGCGCCGGCCCTCGCCGCCTTGCGAATGCGATGGTTGAGCAGCGGAATCTCGTGACGCGGATTGCAGCCGACCAGCAGGATCGTCTTCGCCTTCTCGATCTCGGCGACCGGCATCTCGAACGGCGTTGCGACCGGCGCGTCGGCGAAATCCAGCGTGCGCAGGCGGTGATCGATATGGTCGCTGCCGAGGCCGCGCAGCAGCTGCGCGAGCAGATGGCCCTCCTCGTTCGAGGTCAACGGCGCGACCAGCGCGCCGACGTCACCACCGGCCTGGCGCAGGCGATCGGCGACGAACGCGAGCGCTTCTGCCCATGTCGTCTCGACCAGCTCGCCGTTCCTTCGGATCATCGGTTTCTGCGCGCGATCCGCGGCGCGGAGCCCGTCGTTCGAATAGCGGTCGCGGTCCGACAGCCAGCATTCGTTGATCGCTTCGTTGTCGCGCGGCACGGCACGCAGCACTTCGCCACGGCGCGTGTGCAGCCAGAGGTTCGAGCCGAGTGCGTCGTGGTAGCCGATCGATTCGCGCGCGATCAGTTCCCAAGCGCGCGCCTTGAACCGGAACGGCTTGTTGGTCAGCGCGCCGACCGGGCAGACGTCGATCACGTTGCCGGACAGTTCGCTCATCAGCGGCTTGCCGACGTAGGTGCCGATCTGCAGGCGCTCGCCGCGTTCCATGCCGCCGAGTTCGTAGGTGCCGGCGACATCGGCCATCACGCGCACGCAGCGCGTGCACTGGATGCAACGCGTCATCTCGGTTTCGACCAGCGGGCCGAGATCCTCGTCCGGAATCGTGCGCTTCTGCTCGACGAAGCGGCTGACCGAGCGGCCATAGCCCATCGACAGGTCCTGCAACTCGCACTCGCCGCCCTGGTCGCAGATCGGGCAGTCGAGCGGATGATTGATCAGCAGGAACTCCATCACGTTGCGCTGCGCGGACAGCGCGCGCTGCGACTGGGTCTGGATCTTCATGCCGTCGGCGACCGGCGTCGCACAGGCCGGCTGCGGCTTCGGCATCGGCTTGCCGCCCATCTCGACCTCGACCATGCACATGCGGCAGTTCGCGGCGATCGGCAGCTTGTCGTGATAGCAGAAACGCGGAATCGCGATGCCGGCCTTGTCGGCGGCCTGGATGATCATCGAGTTCTTCGGCACGACCAGCGAACGGCCGTCGATCTCGACGGTGACGTGATCCGGCGGAACCGCGGGGGCTGCGGGCTGCGCGCTCATCGGGCGACTCCTCGCGGAGTGGCGATTGGTGATTGGTGATTGGTGATTCGGAAAAGCGACAAGGAAGCCGCGCTCCCGCTTTTGCGAATCACGAATGACGAATGACGAATCACGGTCTTCATGCCGCGACTCCCAGCTTCTGGTCGACGATCGAATGCCCGTTCTTGATGAAATACTCGAACTCGTTCCAGTAGTGACGCAACATGCCCTGTACCGGCCACGCGGCCGCTTCGCCGAACGCGCAGATCGTGTGACCTTCGATCTGACCGGCGGCCTGCTTGAGGATGTCAAGATCCCCGAGCTCAGCCCTGCCCTCGACGATGCGGGTCAGCATGCGATACATCCAGCCGGTGCCTTCGCGACACGGCGTGCACTGGCCGCAGGATTCGGCGAAATAGAAGCGCGCGATGCGCTGGCAGGCGCGCACCATGCAGGTGGTCTCATCCATCACGATGACCGCGCCGGAGCCGAGACCCGAGCCGGCCTTCTGGATAGAGTCGTAGTCCATGGTCAGGCCCATCATCGTCTCGGCCGGCAGCACCGGCATCGACGAACCGCCCGGAATCACCGCCTTCAGCTGGTGGCCGTTGCGCACGCCGCCGGCCATCTCGAGCAGGTCCTTGAACGGCGTGCCGAGGCGGATCTCGTAGTTGCCCGGCTTGTTGACATGGCCGGACACCGAGAAGATCTTCGGGCCGCCGTTGTTCGGCTTGCCGACATTGAGGAACCAGTCGGCACCCTTGTTGAGGATCGCCGGCACCGAGGCGTAGGTCTCGGTGTTGTTGATCGTGGTCGGCTTGCCGTAGAGGCCGAAGTTGGCCGGGAACGGCGGCTTGAAGCGCGGCTGGCCCTTCTTGCCTTCGAGCGACTCCATCAGCGCGGTTTCCTCACCGCAGATGTAGGCGCCCGCGCCCAGCGCGTTGTGGATGTCGACGTCGATGCCCGAACCCTGAATGTTCTTGCCGAGCAAGCCCGCCGCGTACGCATCCTTCAGCGCCTGCTCGATATGCTCGAACGGCTCATGGTGGAATTCGCCGCGCAAGTAGTTGTAGGCAACGGTCGACCCGGTCGCATAGCACGCAATCGCGAGCCCCTCGACGACCGCATGCGGATTGAAACGCAGGATGTCGCGGTCCTTGCAGGTGCCGGGCTCCGATTCATCCGAATTGCACAGGATGTACTTCTGCATCGTGCTTTTCGGCATGAACGACCACTTGAGACCGGTCGGGAAGCCGGCGCCGCCGCGCCCGCGCAAGCCGCTCTTCTTGAGCTCGTCGATGATCGTGGCCGGGTCGGGCTTCTCGGCGAGGATCTTCTTCCACGCCTTGTAGCCGTCGACCTTCAGATAGTTGTCCAGCGTCCACGGCTGCTCGAAATGCAGTGTCGTGTAGACGACCTGGTGTTCCTGTGGGGCGGGACCGTATGCCATTGACCTGGGTTCGCTTCGATTTCGCGCTTGCGTTTTGTAGGAGCGGCTTCAGCCGCGATGTTCTTGCTCTGCGTGTACAAAGAAAAGGCATCGCGGCTGAAGCCGCTCCTACAATTCCTATTTCAGATTGTCGAGAATCGCATCGACCTTCGCGATGTCCAGCTTCTCGTGGTAGTGACCGTTGACGACCATCATCGGCGCGCCACAGCACGCGGCCAGGCACTCCTCTTCCTTCTTGAGGTAGATGCGACCGTCCTTGCTGCTCTCGCCGAGCTTGATGCCGTATTTCTGCTCGCAATGGCGCACGATGTCCTCGGCGCCGTTGAGCCAGCACGAGATGTTCGTGCAGATCGCGACGTTGTTGCGCGCGACCGGCTTCGTCTCGAACATCGAGTAGAACGTCGCGACCTCATAGCCCCAGACCTGCGGCAGGCCGAGGTAACGCGTGACGGCGGTGATCAGCTCGTCGGTCAGATGACCGCCGTTCTGTTCCTGCGCAGCCCACAGGCCCTGGATCAGCGCCGAGCGCTTGCGATCCGGCGGGAACTTGGCCACCCAATGGTCGATATGCTCGCGCGTATGCGCATTCAACGCGACCTGCGGGTCGACATCCTTGACCTGCTCGTAAGTGCCGGTCGCTTTCATGGCGCGCACCGATCTTCCAAAGCCTTGTGAAACACTCCCACCGTTCGTGCTGAGGTATCGAAGCACGAACGAGCGTCGTGCCGTTCACCCTTCGATACCTCAGGGCGAACGGTATGGGACGTCTGCGCGAACATCAGAAAAATCCAAGCGCTCATCGATCAACCTCGCCAAACACGACGTCGTAGGTGCCGATCATCGCGACGACGTCGGGCAGCATGTGGCCGCTCACGATCGCGTCCATCGACGACAGATGCACGAAGCTCGGCGCACGGCACTTCAGGCGGAACGGCTTGTTTGCGCCGTCGGACACCAGATAGATGCCGAACTCGCCCTTCGGCGCCTCGACCGCGGCGTAGGTTTCACCGGCGGGCACGCAATAGCCTTCGGTGAACAGTTTGAAGTGATGGATCAGCGCTTCCATGTCGTCTTTCATCTCGACACGGGACGGCGGCGCGACCTTGAAGTTCCTGACCATGACCGGGCCGGGATTCGCGCGCAGCCAGTCGACGCACTGCTTGATGATGCGGTTGGACTGACGCATCTCCTCGACTCTCACGAGGTAACGGTCGTAGCAGTCGCCTTTCACGCCGACCGGAATATCGAAGTCGACTTCGGCGTACTTCGCGTACGGCTGCTTCTTGCGCAGGTCCCATTCGACGCCGGATCCGCGCAGCATCGGGCCCGACATGCCCCAGGCCAGCGCCTGCTCGGGCGAGATGATGCCGATGTCGACGGTGCGCTGTTTCCAGATGCGGTTTCCGGTCAGCAGCGTCTCGTATTCGTCGACGCGGCGCGGGAAATCGGCGGTGAACGCATCGAGGAAATCGAGCATCGAACCGCCGCGCCATTCGTTCAGGCGCTCGAGGTCCTTGCCCTTGTGCCACTTCGACTCGTTGTACTTCGGCATCTGTTCCGGCAGGTCGCGGTAGACGCCGCCAGGACGATAGTAGGTCGCGTGCATGCGCGCGCCGGAGACCGCCTCGTAGCAGTCCATCAGCTCCTCGCGCTCGCGGAACGCGTAAAGGAACACCGCCATCGCACCGAGATCGAGTCCGTTCGAACCGACCCACATCAGGTGGTTCAGGATGCGCGTGATCTCGTCGAACATCGTGCGGATCCACTGCGCACGCTCCGGCACCTCGACGCCCAGCAGGTTCTCGATCGCGCGCACGTAGGCATGCTCGTTGCACATCATCGAGACGTAATCGAGGCGATCCATGTAGCCGATCGACTGGTTGTACGGCTTGGACTCTGCCAGCTTCTCGGTCGCGCGATGCAGCAGGCCGATGTGCGGATCGGCGCGCACGATCGTCTCGCCGTCCATCTCCAGCACCAGACGCAGCACGCCGTGCGCGGCTGGATGCTGCGGGCCGAAATTCATCGTGTAGTTGCGGATTTCCTGCATGGCTTTACTTTGCTCCGGCCTTGCGCTCGGCATCCGCCTGCTCGTAGCGCGAATCGTCGCGGATCGTGCGCGGCACCAGCACGCGCGGCTCGACCGAAGTCACCGGCTCGTACACGACGCGCTTCTTCTCCGGGTCGTAGCGCACCTCGACATTGCCGATCAGCGGGAAATCCTTGCGGAACGGATGGCCGACGAAACCGTAGTCGGTAAGCAGGCGGCGCAGGTCCGGATGGCCCTCGAACAGGATGCCGTAGAGATCGAACGCCTCGCGTTCGAACCAGTCCACGCTCGACCAGATGCCGATCAGCGACGGCACGCTCGGCAGGTCATCGTCCGCGCAATGCGCGCGCAGGCGCACGCGCCGGTTGTGCCTGACCGACAGCAGATGCACGACGACCGCAAAACGATGCGGGATATGCGTATTGCGCGGCCGGTTCGCCCAGTTGAAGCGCCCCGGGCCCTCACCCTCGACACCGCGCGAGAACCCTTCGGACGACACGTCGGTGGTATCCCACTCGACCTCGCCGTAGGACAGGTAATCGACGCCGCACACGTCCATTGCCTGCTCGAAATGCAGCTCCGGATCGTCGCGCAGGATCGTGGCGACGGCGAGCCAGTTTTCCGGCAGCACCTCGATCGTGATCTCGCCACGCGTCTCGTCGAGCCGGACCAGCTTCTGGCCGAGCTTCGCCTCGAGCTTCTGCGCGAACGCGGATCGCCCATTGGCAGCGCCGTCGATTGCAGCGGTGTTGTCGCTCATGCCGTGACCCTCAGCGCGCGATCGTGTTGGTACGGCGGATCTTCTTCTGCAACTGCAGAATGCCGTGGATCAGCGCCTCCGCGGTCGGCGGACAGCCCGGCACGTAGATGTCGACCGGCACGATGCGGTCGCAGCCGCGCACGACCGCATACGAATAATGGTAGTAGCCGCCGCCGTTCGCGCAGCTGCCCATCGAGATGACCCATTTCGGATCGGGCATCTGGTCATAGACCTTGCGCAGCGCCGGCGCCATCTTGTTGACCAGCGTACCGGCGACGATCATCACGTCGGACTGACGCGGGCTCGGCCGGAAGATCACGCCGTAGCGGTCCAGATCGAGGCGCGCGGCGCCCGCGTGCATCATCTCGACCGCGCAGCAGGCGAGGCCGAACGTCATCGGCCACATCGAGCCGGTGCGCGCCCAGTTGATCAGGTCATCAAGACGCGCAGTCGCGAAACCGCGCTGCAGCAGCGGGTTGTCATCGCCCGGGCGCAGGATGTCGTCGACGACATTGACCGGCGCCGGGTTGTGCATCGTCTCGCTGAGGCGATCGATCATTCCCATTCGAGCGCCCCTTTCTTCCAGACGTAGACGAAGCCGAGCACCAGCAGCGCGAGGAACATGCCCATCTCGATCAACCCGAGCAGACCGAGCTTCGAGAACACGGTCGCCCACGGGAACACGAACGCGATTTCGAGATCGAAGATGATGAACAGGATCGCGAACAGGTAATAGCGCACGTCGAAACGCATGCGCGCGTCCTCGAACGCCTCGAAGCCGCACTCGTACGGTGAGGCTTTCTCGGATTCGGGTCGGCGTGGTCCGAGCAGGTTGCCGATCACGATCAGCGCGACGCCGACCACGGCAGAGACCACGAGGAACAGCAGGACCGGGAAATACTCGGTCAGCACACACACCTCCGCGCCGTTGGCGCATCAGCGATCGCGGCGGCGCAGCCGACGCGACGACGGTAAAGATGACCTGGCGGAAAGACTCCGGACATCGCGTCCGGAGTCATCCGACAGATCGAGTGGTGCCCAAGAGAGGACTCGAACCTCCACGGGTTTCCCCGCTACCACCTCAAGGTAGTGCGTCTACCAATTCCGCCACCTGGGCACAGCTTACTTTCCGTCCTTCCCGCCTTCTTTCGGCGTCGTCGCAGCGGGCTTGTCGGCACCGGCGACGGGCTTGTCCGGGGTCGTCGTCGCGGGCGTCGGCGCCGGCTTGTCAGCCGAGGCCGCGGGCGTTGCCGGCTGCGGAACCTCGCCATTCGACGAGGGCGCCGCCGCGGGAGCCGGTTTCGCCGGAGTGGCGACGCCGGACATCACGCCCAGATCGTCCGCGGGATGCGTGGCCGCACCCGATCGACCCAGATAAATGCCCATGCCGAGGCTGAGCAGGAAGAACAAACCCGCGAGTACCGCCGTGCTGCGCGACAGGAAGTTCGCCGAACCCCGCGCACCGAAGACGGTGGCCGACGCGCCGCCACCGAAGCCCGACCCCGCCGCGGCGCCAGCGCCGCGCTGCAGGAGGATCAGGACGATCATGGCGATCGCGATCAGCACATAGAAGATGTTTGCAACGATAGAAAGCATGAGCAGTTCTTTACGTTTGCGCGGCTGCACAGATGGCGAGGAAATCCGCCGCCACCAGAGATGCACCGCCGATCAATCCGCCATCCACATCGGGCTGGCCGAACAGCTCGGCCGCATTGACGGGTTTGACGCTGCCGCCGTACAGGAGCCGCAGCGAGCTGGCAATTGTAGCATCCAGCGCCCGTATTTTGTCACGCATGAATGCGTGGACTGCCTGCGCCTGCTCCGGCGACGCGGTCAGACCGGTGCCGATCGCCCAGACCGGCTCATAGGCGACGACCGCATTCGCGAACGCGGCGATACCCGCGCGCGCGACGACCGCATCGAGCTGACGCGCAATCACCGCTTCGGTCTCGCCCGCCTCACGCTCGGCCAGTGTCTCGCCGACGCACAGGATCGGAACCAGGCCGGCCGCCTGCGCCGCGACGAACTTCGCGGCGACGCGCTGATCCGATTCGGCGTGATGCTGGCGACGCTCCGAATGCCCGACCAGCACGTAAGTGCAGCCAACATCCTTGAGCATCGATCCAGCGACTTCGCCGGTATAGGCGCCTTGCGCATGCTCGCTGAGATCCTGCGCACCGAACGCGATTCCGCTTCGGCGATACTGCGCGACCAGGCCGTCGAGATACGGAAACGGCGGCAGCACGGCGACTTCCGCACGCAGTAGCAGCGCGGCCGCAACGTCCGCGACCAGACCGGCGGCCATTGCGCGCGACCCGTACATTTTCCAGTTTCCGGCAACCAGCGGACGTCGCATGGCGATCCCGAGCGTACGAAAGGCGCGCAAGGATAGCGGCGGACCGGCGGAGCGACAACCGATGATGATCGGAGCACGCAGACGAGCACGCGCGTTGCGATTACGCTGCGCGACAGGCCAACCGGAGAGGATCTCGAGCGATGCGGCAAACGACCCACGCCCTGGTGACTGGCGCCTCCGCGGGCATCGGCGCCGCGTTCGCACGCGAACTCGCGGCACGCGGTCATGCGCTGGTGCTGACGGCACGCCGTGCGGAACGGCTCGACGAACTCGCCGGTGAGTTGCGTGCGAAGCACGGCACCGACGTGCAGTGCATCCCTTGCAATCTCGCTGAGCCGAGCGCGCCGCAGCATCTGCACGACGAGATCGTGCGACGCGGCCTGACGATCGACCTGCTGGTCAACAACGCCGGCTACGGCGTCACCGGTAGTTTCGTGTCACACCCGTGGCGGACGCACGCGGACTTCATCCAGGTCATGATGACCGCGCCGACCGAACTCTGCCATCGCCTCCTGCCCGGCATGCGTGAACTCGGGTGCGGCCGCATCATCAACGTGGCCTCGCTGGCCGGCATGCTTCCCGCGCCGGCCGGACACACGCTCTATGCCGCGTCCAAGGCCTACCTGATCAAATTCTCGCAGGCGCTGGCGCTGGAGAATCGCCACCACGGTGTGCACGTCTGCGCGCTCTGCCCCGGCTTCACGTATTCCGAATTCCACGATGTCACCGGCACGCGTGAGCGGATGAAGCGCATGCCGCGCTGGATATGGATGGATGCGCGGACCGTCGTGCGCGAAGGCCTCACCGCCGTCGAACGCGGTGAGGCCATACATGTCTGCGGTCGCGTCAATCGCGGCATCAAGCGCCTGTTCAAACTGCTGCCCGACCGGCTGGGGCAGCGCTTGATCAACAGGCGCTGACGGCTAGCGCAGGCGAACCGCAAGCCGCCCCGCGACAACATCCGCACTGACGTCGTCGAAGCGGCCGTCGCGATAGCGCAGGAAGCGCATCGACGCGAGTTCGCGCGGATCGACCTGCGGCGGCGGGCTCAAGTAGTCGATGAGCAGACCGCCGATGCGCCGCGGTGGAACGATCCTTCCGTCGATCTCCAGCGGTCGGTAAGGCGCCGCATCCCCGGTATCGACCGGCGCGGCGAGCAGGTGGAAATACGTCACGTAGTCCGCGTGGAAGTAGCAGTGCCCCACGCGCGCGAGGTCGGGGCTCAGCGCCTTGACGATCGAATCCATCGACACATAGATGCTCCATTCCGGCGGCGGATCGATGCCGAGAAACACGACGTGGCAACGGGACGTCGGCAGGTCCAGCTCTCCGACCGCCGCGACCGCCGCCCGTGCGACCGTGGAGATCTGCATCGAACGCTTCGCGAACGCGCGCGCGTCCGCGTGCGAGATCGACCCGAGCGCGGCCGCCGCGAAAGCGAGCGGAACGAATATTGCGATGCGCCAGCGCGTTGACGACGTATCCCAGACCGGCGCCAGCAACGCCGCCAGCGCGATCGCCGCTCCGCTGATGCCCAGGTAGTAGAGCCGCGACTGCATGGCAGCCTCGATCACCGACATGTCGGCGCGCAGCGGCGCTGCGTTCAACGCCGCGACGGGTGCCTGCAGCAAGGCCGGCACGACGAGCAGACACAGTCCGCAGACAGCGAGATCGACACGCCGGCGTCCCGTGCCTCTGGCGGGATGGCGCATGATCGCGGCTCCGACGGCCATCGCCAGCACGAGAACCGCGACCACCAGCGCGCCACGCCGTGCACCATCGCTGCGCGCCCAGAATGCGAGATAACCCGGCGCCTGCTGCAGCCAGTCGAGCAATCCCTTCGCGATCGCGCTGCTGACTGGCATCGTGCCGGTCAGCCCGCTGGCCGGCGTGCCGAGAACGCTCCAGCGCCAGCCGAAATAGGCGAGCGCGCACAGCCACGCCAGCGCGATCGCGCGCAACGCCTGTGCGCGCTGCGCCGGCTCGTGCCAGGCCCAGCGCAGCCACAGCCACGACAGCGGAACCAGCACCGCCAGCCCGACTTCCTTGGACAGCATTGCCGCGAATGCCGCGAGCAATGCGAGCAGCAGTGCAGTCCATCGGCCGCGCTCGCGATAATCGAACGCGGCGTTGAGTGCGAGCAGCACGAACAGCGCCGCGAGCAGATCGAATCGGGCCGACCACCACAGCGCGGTGCCGACGACGGCCGGATGCAGCGCGAACAGCAGCGCGCAGCACACGGCGAGCAAGCGCGGAATCGCGGCACGCAGGAGCAGCCCGAACAGCGCGAGCGCCACGCCGAGGTGCAACAGCATGTCGGCGATCGCGTGCGCTTCGTAGTCGGTACCGAAAAGAGCGGCGCCGAGCCAGAAAGACGCGAAACCCAGCGGCCTGAACACCGCACCGGGTACCGGCACATAGTGATCCTGCACGAACAGCGGCCACGGCGACCCGACCAGGCGCGCGGACGCGAGCTGCATGAAGTCGTCGCGCCCCCAGAAGCCGTGCACGCCCGGCCAGTACACGATGATCACCAGCACGACGATTGCGAACAGGGGTAGCCTGCCGTTTGCTCCCTCTCCCCCAACGGCTTTCTCGTTGGGGGAGAGGGTTGGGGTGAGGGGGCGAGGCTGCATAGCGCGACGATCCAGAAGTTGGGACGAGCAACCGACAGGTGAACTGCAGCGCAACGCTTCGCTTGGCGCTTCGCCCCAACACCCCGCCCGCTCCCCCGGGCTTGCTCGAGGGAAAGGTTCTTTTGATTCAGCCCTCGGCCTTCAAATCAGCTTGATCTCGCGCAACCGCTCCTGCAGATACTCGTGCGCAGTGATCGGCTGCGGATAGCGGCTCGGGTTGGCGGCATCGACGCAGGACGGCAGCACGTCGATCAGGAAATCGGGATTCGGATGCAGGAAGAACGGCACCGAATAGCGCGGCTTGCGCGCATTCTCGCCGGGCGGATTGGTCACGCGGTGCGTCGTCGACGGATACAGGTGGTTGGTCAGCCGCTGCAGCATGTCGCCGATGTTGACGACGATGGTGTCGGCATCCGCGGTGAACGGCACCCACTCGCCCGCGTGCGAGCGCACTTCCAGGCCCTGCGCGCTGGCGCCGACCAGCAGCGTGATCAGGTTGATGTCCTCGTGCGCGCCGGCGCGCACGTTCGGGATGTCGGGGGCGGTGATCGGCGGATAGTGGATTGGCCGCAGGATCGAGTTGCCGAAATTCGTCTTGTCGTCGAAATACGTCTCCGGCAGGTCGATATGCAGCGCGAGCGCGCGCAGCACGCGCGAACCGAGCGCATCGAGGGCCTCGTACAGGCCATAACCGTATTCGCGGAAGTCCGGCACCTCTGCCGGCCACAGGTTCGGCGCCATCACGTCCGCGTATTGCGAATCGCGCGGGATCTCGCGGCCGACGTGCCAGAACTCCTTGAGATCCGGATAGCGCGAATCCTTCGCGGTCTCGACGCCGAACGGCGTGTAGCCTCGAGCGCCGCCGCCGCCCTTCACGTGGTATTTCATCTTCACTTCGGCCGGTAGCGCGAAGAAGCGTCGGAACGCCTCGTAGGCGCCATCGATCAAGGATTGCGCGATGCCATGGCCGCGGATGCCGACAAACCCCCACTCGCGGTACGCCGCACCGAGTTCGGCGACGAACGCTGCGCGGTCGGTGTCGTAGCGCCGGATGTCGAGGGTCGGGATATGTGCGCTCATGCCATCAACTCGCATTCTTCGATGCGGCCGATTTTACGGCGCTGGCAAGTTCGTCCGCGAGCCGCGCGACCAGTGCGTCGTCGCCCGCCTCGACGGTGACGCGCACCAGGGGTTCGGTGCCGGAAGGACGCAGCACGACACGCCCCTGCCCTTCGAGCTCGGCGCGCACGCGCTCGAACACATGCTGCACGTTCGCATCCTCGACCAGCGCCGCGGCTCCGCCGGCGACGCGGATGTTCACCGTGGTCTGCGCGACCTTGCGCATGCCGGCGACCCCCTCGTCGAGGCGCTGCCTTTTGCGCACGAGCACGTCGAGCACCTGCAGCGCGCTCACGATCGCATCGCCGCTGCTCGCGCGATCAAGGGTGAGAATATGTCCGGAGGTCTCGCCGCCGAGCACGCCGCCATGCTGCTTGAGCAGCTGCAGCACGTAGCGGTCCCCTACGTTCGCGCGCAGGAACGGCACGCCGAGTTCGCGCATCGCGCGCTCGAGGCCGTAATTGCTCATCAGCGTGCCGACCAGGGCGCCATGCAGGCGGCCACTCGCTTGCCAGTCGGTCGCGAGCAGGTAGAGGAGCTGGTCGCCGTCGACGAGCGCACCGTGGCGATCGATCATCTGCACGCGGTCACCGTCGCCGTCGAATGCGATGCCGAGATCGGCGCCGGCCGCGACGACCGCGCGCGACAATGCCTGCGGGCTGGTCGAACCGACCCCGCGATTGATGTTGAGACCGTCCGGCTGGTTGCCGATCGCACTGACCTTCGCGCCAAGCTCGGCGAACACTTTCGGCGCGATCTGGTAGGTCGCGCCATGCGCGCAGTCGAGCACGATCGACAGACCGCGCAGGCTCAGGGAAGGCGGAATGGTCGACTTGCAGAATTCCGCGTAACGCGCCGCAGCGTCCTCGAGGCGCACGACCTTGCCGATCGCCTCGGAGGCGACCGTCGTGAACGGCGCCTCGAGTTCGGCTTCGATCGCCTGCTCGACGGCATCGTCGAGCTTCTCGCCGTCGGCGGAAAAGAACTTGATGCCATTGTCCTGGTGCGGATTGTGCGACGCGCTGATCACGATGCCGGCACTCGCGCGCAGGCTGCGCGTCAGGTAGGCGACAGCCGGCGTCGGCATCGGCCCGAGCAGGCGCACATCGGCGCCGGCCGCGACCAGGCCGGCTTCGAGCGCGGACTCGAACATGTAGCCGGACACGCGCGTGTCCTTGCCGATCACGATCGTCGCCTTGCCGTTCGGTGCGGCGAGAACACTGCCGACCGCGCGACCGAGTCTGAGCATGAACTCCGCGGTGATCGGCCACTCGCCGACGCGGCCGCGGATGCCGTCGGTACCGAAATACTTGCGTGCGTTCACGTCGTCTCGATCCGCGCTTCGCTATTCGGACTGCAGGGTCGGGAAATCTCCCGATTCCTGTCCGTAAACACAAACGCCCCGTCAGGCGGGGCGTTTGCAGGTTGACGAGCGACCAGACTCAGTCGCCCATCTGCTTCTGGCGATGCTCCCAACGTTCCTGTGCGTCGAGACTCAGCGTCGCGATCGGACGCGCCTCGAGGCGGTCGATGCCGATTTCCTCGTCGGTTTCCTCGCAGAAACCGTAGCGGCCTTCCTCGATGCGCTTGAGCGCCTTGTCGATCTTCGCGATCAGCTTGCGGTAGCGGTCGCGCGTGCGCAGCTCGAGCGAATTCTCGGTCTCGCGCGTGGCACGCTCGGCCTCGTCGCCGACGTCGCGCACTTCATCGCGCAGGCTCTCGATGGTCTGACGGCTTTCCTCGACGAGCTCCTCGCGCCACTTCGACAGCTTGCTGCGGAAGTACTGCAGCTGTCGCGGGCTCATGTATTCCTCTTTCGCGGTCGGTTTGTAGCCGTTCGGGAGGTCGATGTGGACCGTGGTCGGCAGCGCATAGCGGCCGTCCTGCATGGTCACGTTGTTGTCCACGGGCGGCGGCGTCACACGTGCCTTGCCGCCCTTCGGCGCTGCAATTGTTTCTGGCTTGCTGGTGGTCACGAATTTCCCGGGTTTTTCTGTGCTGCGTGTGGACGATTGCGGTTTCGCCGGAGCCGCGGCCCCGGTCTTCTTCTGGACGACCGGCTTCACCGGGACGACCTTTTTCGCTGGAACCGGCTTGGCGTGCTTTGCAGGCAACGGTTTCGCGGCTTTCTTCACCGGTTTTGCGGGAGCTGCCTTCTTCGCGGCGGGCTTTCTCACGACAGCCTTCGAAGCAGCCCCCTTGGAGGCCGGTTTCGCCGCAACCTTCTTGGGAGCCACGGATTTCGTCGATTTCTTCACGACGCCCGCCGCCGGCTTCGCCTTCGTCGCCGGCTTGGCCGCGGTCTTGCGCGACGCACTCGCCGCCGCGCGTGCGACGGGTTTCGCGTGAGTCGGCTTCTTCACCGCCTTGCTGCGGCTGCCTGCGTTCTGTTTGCTCTTCGCCATTCCTAAGCCCATCTTGTGACTCGGCGGTCGCGTGTTATAGCCTAAGTCCCACCCCCCGGCAACCGCCGAAATTTCTTGCCGTGGCGCGCGATTGCGCGCGCCCGCCGCAGCGCGCACGATGTCCCGCCCGATCATTTTCCTGCTCCGTTGTTACAAGCGCTGGCTGAGTCCCCTGCTGGGCTCGCGTTGCCGTTTCCAGCCGAGCTGCTCGGACTACGCGCGCGTCGCTGTCGCCCGCTTCGGCGCGCTGCGCGGCGGCTGGCTGGGCCTGTGGCGCATCCTGCGCTGCCAGCCACTGTGCACGGGCGGATACGATCCGGTACCCGCCGAGTTCCACTGGTGGCCGGCGTGCGCGCAAGCCTCCCACAAAGAGCATCCCCATGACTGACTGGCTGATCACAAACGCTGAACTCGTCAACGAAGGCCGTCGCCTCCAGGCGGACCTGCGTGTACGCAACGGCCGCATCGAACGCATCGGCAGCTCGCTCGCCGCGCAACCGAACGAGCGCGTACTCGACGCGGCCGGCCGCTGGCTGCTGCCCGGCATGATCGACGACCAGGTGCATTTCCGCGAACCCGGCCTGACCCACAAGGCCGACATCGAATCGGAATCGCGCGCCTGCGTCGCCGGCGGCATCACCAGCTTCATGGAAATGCCGAACACCCGGCCGCCGGCGACGAACCGCGATGCGCTGGAGGCGAAATACGCGCGCGCGGCCGAGGTCTCGCGTGCCAACTACGGCTTTTATCTGGGCGCGACCAACGACAACCTCGACGACATCCGCGCGCTCGACCCGAAGGCCGCGCCCGGGATCAAGGTGTTCATGGGCGCCTCGACCGGCAACATGCTGGTCGACGATCCGGCCACGCTGGATGCGATCTTCCGCGACACGCCGGTGCCGATCATCACGCACTGCGAGGACACGCCGACGATCACCGCCAACGAGGAAGCGGCGCGCGCGCGTTGGGGTGAGGACATCCCGCCGGAGCAGCATCCACTGATCCGCTCACGCGAGGCATGCGTGAAGTCGACGCAGCTCGCGATCTCCCTGGCGAGGAAGCACGGCACACGCCTGCATGTGCTGCATATCTCGACCGCGGATGAATGCGCGCTGTTCGAGCCCGGTCCGGTGGCGGGGAAGCGCATCACCGCGGAGACCTGCGTGCATTTCCTGCATTTCAGCGATACCGACTATGCACGCCTCGGCCACCTGATCAAGTGCAATCCGGCGATCAAGACCGCGGCCGACCGCGAGGCGATCACGGGCGCGCTCGCCGAAGGTCGCATCGACGTGCTGGCGACCGACCACGCGCCGCATCTGGTCACGGAGAAATCCGCGAAGTACCCGCGCTCACCCTCGGGCCTGCCGCTCGTGCAGTACGCGCTGCAATGTGCGCTGGAGCGCGTGTTCGACAGCCAGCTCACGCTCGAGCGCGTGGTCGAGGCCGCCATGCATGCACCGGCGATCCTGTTCGACGTGCGCGAACGCGGGTTCCTGCGCGAGGGTTATCACGCCGATCTGGTGCTGGTCGACCCGAACAAGCCGCATGCGGTAACCGCGGCGGAGGTGCTGTCGAAGTGCTCGTGGACACCGTTCGAAGGCGCCACATTCCGATCCAGCATCGCGGCGACGTTCGTGAATGGTCGACTCGCCTGGCAGGATGGAAAGCTCGATGACACCGTGCGCGGTTCGCGATTGGAGTTTGCTCGGTGATCATGCGTGATACGCACCACGTCGCGAGCTCCCGCTTTCGTAGGAGCGGCTTCAGCCGCGATGCTCTTGCATGTGCTGACGTGCTGGACGGAAAAGCATCGCGGCTGAAGCCGCTCCTACGGGGCTTGCGTCGCTCCGGACAATTCGCTGGCGTCCTTCTCGCCCTGGCGCTTTGCGTGCAACCCGCATCCGCCAGCGCTGCGACACGCGACGGCTTTCCGCAATCCGCCCCGCAAGGCGCACTGGTGATCGGCAAGGTCGCTCCCGGCAGCAGGGTGCGCTACGCGGATCGCGACCTGCTCGTGACGCGCGGCGGCGAGGTCGTGTTCGGCATCGGTCGCGACGAGAAGGGCCCGGTCTCGGTCGACGTGCGCAGCCCCGGCGGCAAACACACGCGCGAGGAAATCGCAGTCACACCGCGCGACTGGCCGCTCGAGCGCATCGAGGGCGTACCGCCGAAAACCGTCGAACCGCCACCGGAAATCGCCGCGCGTATCCAGCGCGAGCAGGCGCGCGTGGTCGCCGCACGCATGCGTGACGACGCGCGCGAGGATTTCCTGGAAACCTTCGTCTGGCCGGTCGAGGGCCGCATCAGCGGACGCTTCGGCAACCAGCGTGTCTATGTCGTGAATGGCGACGACGTGCCGAAATCGCCGCACTCGGGCATGGACATCGCCGTGCCGCAGGGTACCGCCATCAAGGCGCCGGCCAGCGGCCTCGTCACGTTCGCCGATCCGGATCTGTACCTGACCGGCGGCACCGTGCTCATCGACCACGGCCACGGCGTCAGCTCGAACTTCCTGCACCTCTCGCGCATCGACGTGAAGGTCGGCGACCGCGTCGGGCAAGGCCAGGTCATCGGCGCCGTCGGCATGACCGGCCGCGCGACCGGGCCGCATCTGCACTGGGGACTGAACTGGTTCGATGTGCGGCTGGATCCGCTGTTGCTGGCCGGCATCGCACCGTAGGTTGGGCTGACGAAGGAAGCCCAACATTACATCGACGTCGCAGCGAATCGTTGGGCTTCGCTGTCGCTCAGCCCAACCTACGCTCTAGGCGCTTGGGTCCGCGGCGCCGTAGCCGCTGGCAACACCCTTCGTCGCGACCGCAACTGCGTCGTGCGGATGCAGGCTCTCATGGTGCGACGCGCGCAGCCAGAAATCGGCGATGCGCTCGTCGGCATCCAGCGCGTGCTGGATGCGGCGTGCGGCGTCTTCGCAGAACATCAGGTTCTGGCCGTTGCGCAGCGCGAACGCCTGCTCGTCCTCGCGCTTGACCGCGGTCTGCACCGGCGTCTGCAGCGCGTCTTCGACGAGATCGATGATGTCGACGATCGGGAAGTCGAAGCCGGGTGCAAGCTTCACGCGGACCTTCGCCGTGCTGCGCTGGCTGTGCGGGGTCGCGACGATGCCCTGCTCGCTGCCGAGCCAGGCCAGTACCTCGTCACGGCCAACCGATTTTCCGTCCGCGAAATCGGTGGTGAACCGATCCTGGATCAGTTGCCGCGACAGCGCGGCCGAGGCCGGGCAGGTACTCGAGTACTGCACCTCGATCGTGAGCTCGACGCGGAATTCGGTACCGTCCATGCGAGCGGCGATCTCGACCGGATACGAGCGCCAGCCGCTGTGCTCGCTGGCGAGCGCGGCGCGCCGCACGAAATGGTCGAAGCGCACGCGCAGGCTGGCGCGGTCGGAAAGCCCGGCGTGCGAGTCGAGGAAATCGCGCAGCAACCGGCGCAGCGAGGCCGGCGTCAACGGCTCTGCCGACAGATGTCGATCCACATGCAGGTACAGCCGCGACATGTGGATGCCGCGCGCATCGGCGCGATGCAGGTTCACGTAGGCGGCGACGCGCGCGCTGGTCCGCTGCACGTGATCGCCCGAACCGGTCAGCAGGACCGGCATCTCGATGCCGTCCATGCCCACCCAGTCGAGCGCGCCGGCCCGGTCCGCCTGCGCTTCGCTGGCGACATCGGGCATCGCGCGTTGGGTGTTTTCTTTCGTCGACGTCATGTTTCGGTGGCCTGTGGCTTGCAGAGCATTGCACGAATGCCCCAGTTGCGGGCATGAGAGCCGTTCCTCAATGGGCTGTCAGGCTGCGGATCGGCGACGCAGCGTTCAGCGGGACGAACGCCGCGCGGTGCGCCAGGCGGCCCAGGTCGCGTCGAATGGCAGCTGGCCGAACGCCGCATTCAGCGTCGCCAGCGGATCTTCCGCCCGCGTGGCCTTGCGCGCGCGCCAGCGGTCCGCATGCAGGTTCGCGGCGACGAGAACGCCAAGGTGCGCCCCTGAAGCGGCCACTTCGGCATGCTCCGAGGCCAGCGCGCGCAGCCATTCACGCAACGCGGCGACTTGCTGTGCTGACGTGCGTGCCAGATCGCCACGCGCAAGCCGATGCCGCGCAAGCAGGTCGAGCGGAAGCGGCAGGCGGCCGTCGCGCAGAGCGTCCGCGAGCGTTGCGGTGTCGCGCAGCGAGCGCGCCAGCGCGCGCACTCGTGCGCTCGCCGCGGCATCGACCGACGGGAACAGCGCGGCTTCGATCGCGCCCAGCGGCCGGTACAGCACCGCATGCGCGTCCAGCAATGCGGCGCGGTCCGCGGCGGGTTCCGGATCGCGTTGCGCCAGCGCACCGGCGATCACCTCGTACCAGAGCGCAAGCGGAACCGCGGCGAAACCCGGATGCTCGGCCAGCGCCTGGGTCAGTGGATGCCGCGCTTCATGCTTGGCGGCGCGCGCGAACTCCTCGGCCCACCACTGCAGCTTGATCGCGGCCGGTTGCGCCTCGCGGATACCGAACGCGGCATGTTCGAGTTCATAGACCAGGCATGCGAACGCGCTCTGCGCACGCCGCCCGGACTCGCCGACGAACCTCAGGGCAAGCCCGAATTCGGGATGCGCGGCCACCCACTTCGCCTCGAAGCTCGCGAGCGGCGTGGCGTCGGCGACGGCGTCCATTCAGGCCAGACCGAGCGCGGCCGGAAGCCCGGACGGAACGTCGACGACATGATCGGCGCCCCAGGCATGCGGGTCGCCCCCATCGAGATAGCCCCAGGCCGCCGCGATCGTGCGCGCACCGGCCGCACGGCCAGCCTGCACGTCGCGCAGGTCGTCGCCGACGAACACGCAGCTCGACGCATCGACGCCGACCAGTTCACAGGCGCGCAGCACCGGTGCCGGATCGGGTTTGCGCACCGGCAGGCAGTCGCCGGTGACCAGTGCGGCGCAGCCGGTGTGGAACGCCATCTGCGCGAGCATCGGCCGCGCGAGCCAGCCCGGTTTGTTGGTGACGATGCCCCAGGCAATGCCGCGCGACTCGAACAGATCGAGCACTTCGGCCATGCCGTCGTAGAGCCGCGTGTGCACAGCCATCTTGACCGAGTAGATATCCAGGAACCGCGCCAGCCACTGGTCGATCATCGCGTCGTCGGCGCCGGGCAGGCCCTTGCGCAGCATCGCGCGACCGCCGGCCGAGACCACCTTGCGCACCGCGTCCGCATCCGGCGGCGGCGCACCGAGCTCTACGCACAGCGCCTGCACGGCGGCGACCAGATCCGGCGCGGAATCGACCAGGGTGCCGTCGAGATCGAACAGCACTGCGCGCGGCGGCAACACTGCGCTCATGGCTGTGCTCCCTCTCCCCCAACGGCTTCTTCGTTGGGGGAGAGGGTTGGGGTGAGGGGGTGAGGCGGCAGAGATTTCCCGACGCCACGCCCGTGACGAACGCCTCGCCCCCTCAAGAGAGAATTCCGTTTCCGAGTGCCCGTCATGACGTGAGCGCCATCGGTTTCGTCGCGCATGCGAGGTAGTTCACCGCGACGCTGCCGGTCAGCCAGGCCTTGCGTGTAAGCGGGTTGTACGCGATGCCGGACAGGTCATCGAGCACGAGGCCTGCCGCGCGCAGATCCGTCGCGATCTCGCTCGGCTTGAGGAACTGCGCGTAGTGATGCGTGCCGCGCGGCAGCAGGCGCAACACGTGCTCGGCACCGAGGATCGCCACGCCGAACGCGAGCGGCGTGCGGTTCAGGGTCGACAGGAACAGCTTGCCGCCCGGCTTCAGCAGCGTCGCGCAGGCACGGATCACGCTGGCCGGATCGGGCACGTGCTCGAGCATTTCCATGCAGGTGACGATATCGAACTGCGCCGGCATCACGGCCGCCAGGGCCTCGACGCTGGTTTCGCGATAGTCGACTGCGAGCCCGCTCTCGTGCAGATGCAGCCGTGCGACATCGAGCACGACCGGCGCGAGATCGATCGCGGTCACCTCGGCACCAGAGCGCGCCAGCGCCTCGCTGAGCAGGCCACCACCGCAGCCGACATCGAGCGCTCGCGAGCCCTTCAGCGGCGCGCGCCCGGCGATGTAGCGGAGACGCACGGGATTGAGGTCATGCAGCGGGCGTGACTCGCCATCCGGATCCCACCATCGCGACGCGAGACGGTCGAACTTGGCGGTTTCACCCGGATTTACGTTGACGGTATTCATCGGATCGGCTCAGCCCGCAGCGATACGCTCGCGCCAGCGGCGCGCCTTCGCGCGCAACTCGCCCATGTCGAGATCGACCAGCACGCGATCGCGCAACTTGCGTTCACCGGCGATCCAGACGTCGCTCACCTGATGGCGGCCGGCAGCATAGACGAGCTGCGAGATCACGCTGTACATGGGTTGCGTCTCGACGTCGTCGAGGCGGATCGCGGCAAGGTCGGCCTGCTTGCCGGCTTCGATCGAGCCGATGCGCTCGTTCCAGCCGAGCGCCCTCGCCCCGTCCAGTGTCGCCGCGCGCAGCGTGGCCGCGGCATCGAGCGCGCTGGCGTCGTTCGCAACCGCCTTGGCAAGCAGCGCAGCCGTGCGCATCTCGCCGAACATGTCGAGGTCGTTGTTGCTGGCGGTACCGTCGGTGCCGAGCGCGAGGTTGACGCCTGCGCCGCGGAGCTTCTCCGCCGGGCAGAAGCCGGAGGCGAGTTTGAGGTTCGACTCCGGGCAATGCACCACGGAAACGCCGGCTTCGGCGCAGGCCGCGATCTCGGCATCGCTGAGCTGGGTCATGTGCACCGCAATCAGGTGATCGTTGACCAGACCCAGTGCCTGCATGCGCGCGAACGGGCGCGCGCCGTGCTCGCGCCGGGATTCCTCAACCTCATGCGCGGTTTCGTGCAGATGCAGGTGCACGGGCACGTCGAGTTGGTCGGCCAGCACGCGGATGCGTTCAAAACTCGCGTCCGACACCGTGTACGGCGCGTGCGGCGCGAAACAGGTGTCGACCAGTGCCTCGCCCCTGAATTCGTCGTGTACGGCGAGCGCCCGGTCGAAGTATTCGTCGCGGCTCTTCGCCCAGGCGCTCGGGAACTCGATGATCGGCAGGCCGATCATCGCGCGGAAGCCGAGACGGCGATAGGTTGCCGCCTGCACGTCCGGGAAGAAATAGTTCTCGTTGCAGCAGGTGGTGCCGCCGCGCAGCATCTCGGCGATCGCGAGTTCGACGCCGTCGCGCACGAACTCGGGGCCGATCGCCTTCGCCTCGGCCGGCCAGATGTGCTCCTGCAGCCAGCGCATCAGCGGCAGGTCGTCAGCGAGCCCGCGCATCAAGGTCATCGGATTGTGCGTGTGCGCGTTGACCAGCCCGGGGATCAGCGCGTGCTCGGCCAGTTCCACATGCTCGCGCGGCGCATAGCGCGCGTGCGCTTCGGCCGCTGGCAGCACTGCGACAACGCGGCCACCCTCGATCGCGACCGCATGGTTTTCAAGCACGACGCCATGCGGCTCGACAGGAACGAGCCAGCGGGGTTCGATCAGGAGGTCGATGCGAATTAGCGAGTCAGCCATTTTGCTCGTCGTCCCGGCGAGCGCCGGGACCCAGTTCCTTGTGGGAATGCTCAAGACGCTGGATTACAACCTGCGTCCGCAGGTTGCCCTGCGGGCCATCCGCTTCGCGGATGTTCGCTCCGGCATCCTGCCTACGCAGTCCGGCGTTCGCCGGGATGACGATCTGGCAAAACCACGCGCTCCGCGTGGGCCAAATCGTCATTTCACGCGCGACATGTACTCGCCCGAGCGCGTATCGACCTTGATCTTCTCGCCCTGCCCGACGAACAGCGGCACGCGCACCACGGCGCCGGTTTCGAGTTTGGCCGGCTTGCCGCCGCCGCCCGAGGTATCGCCGCGCACGCCCGGGTCGGTCTCGACGATCTCGAGTTCG
Source organism: Dokdonella soli (assembly GCF_039523175.1). Classification (NCBI taxonomy): domain Bacteria; kingdom Pseudomonadati; phylum Pseudomonadota; class Gammaproteobacteria; order Lysobacterales; family Rhodanobacteraceae; genus Dokdonella; species Dokdonella soli. The sequence continues at coordinate 265,546 of NZ_BAAAEU010000001.1, forward strand.
ACGAAGATCGGCGGGGTCACGGTCAGCGGCGCGCCGTTCCACAGGGTCATGATGCAGACCTCGTTGCCCTTCAGCCACTTCGCCGCATCAGCCACCGCGTTCTCGTCGGCAGCGATCTGGTCATGCGTCTGCGGATCCATGAAATGCCAGAACTCGCCGTCGGAGTAGAGGAACTCCATGTCGGTATCCATGACGTCGGCGGCTTCAAGCGAGTCGGTCGACTTCATCGTCATTTCCTGCGTGCGTCCGTTCTTGAGGTTGCGGAACTTCACGCGCGTGAACGCCTGACCCTTGCCGGGCTTGACGTATTCGGTATCGACGATCGTGCACGGATAACCGTCCACCATGATCTTCTGACCGTTCTTGACGTCGTTCATGCCATAGCTGGCCATGCAAAACTCCTGTTGCTCATAGGTAGGTCCGTCCGCGGGTGGACGGGCGATCGCGGGCGGACCCGCAATCCTGCGGTCAAAAAAGCCGCTCGGAGAAAGCGGCTAGAATAAAGGGTTGCTTCGCGCGCCCGAACGGATCGGACAACCCGCCAATGATACCCGCTAACCGCGCTCCGGCGCAGCCTGTCCGCTGGCAAACGCTCTGGCGGGATGCGATCACCGACCCGCACGAATTGCTGCGCCTGCTCGACCTGTCCGCACACGCGGCGACTTTGCTGCCGGACGCCGATACCGGCTTCGCGCTGCGCGTGCCGCGTGGTTTCGCCGCGCGCATGCGCCACGGCGATCCCGCCGACCCGCTGCTGCTGCAGGTGCTGCCGCAGGCCGCCGAGCTCGGCGAGGTGCCCGGCTTCACGCGTGATGCGGTCGGCGACCTGGATGCCCGCGCAGCGAGCGGCGTGCTGCACAAGTACCAGGGCCGCGCGCTGCTGATCGCGACCGGCTCCTGTGCCGTGCATTGCCGCTACTGCTTTCGCCGGCACTTCCCCTACGCCGAGGAAACCGCGGCCGCGAACCGCTGGGAGCGGGCGCTCGCACACCTGCGCGCGGATGCCTCGATCCGGGAGGTGATCCTGTCGGGCGGCGATCCGCTGTCGTTGTCGACGCCCAAGCTCGCCGAGCTGACCGACGCGCTGGCGACGATCCCGCACATCCGCCGCCTGCGCATCCATACGCGCCTGCCGGTGGTGCTGCCCGAGCGTGTCGACGCGGAATTTTTCGACTGGCTCGCGGCGCTGCCGCTGCAACGCGTCGTCGTGCTGCATGCAAACCACCCCGGAGAGATCGACGATTCAGTCGCCTCGGCCTGCGCTGTGCTGCGCGACGCCGGCGCGACGCTGCTCAACCAGGCGGTGCTGCTGCGCCAAGTCAACGACAACGCCGAGGTCCTGTGCGCGCTGTCCGAGCGCCTGTTCGAGGCGGGTGTATTGCCTTACTACCTGCACCAGCTCGACCGCGTCACCGGCGCCGCGCACTTCGAGGTCGAGGATGCGCGCGCGCTGGCGTTGCTGGAAAGGCTGCGTGAACGGCTGCCGGGCTATCTCGTGCCACGGCTGGTCCGCGAGGTCGCTGGCGCGCCCTGCAAGCGGCCGCTGGCGGACAACGATGGAAATGCGTGACCGAATCCGGTAAATATCGGACGGTACCTGGCCAGGGACGACGCTCGCAACGCCACCTTGGTATGCCGCGGAATACCCGGGAGCGCCGACGCCAGCGACAGAACACGGCGTTTTTCGCGGCGGATCCATCCAAAATCCACCCGGATTCCTCACCTGATGCAGAGCCCCTGACTCGCCCCGATGACCCGATCCGACAACATCATCAAGCTGCTCCTGATCGACGATTCCGTCGAGGACGCCGAACAGTTCGTCAGCATCCTGCGCAATGGCGGCATCGCGGTGCGTCCGGCGCGCGCGAGCAACGAAGCGGAACTCGAAGCCGCGCTGGAGCAGCAGACGCCCGACCTGATCGTCGTGGACCTCACCTGCAAGGAACTCAAGCTGCCGCAGATACGCGACGCGGCCGGACGCGGTGGGCGCGACATCACGCTGATCGGCTGCGGGCGCGGCGTCTCCGAGGACGCGATCGTGACCGCATTCCGCGACGGCGCGCGGGCGCTGCTGCTGCGCGATTCGCACGAGCACGTGCAGATGGTGGTCCGGCGCGAGTTCGAGGCCCTGACGATGCGCCGCAGCGTGCGCCGCCTGGAAGCCTCCTTGCGCGAATCCGAGCGCCGCTGCGAGGCGCTGCTGGACTCCTCCCGCGACCCGATCGCGTTCGTGCACGAGGGCATGCACGTGCGCGCGAACAAGGCCTACCTCGAAATGTTCGGCTATGACGAGTTCGAGGACGTCGAGGGCATGTCGATCCTCGACATGATCGCCGCCGAGGACGCCGACGACTTCAAGACGCTGCTCAAGCGCCTGTCCAAGGGTGAAAAGCCGCCGCAGCGCATGAACCTCAAGGCCAAGCGCGGCGACGGCGGCACGTTCGACGCGACCATGGAGTTCGCGGAGGCGAGCTATGAAGGCGAACCCTGCCAGCAGATCACGTTCCGCCTGCAGGCCGCTGACGCGAATCTGGAGCAGGAACTCGACGCGCTGCGCTCGAAGGACCTGATCACCGACCTGTTCAACCGCCAGCACATGATGGCGCAGATCGATCAGGGCGCGGCACAGGCCGCCAACGGCAAGGGCGAGCAGGCCTTGCTGCTGCTCGAACCGGACGGCTTCAAGCAGGTCCTGGACACCGTTGGCCTCGGTAACGCCGACGTGCTGCTCGGTGACTTCGCGGCGCTGTTGCGCCGACACCTCGGCGAATCGGATGTCGCGGGCCGTGTCGCCGAGTACACCTTCGGCGTGTTGACGACGGGGCGCGGCAGTGACGCGACAGAGCAGCTTGCCGAGACGCTGCGCAACGCATTCAGCGAGCGCATCTTCGAAGTCGGCAAGCAATCAATCAGCCTGACCGCCAGCATCGGCGGCGCGCTGATCGGCGAGAAGAACGCGAATGCCGCCAGCGTGATGAGCCTCGCCACCACGGCGCTGCGCGCTGCACAGGCCGAGGGTGGCAACCGCGTGCACGTGATCGACCCGTCCGAGCAGGACAGGGCGGCCGCGGCGAGTTCGCAGCACTGGCTCAGGCAGATCGACGACGCGCTGGCGAACGATGGATTCGTCCTCTACTACCAGCCGATCATCAGCCTGCACGGTGCCGAGGGCGACTTCTACGAAATCCTGCTGCGCATGGCCGGACCGAATGGCGAGATCCCGCCGAACCAGTTCCTGCCGATCGCCGAACGGAACGGCAAGCTGCCGGCGATCGACCGCTGGGTCATCGCGAACGCGATCCGCGCGATCTCCGAGCGTGAACAGGCCGGCCATCGCACCACGTTCTTCATCAAGCTGACCGCGCAGTCACTCGATGACCAGACCCTGCTGCCGTGGATCGCGCATCACCTCAAGAACGCGCGCCAACGCGGCGATTCGCTGGTGTTCGAGATGCCGGAAAGCAAAGTCGTGACCAACCTGAAACCGGCACGCGCGTTCGCGAAGGGGCTCGAGCAACTGCACTGCGGATTTGCGCTGGAACAGTTCGGCTCCGGCCTGAACTCGTTCCAGCTGCTCAAGCACATTCCGGCGCACTACCTGAAGATCGATCGCAATTACATGGCCGATCTGCCCAGGCACAAGGAAAACCAGGACCGGATCAAGGACATCTGCGATCAGGCGCACCATGCCGGCAAGCTGACCGTCGCCGAGTTCGTCGAGGACGCCGCGAGCATGTCGATCCTGTTCAACTGCGGCGTCAACTTCGTGCAGGGCAATTTCCTGCAGGAGCCCGAGAAGATCCTGAGCCACGGCGCAGCAGCGTAGGAGCAACGCATACCTCCGTTCGCCCCTCGATACTTCAGGGCGAACGGCAACCCTCTCCCCCGGGAGCTACGCGGTCTATCAGGCCGCCGCACGCAGCGCCGCGATGCGCTCCTCGATCGGCGGATGGCTCATGAACAGGCGGCTGATGCCGCCCTCGCCCGAGATGCCGAATGCCTGGATCGCCTTCGGCAACGCGGTCTCGCCCTGATTGCCGGCCAGGCGTTGCAGCGCCGAGATCATGTTGTCGCGACCGCCGAGGCGGGCGCCGCCGGCATCGGCGCGGAATTCGCGCCAGCGCGAGAACCACATCACGACCATCGAGGCGAGGAACCCGAGCGCCACCTGCAGCACCATGACGATGATGAAATAGAAGAAGCCGCCGCTGCTGCTCTCGCTATTGCGATTGCCGCTCAGCGCGTTATCAACGACCGTGCCGATGATCCGGGCAAGGAAGATCACGAACGTGTTGAGCACGCCCTGAATCAGGCCCATGGTGACCATATCGCCATTCGCGACATGGGTGATCTCGTGGCCGAGCACGGCCTGCACCTGGTTGCGATCCATGCTCTGCAGCAGGCCCGTGCTGACCGCGACCAGCGCATTGTTGCGGCTCATGCCGGTCGCGAACGCGTTCATGTCCGGCGCGTCGTAGACCGCGACTTCCGGCATGCCGATGCCGGCTTTCTGCGCCTCGCTCTTCACCGTATCAAGCAGCCAGCGCTCCGATTCGTTGCGCGGCTGCGTGATGACCTGCGCGCCGGTCGTGCGCTTGGCGATCCATTTCGACATCGCCAGCGAGATGAACGAGCCGCCCATGCCCATCACGGCGGCCATCAGCAGCAAACCCGAATAGTTGCCGAGGCGAACGTGGAACACGCTCTGCACGATGAACAGGACGATGTTCAGCAGCACCAGCACCGCGATGTTGGTGCCGACAAAGAGGAGGACGCGCATCATGGGCTGTGACTCCGAAATCAAAGTGAGAACTGCACGTACTTGGATGATGTGGCGCGTCGGCGCCGAACTCAAGTCGACACCTGATCGGTATCGAAGTTCAGCCGACTTTCCGGATGCAGAAACCGCGCAGGGTTGGGCATGCGTTACGATCGACACACCACTCCCCTGCCCCTCGTCATGATGTACCGCGGCCGCTTTGCTCCGTCGCCTACCGGATCGCTGCATTTCGGCTCGCTGGTCGCCGCGCTCGGCAGCTGGCTGTTCGCGCGCGCGGCGGGCGGCGCCTGGATCGTGCGCATGGAGGACCTCGATCGCGAGCGCGAGGTCGCCGGCGCGGCTGCCGATATCCTCGCTACCCTGGCGGCTTTCGGACTCGACTCCGACGAGCCGGTCATCCAGCAGAGCCATCGCTCGGACCTCTACGCCACCGCGCTCGATCGCCTCGCCGCAGCCAGCCACGCCTATCGCTGCTGGTGCAGCCGCAGCGATCTCGAGCCATTCGGCGGTATCCATCCGCGCGCTTGCGTGGCGCACGAAACGTCACGCCCACCCGCGTGGCGCGTGCGCGTGCACGGCGAGACGATCGGTTTCGACGATGCAATCCAGGGCGCGCAGACTCAGCATCTCGGCCGCGAAGTCGGCGATTTCGTGGTCTGGCGCGCCGACGCCGGTTGCGCATACCAGCTCGCAGTCGTCGTCGACGATGCCGCGCAAGGCATCACCGATGTCGTGCGCGGTGCCGATCTGCTCGATTCGACGCCACGCCAGATCCTGTTGCAGCGGCTGCTCGGCCTCTCCCAGCCGACCTATGCCCATCTGCCGCTCGCACTCGGCGAGGACCGGCGCAAGCTCAGCAAGCATGAAGCCGCGCTGCCGGTCGAGGCGACCGATCCGCTGCCGGCGTTGCGCGCGGCATTGCGCTTCCTGGGCCAGCCGGTGTCCGACGCGCGTCATCACGCCGCATTACTCTCGCATGCCGTGTGCGAGTTTGATGCGAGACGCATTCCACGCGTGAGCATCGCGCCCACACCATTTGCGGCGTTGCGGAAGGAAACTTGCTGACGCCACGGGCACAATCAAGGCGACGCACCTTGCGTCGCCCGCAACGAAACACGAAGGAGAACAAGTCATGACGACGCGCGTCGCCCTGGTCACCGGCGGAACCGGCGGAATCGGCACCGCCATTTGCAGACACCTCGCGAAACTCGGTCACAAGGTCGCGACCAATTACCGCGATGAAGCGAAGGCAAAGGCCTGGCAGGAGACGCAGCGCAAGGACGGTTTCGAGTTCGCGATCGTCAAGGGCGATGTCGCCGACCCGGTTTCGGCCGAAGCGATGGTGCGGGAGGTCGAGACGCAGCTCGGCCCGATCGACATCCTGATCAACAACGCCGGCATCACGCGCGATACGACCTTCCACAAGATGAACGCGATGCAGTGGCAGGACGTGATCGCGACCAATCTCGGCTCGTGCTTCAACGTGACGCGCCCGGTCATCGACGGCATGCGCGAACGCAAGTGGGGCCGCATCGTGCAGATCAGTTCGATCAACGGCCAGAAGGGCCAGTACGGCCAGGCGAACTACGCCGCCGCGAAGGCCGGCATGCACGGCTTCACGATCTCGCTGGCGCAGGAGAACGCGAAGTTCGGCATCACCGTGAACACGGTCTCGCCGGGCTACGTCGGCACCGACATGGTGATGGCTGTGCCCGAGGACGTGCGCGCGAAGATCGTCGCGCAGATCCCGATCGGTCGCCTCGGCGACCCCGACGAGATCGCCTACGCGGTCGGCTTCTTCACCGCCGACCAGGCCCGCTGGATCACCGGCGCGAACCTGGCCATCAACGGCGGCCAGTACATGGGTTGGTAGAGCAAAAGCGCGCTTGCGCGATGCGTTGAAGCGCATCGCGCGCGCTTTTGCTCTGGTGAGGCAGGAGCCGAACGGCACCGCACCAGGGACGGTTGCTCGCGACTACCGCCCTGGTTGACCAGCCGCTGCCAGGCATCGGCTGCGGCATTTACCAGGTGTGGCAGGATGCCGACCGGGCGGGTCCAGCCAGGGATGGCAAGCCATGGATGGCGTAAGGGGCGCGCCATGGATGGCTGCTTGAGCAAGGCGCTGCTCCTTGTAAAGACGAGCCGTGAAAACCTTACCCGACCGCAAGTGCTGCGACCTTGGCCCGGTCCTCAGCGGGCCATTTGCTGCGCAACATAGGCAACTGGTGCGCCGCGTCACATTCTGCTAGCGTTAAGGAATGACCACGCCGCGCATCATCAAGAAATACCCGAACCGCCGTCTCTACGACACCGAAATCTCGAGCTACATCACGCTGGAGGAAGTCCGCCAGCTGGTGCTCGATGACGAGGAATTCGAGGTCCGCGACGCGAAGACCGGCGAGAACCTGACGCGTTCGGTACTGCTGCAGATCATCTCGGAATACGAGGATCGCGGCGAGCCGATGTTCACGACCAAGCTGCTCTCGCAGATCATCCGTTTCTACGGAGATTCGCTGCAGGGCTTCATGGGCGGCTATCTCGAGCGCAGCCTGCAGGTCTTCCTCGACCAGCAACAGCAGTTCCGCAGCCAGTTGAACAACATCATCGGCCAGACCCCGTGGTCGATGTTGAACGACCTGACCGAGCGCAACATGGACCTGTGGAAATCCCTGCAGCAGGGCTTCCTGAACGCCGCCGCGAACAGCGTGCGCAACGGCGAGTTCGAGCAGGCCAAGCCCAAGAAAGACGCCAAGTCCTGAGCCGGTTCGATTCAGGCATCACCCGGTATCCCTGAGCCCGCTCCGCTGCGTCGCAGCAGAGTCGTGCGGGTACGGATGCCGCAGCGCACGAAGAGCGGGGGCAATCGATGAGCAAACGCGTCGCCATCGTCACCGGCGGGATCGGTGGCCTGGGCACTGAAATCTGCAAGCACCTGGCTCGTTCCGGCCGCAAGGTTGTCGCCGCGGACCTCGCTTCGCGCAGCGAGCGCGTCGAGGCATTCAGGGCGGAAATGGCGGACTTCGACGGCGCGGTCGCCTTCGAACCACTGAATGTCACCGATCATCAGGCCTGCGCGGATCTCGTGCAGCGCACTGGACGGACGCATGGATCCGTCTCGATCCTGGTCAACGCCGCCGGCATCACGCGCGATACCAGCTTGCGCAAGATGGCGCCCGAGCAGTGGGCCGACGTGATCAAGGTGAACCTCGAAGGCGTGTTCAACATGTGCCGCCACGTCGTCGACGGCATGACTGCGCAGGGCTTCGGCCGCATCGTCAACATCTCGTCCGTGAACGGCCAGACCGGCCAGTTCGGCCAGACCAACTACTCGGCCGCCAAGGCGGGCATGCACGGCTTCACGATGGCGCTGGCGCGCGAGGTCGCGAAAAAGGGCGTGACCGTCAACAGCGTATCGCCGGGCTACTGCAACACCGCGCTGGTCCAGGCCGTGCCGGAAGAGATTCGCAACCAGATCATCGCGAACATCCCGGTCGGCCGCCTCGGCGAACCACGCGAGATCGCGCGCGTCGTCGACTTCCTCTCCGCCGAGGATGCCGGCTTCATCACCGGCGCGAACATTCCGGTCAACGGCGGCTACTTCATGGATTTTTGAGTCGAAAGATTCAAGACATTGATTTAAAATAATTATTTCAGAAATTCCATGGGGAAGGCTAACCGAGCTACCCTTGGAGCTACCCATTTGAACGCGGGTACCCTTCCCCCCTTGGCAGTCGCGCATACTGCGCCGCGCAGCGACTACATCGCTCGAAGCGAGCACCATGCTCTCTGCGCCGCTGATCCAGCGAAGTGTAGCTCTCAGCCTCCAAGATTAAGCGTCCACCCGGCGTCACGCACGCCGTTACCAAACGATACGAAGAAGTGGGCCAACGACTGCCGGATGGGGACGAGCGGCTGGACGAACGAGATCGGGTCCGCTCCATGGCCCCGTCCCTCGACGGTGCGCTCGGCGGAATATCCAGTAGCCATCAGATACACCCGAAATTTCGCCGGCAGCGGGTCGTTGAGATAGAAGCCTGTGTGTACCTCGCCGGGGTGCGCCAGCTCCTCGTTCGCGCAGTTGTATTGTTCTAAGACACAAATACCAAGACGCCGCCGCCGCTGACCGTTTACCAGCAGCACTTCTCCAAGGGCACGTGCGACTGCATGCACCTGATCCTGAATGTCGCGACCAAGCGCCATAAAATTGGCGTTGTCGTTCCATTTGTCGAGCCGCGTGGGCGGGTTGTGAACATTCTCGCCATGCTCAACAACGTTGGCCCCGACAATGCCTTCAAGCGCCCTGCGCATCCACTCGACCATGAACGTCTCCCCGCTAGCAAAGGTGACCATACTGGATCGGTGCAGCATGCCGACTTCACAAATTGACGCCTTCACCGCCTGTGCCCCGGCGCCGATCACGTCTCCGAGCAGTCGACAATCGTCGTGATGCACATGCGTTGCATCTAGCACTGCCTCGGCGCCGAGCCTCTGATTTTATACTCCAACGGATTTTTGCGGTGAAATCATCGAGGGGGCACAGAGCCAGCTCGTCTAATCTTTCTCTGATATAGCCAAGGAGCCACCACACCCCACTGTACCCACCCGAACACAATGATGGTGACGAGAACGAAATAGTCCGAGGACGGATTCTGGCCAATGGACGTTATCGAGTAAATGAAAAGGCACGCGACGTATGCCAAGAGGCTGGCTGGCAAGGAGAAGAACATGAGAGCTATGAGTATTACTTCGCGCAGCTCATATGCGTGCGAGTGATCCGTGGTAAGAACGTTTGTTTGTGAAACAACGATTTCTATGAGCACCACAAAGATGCTCGCAGCTAACCAGCATATTCCAATGGTTCTATTCATAGGCTATTTCTTCGCGCTACATTGTGCCGCGCACATTTCCAATATCTGAGTTGCTGACGTTTGGCAGTTTTGAAGGGAGCCTGCGGGGACGACACCGTACTCAGGCGGCGGCGTAGTCCACTGAACCCTGATGCACTTAGACATACAGTCGCCCGGATCAGGGATATTCACGCATGTGCTGTTGGGAGTGTCAGGCTCCCACTGGCCGGGACTCTTGAACATGCTGTGTGAAGGACCAAGCCCGTTGCAAGTGAAGTCCGGCTCACCCGACTCCTTCGTACACAAGAACTCGTGATGAGCGACAGGCTGCATAATCTGAAGTCCAGCCCCTGTACTTCGTCCGACAGGGTTGTTGCCGCCCAAGTAGAGCGGACGCTGGCACCATAAAGCCTCAAGACCATATGGGTCAGTTAGCACCAACGGCGTACCGGTCACGTATCCGTAAGTTGAGATGCCGCCCGCCAATCCAATCGGATCGCTCTCTAAGTAGCGCCCGGTCTTTGCTTCGTAGTCCCTTGCCTGTACGCATTGGGTTGCGAGCAGGAAGATCAGTAGCAACATCCCATTCCGCATCGCCATCACCGACTTCCCCTCGTATTGGCATCTGGGTCGCTGGTCCAACCCAACTCTTCGGCTATCACGTGGTAGCGGTTCGAGTTTAACCGACATCGTTCTGCCTGTGCTTCTGTGGTCGCTCGCTCGCCCTTGCGGTGGTACAGCATGGCTAGGTTCTTGGCAGCGTACACGTCCTTCGAGTCGATTTCGTATGCCTTCTCGAAGTAGAAGATGGCGCGATCTAGGTCCCCCCGCGTGGCGAACACAATCGCGTTCTGTTGAAGCAGTTGACAAAGGTATTGACGGCGAGTCAGCGTTCGCAAATAGGCTCCGCTCTGGATCGCCCGCTGGCTGATGTTTAGCTTGTACGCATATTCTGCGTCAGAGGAATAGCCGGCACTCCCCGACAGCTCGATATTCTGTTCTCTGAGCGTTGGGTCAACGAACCGAACGAAGTTGTGTTCGGGGGCTACGACAGCGTAGACGGGGTATCCCAAACGCTGCGCAATAGCCATGTACAGCATTGGAATCGTGACGCACTGGCCGAGCTTACGGTCGAGAATTCCGTTGATGAAGTAGTTTTCTTGCGTCGCGCGACCGTTCGGCGCCTTGTCGTACTGGACGCCCCACACTTTGTAGTAGTACGAGTCGAGTGCCCGGATGACCGAATCGGGGGCGTGCTTGCCGTGTCTGGCGATGAATTGGCGAGCACCCTCGGCGAGTTCGTCGATCTTGGATGAGTACGCAGCGACGTCAATGTAGGGATAGATTTCCTTGGCGAAGGTTAGCGCAGCCAAGCCGGTATCGATTTGATCTTCGGGAAGCGATAGGACTTTCTGGATGTCCCGAGGAAATGTGGCGAGTTGAGGCGAGTGCGTATTCCGCGCACCTACCGTCGAAACCACCACAGACAGGACAACCGCCAGCAATCCCCGCATACCGAATCCCTGAATGCGCAACGTGCCGCGAGTCTACCTCACTCGCCAGCATTGGCCTTCTGAACATCTTCACTGGGCAGCTGCGATGTCCTCAACGAGCCCGTTGGTGTTCGGATCGGACCTTGTGGGAATTTCGTCCGGCTTCTTGCTTCCAACCCAAGCAGGATGGGGCTGACGTGCTCTCGTTGGCGAGATGGAGACGATCGCGTAATCGTGCGAGCCTGCAAGTCATTCGGACCGGTGCAGACCGAGCAATTTCCCTCACCACATCATGCGCCGAAGCCGACCACCCATCGGACCCTGGCCCCACCCTTGCGCTGCAAAAGTCCCAACACGCCTCATAAACACGCGCGTCTGCCCTGGGAAAATTATTCGCAAATTCTGACCGCGTCACGCCCGCTCCCTAGACGTGGCGCCCTACTCAAACCGTTCGGCATCGGCGAACAGCTTGGCTGGCGTCACGCCGAGCCCCTCACCAGTTTCGCTGCCGGGAGGCGCGGCGTCCGGGCTCAGAAATCGTTGCCGTCGATGAAGATGAAGTCATCCGGAGTGCGCACACAATCGTAGGTCACGGTCATCGGATCGCCGGTTTCGACCACTTCGAAATCGGTGGGCTTGATGCCGAACAACGAGTGCGCGTCGATGCCGATGTCCGTATCCGACCACTTGTGCGCGGTGTAGTAGTCCGCCTCCGCCGTCAACGGAATTCCGCCGCCATCGGAGAGGAACATGCCGTATTTCTGCAAGGTGCGCAGAATCGCACGCACGGATTCGCTGGTGCTGAAACCGTTCACGTCGAAACCGGCCTTCAGCCGCAGATGCGAGCCGTAGGGTACCGCGTCGGCGTTGGTATCCGAGGTCGCGGTGGTGCCGTGCGAGGCCGGATGCACGTACTTGTGCATCATCATGCGGTTGTTGCCGAGAATGAAGCGGATCGCATGGCCGAGATCGCCATGCGCCTGTGACGCCGCCCACACCTCGTCCGCGTTGAACAGCAGCGGTGCGATTGGAAAACCGGCGCCATCCGCGCTGGTGCAGTGCTCGCCGCGGCCGTAACGCGGATAGACCCGTGTCAGATCCCATTTCAGTCCGCAGATCGAGTGCACGCCGGACGCGTCCGCTGCGTTGGTGGCATAGGACTCGTACAGCACCTTGGTCGCATCGTTGCTGACCAGCAGATGGCAGTCGTTGTTGGACGCGTCACACGTATATGTCGGTGGCGGCCCGCTGCCCTCGATGCCGCCGCCGGCAGGAACCGGGAACGCGAATCCCGGGTCCTCGCAGTCTGTTGAGTAGTAGCTGCTGGCATCGGGAAACGCGACGATCGGCCGGGTTGGCGTCGATGCGTTCGCATGCAGCACATAGAACGAAAAATCGATCTGGAAATCAAAGCTGCGGGTGTCGCCCCATTTGCCGGTGCCGCTCGACAGCGATTCGAGATGCGCCATCATCGCCGCTGAATTGGCGCGCAGCGGCGCGTGGCTGACATCTACGTTCCACACCGCATTCGGTTGCGTGAATCGCGGCAGCGGTGCCGCCGTCGTGACGATCGGCAGCAGGGTGACACAAGTCAGAAGGGACAATCGATGCATGGCGGAGGTCTCCTCCGCGCATCGTCGTCGGCGCAAGCGCTCAAATCCGGGCGCGACATCACAGCTTGCGCAAGATTTACAGCCTGAAACAGCCAATCCGTCGCGATCGGGACTACCAGACCAGGTCGGCCGGCACGCCATCCTCGTCAACCGCATGCGGATCGCACAACAGGACCAGCGCATCGGCGTCGATCGACTGCGCAGCGAGCGCGGTATCGCGCGAGACCAGCAGATAGCGGCCAGCGTACTGCACGATCGCCAGCTCGCCGCCATTGAGCCGTGGTAGTTGCTCGGCGGTCACATAAATACGGCGGATCTTGTTCGCGTGCGGAAAATGACGCGGAATCTCGGCGTTCGCCTCGTTCAGTGCCTTGCCGCCCAGCAACGACGCGAGCTTCTGCCTGCGCTCCTTCTTCTCGCGCGCACGCTGCTCGGCCTCGCGCTGTTCGCGCTCGCGGGTCTCGCGTTCGGTCTTGTCGCGCAACGCGTACGCCTTGGCGAGATCGATCTCGCCCCCTTCGCGCCGCGGCGGTTTTGCCGCGGACTTGCCGGGATGCGGGCGTTGCGGCTGTTTCGCGCGCTGTTCGGGCTTGGGTTTCTGCGAAAAGCCGGCTTTCAGCAACTGGTCGCGCAGGGATTCGGACATGGTTCAAAAACTCGCCAAATTTACTTGTGCGTTCGTCCGTGAACGCGAAGATCAAAAGCGTTCATGGATGAACGCATTAGTAATGCGGCGGTGGCGGTTCGTCGCGCGCGTCGTGCGTGAGCGCGCCGCGCACCGCGACGAGGTCACCGCGCAGGCGCTCCATCGCGGAGCGCAGATCGTGCAGAAGACGATCGTGCGTCGCAACTGTCTCGTTCAATGCGTGCACGGTATCGTCTACGAACGCGAGCCGTACCTCAAGCTCGGTCAGTCGTTCTTCGAGCGAAGCGGACATCGCGACTATCCCGGCAGACGTTCGATCAGGTGCCGACCGTGGCGCGCCCCGACAAAACCCTGCGCCTCGCGTTCGGCGAGCGCGAGATCGGCTGCCGCCATCTCGCGCACGAGCTCGGCGAAGCTGGTCTTCGGTGTCCAGCCGAGGCGTTCCCGCGCGAAGGTCGGGTCACCGAGCAGCGTATCGACCTCTGCAGGCCGGTAGTACTGCGGATGGATGCGCACCAGCACATCGCCGGCCTTGATCTTCGTATTCGGAGTGCACACGGAGGCTGCGACCGCATGTTCGTCCGCGCCGCTGCCACGGAACTCGAGCTCAACGCCCATCTCACGCGCGGACAAGGTCACGAACTCACGCACCGAGTGCTGGATGCCGGTCGCGATGACATAGTCGGTCGGCTGATCCTGCTGCAGGATCAGCCACTGCGCCTCGACGAAATCGCGCGCGTGGCCCCAGTCGCGCCGCGCGTCGAGATTGCCAAGGTACAGGCAATGCTGCAGCCCGCAGACGACACGCGCCAGACCGCGGGTGATCTTGCGCGTCACGAAGGTCTCGCCGCGGATCGGCGATTCGTGGTTGAACAGGATGCCGTTGCAGGCGTACATGCCGTACGCCTCGCGGTAGTTCACGCTGATCCAGTACGCGTACAGCTTGGCGACGCCGTACGGCGAGCGCGGATGGAACGGCGTGCTCTCGCGCTGCGGCGTCTCGCGCACGAGGCCATACAGCTCCGAGGTCGACGCCTGGTAGAAGCGGCAGCGGTCGCCAAGGCCGAGGCTGCGCATCGCTTCGAGGATGCGCAGCGCACCGAGACCGTCCGCGTTCGCGGTGTATTCGGGCTCCTCGAACGAGACTGCGACATGGCTCTGCGCAGCGAGGTTGTAGATCTCGTCCGGTTTCACCTGCTGGATCACGCGCAGCAGGCTCAATGAATCGGTGACGTCGCCATAGTGCAGGCGCACGCCCGGACGCGTCTCGTCGAGCTCGTGGTAGAGATGATCGATGCGCTCGCTGTTGAATGAGGACGCGCGCCGCTTCAGGCCATGCACCTCATAGCCCTTGGCGAGCAGCAATTCGGCGAGATAAGCGCCGTCCTGGCCGGTGACGCCGGTGATCAATGCTCTCTTGCTGCTCATGCGGTTCGTGCTGCCCCGGGGTTCCACGTGGGGTGTCCACGTCTATCGAAGGAACCGTGGATGGTAACCGCGCGGACGGGGCCGGTACAGCGCAGTCAATCGCGTATTTCGAACCCGCTGCGGAAGATCGTGTCGGTCGTGCCGGACGGCGCGCCGCCGGCGATCCAGTCGTGGATCAGCGCCTGGTCCTGGATCGACAAGTAGGGGCCACCATATGGCATCCGTGCGCCGACATCCGGAACCGCGCAGTTTACCTTGTGGAACAGCAGGCTGAGATCGGGCCGGTTTGGCACGACGCGAACGAGGCCAGGGCGCTGCGAACTCGCGTGATTGACGATCGCGGACCAGGAAACGCCGGGATCCAGGCTGAGGCCTGCGGGTAGTGGCGGCGCCGTATTCGTATGGCACGCGACGCAGTTCGCGTTGAAGATGCCCTGGATCGCCGACTGGTAGTCGATGGTGAACGTGACCGGCACCGAGTCGATGCTGTCGCACATGCTCGCCGAGCTGATGTCCTGAGTTTGCGATGGCCCCGGCTCTGCCCTTGCCGTACCGACCACCGCGAGCAGCCAGAGCCCGCGCAGGGCGATTGCGCGCATCCGCCCGCTCACATCAGCCCATGAACCCGAGATCGCGCGTCGCGAAGTTCGCGAGGTTCGGGAAGATCGCGTCCTGGTCAGTGGTCGCCGTCACGCCGAGCCACTTCGCAAGCGTTGCCGCGTATTGGTCGACGCCGATGCCCGGGATGAACTGCCCGCGCGAGAACGCGACCGGATTCGTGTTGTTGCCGTGCGAATCGAGCGTGATGGACTGATCGGGAAAGCCGCTGATCGGTCCGCCGCCGCTGCTGTAGAGCTTGCCGCCCTGCACGCCCCCGCCCATGACGAGCTGCACGCTGCCCCACGCATGATCGGATCCGTTGCCGTTCGAGGTCAGCGTGCGTGCGAACTCGCTCATCGTGAACGCCGTAACATCGTTCTGTGCGCCGATCTCACCGAGCGCGGCGTTGAATGCATTGAGTGCCTGCGAAAGCCGCGACAGCAGACCCGCGTGTCCATTCGTGCCGGTCGCCATCAGGCCGGAATGCAGATCGAACCCGCCCGTGCGCACGTAGTAGATCTGGCGCGCGGCATAGTTGTTGGCGCGCGAAAGCTTGATCATGCGCGCGACGCTGCGCAGCTGGTCGCCGAGCGAGTTGTTGGCCGGGAATGTCGTCGTCGTCAGCTGCCCGGGCGCGCTGTTGAGGCCATCGAACAGCGTTTGATAGAGATCGCGCCCGCGCTGGAACGTCTGCGCGTACTCATTGGCGAACCCACCCTGGTAGGTCGCGGCGAGCAGTTGCGTGACGGCTCCATCGCGCTGGGCCCCGAAGGTGCCCGAACACGTGCCACCGTTGCATACGCCGCTGACACCCGACAAGGGCGGCGTCGTATTGCTGGAAGACGACGACATGAAATACGGAAACACGCTGCTGCCGACCTCGAGCTTGTTGCTGCCGGCGACCGAAATGCATGGCGACAAGACCGCGTTGCCGCCGGGTGGAAACTGCGACTTCAACGTGTTGATGGCCGATCCGGCCCAACCATAGCGGCTATCCTTCGCGGTGCCCACATGCCAGAGGTTTTCTTGGTCGCTATGCGAGAACAGTTGGGGCGGACGGTTGGCAAGCGACGAAGCGTACTCGGCCTTGGTGATCGGCTTGACCAACGGTCCGACGTTCACGACCAGCCCGAGCTTCTGGGCGTCGTACAGCGTGCGCAGTTCGGGACAGCTCGGATGCAGTCCGTACATGTTCGATCCCGAACCTGTCGCCCCCGTCAATCCGAGCAGCTGCGGAAAATCGATCGCCAAGCCGCCGGGATTGCTGGTGGCGTTGTACACACCGCTGCGCGATGTTCTGTAGATGTCCCAGAGCGATCCTGCGTTTGTGGAATCCTTTGGAACGAGCAGGTTCCATGCGTCG
Source organism: Dokdonella soli (assembly GCF_039523175.1). Classification (NCBI taxonomy): domain Bacteria; kingdom Pseudomonadati; phylum Pseudomonadota; class Gammaproteobacteria; order Lysobacterales; family Rhodanobacteraceae; genus Dokdonella; species Dokdonella soli. Next base: position 282,316 of record NZ_BAAAEU010000001.1, read on the forward strand.
TTGCCGCCCGAAAGATAGATGCAGACCAACGCCCTGTAGCCACTCAGCGAGGAGGGTGTCGTCTGCGCGAGCGCCGTTCCCATCATGCGAAGCTGCGGAATCAGCGCGGCTGCGCCACCGCTTGCGGCGAGGCAGGCCATCTGGCGGAGAAATTCGCGGCGGCTCTTGCGATCAGTGGTCATGACGGCTTCCTCAGCGCTGGGCCGCGAATTCGGGAGACAGGGCGATCACGTACACCAGCGACCAGGCCTTCTCGTTGTTGCTCGCCGTGCTCATGAACTGCAGCATCGAGGTGAGGACACTCTGCATGCTTGGCGACATGCTGCCGTACATCATGCGGCGGTTGGCTTCGCCCACCATGGCCACAGAATTGCTGGTCAGCGAAGTGATCGGCGCGAGGTTCAGCAGGGGTCGATCGACCGGCGGATTGGTCATGCCCAGATAGCCACCCTGGATGAAGTTGTAGAGCGTGTTGGTCGTAGAGTACGTCGTGCTCTCGTTGGTGATCTGGAGTTCGGGTGAATAGAGGTTGTTGCCGGCGAAGTAGCCGGGTTGCTGATAGTCCGGCTCGTAGAAGTTGAACACCGTTGGTGCGCTCAGCGAACGCTGGCCGAAGCTGTTCAGGAAATTCGTCGTGTACGACATCTTGATCTCGCCGTACGCGTTGGCGGGCTGCGCCTGTGCGTCCCACGCGCGCCAGATCGCGGTCAGGCGCAGCAGCGGCTCGCGCAGCTTGCCGTAGTTGGCCAGCAGCACCGGATCCGTCGGCAGCGTGCGCGCTTCCGGGTCGAGCAGGATCGCTTTCAGTACCGCGCCGAGATCGCCGCGCTCGGTGTAGCCGTTGTCATCGAACACTTGCGCAACGCGCTGGATGTACGCCGGCGACGGATTGCTGGTGACGAAGCGCTGGATCAGCTGGCGCGAGATGAATGGCGCGACGTTCGCGTGTCCGGCGATGATGTCGAGTTCGGCACCGACGTCGGCGCTGCAGCTCTGGTTGGCGGGAATGGTCAGCCCCGCCAGCACGGTCTTCGGCGTGTTCGTCGTGCCGTCGTCGCCGGTGATGTCGTGGCGCATGTTGCCGCTGCCGGTGCCGCTGGCCGGGAACAACTCGGTGCCCCAGCACGCCATCGGCGCGTACGAGCCGGCATTGGTGATCGCGCCGCCGTAGAAATTCGCGCCCGAATAGTTCGGCGCGCCGCTGCCGACCGGCGCATCGCCGTAGGTGAACCCGGTGAAGACTTTCGCGGTATGCGTGATCACCGTCTGATCGTAGGTCGGTATGTTGCCGGGCAACGGCGTGAAGTCGATGTCACGCAGGATCAAGCCGACCGAGAACAGCTGCATCACCTCGCGCGCGTAGTTCTCGTCCGGCGACGTGGTCGCGCTCGGCTTCTGGTTGCGGAAGTGGCTGAGGAATTTGCCCATGGTCGGGTTGTAGGTGACATCGCCGAGCAGGGTCCGGTAGCTGCCGAATGCATCACGCGCGAGCAGATCCCAGTATTCGGCCATCGGAATCACGTCGCCGGAGATCGCACTGTTCTGGTCGGAGATGACGAAGATCTGGCTCAACGCCCAGGCCATGCGCTCGCGGAGCTGATCCTGGCCATACGTGGCCGTCCAGAACCAGCGGTCGTAGCGTTGCGTCTGGTCGACTCCCTGGCCCGCAGCCGTACGCGCGGCGACGACCTGTTCGACGAATGGCCGGCCAAGTGTGGTCGGCATGCCCAGTTGCTCGTTGATCCATTCGGCATAGCCGATGGCCCGGAGCCGCGCGATCTCCGCTGCAGTCGGACCGAAGGTCGCCTGGGTCAGGAAGCGCGCGGCTTCGGCATCGGAGGCCGGCGCGTCGGCAGGAACCTCGAAGCCGTTCGCATAGATGTGATCGTAGACACTAGCAGTTGCTGACCCTGCCCAGAACACGCCGCTGAGCAAGACCGCCCGCAGGACCGCGCGCCATGCATACATGTGGAATCCCCTTCCGACCGACGCTGAAGTCTAGTCAACGGAGATCCAAGCGATTGTGAAACTCTACACAACTGGGCAAGCGGCTCCGACCGCTCAGCGGTCCCGATCGGCCGAGCGTCAGGTAGCAACGCCACCCGCGGCGCGCACGCTGCGCCCGCGGCCAATTCCGTAGTACGCCAGCCCTGCAGCCTCGACCACTTTCGGCTCGAAGATGTTGCGGCCGTCGAAGATCACCCGCTCCTTGAGGAGCGCGTGCAGGCGCTCGAAATCGGGACTGCGGAACGCTTTCCACTCGGTCACCACGACCAGCGCGTCGGCGCCTTCGAGAGCGGCGTATTGCTGGTCACACAGGATCAGATCCTTGCGTGCGCCGTAGAGTCGGCGCGTCTCGGCCGCGGCTTCGGGATCGTAGGCACGCACCGTGGCGCCGGCCGCCCAGAGCTGCTCGAGCAGAGTGCGGCTCGGCGCCTCGCGCATGTCATCGGTGTTCGGCTTGAACGCGAGCCCCCACAACGCGATCGTGCGGCCTGCGAGCGATTCGCCGAAATGCCGCTGGATGAGCGCAAACAGCCGGCGCTTCTGCGCGGCGTTCACGGCCTCGACCGCGCTCAGCAGGCGTGGCTCGTAGGCATGCGCGCGCGCGGCGTATTCGAGCGCCTTCACGTCCTTAGGGAAACACGAGCCGCCATAGCCGGCGCCCGGGTAGATGAAGTGGTAGCCGATGCGCGGATCCGAACCGATGCCGCGGCGCACCTGCTCGACGTCGGCGCCAACCTGCTCGGCGATATTCGCGATCTCGTTCATGAAACTGATCTTGGTCGCCAGCATTGCGTTCGCGGCGTACTTGGTCAGTTCGGCCGAGCGCACATCCATCAGCACGATGCGCTCGTGGTTGCGGTTGAACGGCGCATACAGCGCCTTCAGCAGGTCGACCGCGTGCGCGCTCTCGGCGCCGACCACGATGCGGTCCGGGCGCAGGCAGTCCTGCACCGCATCGCCTTCTTTCAGGAATTCGGGATTGGAGACGACGTCGAACCCGACTTCGCTGCTGCGCGCGGAGAGTTCTGCGCTGATTGCCGCGCGCACCGCATCCGCGGTGCCGACCGGCACCGTCGACTTGTTGACGACGACGGTGTAGCGCGACAGTGTCCTGCCGATCGTGCGCGCCACCGTGAGCACGTGCGAGAGATCGGCGCTGCCATCCTCGTCCGGCGGCGTGCCAACCGCGATGAACACGATCTGCCCATGCTCGATCGCCGCTGCCGCATCGGTCGTGAACTTGAGATGCCCGCTGGCATGGTTCGCGCGGACCAGCGGTTCGAGGCCGGGTTCGTAGATCGGGACCTCACCCCGTTCGAGGCGCGCGATCTTGTTTGCGTCGACGTCCACGCAGACCACGTCGTTGCCGACCTCGGCGAGGCACGTGCCGGTGACGAGGCCGACATATCCGGTTCCGAAAATCGTCACGCGCATGCGAATTCTCCGCGCCGCGCCGGCCGCTTCACGCCAGCATTGAAAGTGCGGCCACGGATGGCCGCTCTGGATTCCGATCTCGCAGCGAGCCTCAAAGCTTATTCGGGCTCGCCAGTGCGGCGATCAGGGATCGACCGCAAAGATTAAACAAAAAGCAAGGCGCGCCGGTTCGCGGCGCGCCTTTGCGGACAAACACGTACTGCGACTTACTTCTTGTCGCCGGCCTTCGCAGCGGGCTTCGCCGGCGCCTTGGCCGCAGGCTTCGCAGCCGCCTCGGCAGCCGGCTTCTCGGCCGGGTTCTCGATGCCGAGCAGCTCGACCTCGAACACCAGCGTCGCGTTCGGGCCGATCGGGCCCGGCGCGTTCTCGCCGTAGGCGAGGTCCGCCGGCACGAACAGCTTGTACTTCGAGCCGACCGTCATCAGCTGCAGGCCTTCGCTCCAGCCCTTGATCACGCCATTCAGCGGGAACGTGGCCGGCTGGCCGCGATCGTAGGAGCTGTCGAACTTCTCGCCGTCGATCTTGGTGCCGAGGTAGTTCACCTTGACCGTGTCGGTGGCCTTCGGCTTCGCGCCGGTGCCTTCCTTCTCGACCAGGTACTGCAGGCCCGAGGCGGTGGTCTTCACGCCCGGCTTGGCCTTGTTGTCGGCCAGGAACTTGGTGCCGTCCGCCTTGTTCTTGTCAGCGGCGACCTTCTGCTCGGCGACGCGCTTGGCCTGCATCTGCTGCATGAATTCCTGGCGCACCTGCAGCGCCTCTTCCTGCGTCAGCGCGGTCTTCTCGCCCTTCATCGTTGCTTCCAGCGCCTGCTCCATGACCTTGACGTCAATGTCGTCCTTGAGCTGGGCGAGGCTGCGACCGATGTCCATGCCGACCATGGTGCTGACCTTGTTCTTGTCGAGCGGCACCGCGGGCTTGGCGGCCGTGGCGGGTGCAACAGCCGGCTTCGCGGCCGGGTCGGCGGCGACGGCGCTGCCGATCGCGAAACTGGCCGCGAGTGCGGCAACAAGGGTCTTCTGCACGAAACTCGTCATGTTTGCTCCTGAGAATTTGAAATGTTGCCGGTCTGGATGCCCGACGGCATTGCCATGCGGCCGGTGGGCCGACTGTGCGGGGCCGCGTATTGTGTACGGGGCTTCGGGCGTTGGCAAACGCCGGTTCCCCGCCCTGTAAACTCGTCCCATGCTGCGCTTTGACAACCTGAACCTGCGCCGGGGTTCCCGACTTTTGCTGAACGGCGCGAATTTTCTCATTCATCCGGGCTGGCGCGTCGGGCTGACCGGCCGCAACGGCAGCGGCAAGAGCAGCCTGCTCGCCCTGATCGGCGGTGAACTCGCACCCGATGGCGGCGACTTCGGCCGTCCGCGCGACTGGACGCTGGCCCATGTGCGCCAGCAGACCGACGCCTCCGCACGCAGCGCGCTCGACCACGTACTCGATGGCGATGCCGAGTTCCGGTTTCTCGAACGCGAACTCGTCAGCGCGGAGGCCGACCATGACGCCGGCCGCCAGGCCACGTTGCACGAACGCCTGCATGCGATCGGCGGCTACGCGGCACGCGCCCGCGCCGGCGAACTGCTGCACGGGCTCGGCTTCGGGCCCGGGGACGAGGTCCGCGCGGTCTCGGAATTCTCGGGCGGCTGGCGCATGCGCCTGAACCTGGCCCAGGCGCTGATGTGCCGTTCGGACTTGCTGCTGCTCGACGAACCGACCAACCATCTCGATCTTGACGCGGTGCTCTGGCTGGAGGAATGGCTGCGCCGCTATGCCGGCACGCTGATCGTCGTCTCGCACGATCGGGAATTCCTCGATCACGTCGTCTCGCATGTGCTGCACATCGCGGACGCGAATGCCGAACTCTTCGCCGGCGGGGTCAGCGCATTCGAGCGCAAGCGCGCCGAGCGCATGGCGCAGCAGCAGATCGCGCACGAACGCCAGCAGGCCGAACGCGCGCGCCTGCAGCGTTTCGTCGACCGCTTCAAGGCGAAGGCGACAAAGGCACGCCAGGCGCAGAGCCGGGTCAAGGCGCTCGAGCGCATGACCGAGATCGCGGCGGTGCGCGCCGAATCCGGCATCGAGTTCGAGTTCGCCACGCCGGACGCACTGCCCGACCCGCTACTGACACTCGATGACGCCGCGATCGGTTACGGTCAGCGCCGCATTGTTGAGCGCGTGAAACTCTCCTTGCGACCCGGCGATCGCATCGGCCTGCTCGGTGCGAACGGGGCCGGCAAATCGACCCTGATCAAGACGATCGCCGGCACGCTCGCTCCACTGGCCGGCAAGCGCCAGTCAAACCGGGGGCTCGCGATCGGCTATTTCGCGCAACACCAGGTCGAGCAGCTCGACAGCGAGGCGACGCCGGTGCAGCACCTGCTGCGCCTGCAGCCCGCGCTGGGTGAACAAGGCGCACGCGATTTCCTCGGTACATTCGGCTTCGCCGGAGAACGCGCGCTGGCCGAGGTGCGTGGATTTTCAGGCGGCGAAAAAGCGCGCCTCGCGCTGGCGCTGATCGTGTTCGCACGTCCGAACCTGCTGCTGCTCGACGAACCGACCAACCACCTCGACATCGACACCCGCGAAGCGCTCGCCGAGGCTCTGCAGGATTTCGCCGGCGCGGTCGTGCTGGTCGCGCACGACCGCGGCCTGCTGCGCGCGGTCTGCGACGATTACCTGCTGGTTCGCGACAACGAGGTGCAGCCATTCAACGGCGACCTCGACGACTATGCGCGGCTGGTGCTGCGCGGAGTGCCCCTATCGAACGCAGCGCCAACAGACAGCGCCGGCGATTCCCGGCGCGATGCGCGTCGCGACCGTGCCGAACAACGCGCACGCGTCGCGCCGCTGAAGAACGAGGTCGCCCGCATCGAGAAGCGCATCGCCACGCTCGAGAGCGAGCGCGCGGGCGTCCAGGCCGAACTGGCCGATCCGGCGCTGTACGAAAGCGGTCGCGGCGACCGAGTGGCGGACCTCGTGCGCCGTCAGGGCCAGTTCGCACAGGACATCGCCGCGCTCGAGGACGCCTGGCTGGAGGCACACGCGGCGCTCGAGGCCGCGGCACAAGGCTGAGCCGTTCCGGCCCGGAAGTCGCGGCGGAAAACCCATACCCCCCATCGGTCATGGATGCATCTCGCTTGACACGTTCGCTTTTAGTGTTATAGTTAACTACAACACTACTTCATCAACCTCCGCACAGAGACCGCCATGAACACTCACTTCAGCGAACATCTGGTCGAAATCATGATGCCGACGCGCCTGACCCGGCTACTGCTGCTGGCCGTGGCTATCGCCGGTACCGGCGCAACCATCGTCGCGCTCTCCCCTGGCTCCTCCGCCGCTCGCCAGCAGGTGAACGCCGCGGCAGTGGCCCCAGCGCCATCTGCCACCGCGACGACGCTGCTGCCGACCGTCGTGGTCCATCCGGAAGCGCCGATGCCGACGCTGGCAACGATCACGGTCCGTCCGGATCGCACCGATGCGGAATTCACCGAGGCCGCACGCGCAAATGACCATCTGCTGGGCGAGGCGGTCCGCAACGCCGGCGCGTCCGTGGGCGGCGTGCTGTCCAGCACGCCGTTCGACATGCCCTACTATTCCTTCGGCAAGCCCCTGCGCCGTGTGAGCAAGGAATGACCTTGATGAGCATCACCTGGAACGATTCGACGCCGATCTATCGCCAACTGCGCGACCGCGTGGTGGCGATGATCCTGGACGGCGTCCTCAAGCAGGGCGATCCCTTGCCCTCCGTGCGCCAGGTCGCCGGGGATTTCCAGATCAATCCGATCACGGTGTCCAAGGCGTACCAGGAACTGGTTGACGAGAGTCTGGTGGAAAAACGAAGGGGGCTGGGTATGTACGTGACCGACGGCGCACGCGAGGCGCTGCTGAAATCCGAACGCGAGCGCTTCCTGCGCGAGGAATGGCCAACGTTGTCGGCGCGCATCGCCCGCCTCGGCCTGGACCTCAGGCAGCTAGTGGACGAGGCAAGGGGCGAGGAGAAGAAATGAGCGTCATGGACATGAGCACCACGACAACCAGCACGATCATCCGTGCCCGCAATCTCTCGAAGCGCTACGACGCCACCAAGGCGCTCGACAATGTCAGCTTCGACATCGAAGCCGGCCGCATCATCGGTCTGATCGGACCCAACGGCGCCGGCAAGACCACCGCGCTGAAGGCAATCCTCGGTCTCACGGATTTCGAAGGCGAGCTGTCCGTGCTCGGCCTCGATCCACGTACGCATCGCCCCGCGCTGATGGAGCAGGTCTGCTTCATCGCCGACGTCGCAGTGCTGCCGCGCTGGATCCGCGTACGCGAGGCGATCGAGTTCGTCAGCGGCGTGCATCCGCGCTTCTCGCGCCAGAAGTGCGAGGCGTTCCTCACGCACACCAAAATCGCCCCCGGCATGCGCGTGCGCGAGCTGTCCAAGGGCATGATCGTGCAGTTGCATCTTGCGCTGGTCATGGCGATCGACGCCAAGCTGCTGGTGCTCGACGAGCCGACGCTCGGCCTCGACATCCTGTACCGCAAATCGTTCTACGAAAGCCTGCTCGCCGACTATTTCGACGAGAACAAGACGATCATCGTGACCACGCACCAGGTCGAGGAAGTCGAGCACATCCTGACCGACCTGATGTTCATCCGCGATGGCAGGATCGTGCTCGATGCGACGATGGACCAGGTAGGTGAGCGTTATGCCGAGGTCATGGTCAATCCGGACAAGGCCGATGACGCACGCGCGCTGAAGCCGCTCAGCGAGCGGCAGATCTTCGGCAAGTCGATCTTCCTGTTCGATGGGGCCGACCGCGTCCGGCTTGCCGCACTTGGCGAGTTGCACAAGCCCAGCGTTGCCGATCTGTTCGTCGCGACCATGAAAGGAACCTACGCATGAATACGCTGCCCCTCCTGCTCAAGCGCGAATACTGGGAACACCGTGGCGGCTTCCTGTGGACGCCGGTGTGGATCACCGGAGTGATCCTGTTCCTCACGGTTGCCGGCATGATTACCGCGGAAGTGTTGCGTAGCCACGCGCAGGTCCAGGTTGGCTTTTCCCTGGATTCGTTGCGCAACGACATCAGTGCGAAGGATTTCGCCGCGGCCGGCAACGGCCTGGACATGGTGCAGCTGGTGTTCAGCGCGATCCCCTGCATCGGCCTCTTCTTTGTATTGTTCTTCTACCTGCTCGGTGCGCTCTACGACGACCGTCGTGACCGCAGCGTGCTGTTCTGGAAGTCGCTGCCGGTCTCCGACACCTCGACGATAACGTCGAAAGCACTCGTCGCCATGTTGCTTGCTCCGCTGATCGCGTTCGCGGTGTCGACGCTCGCCTACCTGGTGTTCCTGGTACTGGTGAGCGTGTGGACCGCAATGCATGGATTGAACGTGCTGCCTGCAATCGCCGCGTCGCATCCGTTCGGCATGTTCTGGCGCCTGCTGCTGACGATTCCCGTCGATGCGCTGTGGGCATTGCCCACCATCGGCTGGCTGATGTTCTGGTCGGCCTACGTGCGCAGCAAGCCGTTCCTTTGGGCAGTCATGCTGCCGTTCGCCGCACTGTTCGCGAACTGGTGGTTCGGTGTGCTCGGCGGACCGCATATCAGCAGCGACCTGCGCCTCGCGGAAATTCTTGCCCGCTTGCTCTTGAGCGTGATGCCGGGCAGCTGGATGAACGGGAAATTCGGCGTCGGCAGCCCGAAGGGCTGGGTCAACCCGGACAGCGAGCAGGTGGTCGGAAGCTTTGATCCAAGTCATGTCTATAGCGTGCTGGCGACACCGGACCTGTGGATCGGCGTCGTGGCCGGCCTGGCTCTACTCGGTGGCGCGATCTGGCTGCGCGGGCGGCGCATCGAGACCAACGTCTGAACGTCAGGCCACGAGGTTCGCGATGAATCGTCCGTACCGAATCGGCGCCGAGATCACGGCACAGGCTTTTCGCATCCTGGTCCCATGCGTTCATCGAGTCGGACGAGGTCGCCGACCACTCGGCTAAATGGTTACAGCCATCAGGCAAGAAAAGGGCCGCTTTCGCGGCCCTTTTCTGTTGCGCGAATCCGTATGGCGTCAGTGCACGGTGTCGTTGAGCACCTTGTACTTGTTGGCGCCATCCGCCTGCAGGCCGGTCTGGTGGAGATCGAGCGAACCGATGAGCCAGTAGCGGGACAGGTCATTGCCCTGGCGACGCACGACAACCACCGCCGTGCCGTTCGAGTAGATCACGTCGCCGCTGTGTAGCTTGGCCGGCTCCAAGGTATCGCTGATGGTGCGCCCGTCGTTGAGGCTCTTCTCCAGCGCGAGGCGTGCGGGTGCGTCGGCGGCGGGTTCACGTGCCTGGAGCGTCGCCGCTTCGTTGCTGAATTCGCGCCGCAGCGTGCCTTCACCATGAATCGCCGACAGCACCTGGTAGCGATTCGATGCAATGACTTTCAGTTCTGTACGGCGCAGGTCGAGATCGCCGTCGAGCCAGTAAAGCACCGGCTTGAGGCCCTCGCGCCGCAACACTGCGCGCACCGGGCCGTCGACATAGATCGTGTCCGCGGACTGCAGACCGCTGACCGGCAACGTTCCCTCGGCGCTACGGCCATTGTTCAGCGACTGCTCGAAGCGACTGCGGATCGCATCCGCATCCGCTACCGTCGGGGCAGTATTAGCCGGGGCAGCAGCCGGACGTGGTGCCTGAGCGGCGACCGGCGCGGCCGCCTGCGGCGGCGGCGCGACCGGTGCTGGCTTGGCAGCTGCAGCGTCCCGTCGCATCTTCGCCGCCTCGGCTTCTGCCCGGGCCTTCTCCATTTCGGCCTTGCTCTTCTCGGCTTCGGCCTTTGCCTTCTCGGCTTCGGCCTTGCTCTTCTCCGCTTCAGCCTTCGCTTTCTCCGCCTCCGCCCTGCTCTTCTCGACCTCGGCCTTCGAGGTCTTCTCGGGTTCGGCGCTGGCCGATTTGGCCGACTTGTCCTCGACGCGCACCAGCACGTTCTCGTAGAAGCCATCCCGCAGCACGACGTCGGCGTTGCCGCCCGCATGCACCTTCGCGGTGATCTTCGCGTGCCACTCGGGCGGCGCGGTGATGACCAGGCGGTTGCCGGACGCGGCGGCCTTGCGGCCCAGCGCTGCGAGCGTCGCATCGGCCTTGCCGCTCGAGAAGTCGGCGCCTGCAATGTCGGTGTTTTGTTGTGCGAACGCATTGGCGCTGACCAACGCTGCCGCAAGCACGAGTTTTCTCAGCATTTCGCAAAGCTCCAATATATGTTCATCTATCTATGCAATTGTCGAACGATTTACGCTCGAACGGTGGGAAGGATCAGCACAAGGTTCCCGGTGCCAGGTACACGTGCGCAGGCATTCATACTCTCGCGGAATGACGATTCGCCGAGGCGCCCTTAAACAATTCTTCATCGTCACCTCACCACCCCAGCGTATTTCCGCCCCCGACGCGCACGCGATCGCAAGCAGTCGCACGCGGAAGGCAAGCCGCGGATTTTACGACGCGTCAAGCCGGCAAGTCTGGTCTCCGTATCCGCGTCGTGGCATGTGCCGTTCGCCACGGCCGATCGCGACCCCACGGAGTCGGCGCGCGCATCCTTCTCCATAGGGGCTTCCCGCTGATCACGATTGCTTTGCTTGAGAGCACGGCGTCGATGGCGTGCTCCTCAACTGCCGGCACGGACACAGGCTGACGTCACCCGCCCGCCGAACCTCCGTGGATACCGCCCTTGGTCAATGCAGCCGGGTCGAGCAACTCCTCGAGCTTCTTGCGCGGCAACCCGGTCGTCTCCAGCGCGATATCGATGATCGGGCACCCTTCCTTGTAGGCTTTCTTCGCAGTCGCGGCGCCCTTGTCGTAGCCGATCACCGAGTTCAGCGCGGTGACCAGGATCGGGTTGCGGTCCAGCGCCTCCTTGATCTTGTCCTCGCGCACCTTGAAGCCGGCGATCGACTTGTCGGCGAGCAGGCGCGAGGCATTGGCGAGCAACTCGATCGACTGCAGCAGGTTCAAAGCGACGACCGGCAACATCACATTGAGCTGGAAATTGCCGCTTTGCCCGGCGATCGTGATCGTCGCGTCGTTGCCGATCACCTGCGCACAAACCATCGCCATCGCCTCTGGAATCACCGGATTCACCTTGCCCGGCATGATCGACGAGCCCGGTTGCAGCGCCGGCAGTTCGATCTCACCGAGGCCGGCAAGCGGGCCGGAGTTCATCCAGCGCAGGTCATTGGCGATCTTCATCAGCGAGCAGGCGAGCGTCTTCATCTGGCCGGACAGCTCCACCGCGGCATCCTGCGAGCTGATGCCCTCGAAATAGTTGTCGGCCGACTCGAACTTCACGCCGGTCATCTTCGAAAGCTCGGCGCATACGCGCGGGCCGAGTTCGGCATCCGCGTTGATGCCGGTGCCGACCGCGGTCCCGCCCTGCGGCAGGCGGCACATGCGCTTGAGCGCATCGTTCAGCCGCTCGATGTTTGAGCGGATCTGCGCGGACCAGCCGCCGAGTTCCTGGCCGAACGTGACCGGCATCGCGTCCATCAGGTGCGTGCGTCCGGTCTTGGCGACCTTCTTCAGTTCGCGCGCGCGCGCGTCGAGCGTTTTCTTCAGGTGTGCGAGCGCCGGCAACAGTTTCTCGCTGACCGTCAGCGCCGCGCTGACGTGGATCGCCGTCGGGATCACGTCGTTAGACGACTGACCGTTGTTGACGTCGTCGTTCGGATGCACCTTGGCGCCAGCCGCCGCGCAGACGTGCGCGATGACCTCGTTCGCGTTCATGTTGCTCGACGTGCCCGAACCGGTCTGGAACACGTCGATCGGGAAATGCGCATCGAATTCGCCCTTGGCGACGCGCTCGGCGGCTTTGCGGATCGCCTTCGCCGACGTCTTCTTCAGGTGGCCCAGATCCGCATTCGCCTGTGCCGCGGCCGACTTGATCAGGCCCAGCGCACGAATGAATTCACGCGGCATGGTCAGCCCGGAAATCGGAAAATTGTCGACCGCGCGCTGCGTCTGCGCGCCGTACAGCGCATCGGCCGGGACCTTGAGTTCGCCCATGCTGTCGCGCTCGATCCGGTGCTGGCTCATGACTCACCTGTTGCATGAAAAAGGGGGCGCGATTATAGCCGCTGCACGCCACAGGGCCGGGCGCCGATGGCGCGAATGCTAGAATGACAGGCCGTCCAACCTTCTTTCTCGATGCTTTACAACCTGCTCTACGTCGGCGCGGCACTGCTGTTGGTGCTGCTCAACGGGCTTTTCGTCGCCGCTGAATTCGCCCTGGTGAAACTCCGCCACACGCAGGCGACGACGCTGGCCGCGGCCAACGGCTGGCGCGGCCGCATCCTGCTCGACGTACACGGCCATCTGGATGCCTATCTGTCCGCCTGCCAGCTCGGCATCACGCTGGCCTCGCTCGCATTGGGATGGATCGGCGAACCCGCATTCGCAGGCCTGCTCGAACCCCTGTTCACTCGTTTCGAAATCGGCGCCGAGACCACACGCATCGTCGCTCTGGTGCTCGCATTCACGCTGATCTCGTATCTGCACATCGTGCTCGGCGAACTCGCACCGAAATCGCTCGCGATCCGCCGGCCGGAGCGCATGTCGCTGTGGACCGCGGCGCCGCTGTATGCGTTCTATTGGCTGATGTATCCGGCGATCCGGCTGCTCAACGCGAGCGCGAACCGGATGCTCGCGGCAGCCGGACTCGATACCACCGCCCATGCCGGCGAGCACCCCTATTCGCGCGAGGAACTGAAACTCATCGTGCACGCCGAGCGGGCGATACGCGCCGGCGAGGAATATTCGATGATGAAGCACGCGCTCGACCTGCCGGAGCTCGTCGTCGGCGACGTGTTGCGCACACGCGACCAGCTGGTTGCGCTGCGCGACGGCCAGACCCAGGAACAGGTGCTCGCCGAGTTCCGGCGCACGCGTCTCAGTCGCTATCCCTGGTTCGACGCGGACGGCGATCACGCACGCGGCGTTCTGCACATGAAGGATCTGCTGCATGCGATCGCCGAGCAGGGCAAGGTCGGCGACATGACCGCACTGCTGCGCCCACCGGTTCTTCTGCCGCTGCATACCCCGTTGCTCGACGTGCTGAAACGCTTCCGTGCGGGCCATACGCACCTGGCGCTGGGCGTCGAGGACTCCGGCCGCGTCGCCGGGTTCTTCACGCTCGAGGACATCCTCGAAGTGCTGGTCGGCGACATCGAGGACGAGTACATGCCGAGCGGCGATGGCACGCAGAGTGGCGCCCCGATGCCGGACGGCTCGTTCACGATCTCCGGCGGCACTCCGATCTACAGGCTCGAGCGACTGCTCGACCGCGACATCGAGGCGCCCGCCGACGTGAATTCGGTCGGTGGCCTTATCATTCACCGTCTGGAGCGCCTGCCCGTCGAGGGCGAGACGTTCGCGTTCGATGGTTTCGACCTGACTGTCCACACGATGCACGGCGCACGCACCAACACGATCGTCGTGCGTCCGAGAACCGCAATCGCTTCCGAGGAAACACCATGAGTTCGACCTTGCTCGCCTTGTCGCCGCTGGATGGCCGCTACGCGGCGAAGACTGCCTCGCTGCAGCCCGTGTTCAGCGAGTTCGGCCTGATGCACCGGCGCGTGCGCGTCGAGCTGGCCTGGCTGCTCGCGCTCGCGGACGAACCTCGCATCACCGAGGTGCCGGTGCTTTCCGTCGGCGCACGCGCCGCGCTGCTCGCGATCGGCGAAGCGTTTTCCGAGGAAGACGCCGCACGCATCAAGACGATCGAACGCACCACCAATCATGACGTCAAGGCGGTCGAGTACTTCATCAAGGAAAAAGTCGTCGCCAACGCGGAGCTCGCCGCGGTGAAGGAGTTCATCCACTTCGCCTGTACCAGCGAGGACATCAACAATCTCGCCTATGCGCTGATGCTGCGCGACGCGCGCGACGGCGTGTTGCTGCCGACCCTCGATGGCGTGATCGCGAAGCTGCGCGAGCTTGCCCATGCGCACGCCGCGCTGCCGATGCTTTCGCGCACGCACGGCCAGACCGCATCGCCGACCACACTCGGCAAGGAGATCGCGAACGTCGTCGCGCGCCTGGACCGCCAGCGGCGGCAGATCGCCGCGGTCGAGATCACCGGAAAGATCAACGGCGCGGTCGGCAACTACAACGCGCATGTGGTGAGCTACCCCGAAATCGACTGGACCGCGTTCGCGCGACGTTTCGTCGATGGCCGCGGCCTGGTCTTCAATCCGTACACGACGCAGATCGAACCGCATGACTGCATCGCCGAGCTCGGCGACGCGATTCGCCGCAGCAATACGATACTCATCGACTGGTCGCGTGACGTCTGGGGTTATATCTCGCTCGGTTATTTCCGCCAGGTGCTGAAGGCCGGCGAAGTCGGCTCGTCGACGATGCCGCACAAGGTCAACCCGATCGATTTCGAGAACGCCGAAGGCAACCTCGGCCTCGCCAACGCCTTGTTCGAGCACTTCAGCACGAAGCTGCCGATCAGTCGCTGGCAGCGCGACCTCACCGATTCGACCGTGCTGCGTGCGCTCGGCACCGCGTTCGGCCATACGCAGATCGCACTCGATGCGCTGCTGCGCGGGCTGAACAAGCTCAATGCGAACCCGGACCGTCTCGCCGCCGATCTCGACGCAAGCTGGGAAGTGCTGGCCGAAGCGGTGCAGACCGTGATGCGCCGCTACGGACTGCCCGAACCCTACGAACAACTCAAGGCACTGACCCGCGGCCAGGGCATCACGCGTGAGGCGCTGAGCGGGTTCGTCGCTGCGCTCGATCTGCCGGCCGACGTCAAGCAGCGTTTGCTGACCTTGACGCCGGCCGGCTACATCGGTGTTGCCGAGAAACTCGCTCGCGCGATCTAGGCGACTACTTCGCGCTCAGGCCTTCAGCAGCGCGCGCCGCCTGCACCGCAGGACGCGCGGCGACGCGTTCCTGGAACGCAACGAGCGCCGGAAAACCGGACAGGTCGAGCTTCACGGCGTCGGCCCACTTCGTGACCGTGTACAGGTACGCATCGGCCGCGGTAAACGTGTCGCCGAGCAGGTACGGCTGCTTGGTCAGCGTCTTCTCGAACATGCCGTAGCGCATGCGTAGGTAGTTCTCGCGCTCCGTGCGCACCTCCGGCAGCGTGTCCGGCTTGAACAGCGGCGTGTAGGTCTTGTGCAGCTCGGAATTGATGTAGCCCAGCGTTTCCTGCAGGCGTGCGCGCTCGAGCGTGCCGTTCGCCGGTGCGAGCCCGGCCTCGGGCTTGCGATCGGCGAGGTACTGCACGATCGCCGGGCCTTCGGTCAGCACTTCGCCATTGTCCAGCTCCAGCGCCGGCACATAACCTTTCGGATTGATCTGCCAATAGTCGCGGCCGGTCTCGGTGGTCTTCGTCTTGGTGTCGACCTTTTCGAGAGCGACCTCGATGCCGGCTTCGCGCGCGACGATGTGCGGCGACAGCGAGCAGGCGGCCGGCGAGTAATAGAGCTTCATGCGGGTACTCCTTGCGTTATTGACGGAAATACATGGTCGGGCGGTCGGAAGCCTCGCCAGGCGAGGGCCGCTGCGGATTCGAAGTTCATCGAATCCCCTTCCATGCGATCTGCGCAGTCCGCGCAGCCCAGGTATCCTATCCGCATCTAGTTACTATTGGATACCACATAACTCGCAGTAAGCGTGAAATTGTGGTATCCAGCGGGTTACTCGTCATCCCGGAATCCGCCATGGGCCTGCCCCTGCGCAAGAGCAAAATCGATGCACCGCCGCCGGCGTGCCCGCTTACCGAATGCATGGCGCTGTTGCGCGGCGCCTGGGCTCCGAACGTGATCTGGTACCTCGGTGCCGGTGCGCGGCGTTTCGGCGAACTGCGCCACGACATCCCGCGCATCTCCGCGCGCGTGCTCAGCGCGCGCCTGCACGAACTGGAGGCCAAGGGCGTGATCACGCGACGGGTGCTGGCAACGTCGCCGCCATCGGCGGAGTACGAACTCACCGACCTGGGCGAAGAATTGATCCCGGCGATCAAGGCGATCGTTGCGGTCGGCACGAAGCTCAAGGAAGGGCCACACGCTCGTCGCAAAGCGCTGCGCAAGTAGGAGGTACCTGCAACTCCACATCCCTATCCGCATCCGGCCATCGGCTCCCCATGCCGTCCTTCTCCGGCGAAAGCGTCTAGTCGCCCTCGCAGGCCGGGGCCCACAGTTCGCGGCACAGGTTGGCACGCAAGCCTTCGAATTCCACCTGCGCCGGTGTCGGGTGCGAGCGCGCCCAGTGGCGCTGCGCCGTTCGCATCGGCGCGGTGCCGTACCGCCGCAGAATCCGCTCGAGCACCGCAGCGCTTTCCAGCGTATGCGTGATCGCGAGATGACGGATCTCATCCGCCGAGCGCTCGAACGGAAGCGGCCGCCGCTCTGCGCCGGAGCGACGCTCCGCGGCCCTCTCCGCCCGCCGCTCCGCGACGACGCCATGCAGCAGTGGCAGCGGCAGCGCAAGACGCTGCGAAAACGAGGCGGTCGCGTCGGCCAGTTTCGCGGAGACCATCTCGACGATCGCCGCGTTTATTTCGCGATAGGACAAACGCTCCCAGGTATGGAGCAGGAGATCGAGCCTCAGCCGATCGTGATACGACGGCCCCACTCGGTAGTGTGCCGGCAATCCGGCACGCGCCGCGACGAACTCGATGCGCAGCTCCCAGCAGGAACGCAGCGCCTCGTCACCGAGATCGCGCGTGGACCAGCCGCATCGGCGCAGGCACACGAGCAGACAGTCGTCCAGCGTGGCACCGCGCGGCAGTTCGAGCGACATCAGCCGAACCGGCCTGCGTTTTGCCCACGCACTGAGCGCAAGGCAACGGACGAAATCCGCCTGCAGCAGCGTCAGTCTCCATGCCTGCATCTGGTTACGCAGGTACGCACTGTCGCCGAACGGCGTCGACGCCATCCACTCGGAAGAATCCGGATCGTTGACTCTCCACATACGTCGCGCCTCCCCAGGTCGCGAAGCTCCCACCAGCGGGTGGAAACATATATTATATAAACTACTAGTTGATAAAAAGTGGTTAATGCAGGCGTCCCCACCTAGGGTTCAGGCATGAGCCCTGAAGCCCTGCAGATCCGCTTGGGGTACGTCATCCGCCGACATCGCGAAGCGCTGAAGTTCAGCCAGGAGGGTTTCGCAGACATGATCGGCGTGCACCGCACGTACTACGGAAGCATCGAACGTGGCAAACAGAATCCCACTTTGTGGAATCTGCAGCGCATCGCGCTGGGCCTGCGCGTGATGCTGTCTTCGCTCGTGGCCGAGGCGGAGCACCTGGACCTGGAACGCGCGGTGCGCGAACCGCCGTCGCCGCCGCGTCGCGGCCGGCCGCCGGGCCGGCGTTCGCGCTGAGCGAACGTTCCTCGAGAAAGAAGCGGAACGGATCCAGTCCGGCGAGTCGGGCTGGATCGAACGCGCGAGCGCTGAGATAAACTGGTCCGCCGCTCAGATCGTCAGCCCCATGTATCCGGAAACCGGTTTCCGCACGCCGATGCACAGGTTGGAAACGCCGTCGGGAACCCCCAAGCCCCTCATCCGCACGCGCCGCTACGAGACGGCAGCGCTGCATCCGAGCGCCGGTCGGCGCGATAGGACGGCGAGTCGCCGAGCCGCCCCCGAATGAAGACACCTCCGCGATCCCTGCCGCTGGAAGTCCGCGCATCGCCCGGTCGATGGCTCGGTATGCCGCCCGCACACTTCCTGCACGACTACTGGCAGAAACATCCGCTGCTGATCCGCGGCGCGTTTCCGGACTTTCGCAACCCCCTGGCGCCTGAGGATCTCGCCGGACTGGCCTGCGAGGAGCTGGCGCTGTCCCGCATTGCGATCCATGAAACCGCCGATTCGCGCAGTCGCGGGAACGGCGGCAAGAAGCCGAGCCAGATCGCGCGCGACCGCTGGAGCCTGCGCACCGGCCCCTTCGCGGAAGGCGATTTCGCGAAGCTGCCGAAGACGCATTGGACGCTGCTCGTGCAGGACGTCGACAAGTGGGACGCGGACGTCGCCGCGCTGCTGGAGCATTTTTCATTCCTGCCGAGCTGGCGCATCGACGATGTGATGATCAGCTATGCCGAGGACGGCGGTTCGGTCGGAGCGCACGTCGATCAGTACGATGTGTTCCTGCTGCAAGGCCTCGGCCGGCGCCGCTGGCAGATCAGTACCGATCCGCACGCGCCGATGGATTTTCGCGACGACGTGGAACAGAAGCTGTTGCGCGAGTTCGCGCCGACGCATGAGTGGATTCTGGAACCCGGCGACATGCTCTACCTGCCGCCCCGCGTGCCCCACCATGGCGTCGCGCTCGGCGCCTGCATGACGTACTCGATCGGCATGCGCGCGCCATCGCGCGCCGAACTGGTCGGCGATTTCGTCGACCATCTGATCGAAGCGATGCCCGAGGAATCGCGCTACGTCGATGCCGACCTGGAGTCCGCACGCGACGTCGGCGAGATTGACGAGGCCGCGATCGCACGCGTGAAGCGGGCGATGCCGTGGCTGCGGTTCACCGAAGGGGCCGCGCCGCGCGACCAGGCGCAGACGCACGAACGGAATGACGATAGCTCGGCGGCGCTCGACTCTTCGCAGCTTCGCACGTGGTTCGGTCGCTTCATCACGCGTTATCGCAGCGCTCACGTCGCCGCGCCGAGCACGCGAGCCATGACCGACGCCGCCTTTGCGCGCGCGCTGGAACAGGACGTCGAAGTGCGCCGCAATCCGTGGTCGCGCTTTGCCTGGATGCGCGATGCTCGCGGTGCGACCCTGTTCGTCGCCGGCGAGACTCACGCGTGCTCGCTGCGCTTCGCGAAGTTCATCTGCTCGCACGCGGCGTTTCCGGTCACGGCCGCACCCGCCGCCGTGCGCGATCGCGTCGTGTTGCGCGCGTTGATCGATGCCGGCCATCTCGCACTTGTCCGATCACGACCACGGAGGCCATGATGATTCCCGACGATTTCGGCGTCGAACCGGCATCGTGGGCCGCCGACCTGGCCGACCTGCGCGCCGTGCGCGAGCAGGTGTTCGTGATCGAACAACAGGTTCCGGTCGAGCACGAATGGGACGCGCTCGACGAGAAGTCGCGGCATGTGCTCGCACGCGACCGCGACGGTCGCCCGATCGGCACCGGGCGGCTGACACCGGAACATGGCATCGGTCGCGTGGCGGTTCTCGCCGAATGGCGCGGCAAGGGTGTCGGCGAAGCGATCATGCGCGTGCTGCTGGAGCAGGCACGCGCGCTGCATTACCCCGAGATCGAGCTGCACGCCCAGAGCCATGCAGTCCCGTTCTACGCGAAGCTCGGCTTCGAGCCGTACGGCGCCGAATTCGATGAATGCGGCATCGCGCACCGGATGATGCGCCGCGCACTCGAGCCGTTCGCCGGCCGCGACTCGGCCGGGCTGTCGCCAAAGCCCGAGGCGCGCATCCTGGTCGCCGACGATCGCGAGCAAGCCTTCACCGCGACCGCGGAATTGCTCGCGGATGCGAAATACGAGGTCGCGATCTACACACGCGATCTCGATGCGGCGCTGTTCGACGTGCCGGCCACGCTCGACGCCTTGAAACGGGTCGCACTGTCCGGGCGCCACGCGCAAATCCGGATCATCGTGCAGGACGCGAAGAAACCGCTCGCCGACGGCCATCGCCTGATCGCGCTGGCGCAACGCCTCTCGAGCACGATCGCGCTGCGCACGCCGGTCGACGAACGCGACCTGCAATACCCGTCCGCGTTCCTGCTCAACGATCGCGCCGGCTACCTGTTCCGTCCGCTCGGCAACCGCCTCGAGGGCGAGGGCTCGACCTATGCGCCCGGCCGCCACGCGCAGCTGCGCGAACTTTTCGACCAGGTCTGGGAACGCTCGGCGCCGAGCGAGGAACTGCGCCAGCTTGCGTTCTGAACGGGCGCCCCCACGCAATGTCATGCTGCCCTGCAATAAAGTGCAGCGAGCCGCTATACTTCCAGTGTTGTGTCAGCCGTCTTGCGACGGGATGACGAACACGGCCCATGGCGCGCGACCGGCGCGCCTTTTCGTCTGCACGGTGGCAGCGTGAGCGCAAATCCTTCCCAGCCCAGCCTTAGCCTTCTCCAGCAATTCCAGGCGACCTCGCCGATTTCCGGCGGCAATGCCGCGTTCGTCGAGGATCTCTACGAAACCTGGCTCGCCGACCCGAATGCGGTCGCGCCGCAGTGGCGCAGTTATTTCGACACGTTGAAAGGCCGCGAGGCCGGCGACGTGCCGCATTCCGCGGCGATCGCGCGCATCGAGGCGGCACAGAAACTCAACGGCCGCGGCCCGGCGCCGCTGGCGGCGACCGGCGCCGAAGCGCCCTCGCAGAAACAGGCCGGCGTGCTGAAGCTGGTCACGGCTTACCGCTCGCGCGGGCATCTGGCCGCCAAGCTCGACCCGCTCGACATGGAGCACGCGTTCCCGTCCTCGGACCTGAAGGCGATCGGCCTGCTGCCGCGCCCTTCGGCGCCGGATCTCGATCCGCAGTTCCACGGCCTCGGCAACGCCGACCTCGACACCGAATTCAGCACCGGCTCGCTGGCTGGGCCGAAGCGCCTGAAACTGCGCGATCTGGTCGCCTTGCTGAAGGCGACCTACGCCGGCAGCATCGGCGCCGAGTTCATGCACATTTCCGACGTCGAGCAGCGCCAGTGGGTGCACGAGCAGCTCGAGCGCGCCGGCGGCAACTACGGCCTCAGCATCGAGGACAAGAAGCGCGTTCTCGAGAAACTCGTGCAGGCGGACGGCCTTGAACGCTACCTGCACACCAAGTACGTCGGCCAGAAGCGCTTCTCGCTGGAAGGCGGTGACAGCCTGATCCCGCTGCTCGACGAGCTGATCCGCCGCGGTGGCGCCGACGGCATGAACGACATGGTGATGGGCATGGCCCATCGCGGTCGCCTCAACGTGCTGGTCAACATCCTCGGCAAGTCGCCGCAGAAGCTGTTCGAGGAATTCGATGGCAAGTTCGAACATCCGGACGATCCCGCGCATTCGGGCGACGTGAAGTACCACATGGGCTTCAGCGCCGACGTGAAGACGCCCGGCCGCACGGTCCATGTCGCGCTCGCGTTCAATCCTTCGCATCTCGAGATCGTCAACCCGGTCGTTGCGGGCTCCGTGCGCGCGCGCCAGACCCATCGCCAGGACACCACACGCGAACACGTCGTACCGGTGCAGATCCACGGCGACGCCGCGTTCGCGGGCCAGGGCGTCAACATGGAACTGCTGAACATGTCGCAAGCGCGCGGCTTCCGCGTCGGCGGCTCGATCCACGTCGTCGTCAACAACCAGGTCGGCTTCACCACCTCGAACCCGCACGACGCGCGCTCGACGCTGTACTGCACCGACGTCGCCAAGATGATCAACGCGCCGGTGCTCCATGTGAACGGCGACGATCCGGAGGCTGTGCTGTTCGTCGCGCGCCTCGCGTTCGACTACCGCCAGAAATTCAAGCGCGATGTGGTCATCGACCTGGTCTGCTATCGCCGCCACGGCCACAACGAGGCCGACGAGCCGGCGGCCACGCAGCCGCTGATGTACCAGATCGTGCGCGCGCGCCCGACCGCGCGCGAGCTGTATGCACAGAAGTTGATCGCCGCTGGCGTGATCGTCGATGCCGATGCCAAGGCGCTCGTTGACGGTTACCGCAACCGGCTCGAAGCCGGCACGCCGATCGCCGAGCTCGATCCGGACTTCAGGGACGCGTTCGCGATCGACTGGCGCAGCCACCTCGGCGCGAAGCTGGCGCAGGTGGTGTCGACCGGCGTCGCGAAGGACAAGCTCGCAGCGCTCAACAAGCAGATCCTCGGCGTCCCCACAGGCGTCGTCCTGCATCCGCGCGTCGCCAAGATCTACGAGGACCGCGCCAAGATGGCCGCGGGTGCGCAGTCGATGGACTGGGGCTTCGCCGAGAATCTCGCCTACGCCTCGCTGCTGGCCGACGGCTACGACCTGCGCCTGGTCGGCCAGGATTCCGGCCGCGGCACGTTCTTCCATCGCCACGCAGTGCTGCACGACCAGAACAGCGGCGGCGACTATGTGCCGCTCACGACCGTGCGCGACAGCGCGAACGTGACCATCATCGACTCGCTGCTGAGCGAGGAAGCGGTGATGGCGTTCGAGTACGGCTACTCGACCGCGGAGCCGCAGACGCTGGTGCTCTGGGAAGGCCAGTTCGGCGACTTTGCGAACGGCGCGCAGGTCGTCATCGACCAGTTCATCTCATCCGGCGAGGCGAAGTGGAACCGGCTGTCCGGCCTGGTCCTGCTGCTGCCGCACGGCTATGAGGGCCAGGGTCCCGAGCACTCCTCGGCGCGCCTCGAGCGTTACCTGCAGCTGTGCGCACTCGACAACATGCAGGTCTGCGTGCCGACCACACCAGCGCAGATGTTCCACATGCTGCGCCGGCAGATGCTGCGCAGCGTGCGCAAGCCGCTGATCGTGATGACGCCGAAGTCGCTGCTGCGCCACAAGCTCGCGGTGTCAACGCTCGACGAACTCGCCAACGGCAGCTTCCAGCTCGCGATCCCGGACACCACCGCGAAGAACGGCAGCAAGGTCCGCCGCGTCGTGCTGTGCTCGGGCAAGGTCTACTACGACCTCGTCGAGGACGCGGCCAAACGCGGCATCGGCGACGTTGCGATCGTGCGCGTCGAGCAGCTGTATCCGTTCCCGCGTACCGAAGTCAGCGCCGAACTGGCGAAGTATCCGGCCGCGAAGGAAGTCGTGTGGTGTCAGGAGGAGCCGATGAACCAGGGCGCCTGGTACCAGATCCAGCATCACCTGAAGGCCGTGCTGGCACCCGAGCAGAGCCTCGCCTACGCCGGCCGCACGCGCTCGCCGGCGCCGGCCTGCGGCCATTTGAGCACCCACGTGGCCGAACAGGCCGCGCTGGTCGAGCAGGCGCTGGTCCTGCCGGCCGGTCCCGATAACGTAATTGAATAGTGCGGCCAGGGATGGCCGCTGTTTGATCCTCGCGTTCATGGATGAACGCAAAAGTACACAAAGAACCCAAGGACAATCCCATGTCGATCGAAGTCAAAGTCCCCGTCCTGCCCGAATCCGTCTCCGACGCGACCATCGCGACCTGGCACAAGAAGCCGGGCGACGCGGTCAAGCGCGACGAGAACCTGGTCGATCTCGAGACCGACAAGGTCGTGCTCGAAGTGCCGGCGCCGGCCGACGGTGTGCTGAAGGAGATCCGGCAGGACACCGGTGCCACGGTGACCAGCCAGCAGCTGCTGGCGATCATCGAGGCAGGCGCCGTCGCAGCCGCCCCGGCCCCGAAAGCTCCCGAGGCCGCGAAGGCCGAGGCGCCGAAAGCCGCGGTTGCCACCTCCGCAAAGGCCGCCGATCTCTCGCCGGCCGGCCAGCGCGTCGCGACCGAGAACACGATCGACGTCAACGAGGTTTCCGCGACCGGCCGCGATGGCCGCGTGACAAAAGAAGACCTGGTCAACTTCATGCGCACCGGTACGCCGGCTGCAGCACCGGCAGCCGCTGCTCCGGCCGCGAAGCCGACGCCGGGCGCGCGACCGGAAGAGCGCGTGCCGATGACGCGCATGCGCGCGAAGATCGCCGAGCGCCTGATGCAGTCGAAGAACTCGATCGCGATGCTGACCTCGTTCAACGAGATCAACCTCGCCAAGGTTGCCGCGATGCGCAAGCAGCTCGGCGAGCAGTTCGAGAAGGCCAATGGCATCAAGCTCGGCTACATGAGCTTCTTCGTCAAGGCCGCCTGCGAGGCGCTCAAGCGCTATCCGATCGTCAACGCGTCGGTCGACGGCAACGACGTGATCTACCACGGCTACCAGGACATCTCGGTCGCGGTGTCGACCGACAAGGGCCTGGTCACGCCGGTGCTGCGCGACGCGCAGGCCATGGGTTTCGCCGACATCGAGAAGGCGATCGCGAACTACGCGAAGAAGGCGCGCGAAGGCGGCCTGACGCTGGATGACCTCGCGGGCGGCACCTTCACGATCACCAACGGCGGCACGTTCGGCTCGCTGTTCTCGACGCCGATCGTGAACCCGCCGCAGAGCGCGATCCTCGGCATGCACACGATCAAGGACCGTGCGATCGTCGAGAACGGCCAGGTCGTCGCCGCGCCGATGATGTACGTCGCGATCAGCTACGACCACCGCATCATCGACGGCAAGGACGCGGTGCTGTTCCTCGTCGATATCAAGAACCAGCTCGAGAATCCGCAGCGGATGCTGCTCGGGATGTGATGCTTCCCCCTTCCCCTTCAAGGGGAAGGCCGGGATGGGGATGGTGTTCGCGCACCGTCGCCACAATCTGAACACCATCCCCACCCTACCCTCCCCTTGAAGGGGAGGGCATTCGGCAGAAAGGATCTTCCTAATGGACAACTTCGACGTCATCGTCATCGGCGCCGGCCCGGCCGGCTATGTGGCCGCGATCCGCGCCGCGCAACTCGGCCTCAAGACCGCCTGCATCGACGACTTCAAGGGCAAGGACGGCAAGGCCGCACTCGGCGGCACCTGCCTCAACGTCGGCTGCATTCCGTCGAAGGCGCTGCTGGATTCATCCAAGCAGTTCTGGAACCTTTCGCACAGCTTCGAGGCGCATGGCATCAGCGCGAAGGACGCGAAGATCGACGTCGGCACGATGGTCGGCCGCAAGGACAAGATCGTCAAACAGTTCACTGGCGGCATAGCGATGCTGTTCAAGCAGAACAAGGTCACGCCGTTCTTCGGCAAGGGCCGTCTGTTGAAGGATCGCCAGGTCGAGGTGACCGCGGCTGACGGCAGCAAGCAGACGCTCGCTGCGACCAACGTGATCATCGCGACCGGCTCGGTGCCGATCGAGCTGCCGTTCGCGAAGTTCGACGGCAAGAACATCGTCGACAACGCCGGCGCACTCGATTTCAGCGAAACACCCAAGCGCCTCGGCGTGATCGGCGCCGGCGTGATCGGCCTCGAACTTGGCAGCGTGTGGAAGCGCCTGGGTTCCGACGTCACCATCATCGAGGCGCTACCGGATTTCCTCGGCGTCGCCGATGCGGATGTCGCCAAGACCGCCGCGCGCGAATTCGCCAAGCAGGGTCTGAAGATCGAACTCGGCGCGAAGCTGTCGAAGGCCGAGGTCAAGGGCAACGAAGTCAACCTCACCTACTCTGCGAAGGACGGCGAGAAGCAGCTCGTCGTCGATAAGCTGCTGGTCGCGGTCGGCCGCCGCGCCTACACCGATGGCGTCCTCGCTGACGGCACCGGGGTGAAGACCGACGAACGCGGCCGTGTCATTGTCGACGAGCATTGCTGGGCTGGCGTCGAGGGCGTGTGGGCGGTTGGCGACTGCGTACGCGGTCCGATGCTCGCGCACAAGGGGTCCGAGGAAGGCGTCATGGTCGCCGAGATCATCGCCGGCAAGGCCGGCCACGTGAACCTCGACACCGTGCCGTGGGTGATCTACACCGAACCGGAAATCGCCTGGGTCGGCAAGACCGAAGCGCAGTGCAAGGCCGAAAACATCCCGTACAAGACCGGCAGCTTCCCGTTCGCGGCGATCGGCCGCGCGGTTGCGATGAACGAACCGGCCGGCTTCGTGAAGGTGATCGCGCACGCGGAAACCGACCGCATCCTCGGCGTGCACCTGGTCGGCGCCTGCGTCTCCGAACTGGTCGCCGAATGCGTGGTCGCGATGGAGTTCAAGGGTTCGTCCGAAGACCTCGCGCGGATCGTGCATGCACATCCGACCTTGAGCGAAGCGGTGCATGAGGCGGCGTTGTCAGTCGACAAGCGGGCGATCCACAAGGCGAATTGAAGTCAGAATGACTTCATCCCGTTCAGGCCATGGATGGCCGGTGACACGGGATCCAGCGACCAAGGCGCCAAGTCCCGGCGTGCGCCGGACGAGGTTTCAATTCGTTGTCATCGCACACATCGGCACGATGAAATCGCACGCGATACAGTTGGCTCCGGCGTTCGACGAAATGGCCGGCGCATGGAAAGGTGACACTCCACCTTTCGTCGTCCCGGCGAACGCCGGGACCCAGTGTCTTGCATGTCACGCCCGAGCAAGCAGCCCTGCGTCTACATCGTGGCGAGCCGCCGCAATGGCACGCTCTACCTTGGTGTAACCTCGGATTTGATCCAGCGCGTCTGGCAGCACAAAAACGGATTCATCGAAGGATTCACCAGGCAACATCGCGTGCACGTGTTGGTCTGGTTCGAGCCGCATGCAACGATGGATTCGGCGATCGCGCGCGAGAAAGCGCTGAAGCAGTGGAGACGCGCGTGGAAAGTGAACCTGATCGAGCAGGTCAATCCGTACTGGCGCGATCTCTACGACGAGTTGCTGTAGCTGGAAAATCGAAGCCACTGGGTCCCGGCCTGCGCCGGGACGACGAGATAAAAGCATGAGTATCGCCGCCGCCTTCCCCGCCTTCCGCATCCACAACGACGCCACCGGCTACCGCGCTGGCATCGAGGACATGCGCGTCGACGCGCTCTCGCCGGGCGAGGTGCTGGTCAAGGTCGCGTACTCGTCGGTCAACTACAAGGACGCCCTGGCCGGGACCGGCAAGGGCAAGATCCTGCGCCAGTTCCCATTGAACGGCGGCATCGACGTGGCCGGCTACGTCGCTGCGTCGACCGATCCGGCGTTCAAGGAAGGCGACCAGGTGCTGTGCACCGGCTGTGGCCTCTCCGAAACGCGCGACGGCGGCTATGCGGAATACGCGCGACTGGAATCCAAATGGACGATCCCGCTGCCGGCCGGCCTCACGCTGCGCGAATCGATGGCGCTCGGCACTGCCGGCTTCACTGCGGCGCTGTCGCTGTTCCAGATGGTGCGCAACGGGCAGACGCCGGAGATGGGGCCGATCGTCGTCACCGGTGCGACCGGCGGCGTCGGTTCACTCGCGATCGACATCCTGACCCGCGCCGGCTTCGAGGCGCATGCGATCACCGGCAAGGTCGAGCAATTCGACTGGCTGATCGGGCTCGGCGCGAAGCAGTGCATTGCGCGCAAGGAACTCTACTGGGGTCAGCGCCCGCTCGAAACCGCGCGCTGGGCCGGCGCGATCGACAACGTCGGCGGCGACATGCTGGCCGGCTTGACCCGGGTCATCCGTCCCTATGGCAGCATCGCCAGCTGCGGCCTCGCCGCGTCCGCAGACCTGGCCACTACCGTGATGCCCTTCATCATCCGCGGCCTCAGTCTGCTCGGCGTCGCTTCGGCCGGCACCGCGCGACCGATCCGCGAGCAGGTCTGGGAACGCCTCGCCAGCGACTGGAAACCCGTCCATCTCGCCACGATCGTGAACCGTGAAGTGGCGCTGGCCGAACTTCCCGGCATTTTCGATACCATGCTGGCTGGCGGTTCGCTCGGCCGAACGGTCGTCAAACCCGGCTGAACGGCTCTTGGCCGGATGGCCGGCACCTGTCTAGAATGCATCCCTTCACAGGGGGAAACAGCCACAATGTCCAGAGTACTCATCGTCGACGATTCACCGTCGCAGCTGGTTGGAATGAAACGCACGGTCGAGAAGCTCGGCCATCAGGTCATCACCGCCGAGGACGGCGCTGCCGGCGTCGAAGCGGCCCGGCGCGAACTGCCGGACCTGATCCTGATGGACGTCGTGATGCCGAACCTCAACGGCTTCCAGGCGACCCGCACAATCGCCAAGGACCCGAAGACCAGCCATATCCCGATCGTGCTGGTCACCACCAAGGACCAGGACACCGACCGCGTCTGGGGCATGCGCCAGGGCGCGAAGGCCTACGTGACCAAACCGATCGACGACGCCGAGCTCTCGAAGGTCATCACGGAATACCTGCCGGCGGCTTAGCTCAGGCCCGCGGGTCGAAGTCGAATTCCTTCGCCATCTGCTCGTAGAGTGCGCGCTGCGCGTCGGTCGCAGCCTTCGGCACGCGCACGGTCAGCGTGACGATCTGATCGCCGGGCGTCTTGCCCGGCCAGCCGCGGCCGCGCAAGCGCATCTTGCGGCCGCCATCCGAACCGGCCGGAATGCGCAACTCGACGTTGCCGCCCAGCGTCGGCACGGTCACCGTCGCGCCGAGCGCGGCTTCCCACGGCGCGACCGGGAGGTCCGTGAGCACATCGCGTCCTTCCAGCCGGAAACGCGGATCGTCGCGCAAACCGACTTCGAGGATCAGGTCGCCCGCGGGACCCCCATGCGCCCCCGCACCGCCCTGCCCTGCCAAACGGATCTGCTGGCCCGGCGCGATGCCGGCCGGAATCCGCACCTCGAGCGTGCGTTCGCCGCCGCCGTCGTGCAGGCCGATGCGCTGCCGCCCGCCGTGATAGGCCGTGGTCAGATCAACGGCGATCTGCGCATGTACATCACGCCCGCGGCGCGGGCCCGCTCGTCCGCCGGCGCCGCGGCCTCCGAACAGCGACTCGAAGAAGTCGCTGAAATCCGCACCACCGTCCTCGCCGAAATCGGTGCCGCGCTGCCAGTTCGGCGGCGGACCGCGGAATTCGTCGCCGCCGCGGTAGCCGCCCGCGCGCAGCTGGTCATAGGCCTGGCGGCGCGTGGGGTCCTTCAGCGCCTCGTACGCCTCGTTGACCGCCTTGAACTTCTCCTCGGCGCCGGCTTCCTTGCTGACGTCCGGATGGTACTTGCGCGCGAGCCGCCGGTACGCGGACTTGATCTCCGCATCCGTCGCGCCGGACTTCACGCCGAGCGTCTCGTAATAGTCCTTGAACTCCATCGATTCTCCCGAGCCTCGCAAAACGAAACGGCCCGCGGTTGCGACCGCGGGCCGGCAGTGATCACCGGTACGCCATGCCTGCCGGCCAGCGTACCAAAGCACCCGCCCCCGCATAAGCGGAGCGGCGATCGGAGTTCGTCAGCTGTTGATCGCGATGCGGCGCGGCGTGGTCTCGGGCTTCTTCGGGATCGAGATCTCGAGCACGCCGTGTTTGCCGACCGCGGTGATGCCATCGGCATCGGCGCTGTCAGGCAGCACGAAGCGGCGATCGAAGCTGCCGTGCGTGCGCTCGACGCGCGTGAACGTGGCGCCCTCTTCCTTCGTTTCCGACTTGCGCTCGCCCTTGAGCGACAGGACGCCCTTGTCCATCTGGATCTCGATGTCGGCCGGATCGATGCCGGGGAGGTCGGCGAGGATCACGAAGCGCGCGGCTTCCTCGCGGATGTCGACGCGCGGCGTCCACGGCTGCGTGGCGGCGCCTGCCGCATTGGCTTCGTCGGTGTTGAAGAAACGGTCCAGTGTGTGCTTCGCCAGCGCGTTGCCGCGCACGAACCACGGGTTGTAATGGGTCACGATCATGGAATCTCTCCGCAATTGGCTGCGGCGACAGTCGCCGCGATGGCGAAAAGGTAGGGCCACCGGATCGGCTTTCAAGAGACGCCATGTTCGACGCCGGCGCGACGTATGATCCGCTCCCGACCCGCAGCGCGGGCAGCCACTCCAACGAGGATATTCCGATGACGATCCAGGTCGGCGACCGCATTCCCGCGGCGACACTCAACGTGCTGAAAGACGGCGTGCAGGCGATTTCCACCGACGAAATCTTCAAGGGCCGCAAGGCCGTGCTGTTCTCGGTACCCGGCGCATTCACGCCGACCTGCTCGGAACGGCACCTGCCCGGCTATATCGAGCACTACGGCGAATTCACGAAACGCGGCATCGAGGTCGCCTGCATCGCGGTCAACGATGCATTCGTGATGGATGCCTGGGGGAAAGCGCAGCACGTACCCGATGGCCTGATGATGCTCGCCGACGGCAATGGCGCATTCACGCAGGCGCTCGGACTGGAGATGGACGCGACGCGCTTCGGCATGGGTCTGCGCGGCAAGCGCTTTGCGCTCTATGCCGAGGATGGTGTCGTGAAGAAGCTCGCCGTCGAGGCACCCGGTGAATTCAAGGTGTCGAGTGCGGAGGCGATGCTGGCCGACGTAGGTTGACCGGTAGGAGCGGCTTCAGCCGCGATGCTTTTCCGGATGCTCGCCGGAAGGCGAAAGAGCATCGCGGCTGAAGCCGCTCCTACGCAATGGCGGTGCCGAACCTAGGTTTCGTCGGTGGGTGACGCAGCGCTGTCGATACCCGTCCCGGCCACGTCGCCGTTTTCATCCTCGCCCAGCTCGCCCGGCGCCTCGACCATGACCACGCCGAGCAGCGCCGCGCCCGCGGGCAGACAGGTCAATGTGACGCTCTGCGTGTAGGAGCGGCTTCAGCCGCGATGCTTTTCAGAGTGCTCGCGGGAAAGCGCAAGAGCATCGCGGCTGAAGCCGCTCCTACGCAATGAAGGTGCCGAAACTAGGTTTCGTCGGTGGGTGACGCAGCGCTGTCGATACCCGTCGCGGTCACGTCACCGGTGTCGTCCTCACCCAGCGCCTCGACCTTGACCACGCCGACCAGCGCCTCGTCCGCCGGCAGGCGGATCAGCGTGACGCCTTGCGTGTTGCGGCCGACGCGCGCGATCTCGGCTGCGCGCGTGCGTACCAGCGTGCCCTGGTTCGAGATCAGCATCAGCTCGTGGCTCTCGCCGAGCTGCACCGCGCCGATCAGCATGCCGTTGCGCTCCGAGCACTGGATCGCGATCACACCCTGCGTGCCGCGGCCCTTGCGCGGATAGTCGGCGAGCGGCGTGCGCTTGCCGTAGCCGCGTTCGGTCGCAGTCAGGATGTCATCGTCGCCCTCGCCGACGATCAGGCTGACCACCTGTTCGCCCTCAGCGAGGCGCATGCCGCGCACGCCGGTCGCGGTGCGACCCATCGAACGCACCGAGGCCTCGTCGAAGCGCACCGCCTTGCCGTTCGACGCGAACAGCAGGATGTCGCGCGCGCCGTCGGTGAGCTGCACGTCGACCAGCGCATCGCCCTCGTCGAGGTTGATCGCGATCTTGCCGCGCTGCAGCTGGAACGCGTACTCGGTCAGCGGCGTCTTCTTGACCGTGCCGTTCCTCGTCGCGAAGAACACGTAGCGGTCCTCGCTGAACTCGCGCACCGGCTGCACGGCCTGGACCTTCTCGTCCGGCTCCAGCGGCAGCAGGTTCACGATCGGCTTGCCGCGCGCGTTCGGACCGGCATCCGGCAACTGATAGACCTTGAGCCAGAACACGCGGCCCGCGCTCGTGAACGTGAGCAAGGTGTCGTGCGTGTTCGCGATCCACAGACGCTCGACGAAATCCTCTTCCTTCATGCTCGTCGCCGACCGACCCTTGCCGCCACGCTTCTGCGCGCGGTAGATGCTGACCGGCTGGCGCTTCGCATAACCGGTATGCGAAAGCGTGACGACGACATCCTCCGGCTCGATCAGGTCGAGGATGTTCAGATCCTCCTGGCTGGCCTGGATCGCGGTGCGGCGCTCGTCACCGTACTGCTCCTTCAGCGCGACGAACTCGTCGCGGATGATCTTCAGCAGTACATCGGGGTTCTCGAGGATCTCGATCAGCCCCGCGATCGTGCGCAGCAATTCCTTGTATTCGTCGCTGAGTTTTTCCTGTTCGAGACCGGTCAGGCGCGACAGGCGCATCTCGAGGATTTCCTTGGCCTGGATCTCGGACAGCTGGTAGCCGTCCGCCTTCAGGCCCGCCTCGATCGCCATCTCCTCGGGACGCGAGGCTTCCGCGCCCGCGGCCGCGAGCAGCGCGCGCACCATGCCCGGCTCCCAGCGCCGCGCGAGCATGCGCTGCTTCGCCTCGTCCGGCGTCGGCGAGGTCTTGATCAGCTCGACCATCTCGTCGATGTTCGCGAGCGCGACGGTCAGGCCCTCGACGATGTGCGCACGCGCACGCGCCTTGCGCAGATCGAAGATCGTGCGCCGCGTGACGACTTCACGGCGATGGCGGATGAATGCATCGAGGATCTCGCGCAGCGAGAGCGTGCGCGGCTGGCCGTCGAGCAGCGCGACCATGTTGATGCCGAACGTGACCTGCAGCTGGGTCTGCTGGAACAGGTTGTTGAGCAGCACGTCGGCCGAGGTGTCGCGGCGCACCTCGATGACGACGCGCAGGCCGTCCTTGTCCGACTCGTCGCGCAGCTCGGTGATGCCCTCGATGCGTTTTTCCTTGACCAG
The DNA here is from genome assembly GCF_039523175.1 of Dokdonella soli. Classification (NCBI taxonomy): domain Bacteria; kingdom Pseudomonadati; phylum Pseudomonadota; class Gammaproteobacteria; order Lysobacterales; family Rhodanobacteraceae; genus Dokdonella; species Dokdonella soli. The sequence goes on from NZ_BAAAEU010000001.1 coordinate 314,817, forward strand.
CTCGGCAATCTTCTCGATCAGCCGTGCCTTGTTCACCTGGTACGGCAGCTCGGTGACGATGATCGTCTCGCGGCCGTTGTCCTCGGTCTCGATCTCCGCCTTGGCGCGCACCAGGATGCGGCCGCGGCCGGTCTTGTACGCCTCGACGATGCCGGCGGCACCGTTGATGATGCCCGCGGTCGGGAAGTCCGGACCGGGAACGAGACGCAGCAGGTCGTCGAAGCCGAGCTCCGGATCGTCGATCAGCGCAATGCACGCGGACAGGACTTCGGTGAGGTTGTGCGGCGGCACGTTGGTCGCCATGCCGACCGCGATGCCGGCCGAACCGTTGACCAGCAGGTTCGGGATGCGCGTCGGCAGCACCGTCGGCTCGAATTCCTTCTCGTCGTAGTTCGGCTGGTAATCGACGGTTTCCTTGTCGATGTCGGCGAGCAGCTCGGAGGACAGGCGCTCGAGCCGGCATTCGGTGTAACGCATCGCCGCCGCTTCGTCGCCGTCGACCGAGCCGAAGTTGCCCTGGCCGTCGACGAGCATGTAGCGCATCGAGAAATCCTGCGCCATGCGCACCAGCGCGTCGTAGATCGACGAGTCGCCGTGCGGATGGTACTTACCCATCACGTCACCGACCACACGCGCGCACTTCACGTACGGGCGGTTCCACACCGTGTTCGATTCGTGCATCGCGTACAGCGTGCGCCGGTGCACCGGCTTCAGGCCGTCGCGCACGTCGGGCAGCGCGCGCCCGACGATCACGCTCATTGCATAGTCGAGATAGCTTTTCCGGACCTCGTCCTCGATGTTGACGCGTATGACTTCTTTGGCCAGCTCAGCCATCAGGAAACCTCTGCAAAAGTCCGGATTTGGAACGCGATCACGTCGCTCTCGCGGCGCTTTTCGAGGATCGAAAAGCAGAGCCGCGACAGCGCTGCGCAAGTGCCACTCGCGTGCGCGAAGGCAACACTAAATCTTACCACAGCAGACCGGCCAAAGTGGCCGTTTTTCCCTGATTTCAGCGGGACTTAGGGGCTATCCCGACCTCCCCGGAAGGGCAAGTCCCGGATCCGGGTTCCGCAGGAGCGGCTTCGGCCGGAATGTTCCATCTGCCCCACCTCCCCGGAGACATCAAGACAGGTCTCTCCCGCACAAACGGGCATCTGCCGGATGCCCTCAACCGCGATGCGCAGGCGCGCGGAAGATCCAGTACTTGGAACTCAGGAAGTTCACGGCCGCGCCGGCCACCGACCCCGCCGCGACGCCGATCGCCGGCCACTCGCGCACCAGCGGCCAGAACAGCACGCAGGCGGCGTACGCGCCGTAGTTCAACGCGAAGCCGAACGCCATTGCGACCAGGTAGCGCAGCAATTCACGACGCCGGCTGCCGCCGCCATGCCCGGCGAACGTATAGCGCCGATTGAAGCCCCAGGTCGTCGTCGCTGCGGCGAGAAACGAGACCACGCGCGCGCCGTAGGGATTGATGCCGAGTTCACGCACGAGGAACTGCACGATGCCGGCGTCGACCACGAAGCCGAGCAGGCCGCTGATCGCGAACAAAAGAATTTGCCTGTGCAACGCCATCCGAGGCTCCGTTCAAAGCAGGCGGAGATCAGCGCGCGGTGCCGAACAGCGCGGCCATACGCCCGGCATCCGGACGCTCGACAACGCCGCGCTCGGTCACGATCGCATCGATCAGGCTGGCCGGCGTCACGTCGAACACCGGATTCCATGCCTGCGCGCCCGCGGCCACGGTGCGCTGCCCCGCATAGGCGAGGAGCTCATCCGGTGAACGCAGCTCGATTTCGATATCGGCGCCGCTCGCGGTCGACATGTCGACCGTCGACGACGGCGCGACGACCATGAACCTGACGCCGTGGTGGCGCGCGCCGATCGCAAGCTGGTAAGTGCCGATCTTGTTGGCGACGTCTCCATTCGCGGCGATGCGGTCGGCGCCGACGATGACCCATTGCACATCACCGGACTTCATCAGGTGCGCCGCTGCCGAGTCTGCAACGAGCGTCGCCGGGATCCGGTCGCGCAGCAGCTCCCAGATGGTGAGCCGCGCGCCCTGCAGCCACGGCCTCGTCTCGCCCGCGAATACACGCGCGATGCGGCCCGCGCTGACGCCGGCGCGGATCACGCCGAGCGCGGTGCCGAAACCGGCAGTCGCGAGCGAACCGGTATTGCAGTGAGTCAGCACACCCACGCCACGACCGAGCAACGCCGCACCGAGTTCGCCCATGTGGCGGTTCGCGGCGAGATCCTCGTCCTGGATTGCCTGCGCCTCGCGAGCGAGTGCTGCCGCGTCCGCACCACGCACGATCGCGGCCTTCATCCGGTCCAGTGCCCACATCAGGTTCACCGCGGTCGGCCGTGCGGCGCGCAGTGTTGCCAAGGCCGCATCGAGGTGTCCTGGATCGCGTTGGGCGGCGATCACGACACCCCACGCCGCCGCGATACCGATAGCGGGCGCGCCACGCACGACCAGATCGCGAATCGCCGCGGCGACCTCGTCGGCGCTGTGGCAGTCGAGCCAGATTTCATCAGCCGGGAGGCGGCGCTGGTCGAGCAGGCGCAGATGGTCACCCTGCCAGATCACTGCGCGGATCGAATCGTGGCTGTATGCAGGCTGCGTGGTCATGCGGCGTAACCGGTGCAGTCGCACGCGGCGGAAAAGTCGGGCGCGCAGGGTACCAGCGCACTGGCATCGCGGCCAGCACAGCGCGCGGCACAGACGCTCGCGCGATGCAGATCCAACTGGAGAAAGTGGTGGGCGGTGCAGGGATCGAACCTGCGACCCTTGCCGTGTGAAGGCAATGCTCTACCGCTGAGCTAACCGCCCGGACTTGGTGCCGGAGAAGGGAATCGAACCCCCGACCTACGCATTACGAATGCGCCGCTCTACCAACTGAGCTACTCCGGCGGGGGCGCGGAGTATAGCGACCGATACCCGCCACCTCAACCCGGAGCACACAAATGCCTCGACTACCAGCAGCTGCCTGACGGATGGGTGCCACTGGCTCCCTTCGCACCGGTCTGATCGACCGTCAGCACCGCGCATGGATCGGCCGTCTGGGGGCCGGTCGGGGTGGCCGTCAGCGTATAGGCTCCCTGCGTCAGATTCGGCAACGTGATCGTATACGCCACGGTCGCACCGCCATCCGTTGGCGACTGGGTGAACGGAAGCACGAAGCCGACGTAGGTCCGGTTGACCGTGTATTGCCGCTCCAGCATTTGCGCGAGTTGAAGCAAATCTCCCTCCGCCCTCGCACGGCGCGCCTTCTGCATATGCCTTTGGTAGCTAGGTAGCGCGATCATCGCAAGGATCGCGACGATCGCCACGACAATCACCAGCTCGATGAGGGTGAAGCCGCGCGCGGTCGCGCAGGCGCCCGATCGCACCTCTCGCCATCGTCTGGGTCCGGTAATCATCTGCAGACACGACTTGCTCATCGCATTCCCCATCGATCGTTCAGCGAAGTTGGCGCCATGCCGCACGGCACTGGAACGCTTGGTTGCCGATTGGCGTGCCGGCATTCGGGATCAGACTGCATTGGGCGCTCTGGTTGCAGTACGGATAGCCGGGCGAGGCAGGCTGCGCCGGCGGCCCGGCGATGGCTGGATGGCAATCGGCCGGGGCCGGGCAATTCGGATAACCGGGCGTCGAAGGCTGGCACCAGGTGGGATCCGCGCAATTCGGATAGCCGGGCACGCCCGGTGTGCACCAGAAGTGCGGCGTCACGCAATTCGGATTGCCCGGCGGACAGCCGATCGCGGGGATGCCGGTCTGTCCCGAGATCGTCACGACCGGATTTGGCGAGCCCAGCGGCGGCCCATCGCCGATGTCCTGGCCGCCCTTCCCGCTGCCGCTGCCCGAGCCATTGCCACCACCGGCAGGGTTCGGAAATGCAGCTCCGCCATTGAGCAGATCCAGTTCCAGCAGACTGTTCACACCGGCCGGCAGGCAGATATCGCCGATCGGCCGGAACACATTGATGAACAACTTGCTGAGCACGCCCGTTGGCGCCGCCAGGACACGCTCGCTCTGCAATGGATCGGGGTTCGCCGATGTCACGGACAGATCGAGATACCAGCCCATCTTGCCGCCCGGGAACTCCGTGGTCTTGTACCCGAAAGCGTTCTGCGTGATCGTGAACGAACCACTGGTGTAGTCGGTAATCCGCTGCTGTTGCAGATCCGAGCGAGTCGGAGCCGCACTACCACCGTTGTCCCACACGGCATAGATGGAATTCACCAACGGCTTGCCGTCCGCCTGAAGGTCTTTCGGATCGTTGTCGGCAGTCGTCAGATATTTTCCGGTGCCGAAATAGATGATCACGCCGCCAAGCGGGTTCTTGATCGCATACATGCCGCTGGTGATCGGCTGCTTGTGGCCATAGGTGTCCACCGCCTTGAAGATCGGCGTGGATGGGTTGAGTTTCCAGGCGCCCTTCGTGAGGACGAATTTCCAGACATTGCCCAGATAATCGCCGGCATAGATCGTGTCGCCGACGCCGTCCGAGCACACAGGCGGGCCGCCGCTCGGACACGTGCCGGTCGCGTCGATGATGGTCGCCGTCGACAATCCGTTGGGCGCTGCGTTGGCGCTGTCGGTGATGGCATCGACGCTGATCTTGCTGCCCGTCGACAAATCGACGACGAACAGCTTCGCCCTGTTGCCGGCGCCGTTGTATCCATTGCCGAACGCGGCGACCCATTTGCCATCGGCGGTCAGCGTCGGCGGACTCGGGATGCCGGTGAATCGGCCCATGTCGGGATCGACCGTGCTGTTGAACTCCCATAGCAGACTGCTGGTTCCGAAGCTCGCGGGATCGGTCACATCGAGCGCGAACACGGCGGCGCACCCGCGCCAGCGGAGCTCACCAACACGGTCTTCCAGCTACCGAGATAGGCATCACCAATCGCCGGTGTTCCATCGACAGAATAGGTGTGCACATACCCGGGCTTGGCCAACGCACCCAGCTTGGAGATCACGGCATTCGGGATGTAGGCGAACAGTTCCTTGCCACCGGTGGCCGATCCATCGAATGCATGCAGCATGCCGTCGTTCGCGCCGACGAAAACCGTGGTCTTTGCCTTGCTCGCCACGAAGGTCGCATAGGACGACGTGCACGCCGCGCCGCAGCCCGTCGGGTTCGGCAGCTGGCTGTATCCGTAGTCGAGCTTGTAGGCAACTTGCGGCGAGGAATTGACGATGTCGCCAAGACGCTTCAGCGGGTCGCGTCGACGATACGAACCCGTGGGCAATTCGTTGGTTTGATCACCACTCAGATACACGATCAGGCTGTCGATCGACGCGCTGGTATTCGGCCACGTGGCAGGCGACGCGCCAGCAGCGGTCAGCGCCGTCGTCATCCAGGCGGGCAAATTCGATCGCGTGAACTTCTGCGCCATGAAGGTCGCACTCGTATTCGTCGGCGCCACGCCGATCCAGATGTCGCTGCGCGCGCCTGTGGGCAGCATCGCCGCAGCCGCCCATGCCTGATTGCCGAGCGAACCGTCGCCGTTGAGGTAAAAACCCTTGAGATCGCCGACCCAGTTGTTCGAGTCGTAGGACGACTGGTAGGCCAGCGTCTGTCCGACTGTGTAGCGCGACGAACTAGAGGCGACGCTTCCGGACGGGCTGGCGCCTGCGATCACCGCGTCGAAGATCTTCTGCAGCTGGGTCTTCAGCTTGCTCGGATCAGTGACAGCGAAGAAGTTGTCGGGGACGCCGGCTTCCCTCGAATCCCATTCGCCGGGATCCGGCCTGCCGTTGCTGTTGAGGTCGTTGAAGCTGCCGTACTTCGCCGCATAGAACAACGGGTTTTCAAGCTGTTTCGCCGCCGCCGTCGCTGCCTTGTATTTCATTACGATCGGGGCATACCACGAAGCGTTCGGATTCACAGTCTTGTTGAGCAAAGTGTCGTTCGTATTGCCGGGACGCAGCGTCAGGCGCTTGACGCCGTCGTCGTTCGAGCCGGCGATGCTGTAACCGGTCAGCATGGCGTTGCCCGCGTAAGCAGAAACGTTTTCGATGCGGATCAGCACCTCGTCTGCGGCTACGCTCGGCTTGCCATTGGTCGGACAGGGCGACGTGTATCCGTAGGGATCCTTGGTCGCGGTGGCCAATCCCGGTGCGGCGAATCCGCCTGCGGTGCTGCCCGTGGTGCCCGTGGTGCCATAGGCTCGCCAGCAGATGTCATATCCGTTGTAGCTGGTCCCATCCAGGTTCTTGCGACCACTCTGTTGATTGCCGGAACAGGCGCCACCTACGCAGTACGTGACCATGGTTACGACGTCGTTCTCGTGGTCGTTGCCCCACAGGGAGTCTTCCCAGACGAACGTGAACGTACCGAATTGCGGTAATGCACGGGTGTCCAGCGAGCGACCGTAGATGTAGTTCGGCGACACACTCGACTTTTTCTCGCCGATCGTCACCGAACCCATGTAACAGCTGCGCCAGTTCTTGTCGTTGGTGCCGTTGAGCGCATCGCCGGAACCGGAGTTGTTGGCCTGGCACAGCGGAGCCAACGAAATCGTGCTGCCGCCGAGCGGAATCTTGAAACTGGGCAGGTTGCGCGCGAGTGCGACCGAGAACGTCTTCACCGTGTTCTTGTACGTGTCGGGCTTCACCGGATTGCCCGTCGGCGGACTGTTGTGCAGATCGGGACGCAGATCATTCGTCCACGCATCGAAGGCCAGGCCATCCATCAGATAGCTGCCTTCCATGGCCGAGATATCCGGACAGATACCGCGGACGACACTCAGGTCGGCGACGCCTTTCGCCGTGCAAAGATCGGTGTGCGTGGCAGTCGAGTTGCCCACAGCAAGATCGCCTGGAGTATTCGTAGCGATGCGACCGACCGAATAATTGCCGGTGACGCCTTCGACAGCACCCACAGCCCTTGTCGATGCCGCAGCCTGCCTCGACAAGGCGGCCACGGTCGGAATCTCGTCGCTGTCGAACGAATTGAGGCCGGTCGAAAGCACGAGGATGCTGCAATTTGCGCAATACGGATTGCCGCCGGCAGCTGCGGACCGATAGGGATCTTTCCATGCCACATTGGTCGGCAATCCGGTCAGATCCGTGCCTCCGGTAAACGCGCTGCTCGGAGTGCTGGCCGTCGGATTCGGCGTACTGATATAGCGAAGCGCTTCTGCGTACATCTCCGACAGCGGATTGCCCCATGCTGCGCAGTTCTGCGTGTTGCTCCCTGCACCCGGATTGTTCAGATAGCGGTCGCCGTCAAAACCCTGACGGTTCAAGATTCCGTAGTTGTTGCAATCACTCCATTTCGGATTGGTGGCATTGAAATTGTAGTAACCACTGATATCCAGCGCAGTTATCGTGCTGACGATGCCCTTGTTGCCCGAAGCACTGTGCGTGCAGAACTTGCCGTTGTTCAGATTGACTTCGTCATCAGCCGCGCAACCTTCGGCGTCCTTCGCACCTGTGTTGCCGGCGAACAGTCCGATATTCCGGCGCAGCACGCCGCCACTGCGCGGTTTTGAGAAGCTGCCGGTCAACAAGCCAAAGCGCATCTGGCCCTTCTCGCCATAGGTCTGCAACAACCCGACAGGCTTGTAGGATGCGGCACCGTTGGAACTGTCCATGTATTTCTGACAAAAATTTTCGCGCAGGCTGGCGTTGCTGTTTGCGCAGACTTGCACGCGTGCCGTAAGCCCGGCCGTTGTCGCGAGCGCGGCCGACTTCGGCGCATCGTCGTAACAACTGTTGTCGCCGGCCGCGTTGGAACAACTGCCAGCCCCCGCTGAATACGCTTCCTCCCGCCAATTGCACATCTGCAATGCAGTGGCGGCCCATTCCGGATAAGCGCCCTGTGCTGCACGAATGGTAGGCGCCGCACCCCTACTCATCGTGGCATTGCAAAAGGACACGGTGCCCGAATACGGCGTGTATTTCCTGGTGTCGCTGCCGGCATACACCTTGACCCAGGCATGCAGGTCGGGCGGTATGGGCGCGCGCTCGAGGACCGCCCCGTTCGCTGGCTCGGGAATGACACGCCTGCCACCGGTCAGCACGAAATTCAGTACATCGAGACGGCTCATCGCCACCCAGTTCATGAAGTTGCCGCTGAACGTCGAACCACTGCACTGATGCGGATATTTCTGCCCGACAGCCACCGTACCCGTTGCTACTTCAGCGGCGCTGAATTGGCTGTTGGCATAGGCGTAGCACAGTGCGGAATCGAAATATCCTGAATAGTCGAAACGATCCTGATAGGTCGTATCGAGGATTCCATCGCCATCCAGATCCGAGTAGTCGTCATAGGCCTTGATGAACAGCTGCTCGTCGCGCGACATCACCATCATCATCAATGGCGGCACTCCGGCGGTGGTGAACAAAGGCTGGTCGGTGATCGGGATCGATTGCGCCTGCGCGCGGTCGATCGGCGAATCGATCGCGGCCAGCAAGGTCAGCGCGAAAGCCACCACGACCGACTTCATGTTGGATACATTCATGATGATTCCTCGATGGCCCACGACCCGATCAGAAAATGTAGATGCCCTGCAACGCGGTCTTGGCGTCGCCGCTCGGATCACCATCGATCGCGGCAACTGAGTAGTAGCGCAGAGCAGCGCCGCTGGGAGGAAGCGCCGCAGCGCTGCAGGAGGGGCAATACCTCAACGCCTTCAGCGAACTGATGGGCAGGGTCGGCTCGCTGGTCAGCCATGGCACCCACGGCGCCTGGTTCGGCAGACCCGTATTCGGATCGGTGATCACTGACACGCAATTGCCGGCCGTGTAGCAGTTGACGCCGTAGGTACTGGGTGCGGCGCGAACGGTTTCGCGGCCTTTTCCGAGCAGGGTTTCTCCCGCCTCGAAACCGTCGTGCCGCACCTTGAAGTTGCCCGCCATTCGTTCCTGCAGCACCGTCACCTGCATCGCGGTGATGCCGATCAGGCTCATCAGCAACAACATGATCAGCGCCACGAAGAGGGCTACGCCGCGCTGGCGCGGAAATCCGGAAGTTCGATTGACGTGGTTCATGGCGTAAGGTCCGGTCAGAAGCTGGTCAGGCGATTGCGCAGCGCGATCGTCGTTTCGTAGACATCGCGGAAACGACCGTCACTGGGCCGCGTCAGCTTGGCGTCCGCGACGTTGAACACGTTGCCGCCGGTCTTCGCCGTGGCACTGGCGCGGTCCTGGCTGCGCATCAACAGCGCCACTCGCACGCTGACGACCTTGCGCCATGCCGCGTCGATCGCGACGGGATCGGCGAGCGCGGCCGGCTGAATGTCGGACGCTTTTACAAAAGGATCATCCGCCAGACCATCCCCGTTGTTGTCCACGCCATACGTCAGATGCATGCTCTCGACACCGTCGACGATTTCTTCCGTGGTCAATTGCGGCAGAACCTCGCCTGCAGTTCCGTCGTAATGCCGAACCTTCAGAGCTGGATTCCCGTTGGTATCCAGGCCGACGAAGATCGCCAGATATTCCGCCTTGTGGATCTCGGCGTTCAGCGTGCCGGCCGGCGTACCCAGCGGCGGCTGCTGGAATTCGCCTTGTGCATTCGTGAACCCCCATGTGTCGTTCGCAACCGAGCCGCCGCGCAGCTGGTTTTCAACAGGCCCTGCGATCAGCGTCGTACCCGCCGATCCCCCGCTGGCCCGGAAGATATCGACGCGTGGGCGGCAATTGGTCGCCGCATACACCTCACCCGCCTTGACGAAATTCGGTTCGTTGGGGACCGCTGCGACCGTGAATGTTCCGGTCGTCGGATCGAATGCTCCAAGCGCCGGGGTGCTCTTCGCACTGAGGACGCGCAGGATGAGGACGTCGGACCCCTTCACGGTCGCAGACGCCAGAACATCGCTGTTCGCTGCGTTGAGTGGCGGCGTGAAGTCGCCGGCGACCGCCGCTGCCGGATCGAGGTTGTCGGTCGCGCACGACGTGGTCGTGCAGTTCGTGTATTCAAAACCCTGGATAGGTCTCTGGAATCGCACTCTTCCGGTCGGATCCGGCACGCCGGCGCCGGGGATGTGGTTGAAGAACTGCAGCGAGGAGTCAGCCTCGTTGCCACAGCCGTAGTAGCCGGCCATGCGCAGGTTGTCTTCCAGATAGCTGAAGACGAACCGCGCATTCTCCTGCGAGCGCGACATGCCCTGCTGTATCGAATAGGCGGCCTTCGATCCGAGGAAGATCTGGCTGAGTCCGAGCAGCAGCAGCGCTGCGATCGCCAATGCGACGAGAATCTCGATCAGCGACAGGCCGTGGCTGACGGAGCGAAACGGACGAATCGGAGCGAGCACGGTCATAGGGTCGTATTCAGCACGAAGGCGGTTTGCTGATCGGCGCCAATCGCCCAGCGCGCATCGGTCCAGGTGATGCTTACGCCGATGTTGCCGCCGTTGAAAACCAGCGTGCCGACGCCGTTCGGCAGTTGCGCGGCAATCGCGGCCTGCCATTCAAGAAGATCGTTTTGCGCGCGCGCGTCCGAACCTGCACCGTAGTACGCGACCGTCGTGTTCAACGCGCCGCCGCCGTGGGCCCGCATGCGCTCGACGATCAGGTTCGCCAGCGCGGTCGCCTGGGTGCGGAAATTCGCGCTCTGGTTGGCCTTGAGCGAGAACGCCTGGAGGGCGGCGAGGCCGAGCAGCCCGATGCTGAGCACCAGGATCGCCACCAGGACTTCCAGCATCGAAAAACCGCGCGAGGATCGGGTATGAATCGTCATGGACATCCAGCCGTCAGGCTCTCCCGAGTCAGGAACATGAGCCGGACGTCAGTGACACACGCCCCAGCAACGTCAACGTGATCGTGCGCTGGACCCGCGCGTTCGCCGCGCAGCTTTGTGGTCGCAGCGTGAAGGTCGCAGATGCGGTCACTGCCGCGTTGTCCGTGCTGGCGCTGCCCGCACGATCGAAACTGATCCACTGGATCGCAGGGTTCGATACCAGGACGTCCTGCGGGTTGACCGCTTTCCATACGCGCAGCACGGTGTCGGTGTCGTCCACGGTTCCCCTGACGCCGTAATCGGTGAAGACGATCCACTGGTTGGTCGACCAGTTCGAATCGCCGTTGCATGCCGTTCCGTTCGCGCTTGGGCACAGCGTCACTGGCCGCGAGCGTGTGGTCGCTTCGCCGCGCGCAACGTTGATCGCGCTGATGAAATCATCGGCCTCGGTAGCCGTGCGGTTGTTCTGGATCGTCTGGCGATAGCTGGGCAGTGCGATCGCGGCAAGGATCGCGACGATCGCGATGGTGACCACCCACTCGATGAGGCCGAAGCCGCTGCTCGTGCGCACGTGTGCGGTTGCGCGGGCGCTGCCGACCTGGCGGTGCATCGGCTGCGTCATGGCCGGCAGCCGGAGCAATCTGAAACAGGTCCCGGCCGGCAGTCGTGATGCAACCCGAACACGGGCTTTCAGGTGGGCATCCAGGGCTTGGCGACGCCTCAACGGATCTGGTGCGCCGGCAGCCGTCAGCTCGATGAGCCCCAAACCGCTGCGAGAGCCGCGCCGGAGGCCGGCGAGTGCCTGTCTTTGCATCGAGTTGTCCCCAGTCTTCCGACGCGACGGTTCCCCGGAACCGCATTCACTGCACCCACATGCAGCAAGTGGCGCCAGCAGGCATCTTCCCGCCTGTCACGCCAACCATCCGGCCAAACGCAAGGGCGTCGATCAGGGCCGAGACTAGTCGCGGGAGTCGGATGAATCTAATTGATTTCCGACTAGCGGTAAAATTAAACCGACGAACGGCTCATTACCGTCAGGTTGGCGACAGATATGAAACCGCGAGATCTCGGGCAATCCTCACCTGGCAACGCTGTAAGTGGCTTCGATCACCTGCACATACTCATCCCGGCCACCGGTACCGCGCGCGGTGATGCGAAAGAGCCGCCCCGGATCCGCGCTGCCCGAAGGTGATCGACCGACCGATGCACCAGGAGCCCCAAGATCCTCGATGACATAGGTCGGCAAGGCGGCAAGTCGCGCGCTCGCGTCAGCGCCGTCCAGTTTCGTGAGATCCAGCCGGAACGAATTCATCGCGGCCTTCGCCTGCTCGGTCTGCATCAGTTCCGCAGCATCGTAGGGCGCACCCGGCGCGCGGACGAAGCAGCGCAGATGGACGCAGACCTGCGCAACGCCGTACGCGGTGGCGGCCGCGGATATCCTCGCCTTCGCCTCGCTCAGTGCGCTGTCGGCTGCAAGTCTGGCGAGCTGCCTGTTGCGGGCGTCGTCGGCCCGCTTGCGTTGCGTGATCGCGGTGTCCGCGACCGTGATCGCAAACAGCGACAGCATGAGCAGGATGACGAGCGACACGAAGAGCACGGCACCGGTCTGACGTGACCATGACGGAAGGCGCTGGCGCGCGCCAGCGATCATGCGCCAAGGTTTCCCAGCGCAACCACGGAATGGAATTCGCGCCGCAGCATGCGCCCTGTGGGCAACCCGGTCACCGGCATCGTCGCTTGCGGCGGCCGCGCCTGATCCCCATCCACTGAATAGCGATAGTCAAAAGCGTGCGCCGACGAGTCCGCCGGCAGATCCTCCACTGTGTTGATCAGCATCGAGATGTCGACCGCATCGATGTCGGACCAGGCACATGGTCTTGTGACGGTTCCATCCGACATCCCGCACTGCAGCTGCGCGCCATCGCTCGCGGTTGCGTGATCCACCTCGGCGGCCGTCAGCCAATGCGCGGTGCCCACGCTGTCGACCAACGAGTAGCGGAAATCGAGCCGTTCGACGCCTTCGACCACCTCGCTCGTGACCCCGTTCATACGCCGCATCAGCACGGCAGTGCCGCGATCGCGCACGCCTGCACGCGCCTTCATGGCGAGGTAGTAGACCGAAGTCTGCAGCTGCGCATCCAGATCGAACACGCGTGTCTGTGCGTCGATGGCCATGCACGCTGCCGCACCGAAATTTCCTTGAATGGGCTGCAGCGTATCGGCATGCGGCGCGACGGCAAGAATTTCGCCGTTCGAACAATTTGCCAGCAACGCGACATGCGATGCGTCGAAGCCCGCGGGTAGCGAGTCACCCGGCAACTTGCGGATCGTGATCGGCCCGACACTCTTGTTGTCCTTGCACAAGGACCCGGGGTCATCGGCGCGCGCCGCCCAGCCGCTGCCCTGCAGATGCCGCACGGTCAACATGTCCGTCCCCGGAATCCTGTCGCCTTCAGCCAGCCCCGCCGGGGGCAGACCTTGAGCGGACGCGAGTGCCGGCGTGCAGGCATTGCCGATGCATCGGTTTCCGCTGATGAAGATTCCTCGATCGAGCGGATACGGCGTGGCGGCGGGCCAGCCTTGCGGCACGTTCGCGGCAGCGGGTGTGCCGACGATGTGGTCGGCCAGTGCGTCCGCGAACACCAGCGGACGAATCCGCGAGCCGCAGGGCAGACGACCCGCAAGGCGGAGATCGTCGGCGATCAGGCCAAGCGCGATCCTTCCCTTGTCCTGCAGTCTGAACAATGCCGTCTGTCTTGCGTTGACGCGGCTGGTCTCCGAAAACAGCACAAGGACGCCCTCGATGAGCAACAAGCCGAGGACCAGCGCGATCATCAATTCGACGATGGAAAAGCCCCGCGGAATGCCGGAATCGCGGTGACGCCCGAATGCGCTTGAGTGCGATGAGCCGAACGGCCTCATCAGGGCTGAAAGACCCATGCCAGCGACTGGGCACCGCTAACGGCCACCGCATTCGGCGCGCGTTCGGACCAGCGGATTTCGAGCCGGCACGTGCCGTCGTAGATCGACGCCGAACCCGAGGCGCGTGGATCGCCGCCCGAGCATTTCAGTGCAGCGGTCGCATTCGGCAGCATTGTGTGCAAGGCGGTGTCGAAGCGGGCGCGGTCGTAGTCCGCGCGCTCGCCGGGAGAGCATCCGCGCATCATGCAGCCCGGGTCCGGGGCGCCGCTGCCCGCGTACGTTCCGTCATACCGGCCGTCGGCAACGGCAGACGTGTTGATACGCATCGATTCGATCAGCGTTTGTGCGATGAAATCAGCCTGCGTCGCGAGATACGCGTCGCGATCGATCTTCGTCGAAACGATCATCAAGCCGGCCATGCCGAGCAGGCCGATGCTCGTGACCGCGACGGTCACGAGCACTTCGATCAGGGTGGCGCCTGATTGGCGGCCGCGGAGCGATCCATACGACGCCTCGCACCTGCTTGATGCCGCAATTGAATGCGACGATGGCATGTCCATGCCTTTCATATCGACGAATCCGGCTCTTCCCGCGGAGCCATTGATCAGAAAATTGCTGCTTCCAGCGGTTCAATCACTCGCAGAGACGGCAATCGGCGGCAGACTGATTGCGGGCATCACTGCATCAATTGAGTATTTCGCGCCAATTGACTCGCGACCGGAAAGTGGTCGGGTTAATGCCTCCGATTTTTTGGACGTTTGCCCCACCATTCAGCGATCCATAAAGCAGTCCCACTGAGCCGTCCGGCAGCCGCTGGAGCGCCACCTTTGTCGGCGCGCCACCCGGGGGTGAAATGGATGCGACCGCAACGCCGTGACTGTCGAGCAGCGCGGTTACTCCCGTCCCGTAGTTGACCGCATAGATTGCGCCTTGGTACGAACATGGGTCGGCACCTGGCACCAACGTCGCCCAAGCGATGATCGGCACCCCTGCCTGCGAATCCGGGTCGACAATCACGCGCTCCGCTGCGCTTCCCGTTGGGCTCCCAAGCAGGTCGAAGTACCACCCCCCGGCACTGTCAGCAATCGTCAAGCCGGTCAGGATACTGGTGATCGCGCTCACTCCGGCGGCGGAACGCGAAAGTGGCAGCCCGGTGGTTCTCGGCGCGACCCCCGTACCATCGCGCAGGGCATACATGGTTTGTGTCTGTGTAGTCGTCAAATCACCCACATCGAGGAATCGCCCGGTGCCGACGAACACCCAGCGCCGGGTACTGAGCCCCGTTGAATTGAGATCGACCTCCACGCGCGGCGCGGTGGTGATCGGTTGTGCAGTCCCGTCCGAGGCCGTGAGCGTCGCCAAAAGGGCGGGCGCCGGATACGCTCCAGGACCCGTACCGGACAAGTCGAAACGCCAGACATTGCCTTTCAGATCGCCCGCGTAAACCTGCTCGATCGTGTTGTCGGTGAAATCCTGGGTATAGGCAGCCATGCGTCCCAGTCCTGATGGATCGGTTGGCGAACCCACGGTCGTTGAAAGGGTTTCCAGCAGCGCGCCTGTCTTTGCATTCAGCACGAACAGGCTTCCGATACCGGATGCGTTGTTATATCCCGTGGTCACCAGGACGACCCAGCCGTATTTGCGCGTCTTGGCGATGTTCGGTTTGCCATAGAGATACCCCATGTCGGCAGGCGCGAATTCCCACAGGACCTTCTGGGCGATAGCGGTTTCCTGGGTCGTGCTGGTTCCCGCGCTGAGCGCCGCCGGCACCGTCGTCACATCCAGTGCATAGATGCCCTTGCCGCCCTTGCCGACAGCACCGACAAGAACGGTGTGCCAATCCGGCGCCCCCGATCCGGTCGGCGTAAGTCCGGTGCGGTCGAAATCCGCGTCTGCGATCTGGGGCGTCTGATCCACATAAAAATGATGGGCGTACGCATTGGTCGTCACACCAGCGAGATTGCCGAGCGCCGCCAATCCATCGATGCCCGGCGTACTGTTCGGGCCGTTAAACAGGAAGCTCGGAACGTAGGCGAACAATTCGTTGCCACCGTCCGTCAAGGCAGGTGCCGAGGCCGGCGACGTTATCCCCGAGAAGTCTGCGGAAAACGCATGCAACATGCCGTCATTGCTGCCGACATAGACAACCGGCGCGCGGCTGGCCCGCGCGGTGGTGAAGGCGGAATAACCCGGATTGTTCGCGTCGTTGTAATTCAGCGCCAAGGCCCCCTGCACCAGCACGGCCTCCGAATCGACGATATCGCCGAGAACAGAACGGCGTGTCCGGAACTTCGTGCCTTCATTGCTCCGATCTCCGCGCAGGAAATCGAGCAATGGATGGGCTGTGCCCGTGTCACCGGACAGCGCAGTCTGCTCAGCAGATGTCAGGTTGCTCCAACGGAACGGAATGCCGCCAGCACTGCCCATCGTGATGATGCGTCGCGTCGTGTCCCAGCCCGTCGGTTTCGCCGACGCGTCCGGAAGCTCCGCCAGTAGCTTCAAATTGGCCTTGGCGCTCCATTGCACGAGCACTGCAGGGGTGCCGATCGTTGCAGGGTTGACCGTGCCATCGGCTGCAATCGTGGACACCGCACCCAAGACGTCACCCGTCCAGTCGCCCGGCGTGTACTTCGTCGTGTATGCGACAAAGCCAGTGGCTGGACTTGGAATCTTGTAGATCGTCGCATCGGCCGGTCCCAGTGAACGGGTCGATGTGGTGCCCGGACCCACTGCGCTGAGAACTTTCTTGGAGGCAACCCGATTGAAAATCGTCGCAAGTCCCGAGTGGATCAGGTCCGGGCGGTTGCCGGGGAAATAGTTGTCCGGCCGCAGGTTCTTGGCTGCCACGGTGGTCGTGTTGGTATGCCAGTCGAGGAAACTCTCCGGCGTCGGCACCTTGTTGCCGTTGACCGTCACGCACGGAGTCGGCGGGCTCGCCGCAGAGCACTGGGTGTCGTCCACGTCGAATCCGCCATACTTGGCGGCCAGCCAATACATGTTCGGCCCGCGGTTGGACCTGACATTGGCGGGATCGTAGGTTTCACGGCCGCTGCTGCCGTCATACGAACCTGGCTCCATCACATCCACGGTATAGGTATCTACCGTCTGTTTACCGGTTGTGGAATTGACCTTGGAAACCGGGTTGACGTAACTCGGGTTGTCGCCGCGAATATCCTGGGTATGGGCGTAGTAGGCCATGCCGGCCATGTTGTAGGTCGCCCCATCTGGAGCGTTGAATTCGTACGTGGTGCTGAGGTCGGCGACTGCGGCGTAGCCAATCATGCTGTTCGATGCCGGAGTCGCACCTATCTTTTCGATCAGCGGCAGCGCGCCGAGCGCCTTGAGGTAGGCACCGGTGTCGAGGCCCGGGTCGGTGCCGTTGGCAGCAAGCGCAGTCAACGCGGTCTGGTTGGTACAGCGACCACCGTTTGACAGTTTGGAGCCCGGAACTGCCGCGTCGCACCACGTATGCGAATCGCCGATCGTGACGATCGCATTACCCTGGCACGAATACTGGATCGGGTCCGTCGCGTTCGCTGAGCTGATGGCGGGGAATCCGTCGAGCTGTATCGAGTTTCCTGAATTGACGGGCGCGCTATAGCTCGCATCCAACGGAAGATTCTTGTAGTAGGAAAGCGTCGCCCAATACAGTTCGGCAATCGTGTCGTAGGTTTCGTAGCCGGGTTCGACCAATCCGAACTGGTTCAGGTAGTTGATCGCGCCACTATTGGGGACACCCGAGGCCGATGCCGCGGCTGGATCCGGGTTCTGAGTGAACACGCCCGTGCCGCCGTCCCACTCTGCATTCGTGTTCGGTATGCGCGGACCGTTCCCGACGTACGCGGTCGGCCCGTTGTCACGCAACTGTGCGCGCAGTACGCCATTGGGATGACCAAGCCCGAGAGCGTACAGATAGCCGGTTGCACCAACGCGGATCTGGTTCGCATGCTCCTGAATCAAACCCTCCGGCTTGTTGTATTTTCCAGCGTTCGGATAGTCCGTTGAAGCATGAGCCGAATTGCAATTGCTTTCGAGCAGGCCCGCAACGCAGACCTGAACACGTGCGTAGTACAACGTGTCGTTGAACCCATTTACTGGATCATTCACGAAGCCCGAATTATCCGCTACCTCGATGAAAACACCCCTGTCGGTGCCGGAAGTGAGTTCCGTTCCCCCATTGTGCGAACGGATATATACGGTGGGCGCCAATGAAAATGGGGCAGGAACGAGACCCGCCGGCGAGGTAATCGATTTGGTGGGAAAGTTGCTTGCGGAGCCCTGCGCCGTCTGCCGTGAACGCTGCAACACCGTGAGTGATGCCGTATCGACCACGCGATAGCCGCCGGAAAGTACCTGACGAAATTCATCGAGTGCCGTCATCGATGCCCAGTTCAGCAGATTGCCACTCCACTGAGGGTCTACACACCCGGTACCGATCGGGCCAATGGGGACAAAATAGTTGTTGAGCGGATTGGCTGGTGTCGCCGTGTCACTCTGATATGTGTAACATTTCGCCGGATCAAAATAACCAAGATAAGTATTTGCGGAAGAAAATCCGGTCGCGCCCGTGTAAGCCGCCACGGTGCCGGTTGGAAATTCGACCGAAAGCGCCAGCATCAGATTCGCGGGTACCGAAAAGGCGCTGAATACCGGAACATTGGAAAGCGTGGTCTGCGCATGCAGCGCGGCGCCAGGATTCGCAAGGCCGAACAGCAGTACCAGGCTGCTTGAAACCAGCTGCGTCAGGAAGCGATTGAGTCTGGTCATGGCTTTCTCGATTTTGTCCCGCTAAACCAACGTTGAATCACAGCGCACCGTATCCATGCCGAACAGAGCAATCTATTGATCCGCAATGATGGTCTGTACGAACGCCAACGTATTCTTGGGCCCATCGACGCGAACGGTCAGACGATATGCCGCTGCCGGCCTCGGCTGCGCAAACACCCCCATCGTTTCATCGTTGGTGCCGCCGGTAGCGATGGCTTTGGGCAGGAGGCAGTTTTTCTTGTCAACCACGCCGGGTGCGCGGCAAAGCCTTTCAATAATGTAGCGCACGGTGTTTCCGGTGCTGCTCGTCGCCGGCATCGTTATCCCGCCGAGAGGCGTATCCACCAGCGCAGCAGGCAGGTCGGTCCTCGTAGTGCCCGTGGTCTGCAGGGATGCGTAATAGCCAACCGCCGTGCTATCGGAGTTGGCTGCGCTTCCGCTCGGTATATTCGTCTTTGCGGCTGCGTAAGCATTTTCCGCTTCCTGCACAACGCCCTGCCTGAAACTCATCGTGCCGGCGATCAGATTGCTGGTATCCACCGAGCGCAGCAAGCCGATCACAGCCAGAAGGGTGGACACCAGCACAATGATCGCGATGATCATCGCGATCATGCCGCGCTGGCGGCGTGGACCATTGAAAGCCTGCGAATGAATGTGGGATGCGCGCATGGTTCGCCGGCTCACTGGACAAGTCTGACGGCCGCGTTGTGCAGCGGAATCGTGGTGTCGTAGGTCTTGTAACGGTATTGCGGCTCGGTCTTGACGCTGAACGTCAAACCCGCGGCGGCGAGATCGGGGAACAACGTGATGGGAGGAGGCCCGGCATAGCCGTTCACAGGATCCGCGCTAATCGTTCGCTCCGGCAGCTGGCTGCGCGCGACCACGGCGACACGAATCGCCAGGATTTGCGAGATCGAGACGGCGGATGCCGCCGATCCGTTGCCGAGCGTATCGGCGCCCCATGTAGTGCCCGCCGTCGGGACCACCCACTCGTCGATCACGCCATCGTTGGCGGTGCCGCCACCGGCACCGTCATCCACACCGTAAAGCGCCTTTACCAGGACAACTCCGTCGGCAATCGCGACGGGCGCGTTCCCGTTGCGTTGTAGCAGATCAAACGCGACCAGGGTATTGCTTGTGGCATCGACGCCGAACAGGCTGAAGATCGGGTTCACGCCCAAATCGAACAGGTATTTTTGAGCCGGTGTCGTCATGTATCCGCCGGCAGTGGTGTTGGGCGCGTCGAACGTCACCGTCTTGTTGTTCGGGTCGGTAGGATTGTCGACCACGGATGCCACGTGACCGAGGTTGCAGGCGACGCTGCCGTCGGCCCCCACCACACCGTCGCTCGCCAGCAGATATTCTTTCGGATACATCCCGAATGCACTGTCCGTCATCACGATCGTCGCAGCCGAGGTCGGCGGGTTGACCGGCGCGCCGAACGTCCTCGCAGTGGGGTTGCCGGAAACCACTGCAATCATGTCAGACAGCGCCTTGCCTCCCGCATCCTTGCCGCCGCCATATACCAGCGCCGGAATTGCACGAACCGTGAGCGGCACTGCCGCGAATGGCGCTGGCAGCGTTGCAGGCGGCATCACTGCTGCGCCACTGGTACGCGCATTGATGCGGCACGCAAAAATGGTGTACGTGGCGCTCCTGCCCTGGATGACCCCGGAGCCCGCGGTGCGGAGTTGGCGCTCCATTTCATACAGCGAATAGCTGCCAGCCTGCTGCGCGTCGCTTCCGCTGGTTGTGGTGCGCTTCTGTCCTTCAAACGTCGCAAACGCAGTCATCATCGCCAAGGTGCCGATCAGGCTGATCAGCAAACCGACCATGACCTCGACGAGCGAAAAACCGCGTTGCCTGGACATCGGCGACGCTGCACATCGTGCCAACGGGCAGGCACTTAACAGGGTTGTTCGCCGCATCACGTTGGCAACACCCTCAGTGGATAATTTGAGTGGCTGATACATAGCGATGGGGTGCCGGGTCCGTGTCGTTGGGTGGCTGCCATGTGACCGTCACGGTCACGGCGTTGTTTGCGCCAAACACGATCGCGCCCGTGCCACCGGGCAACGTGGCAACGAGATTGTTCCAAATCAGATAGCTGGTTCCCGCCGGCGAGGCATACACGGTGCCGAGCGTCGCGGGATCGGCATTCCACATTTGTCCAATCACCTGGTCGGCCAGCATCGCGGCATCGGTACGGTACTTCGCGTCCGAGGAAAAATTCACAGCGTTCGCCTGCAGCTTGACCATGCCGAGGATTCCGATCGCGAAGATCACGATTGCGATCAGCGCATCCAGCAAAACAATGCCGCGCTGTGCCGGATGGAAATGGACTTTGCCGATTCTCATGTGCATGCCCTCACGAACATCCTTGCGGACTGGTGCTCTGTGACAGCGCCGGGTCGCACATGCGGACACTGCCGCCAGGGGAGATCACGGTGATCAGCCTTCGGCTGCCGCTTTGGCTGGTGGATGCATCGATTCGAACCACAGGCGTCGTGCCAGTGGGTCGTCCAAGCGCATTGAACGTGATGCCGGTGCCCGCCGATACGGTTCCGCTGACGTCAGTGGCGTAGGTGAGATTTGTGCTGGAACCCACCTTGACCAGATTGGCGCCGCCGGCGCTGTTGAATTGCTGCACGGTCTCGAGGGGCGAAGCGCACGTCGTGGGCGTGGCAACGGCTGGAATGCAGACGGTCCAATCCGCGCCACCGCTTGCCGAGGTCAGTTCGAATCTTGCGCTGGTTCCGCGCTGCACCGCCTGATCGCGGGCGAGCCGAAGCGCGTTCTGGATCGACTCAGCCGCATTGCGTATCCGCGTGTTGGTTATCCACGTGGAATAGCCTGGAGCACCCAACACGATGAGCAGGCCGATGATCGTGATCGCGACCATCAGTTCGATCAGGGTCATGCCCGATGGACGACGCGTGAACATCAGGAGCAACTCCCGCCCTTGCGCACAATCCAGCAGCTCGCATTAGCGGTCCAGCCCGCAGGGACATTGGTTGTTGCGCGAGCATTCGCGCTGTTGATCGTGAACGTGAACCCGGCTACCGGCGTGGATGCCTTGCCCGTCGCTGTAGCGGTGTAGGTCTCGGGTGCCGGCGGCGCTGCGGCAGTGCGCGTACACGTGAAATCGAAGTAGGCGCCAGCTTCCGTCGCCGCAGGATCCAATCCACAGGCAGCGCCAGCACCGTAATTCCTGCTGTCCTGGAAGAATTGCTCCATGTGGACCCGGAAGTCCTGCAGGCCGTTCTGGGCCTCGGTCAATTTGCTGCGCGTGATGTAGTCGCTGTAGGAAGGCAGCGCGATCGCGGCAAGGATCGCGACAATCGCGATCACCACCAACAATTCGATCAGCGTAAAGCCCTCTGCTGCCCGTTCGGTTCCACCGTGGCACTTGAGCTTCATGTGTAGACACCCCATTTCCGCGCGGGTTAAGCGTTCTGCTCACCCGCATTGACGGCAGCGTCATTGATGACGGGAGGCGCCCAGGCGGTCAATCGGATGCCTGATGAACGGTCGCTTTTGCTGGATCAACGAAAGCGGCTCTGCGGCCGATCCGCTGTGGAGTGGGGTCGACTCGATCCGGCGAGCTGTTACGCCTAAGCCACCACGCGCAACCGCAGTTCCTTCGGCAGCGCAAAGGTCACGTTCTCGGGTTCGCCATCCAGTTCGCGCACACCGGCGGCGCCGGCTCCGCGCAGACGATCGATGACCTCGCGGACCAGGCTCTCCGGAGCAGAGGCGCCGGCGGTGACGCCGATGCGGGTGCGGCCTTCCAGCCATTGCGGCTGGATATCGGCGGCGCCGTCGATCAGGTAGGCGGGCACGCCCTGCTTCTCGGCGAGTTCGCGCAGGCGGTTCGAGTTCGAGCTGTTCGGCGAACCGACGACGAGAACCAGGTCACATTGCTGGCCGAGCTTGCGCACCGCATCCTGGCGGTTCTGTGTGGCGTAGCAGATGTCGTCGTGGCGTGGGCCGACGATGGCGGGAAAACGCTGTTGCAGCGCCTCGATGACCGCGCGGGTGTCGTCGATCGACAGCGTGGTCTGGGTCGCGAACGCGATGTGTTCGGGATTGCGCGGGGTCAGGTGCGCGACGCATTCGGGCGTCTCGACCAGATGGATCGCGCCGGCATTGGCCGGATCCCACTGTCCCATCGTGCCTTCGACTTCGGGATGGCCGGCGTGGCCGATCAGCACGACATCACGCCCGGCCTTGCCGTGGCGCGCGACTTCCATGTGCACCTTGGTGACCAGCGGACAGGTTGCGTCGAACACGGCGAGGCCACGCTCCCCTGCTTCGCCGCGCACCGCCTGCGAGACGCCATGCGCGCTGAAGATCACGGTCGAACCGTCCGGCACCTCGGTCAGTTCGTCGACGAACACCGCGCCTTGCGCGCGCAGCTTGTCGACGACGAAGCGGTTGTGCACGACTTCGTGGCGCACGTAGATCGGCGCACCGAAGGTCTCGAGCGCGCGTTCGACGATCTCGATCGCGCGATCGACGCCGGCGCAGAATCCGCGGGGGTTGGCGAGCAGGACATCCATGGCAGCGATTATCCGCCGTTGACCGGCGCTTTCCTACCGGCGAAGCCGAACAGGATCAGCAGCACCGCGCCGACGCTGATTGCCGAATCGGCGACGTTGAACGCGGGCCAGGCCCAATCCTGGTAGTACACCTGGATAAAATCGGTGACGTGCCCGAAGCGCAGGCGGTCGACCAGGTTGCCGAGCGCGCCGCCGATGATCAGTGCGAGCGGCACTGCATTGCGCCAGTCGCGGCGCGCTGTGCGGCTCAGCCAGAACATCAGGACGACGCTCACCCCGATCGCGAGCGCGGCGAACAGCCAGCGCTGCCAGCCGTCGGCGCTGGCGAGGAAACTGAACGCCGCGCCGGTATTGAACGCGAGCGTCCAGTTCAGTAGACCGGGAATGACCGCGTGCGGCGACAGCGGCTGCAGCTCGGTCAATGCGATGTGCTTGGTCAGCTGGTCGAGTGCAATGACGAGCAGCGAAAGCAGCAACCACGAAAGTGCGTTGGGTTTGATTTTCATTCGATCGATGATCTGGGGACGGTTAGAGCCGTTCGTGCTGATGCTTCGACAAGCTCAGCACAGGGTACGCTTCGCGTATCGACGCACGAACGGCACTCAGCAACACTGTTTCGCAAGGGTCGCCCTTCGATGCCTCAGGGCGAACGG
Source organism: Dokdonella soli (assembly GCF_039523175.1). NCBI lineage: Bacteria > Pseudomonadati > Pseudomonadota > Gammaproteobacteria > Lysobacterales > Rhodanobacteraceae > Dokdonella > Dokdonella soli. The sequence goes on from NZ_BAAAEU010000001.1 coordinate 338,421, forward strand.
CCCTCGTTTCCGCTAGAACCACCGCCTCGTCTCGCCCTTGCCATCGACGTTCTCGATGCAGCGTCCGCAGATCTCCGGATGCTCGGCATGCGTGCCGACATCGACACGGTAGTGCCAGCAGCGGATGCATTTCTGCGCGCTGCTCGGCTGCGCTGTGATCCAGACCTTCGCGCCCTCGATCTCGACGCCGTGCACGTCCGCGCGCTCGGCCGGGTCCGGCTGGATGGCGAGATCGGCGAGCGTCAGGTTCGAGGTAATGAAGAAGAAGCGCAACTCGTCGGCGATCTGCGCATAGCGCGCGCGGGTCGCCGCATCCGCGTGCACGACGACGTCGGCCTGCAGCGAGGCGCCGATCGCGCCGGTCGCACGCATGCCTTCGAGCAGGCGCGACGCCGCCGCGCGGATCGTGAGCAGGTCGGCCCAGAACTTGCGCTGCTCCGGTGACCCCTGCGTCGCCGCGAGTCCGTCGTACCAGGTTTCGAACAGCACTGATTCGCCGCGCTGACCCGGGATCAGCGGCCAGATCTCCTCGGCGGTGAACGATAGAATCGGCGCGATCCAGCGCACCAGCGCCTCGACGATGCGGTACATCGCACTCTGCGCGCTACGCCGACCATGGCTGTCCGCCGGCATCGTGTAGAGCCGGTCCTTGGTGATGTCGAGATAGAGCGAGCCCATCTCGTTCGTGCAGAAGTTCTGCACGCGCGCGATGATCTCGGGAAAATCATGGCGCGCGTAGGCGGCAACGACCGCCTGCTGTACATCGTGCGCCTGCTGCACGGCCCACTGGTCGAGCAGCAGGCACTGCTCGACTGGCAGCAAGTGCTTCGCCGGATCGAAGCCATCCAGGTTGCCGAGCAGGAAGCGCGCGGTGTTGCGGATGCGCCGGTAGGAATCGGCGACGCGCTTGAGGATCTCGTCGGACACCGCGATCTCGTTGCGGTAATCGGTCGAAGCGACCCACAGGCGCAGCACGTCGGCGCCGAGCGTATCGACGACCTTCTGCGGCGCAATCACATTGCCGAGCGACTTCGACATCTTGCGACCCTGCGCATCGACGGTGAAGCCGTGCGTCAGCACCGCATCGTACGGCGCGCGGCCATGCATCGCAGCGGAGGTCAGCAGCGACGAATGGAACCAGCCGCGGTGCTGATCCGAGCCTTCCAGGTACATGACCTGGTCGCCAGGCTTGCGCGCGAGGTTCGCGCGCGCATCGAGCACGCACCAGTGCGTAACGCCCGAATCGAACCAGACATCGAGGATGTCGGTGACCTTCTCGTATTGCGCGGCTTCGGCGCCGAGCAGTTCGGCCGGATCGAGCGCATACCACGCGTCGACGCCGTCGTTCTCGATCCGCTGCCCAACCTGCTCCATCAGCTCGACGCTGCGCGGATGCGGCTGCTGATTCGTCCTGTCGACGAACAGCGCGATCGGCACGCCCCAGGTGCGTTGCCGCGAGATGCACCAGTCCGGGCGCCCCGCGACCATGCCGGCGATACGCTCCTCGCCCCAGGCTGGATACCAGTCGACGTCGTCGCGGATCGATTTCAGCGCGGCCTCGCGCAGTCCGGCGATTTCCATGCCGATGAACCACTGCGGCGTGGTGCGGAACGCGACCGGCGTCTTGTGCCGCCAGCAATGCGGATAGCTGTGCGTGATCTTCGCGGACGCGAGCAGCATGCCGCGCTCGCCGAGCAGCGCAACGATCGCGTCGTTCGCCTTCCAGATGAACTGGCCCTCGAAGATCGGCGTCCCGGGCAGATACACGCCGTTGCCACCGACCGGATTCAGTTCGGCTGCGGGATACTTCTCCACCAGTCCATATTTCTGGCCGACCGCGAAGTCCTCAACGCCATGGCCGGGCGCGGTGTGCACGGCGCCGGTGCCATCCTCGGCGGAGACGTGGTCGCCAAGCAGAATCGGGATCTGGCGGTCGTAGAATGGGTGGCGTAGTGCCGCGTCAACCCCTTCCCCCTTGAGCGGGGAAGGTTGGGATGGGGGTGAGGCGCCGAAGGCGCCCGCTTCGCGGTCGCCCCCCCTTCCGCCTTCGGCACCTTCCCCCGCAGAGGGGGGAAGGAAAGCCAGGGCAGAGCCCTTCGCACGACCGACCACGTTCACCGTCTCGACGCCGTAGCGCGCCAGCGCGCCGGGCGCCAACGCCTCCGCGAGCACCAGCAGGACGCGCTTGCCTCCACGCGCCGGCCCTTCGACGAGCACGTATTCAAGCTCCGGTCCGAGCGTGACGGCGACGCTCGCCGGCAGAGTCCACGGCGTGGTCGTCCATATCGGCACCGCGACGATGTCGCCGTCACCGATGGTCACGCCGAACTTCGCCGCCAGCGCTTTCGCATCGAGCGCGTCATAGGCGACATCGATCGCCGGCGAAACCTTGTCCGCGTACTCGATCTCAGCCTCGGCAAGCGCCGAACCACAGTCGAAGCACCAGTGCACCGGCTTGAAGCCGCGCGTGACATGTCCGTTCGCATGGATCTTCGCCAGCGCACGGATCATGTCGGCTTCGTACTTGAAGTCCATCGTGCGGTACGGATTCTCCCAATCGCCGAGCACGCCGAGCCGCTTGAAGTCGGCGCGCTGCAGGTCGATCTGTTTCGCGGCGTATTCGCGACACTTCGCGCGGAACGTCGCCGCATCGACCTTCTGGCCGACCTTGCCGACTTCCTTCTCGACCGCGATCTCGATCGGCAGGCCATGGCAGTCCCAGCCGGGTACGTAGGGCGAACGGAAACCGGCCAGCAGCTTCGACTTGACGACGATGTCCTTGAGGATCTTGTTGACCGCGTGACCGATATGGATCACGCCGTTCGCATACGGCGGGCCGTCATGCAGGATGTACGCGTGCTCGCGGTCCGCCGCATGCCGCTGGATCGCGTCATAGCGGCCGGCCTTCTCCCATTCGGCCAGCATGCCGGGCTCGCGCCGGGCCAGATCCGCCTTCATCGCGAAGTCGGTCTTCGGCAGGTTGATCGTGTCTTTGTAGTCTTTGGCCATGAGTTGGAATCGGGAATCGGGAATCGGGAATCGGGAATCGGGAATCGGGAATCGGGAATCGGGAATCGGGAATCGGGAATCGGGAAGAAACTAACCCCTTCGTCGTCCCGGCGGAAGCCGGGACCCAGTGCCTCATGCTTCGGTGAAAGGCGCCGGATCCCGGTGTTCACCGGAAAGACGATTCTTGTTGTGCAATCCGAGAATTGCCCGCGCCTCGGCGGCATCACGGTCGATCTGCCGCACCATCGTGTCAAGGTCGCTGAACTTTTCTTCCTCGCGCAACTTTTGCACGAATTCGACCTCAAGGCGGCGACCGTACAGATCGCCATCGAAATCGAACAGGTGCGCCTCCAGCAGCGGCTCGGTGCCGTTGACCGTCGGGCGCACGCCGAGGCTCGCAACGCCCGGCAACGGCAAGGCACCGATGCCTTGCACGCGCACCGCGAAGATGCCGGAAACCGGTGATGTACGCCGGCCGAGCCGGATGTTCGCGGTCGGATAGCCGAGCTTGCGCCCGAGCTGCTGGCCGCGCACGACATGACCGCCGATCGCGAAGCGCCGGCCGAGCAGCCGCGCTGCCGCGTCGAATTCGCCGATCGCGAGATGCTTGCGGATCGCGCTGCTACTGACGCGCTCGCCGCCGGCCTCGATATCCGGCAGCACCGACACCGAGAAACCGCGCCGCTCACCGAACGCGCGCAGCATCGCAACATCGCCGCGCCGCGAGTGGCCGAAGCGAAAGTCCGCACCGATCCAGATCTCGCGCGCGTCGGCGCGATCGACCAGAACGTCCTCGATGAACGCCTCGGCCGGCATCGCCGCCAGCACTGCGTCGAAGCGCAACAGCAACAGGCGCATGTCGGGTTCGGTGAGAAGCCCGATCTTCTCGCGCACGCTGGCCAGGCGCGGCACCGGCGCTCCACGCCCGAAGAACTCGCGCGGAATCGGCTCGAAGCTGATCGCGAGCGGCGTCATTCCGAGTTCCGCCGCGCGCACGCGCACGCGCGCAAGCAGCGCGCGATGGCCGAGGTGCACGCCATCGAACGCTCCCACACACAGCACGCTGCCGCCCGGAGCCAGGCTCGGCCCCGCGGCATCCCGGAAAAGCAGGCTCATCGACAAAGTATAGCCGCTGCGCCGCAGCATGCGGGGTCCAGCTTCCGTAGGAGCGGCTTCAGCCGCGAAGCTTTCAAGCCCTCCCCTTCAAGGGGAGGGTCGGGTGGGGATGGTGTTACCGCGCCATGAAAAGCATCGCGGCTGAAGCTGCTCCTACGAGCGCGGGTTGGATGGATCAAATCCCCCGCAGATCGCGCAAGCGGAAACCGCAGACGAACAGCACGACCAGGAATGTGCCGCCGCCCCCTGCGATCAGGATGCCGAGCCGCAGCACGCGCGTCATCACGCTCCAGGCGCCCCAGTCCGACCACTGCCACAGGCCGATGCCGAGCACGATCACCATCGCGACGCAGGCGGCGCCGAGACGCGCGAGGTGCTTCGCCCAGCCCGGCTGGCGCTGGTAGACGCCGTCGCGGCGCAGCGCTAGCCAGAGCTGCGCGAGATTGAGATAGCTGGCCAGCGCGCTGGCCAGCGCGAGGCCCATGTGCAGGCCGGGCACTTTCGCGATCGCAGCCAACCAGCCGTCGCCGAGATCCTCCGGCTTGTGCCAGAAATGGAACAGCAGGCCGACGAACAGGATGTTCATCACCATGTTCGCGACCATTGCGACGATGCCGGCGCGGACCGGTGTCTTCGTGTCCTGGCGCGCATAGAACGCCGGCGCGACGACCTTGACCAATGCGAATGCGGGCAGCCCGAACGAGAGCGCGGACAGCGACAGCGCAGCCATGTCGACGTCGTGCGCACTGAAGCGGCCGTGCTGCAGCAAGGTCGCGAGAAGCGGCTTGGCCAGCAGCACCAGCGCGAGCATCGCCGGCACCGCGATCAGCAACGCGGTGCGCAGGCCCCAGTCGAGCGCCTTCGCAAAGCCGTCGTGGTCGGTGGTGACGTGATGACGCGACAGCGAGGGCAGGATCACCGTGCCGAGCGCGACACCGAACAGGCCGAGCGGAAACTCCAGCAGGCGATCGGTCTGCGCGAGCCAGGTCTGCGAGCCGGAGATCAGGAACGAAGCGATCAGCGTGTCGAGCAGCAGGTTGACTTGCGCGACAGAAGAGCCGAACAGCGTCGGCACCATGAGCTTCAGGATCCGGCGCACGTCCGGATGACTCCAACCCCAGCGCGGCAACGCGAGCAGGTCGAGCCGGCGCAGCGACGGCAACTGGACGAGCAGCTGCAGGATGCCTGCAACGAAGATCGCCCAGCCGAGCGCCATGATCGGTACATCGAAATGCGGCGCGACCCAGAGCGCGGCCGCGATCATGCACAGATTCAGGATCACCGGCGTCAGCGCCGGCAGCATGAATTTGTGGAAGCTGTTGAGGACGCCGCCAGCCAGCGCGGTCAGTGAGACGAACAGCAAGAACGGGAACGTGACGCGCAACAGGTCGGTGGTCAGCGCGAATTTCGCGGGCTGGTCGATCGAACCCGGTGCGAAGCCACGCGCTACCCAGGATGCGCCGAGCACGCCGAGCGCGGTGACCAGCAGCAGCACACCGCCGAGCGTGCCGGCCGTGCGCGCTATCAGTTCCTTCAGATCCGCGTGCGGACGCGTCTCCTTGACCTCGGTGAACACCGGCACGAACGCGACCGAAAAAGAGCCCTCGGCGAACAGCCGGCGCAGGAAGTTCGGGATGCGGAACGCGACCCAGAACGCATCGGTCGCCGCGTTCGCGCCGAACGCGTACGCGATCGCCTGCTCTCGCACGAGGCCGAGCAGGCGCGAGACGAAGGTGCCTCCGCTGAAGCTCAGCATCGAGCGGAACAGGCTCGGGCGGCTCATCCTGAAGCCCTCTCCCACAAGCCCCGCTTGGGGGAGAGGGCTGGGTGAGGGGGCGGGGCCGCAAAACGCTGCAACGCGCCGATCTTCGCAATGCACAGCAGGTCGGTGCGCTCTGATGAAAGAGTCACTCCGAGGTTTCGCTTGGCGGCAACCCCCGCCCCCTCACTCCAGCCCTCTCCCCCAACGATGGAGCCGTTGGGGGAGAGGGGGTTCTTTCGTTTGACGCGACCGCGTACCGCCGGCATAATCCGCAGTCTTTTTCCGAACCCGTTCACTGGAGTTTTACCTTGGCCAACATCAAGTCCGCGAAGAAGCGTGCGCGCCAGTCCGAGCAGCACCGCCAGCGCAACGCCAGCGCGCGTTCGATGGTTCGCACCGCGATCAAGAATGTCGTCAAGGCGATCGAAGCGAAGGACAAGGCCCGTGCCGAAGCCGCGTTCAAGATCGCCGAGCCGGTCATGGACCGCTACGCCGCACGCGGCCTGATCCACAAGAACAAGGCTTCGCGTCACAAGAGCCGCCTGACCGCGCACATCAAGGCGCTGGCCTGAGCAAGGCTTCAACGCGATGCCGAAAAAGCCGGCGCTAGCCGGCTTTTTTATCTTCAATAGAATTCCCAGGCCGGCGCTAGCCCGCTTTTTTGTTGTCTGGATGCCGGCAGCGGCTGGCGTCACGCGCCCTGCTCCGCGGCCGCCTCGGCGGCGGCCAGTTTCTGCTCATCAAAGAAACGCTGAATATCCAGACACAGCGGCCAGGTGCCTTCGCGCGCGATCGCCGAGACCAGGTACCACGGCTGCTTCCATTTCAGCTTGCGCACGATCGCCTTGGCGGTCTTCTCGCGCTCTTCCGGCGCGAGCAGGTCCATCTTGTTGAAGACCAGCCAGCGCGGCCGTTTCAGGAGTTTCGGATCGAAGCCCTTGAGCTCGTTCTCGATGGTGCGGATTTCAGCCACCGGATCAGTGATGCCATCGAGCGGCGCGATATCGACGACGTGCAGCAGCAGGCGCGTGCGCGCGACATGCTTCAGGAACTGGATACCGAGGCCGGCGCCGTCCGCCGCGCCCTCGATCAGGCCGGGAATGTCCGCGATCACGAAACTGCGGTCGGTCTCGATGCGCACCACGCCCAGATGCGGCTGCATGGTCGTGAACGGGTAGTCGGCGACTTTCGGCGTTGCCGCGGACACCGCACGGATCAACGTCGACTTGCCTGCGTTCGGGAAACCGAGCAGGCCCACGTCGGCCAGCACCTTGAGCTCGAGCTTGATTTCGCGCTCCTCCCCCGCACTGCCCGGCATCGCCTTGCGCGGCGCGCGGTTGACCGAGCTCTTGAAGTGGATATTGCCCTGGCCGCCATGACCGCCCTGAGCGACCAGCAGACGCTGACCGTGCGTCGTCAGATCGCCGATTTCCTCGTCGGTGTCGACGTTGATGACGACGGTGCCGACCGGCACGCGGATCACCGTGTCCTCGCCGCCCTTGCCGGCCATCTGCCGGCCCATGCCGTTCTCGCCGCGCTGCGCGCGGTAGACGCGTTGGTGGCGGAAGTCGACCAACGTGTTGATGCCCTCATCCGCGACCAGCCAGACGCAGCCGCCGCTGCCGCCGTCGCCGCCGTCCGGGCCGCCGAATGGAATGAATTTTTCGCGCCGGAAACTGACGCAGCCGTTGCCGCCGTTGCCGGCGTAGACGCGGATGATGGCTTCGTCGACGAATTTCATTTGGGGGCCGGGAATAGAGAATCGGGAATCGGGAATCGGGAATCGGGAAAAGCTAAACGGGACGTCGGTCTTGGCGAAGGCGAAGAGATGCCCTTCTTGTGCCTATTCCCGGCTCCCCATTCTCCATTCCCAGCCTCACAAACGAAAAGCCCCGCACGCAGCGGGGCCTTCGCGAACCGTGAACGCGTCCGGATCAGGCCGGAATCACGCTGACCGTCTTGCGCGCGTTGGCGCCCTTGACCTTGAACTCGACCTTGCCGTCGACGATCGCGAAGATCGTGTGGTCGCGGCCGAGGCCGACGCCGGTGCCTGGATGGAAACGGGTGCCGCGCTGGCGAATGATGATGTTGCCGGCTTCGACCGCCTGGCCGCCGTACACCTTGACGCCGAGATACTTCGGATTGGAGTCGCGACCGTTGCGGGTTGAGCCGCCTGCCTTTTTATGTGCCATGACCTACTCCTTACTTGCCCGATGCGCCGGTGATGCCGACGATCTCGATTTCGGTGTAATGCTGACGATGCCCCGTCTCCTTGCGGAAGTGCTTGCGGCGACGGAACTTGACGATGCGGATCTTGTCCGCGCGGCCGTGCGAAACGACCTTGGCCGTGACCAGTGCGCCGGCAACCAGCGGAGCGCCAACGGTGACGCCCTCGCCCGAACCGACGAGCAGGACCTGATCCAGCTTGACCTCGGCGCCGACATCGGCGACGAGCTTCTCTACGCGCAGGGTCTCGCCCTGCGCCACGCGGTACTGGCGACCGCCGGTGACAATGACTGCGTACATGGCTATGCCTCTGTAGTTATTCTGAAAACTGCCAACTTCCGGGCATTTGGCCCGAAAGGACCGCGGATTCTAAGGCAAATCAGCGGCGCGGCGCAAGCCAAGCTGGATTCGCGACACCGGTGCGCTGGGCAGCGCTGCCCGAATGCATCTGCCTTGCTCCCGTAGGAGCGGCTTCAGCCGCGATGCTTTGAAGCCCTCCCCCCTTCAGGTGAGGATTGGGTGGGGATGGGTTCGTCACGCACCAAAAGCATCGCGGCTGAAGCCGCTCCTACGAAAAACAATAGCCCGCGCGGCGCTGGCCTGCAATGCGCGCTCGCTCGTCGCAGGCGCTGAGACGGCGCACGGTTGTTATAGTGATCGTTTCACCCCATCTCCGGCCGCATGGATACGATCCGCATTCGCGGTGCGCGCACGCACAACCTCAAGAACATCGATCTCGATCTGCCGCGCGACAAGCTGATCGTGATCACCGGTTTGTCCGGTTCCGGCAAGTCTTCGCTGGCGTTCGATACGATCTACGCGGAAGGACAGCGTCGCTACGTCGAGTCGCTGTCGGCCTACGCGCGGCAGTTCCTCAGCGTGATGGAGAAGCCCGACGTCGACCACATCGAGGGGCTTTCGCCCGCGATCGCGATCGAGCAGAAGGCGACCTCGCACAACCCGCGCTCGACCGTCGGCACGATCACCGAGGTCTATGACTACCTGCGCCTGCTGTTCGCACGCGTCGGCACGCCGCGCTGTCCCGACCACGGCATCCCGCTCGAGGCGCAGACGGTCAGCCAGATGGTCGATGCGACGCTGGCGCTCGACCCCGGGAAGCGCTTCATGCTGATCGCGCCGATCGTGCGCGAGCGCAAGGGCGAGCACGTGCAGGTCTTCGAACAACTGCGCGCGCAGGGTTTCGTGCGTGCGCGCGTCGACGGTGTCGTGCATGAACTCGATGCGGTGCCGCCGCTCGCGCTGCGCCAGAAGCACACGATCGAAGTGGTCATCGACCGCTTCCGACCCAAGCCCGACATCAAGCAGCGCCTCGCAGAATCATTCGAAACCGCGCTGCGCCTCGGCGAGGGCATCGCGATCCTTGCCGATCTCGACGACACCAAGGCCGCCGAAGTCACGTTCTCGTCGCGCTTCTCGTGCCCGGTCTGCGACTACTCGCTGCCGGAACTCGAACCGCGTTTGTTCTCGTTCAACTCGCCGGTCGGCGCCTGCCCGACCTGCGACGGGCTCGGCGTGACCCAGTTCTTCGATCCGGCGCGCGTCGTCGTCAATGCGCAGCTCAGTCTCGCCGCCGGTGCGGTGCGCGGCTGGGATCGGCGCAACCAGTACTACTTCCAACTGATCCTGTCGCTCGCGAAGCACTACAAGTTCGACGTCGACACGCCCTGGCACGACCTGCCCGAAGCAACACGCCATCATGTGCTGTACGGCTCCGGCGACGAGCAGATCAGCTTCCGCTACGTGACCGGCGCGAGCGGCGCGGTGACGCGCAAGCATCGCTTCGAGGGCATCGTTCCGAACCTGGAGCGGCGCTACAAGGAGACCGAATCGCCGGCGGTGCGCGAGGAACTCGCGAAGTTCATCAGCGACCGCGATTGCCCGGACTGTCATGGCCAGCGCCTGAACCGCAGCGCGCGCAACGTGTTCGTCGGCGATCGCAACCTGCCGACGCTGACCGCATTGCCGATCGACCAGTCACTCGACTTCTTCAAGGCGCTGACCTTGGCCGGCTGGCGCGGCGAGATCGCGGTGAAGATCGTCAAGGAGATCCGCGAGCGCCTGCACTTCCTCGTCGACGTCGGCCTCGATTACCTCACGCTGGATCGCCAGGCCGATTCACTGTCCGGCGGCGAAGCGCAGCGCATTCGCCTCGCCTCGCAGATCGGCGCAGGTCTGGTCGGCGTCATGTACGTCCTCGACGAACCCTCGATCGGTTTGCACCAGCGCGACAACGAGCGCCTGCTAGGTACACTCAATCGCCTGCGCGATCTCGGCAACACGGTGATCGTGGTCGAGCACGACGAGGATGCGATCCGCCTCGCCGACCACATCGTCGACATCGGCCCCGGCGCCGGTGTGCACGGCGGCGAGATCGTCGCCGAGGGCGATATCGACGCAATCCTCGCCGCGCCGCGCTCGCTGACCGGGCAGTATCTGTCGGGCCAGCGCCGCATCGAGGTACCGAAGCAGCGTCGCAAGCCCGACCCCGAGAAGATGCTGAGGATCCTCGGCGCCTCCGGCAACAATCTGAAGAACGTCGACCTGGAAATTCCGGCCGGCCTGTTCGTCTGCGTGACCGGCGTGTCAGGGTCGGGCAAGTCGACGCTGATCAACGACACCTTGCACAAGCACACCGCCGCCGAACTCAACGGCGCGAACGAGAAGCCGGCGCCGTTCCGCGCGATCGAAGGTCTCGACCTGTTCGACAAGGTCGTCGACATCGACCAGTCGCCGATCGGACGCACGCCTCGCTCGAATCCGGCCACCTACACCGGCCTGTTCACGCCGCTGCGCGAGCTGTTCGCGCAGGTGCCCGAATCACGCTCACGCGGTTACGGCCCGGGCCGCTTCAGCTTCAATGTGAAGGGTGGCCGCTGCGAAGCCTGCGAGGGCGACGGCCTGATCAAGGTCGAGATGCACTTCCTGCCCGATGTCTACGTGCCCTGCGACGTCTGCCACGGCAAGCGCTACAACCGCGAGACGCTGGAGATCACCTACAAGGGCCACACGATCGCCGACGTGCTCGATATGACCGTCGAAGATGCATTCAAGCTGTTCGAGCCGGTGCCGGTGCTCGCACGCAAGCTAGAGACGCTGATCCACGTGGGCCTGTCCTACATCAAGCTCGGCCAGAGCGCGACCACGCTCTCCGGCGGCGAGGCGCAGCGCGTGAAGCTCTCACGCGAACTCAGCAAGCGCGATACCGGCCGCACGCTGTACATCCTCGACGAGCCGACCACCGGCCTGCATTTCCACGACATCGAGCAGCTGTTGAAGGTGCTGCACCGCCTCTCCGAAGACGGCAACACGGTCGTCGTGATCGAGCACAACCTCGATGTGATCAAGACCGCCGACTGGATCGTCGATCTCGGCCCGGAAGGCGGCGAACGCGGCGGCACGATCCTCGCGACCGGAACGCCCGAACAGATTGCGAAGACACCCGTTTCCTACACCGGACAATTTCTCGCGCGCGCACTCGCGAGTGCGCAGCCGCCGGTGCGTCGACGCAATCGCAAGGAAGCCGCATGACCAAGCCGCGCGAACCCGCCACGAAGAAATCCCGCACAACTCCGCCAGCGTCGGCCGCCCGGATATCGCCGCCCCCCACCGAAATCGCATCTCCCCCGCCCCTGCGCCTGATGGCACGCGTGCCGATGCCGGTGCGCTGGGGCGATCTCGACGCGTTCAACCACGTCAACAACGCGACCTTCCTGGTCTATGCGCAGGAAGCACGCCTGGCCTGGCTCGCCGACGTCGACGGTATCTGGTTCGACGAGACGATGATGCCGGTCGTCGCCGCGGCGCAGATCAATTTCCGCCGCCAGCTCGCGTGGCCCGCGCAGATCGTCGTCGAACTTGTCGCCAAGCGCGTCGGCACATCGTCGCTGACGATTGCGCACCGCATCGTCGCCGCGAACGACGACGATTGCGTCTATGCGGACGGCGAGGTTGTCATGGTCTGGGTCGACCCCGCCAGCGGCCGTTCGGTGCCGCTGCCTGAAGCGATCCGCGCCGCGTGTCAGTCGCCCGTGGAATCCGGCGCGACCACGTCGAAATAGGTTTCCAGCCGCGTTCCGTCGGCAAGCAGGAACATCATCTCGACCTTCTCGCCGACCGTGATGTCGTGGCGCGGCTGCATCAGCATCAGGTGCTTGCCACCGGGCGCCAGCGCGACCGTCGCACCAGGCGCGATCGCGAGGCGATGCAGCTCGCGCATCTTCGACACGCCTTCCTGGATCACGGTCTCGTGCAGCGAGGTCATGCGGAACGCATCACTCTGCACGGTCAGGATGCTGATCGGCGCATCGCCGACGTTCTTCAGCGTCGCATAGCCCGCGAGCATGCTCGCTCCCGGTGGCGCGGCGCGGATCCACGCATCGGTGACGCCGAGCTTGCCCTCGGCATGCACGCTGCCGGCGACGGCAACCAAGCCGACCCCGATCCATGCCAACCAGCGTTGTGAACGATCCATGGCAACCTCCGTAAGGACCGTTATGATAACTGCTCCCCTCCTGCGCAACCGGACTGCGATCATGCACCGTCACCTGCTCACGCTGGCCATGACTGCACTGACTACCGCCGCCAATGCCGCGGACCCCGCGGTGACGATCTACCGCAGCGACAGCGACTCGCTGTTCGAGGCCGGCAGTGCGCCGATCGCCGACGGCCACGCGATCGTGCACGAATTGCGCACGCTGCAGCTGACCGGCGGCAAGCAGACCGTTGTGGTCGAAGGGCTGCCGGCGATGCTCGATACCGAAGCGGTCGCGATCGACCTCGGTGGCGCCGGTCGCGTGCTCGCACAGCGCGTGATCGCGGCGGGCGACGCCGGCGCTCTGTCAGCGCACCGCGGCGAACGTGTGCAGGTGTTCGGCGATGGCAACAAGCCGATCGTCGACGGCGTGCTGGTCGCGATCGATGGCGGCAACCTCGGCGTGCGCGGCGCCGACGGGCGCATCAGCTACGTGCGCGAATTCGCGCGCGTCGAGTTCCCGGAAGGCTCGGGCCTGCCCGGCAGCACACTGCAGCTTGCGCTCGACGGCAAGGCCGGCGCGGCACCGGCGACCTTGACCTACCCAACCGCCGGTCTCGGATGGCGTGCCGCCTATTCGGCGCTGCTGCTCGACGGCAGCGATTGCAGACTGCATCTCGACGCGCTCGCGAGCATCGCCAACCGCAGCGGCCGCGACTATCCCGCCGCGAAACTGAAACTGATCGCCGGTGCGCCAAACTTCGCGAAATACAGTGGCGGACCGCGACCGATGGCGATGAAGACCATGGCGGCAGCGCCCGCGGCGGATGGGATGCCGGAGCAGTCCGCGCTCGGCGACTATCGCAGCTACGCGATCGACGGCAACCTCGACCTGCCCGACGCCAGCGTGACCCAAGTGCCGCTTTACGCAAGCCGCGATCTCGCCTGCGAGCGCCGCTGGCTGTTCGAGAGCGGCAGCACCTGGATTCCGCCGAAGCCGATGCTGGCACCGGAGGGATTCCAGAACGGCAACGGGCCGATCAGCAGCCAGCTCAAGTTCACCGCCACCGAGAACCTGCCCAGCGGCAACCTGCGCGTGCTGATGCGCGACAAGGACGGCCGCACCGAACTGCTCGGCGAGAACCGCATCGGTGACACCGCAAAGGGCCGCCATGTCGACGTCAACCTCGGCGTCGCGTTCGACCTCGCCGCGAACCGCGAGCGCAGCGTGTTCAGTGTCGACAAGGCCGCACGCGAGATGAACGAGGGCTTCCACATCACGCTGACGAACTCCGGTGAAACCGCGCGCACGGTCACAGTGCGCCAGCACCCCAACCGCTGGCGCGCATGGACCCTGCTGTCGTCGAGTCAGAAGCCGGACCGGCAGACGCCCGACACGCTCGAGTTCCGGGTCGCGGTGCCGGCGGGCGGCAAGGCGACGCTGGACTACCTCGTGCGTTATGCGTGGGTCGTGTCGGACGAGTAGATCGTAGCGAGCAGGCTTACCTACTCGTCATCCCGGCGGCTTTCAACAGCCGCATGGCTGGTCGCGCCGGGATCCAGCTTGCACCGCACATGATGAAGAGCTGGATTCCGGCTTGACCAGCTTCGCTGTTGCGAAGCGCTTCGCTGGAATGACGAGCCGAAGTTTTCCGACAACCAACTCCAGAGACTCCAGAGTCCGCCATGCTCGATATCATCCACCACGACACGGTCCACGAACTCCGCCTAGCGCGGCCGCCGGTCAACGCACTCGATCCGGCGCTGGTGCATGCGCTGCGCACAGCTGTCGAAGCGGCGCCGAGCCAGGGCGCACGCGCGCTCGTGCTGTCCGGCGCGCCCGGCCTGTTCTCGGCCGGGCTCGACGTGCCAACGCTGCTGCAGCTCGACCGCGCCGCATTCCGCGTGTTCTGGAACGATTTCTTCGGCCTGTGCGCCGCGCTCGCGCGTTCGCCGATCCCGGTCGCCGCGGCGATCACCGGCCACGCACCGGCAGGCGGCGCGGTGCTGTCCATCATGTGCGACTACCGCATCATGGCGCGCGGCGCGTTCAAGATCGGTCTCAACGAAGTGCAGGTCGGTCTGTCGGTGCCCGACTGCATCCAGGCCGCGCTGCGCCGTCTCGTCGGTGTCTATCGCGCGGAACGCCTGATGGTCGCCGGTGCGATGCTCGACGCAGAGCAGGCCGATGCGATCGGCCTCGTCGACGAACTCGTCGACACCGACTTCGTGGTGCCCCGCGCGCTGGCCTGGCTCGGCGAGCTGCTCAAATTTCCGCCGAACGCGATGGGCGAAACGCGCCGCCTTGCGCGCGCCGACCTCGCCGCGGTGTTCGCCGACCCTGCGAAACTGCCGGTCGAGGAATTCCTCGACGGCTGGTTTGCGCCGGAAGCGCAGACCGTGCTCAAGGCTCTGGTCGCACGTCTGAAATCGAGATAGCCGCAAGCCCGTAGGAGCGGCTTCAGCCGCGATGCTCT
>NZ_BAAAEU010000001.1:353555-482586 GCF_039523175.1 Dokdonella soli
AAAAGCGTGAAGCATCGCGGCTGAAGCCGCTCCTACACAGGATCGATGCCGGTTGCGACCGGGCGCGAGCGGTCACTGATCCATCCGCTCCACGATGGCGCGAACACGCGCGAGCCGGTGAGGCCGGCATGCTCCATCGCGAGCAGGTTGTGACACGCGGTCACGCCTGAGCCGCACATGTGCACGATTCCGTCAGCGGTGCGCCCGTTCCGCAATGCATCGAATTCGCGGCGCAGCTCGGCCGGTGGCTTGAAGCGGCCGCTCGCATCGAGATTTTCCGAGAACGGCCGGTTCAGCGCGCCCGGCACGTGGCCTGCCACCGGATCGATCGGCTCGACCTCGCCGCGGTAGCGCGGTGCAGCGCGAGCATCGAGCAGCAGCGCCGCGGCCTGTTCGCGGCAGCGCTGCAGTTCGTCGAACCAGACGACCTGGCTGCGATCCAGCGCAACCCGCGCACGAGTGGCCTTGCGGTGCACTGCACCGGCTTCCAGCCCGAATCCGGCCGCACGCCACGCAACGAGGCCGCCGTCGAGCACCGCGACACGCTCATGGCCGATGAGGCGCAGCAGCCACCACAATCGCGCCGCGGCGAGCGCACCGTTCGCATCGTCGTACGCGATCACATCGAGATCCGGCCGCCAGCCCCAGCGCGACAGGGCGGACGAAAACGCGTCGTCCTCAGGCAGCGGATGACGACCGAACCCGTGTTTGGAGAGATCGGAGAGATCGTGATCGAGGTGCGCGTAGACCGCGCCGGGAATGTGCGCGGCGGCATAGTCGCGTTCGGCCTTGCCGGCGTCGCCGAGATCGAAGCGGCAGTCGACGACCAGCACGTCGCCCTGCTTCTGCAGCGCGGCCAGTTCATTCGCGGAAACCAGCGTGCGCACCGTTGTCATCACGTGTTCTCCAGACGATCGAGCAGGTTTTTCAGGATCGCGGCGGTCGCGCCCCAGATGCGCCGTCCTTCCCATTCGAACGCGAAGATATCGCGTTCGCGCCCGCGCCACAGGATATGCTCGCGATGCAGGGTGTCCGGCGCCAGGATGAAGTCGAGCGGAACCTCGAAGACCTCATCGACTTCGGCGGCCTCCAGCCGCACCGAATAGTCGCCATGCACGAAGCCGGCGACCGGCGTTACGCAGTAGCCCGACACCGTGTCGAAACAGTCGAGATAGCCGAACGGCTCGACCAGCGCCGGCGCAATGCCGGTTTCCTCTTCGGTCTCGCGCAGTGCGGCGGCGATGGCATCGGCGTCGCCCGCATCGACTCCGCCTCCGGGGAAGCTGACCTGCCCGGCATGCTGGCGCAGATGTTCGTTGCGTCGCGTGAACAGCACGGACAGCGCATCGCCGCGACGCACGAACGGAACCAGCACTGCAGCCGGGCGACGCGACAGCCCCGGCTCGAACACGTCGGTGAGCTCGCCCGCATTCCAGCCTGGCGCGACCGGCGGATCGTCGAGGCTGCGTACCGCGCGGCGCAACCGTGCGGCATCACGCGGTTCGAGCGGCGGCGGCGTCATCATCGCGACGCCTCGCGAAGCGGCAGCACTTCGTCCATGAGGCGGCGGCGCTCGTGTTCGCCCATCGCCAGCCAGCGCGCGATCTCGTCGCCGCTGCGCAGGCAGCCGTCGCAGTAACCGTTTGCACCGAGTCGGCAGATGCCGATGCAGGGGCTCAGGACTGGAAGCTGGAGGCTGATGGTCATCGCCGATCCCTCAAATGCAAACGCCGCGTCTGACGCGGCGTTCGCTGTGTTTCCGTACGGCAATCAAGACGCTGGATCCCGCGTCATCGGCCATCCATGGCCTGCGCGGGATGACGCCATCCTGGCGTCACTTGGCGTCAATGATCTTGACTTCCCAGATATAGACCTGGTTGCCCGATGCCTCTTCCGGCGGCAGGAAGATCGTCCAGTGGTCGCCGACCTTCATCTTCTGGATCACTTCCGGCAGCAGCTTCGTGCCGAAGATGCCCGGCATGTCGGATACCTTCGCCTTGATCGGATCGCCGACGAACGAGCTGCGAATCTCGCGGCCATTGGTCAGCGAGACGCGTACATGGAACGTGACCTCGCTGGTCGGCACGATCGGCTTGCCGGCGCCGTCCTCGATCGCGCGGTATTGCACGCCGTTCGGCAGCGCGACCACGCCCTTCTTCGCGCGGTTGCCCGCCATGAACGTGTCGGCCTCACGCTTGTTGTCGGACAACGCCTTGCTGGCGTCGGCCTTCATTTTCTGGTCGAGCTTTCCGAGCGCGTCACGCATAGCGGCTTCCGGCACCGTCGGCGGCTTTTTCGCGAACGCGTCCTGCACGGCGCGCGTAACCGTCGCGATATCGACATCCATGTTGCGCTCGGCGAGGCCCGAACCGATCTGGTAACCGATCG
Organism: Dokdonella soli; assembly: GCF_039523175.1. NCBI lineage: Bacteria > Pseudomonadati > Pseudomonadota > Gammaproteobacteria > Lysobacterales > Rhodanobacteraceae > Dokdonella > Dokdonella soli. The sequence continues at coordinate 355,944 of NZ_BAAAEU010000001.1, forward strand.
CGTAAGAAAGTTTGCCCTTATCCGACGTCGTGTCCTGCGCGGACGCGAACCCTGCTACGAACAGCGCCGCGAGGGCGAGTGACCAACCGAACTTCATGCCTGTGTCTCCGGGGTGGAATTGCGAATCGTGTTTCGGACGGACCCGGACGGGTGTCGGGTCGCAAAGCGCGCTAGTGTAACCGAGCCCCGCCAAGGTCCAAAACGACCGATCTGTGAACTTGCCGGGCCGCCAAAGTTCACGGACCCGGCGCCATCATCCGGACCGAGCCTGAACAGCAGCCGAGGGCGGGCTGCTGCCGGCGAAGCGCGATAGCTCGATGTTCCACCGCCGCGCTGTGGCGGTCAGGCGCAGACAACTGGGGCCGCCGAATGTGCGCGCATGGCCGGCAGCACCGGGATTCAGCACCCAGGGCAGCGCGCCGTCGTCGATGACGATCCGATGACTGTGACCGTAGACGATCGCCCGTGCGCCGGGAAATGCCGCACGCAAACGCGCGTGGCGTTGCGCCGCCGGAAACCGGTCACCGTGCACAGCGACCAGGACGCCGCCCGGCAACTCGATTTCCGCATGGTCCTCGAGCGTGCGCAATGCGGCTTGTTCGCCGCCCCACTTCGCCGGTACATCGTTGTTGCCGCGCACCGCGATCACGCTCGGGCAGGCCTTGCGCAGGTCCGAGAGCACCTGCGCCGATCCGACGTCACCGGCGTGCACGACCAGATCGCTGTCGTGCGCGAGCGCCGCGATGCGCGCATCGAGCGTACCGTGCGTGTCAGACAGCAGCAGCACACGCACGATCGCAGGTTCTCAGTGACTTCCGCCGCGATACTTCTTCTCGCCCGCGGTCACTGCGAGATCGAGACGATTCTCCGGCGGCGCCAGCGGGCACGTCGCATAGGGCGTGAACGCGCACGGCGGGTTGTAGGCCTTGTTGAAGTCGATCACCAGCTTGCCGTCCTTCGGCAGATCGGCGTAGAGGAAACGCGCGGCGCCGTAGGTCTCCTTGCCGCTGGTGCGGTCGGCGAAGATGAACCAGACCTCTTTCGCATCCGCCTCCTCGAGCACCGGCAACAGCTCATAGGTCTTGCCGCCGTGCGTGAACACGGCCTTGCCTGGGACAGTCATCTTGTCGACGGTGCCAAGCACGGTCGGGATTTCGAGCGAATGCGCCGGCGTGAACGGCTCCCATTTCGCCTCGACGCGCCACGATGCATCGATCGGGAAATTGTCGATGCCGACGAAATGCGTGCGTGTTTCGGCGTTGCTGTCCTTCACGCGCAGGCCCTTCTTGCCGTTGCGGTCGATCAGATAGAAGCTCGCGGTGCCGAAGGCGACCGTCGTCGGCTTCTCGTGCGAGTCATCGAGCAGTTCGGAGGATTTCGCCTTCTTGCCGTCGATCGTCGCGTCGGCCTTTGCATCGAGCTCGATCGTCGCCTTGCCGTCCTTCACGTCGACGGCACCAAGATGTGTCGGCCCTTTCAGCAGCACGACATCATTGTCCTTCGCGCTGCCGACGGTGTTCCTGCCTTCCTTCAGCCAGTGCAAACCGATCAGGCTCAGCCAGCCGTTCGGTGCCTTCAATCGCTCGACGCGCTGCGCGCGCCAGGTTTCGATCTGCTTCGTGTAGTCGGCGGAGGGTTTGCTGGATTCGACGTTGGCGGACATGAGTTGCACTCCGGCGAAACTGGCAGCAAGTAGGAGGCTGGTCTTGAGCATCGTGGCTCCTCGGTGACGTGGATTTTGATTTTGATTGAAAAGTGCGGCCATGGAAGGCCGCTGGTAGATATCCCGAAGCCGAAACTTCCGCAAGCTGTTGCCGTCCTCGGTCGCGGCGATCCCGGACGGATCGCAAAAATCACCTGCCGCGCAGGAACAATCGGTCGAGCTCGGGAATCGCCAGCTGGACCCAGGTCGGTCGGCCATGGTTGCACTGACCGGAGCGTTCGGTCGCTTCCATCTCGCGCAGCAGCGCGTTCATCTCGGGCACGGTCAGGTGCCGGTTCGCGCGCACGGAACCATGGCAGGCCATCGTGCCGAGCAGTTCGTTCGCGCTTTCCTCGATGCGCCGCGTCTCGCCATGCACGGTGAGGTCGGCGATTACGTCGCGCACCAGCTGAGCGACATCGGCGCCGTCGAGCAGGACCGGAATGCGCCGCACCGCGACGCTCTGCGGTCCGCTGCGCACGACGTCGAAGCCGAGCGCGGCGAATGCCTCGCCCTGCTCCTCGACGACCGCCGCTTCGCGTTCGCTGATCGCCAGCGTCAGCGGGACCAGCAGCAGCTGCGAGCGGATGCCCTCGCCGTCCTGAGCAGTCTTGAGCTTCTCGTAGGTGATGCGCTCATGCGCGGCGTGCATGTCGACCAGCACCAGCCCGTGCGCGTTCTCGGCGAGCACGTAGATGCCGTGCAGCTGCGCAAGCGCAAAGCCGAGCGGCGGAATCCCATGCGCGTCACGATCGTTCGCAGGCGCACCCGCGGTCGAGCCCTGTTCACCGGCGAATGCGGACAGCGAAGCACGTGCCTCGCCGAACAGCGCCGCATAGTCGGCCAGTGGTTCGCGCACACCGAGCCCAAGACCGGCCTGACGCTGCGTCGCGTAAACATACGGCGCCGACGCAAACGTAGCCGATGGCGGCAGTGCCGCATCTACCGCATTCGACGACAGGCCCTGCCGCGGTGCACCCGCGCGCGCGCCGGACAGCGCATCATCGAGCGTGCGGTACAGGAAATCGTGGACCAGCCGCCCCTCGCGGAAACGCACCTCGTGCTTGGCCGGATGCACATTCACATCGACCAGCGCGGGATCGAGTTCGAGAAACAGCACGAACGCGGAATGGCGTCCGTGGAACAGCACATCGGCATAGGCCTGGCGCACCGCGTGCGCGACGAGGCGATCACGCACCAGGCGTCCGTTGACATGGAAATACTGCTGGTCCGCCTGCGCGCGTGATGCCGTGGGCAGGCCGACCCAGCCGGACAGCCGCAGACCCGCGGCCGCATGTTCGACGCGCAGGCTGCTGGCGAGGAATTCCTCGCCGAGCACATCGGCGACGCGCTGCGCATGGTCGCTGTCGTCGCGTGCCGGTTTCAGCAGGCGCACCGGCTTGCCGTTGTGGCTGAGGCGGAACTCGGCGGACGTGCGCGCCAGCGCGATCGACTTCACGAGTTCGTCGATATGCCCGAACTCGGTGCGTTCCGCGCGCAGGAACTTGCGTCGCGCCGGCAGGTTGTAGAACAGATCGCGGACTTCAACGTTGGTGCCCTGCGGATGCTGTGCCGGCACCCGCGCGCGCGGCTTGCCGCCATCGACCTCGATGCGCCACGCGGCATCAGCCTCGCGAGCGCGCGAAGTCAGCGCGAAACGCGACACCGACGCAATCGACGGCAACGCCTCTCCGCGGAAACCGAGCGTGCCGACGTGCTCCAGATCATCGAACGAAGCGATCTTACTGGTCGCATGCGCGGCGATCGCCAGCGGCAGATCCTCCGCGACGATGCCGCCGCCGTCGTCACGCACGCGGATCAGGCGCGCGCCGCCCTGCTCGATATCGATCTCGATGCGCCGCGCGCCGGCGTCGAGGCTGTTCTCGACGAGCTCCTTGACCACCGATGCCGGGCGCTCGATAACCTCGCCGGCGGCGATCTGGTTGACGAGTTCGGTGGGCAGCGAATGGATGCGCGACATGATGGAACCGCAGAGCGGGCTCGCATCATAGCCGAACGCGGCGGGTCAGCCGGACGGGATCTGCAGCACTTCGCCGGGGCGGACGCGCTCGTCGGCCAGTTCGTTCGCGGCGCGCAATTGCGCGGTGGTCATGCCATGTCGTGCGGCGATCTTGCGCAGCGTGTCGCCGCGGCCGACCACATAGCGCTGGGTCTTCGCACGTTCGGCTTCGCGCGAGCGGCCCTGCGCGAACAGGCTGCCCGGCGGTGGCGAGGCGCGGAAATAGTCGCTGACGCCATCGAGGATCGCCGACGCCAGCTTCTCGCGGTGTTCCGGGCTCTTCAGGCGGGCCTCCTCGGCCGGATTGCTGATGAATGCGGTCTCGACCAGGATCGACGGCACGTCGGGCGAGCGCAGCACCACGAAATTCGCGCGCTCGACGTAGGTACGATGCGTGGGACCGAGTTTGCGCAACGCGGCGAGCACCTGCTCGGCGACCGAATTGCTGGCGCCCATCGTCGCGCCCTGCGAGAGGTCGAGCAGCACCTTGGCGAGCGTGTCGTCCTTGTCGTCCAGCGAAATGCCGCCGACCAGGTCGGCGCGGTTCTCACGGTCGGCCAGCCAGCGCGACGCCTCATTGGTCGCGCCACGCGGCGACAGCACCCACACCGACGAGCCGCGCGCGTCGCTGCTGGTGAACGCGTCGGCGTGGATCGAGATGAACAGATCGGCCTTGGCCTCGCGCGCCTTGGCGTAACGCTGTTCGAGCGGAATGAAATAGTCGCTGTCGCGGGTCAGCACCGCGGTCATGCCGGGCGTGCGGTCGACCTGCTTCTTGAGCTGGCGCGCGACGGCGAGCGTGATTTCCTTCTCGTGCGTGCCGCTCGCGCCGGTCGCGCCGGGATCGTCGCCGCCGTGACCGGCGTCGATCGCGATGATCACGTTGCGCCCCTTGCCGGGCGCTGCCTCGACGGCGCTTTTCACCGGTACGGTTTTCGCGGTCGCGGGATACAGATCGAGCACGAGGCGATAGCCGAACTTGTCGGCCGGCGGCAACAGGAAACTCTTCGGATGCACGCCCTCGGCGAGATCGAACACGACTCGAGCGTCATTCTTGCCCTGCTTGCCGGCACGCAGGTTCTTGAGCAGGCCCTTCGCCGCAGGCGCGTTGAAGCCCTCGCCGAGCGTGCTGCCGTGCAGGTCGAGCACGATACGGTCCGGCTTGCTCAGCTCGAACAGCTTGTAATCGAGCGGCCCGGAGACGTCGAACACCGCGCGCGTGTACTCGGGTCCGGCCCAGACCCGCAGATTCTTGATTTCGGCCGCGCGCGTCGCACCGGCGGCCAGCAACAGCGTGGTCGCGCATGCGATCAGCCAGCGATGGTTACGGATCCCCCACATGGCGCGTATTCAACTCGAAAGCGTCGGGGGAAAGCAAGCTTTTTCCTTGAAAATCCGGAAGGTGCAGCGACTTCCTGAAACCTTGTTCAGGAAACACCCTCAACCGGGCGATTCATAACGCACGATCGACTGCCGGCCCGCCCTTCCAGACGTCCAGCAAGCCGCGCCCGCGTGCGCTGTGCGCAACGGCGTCGACGGTGCGCGCAAGGCCCGCATGGTGCAGGGCAATCGCCAGATCCGGGGGCGGCAATGCACCGGCGCCCCGCTCCGGCCACTCGATCAACAGCAATGCCGGAGCGCTCCACAGATCGCCCAACCCGAGCCATTCCAGTTCACCCGCACCGGCGATGCGGTAGAGATCGAGATGATGAATGTCGAGACCGGCGACGCAGTACGACTCGATCAGGCTGTAGGTCGGGCTCTTGACCCGCTCGCCGACGCCCAGCGCCCGCAGCAGCGCGCGGGCGAACGTGGTCTTCCCGGCTCCGAGCTCACCGGCCAGATGGATCACACCGCCACCGCGCGCGGCGGGCGCCAGGCGCGCGGCCAGTTCGGCGAGCGCGGCTTCATCGACATCATGCAGCACCACGCGAGCGCTCATCAGGCGAACCCGTTCGAAAACCGGCGCAAGGCGGCAAACAGGTCCGTTGCCAGCAGGCCACGTGGCGCCTCGCCAGCAGCGAGGTCGCCGGCGCGCGCATGCAGCGCGACGCCGAGGCGTGCGGCATCCCACGGCGACAGCCCCTGCGCGAGCAGCGCTGCGATGACCCCGGTCAGCACGTCGCCCATGCCGCCGGAAGCCATGCCCGGATTGCCCCAGCGGCAGACCGCCACACGCCCCTGCGGATCCGCGATCAGGCTGCCCGCTCCTTTCAGCACGACGACCGCGGCATGGCGCGCCGCAAGCTCGCGCGCCGCGGCGTAACGGTCGCGCTGGACGGCCGTGGCATCGCTGCCGAGCAGGCGTGCAGCCTCGCCCGGATGCGGCGACAGCACCGCGTGCGCAGGCAGCGCGCGCGGCACCTGCGCGAGCAGGTTCAGCGCATCCGCATCGACGACTGCCGGTTTGCCGGAATCGAGCGCCGCGGCATCCAGCGCGCGGCCCCAGGCGCCCTGCCCCAGGCCAGGGCCGACCGCGACGACGGTGGCGCGCTCGAGCAACACAGCGAGCGCAGCCGGATCGTCGACGCCGTGCGCCATCAACTCCGGTCGCGCCGCATTCAGGGCGAGTACGTGTTCGTGCCGCGTGGCGATACTCACCAGGCCCGCGCCGCAACGCAGCGCCGCCTCGCCGGTGAGGCGGATCGCACCACCCATGCCTTCGTCACCACCAATCGCGAGCACATGTCCAAAACTGGATTTGTTGACATTGAGGCGTCGCGGCGCGAGCAGTCCGGTGATCGAATCGTCGAGCAGTTCGGCGTCGGCGATGAACCCGGCATATGCATTCTCCGGAAGGTCCAGCGTCGCCAGTTCCAGTGCTCCACAACAGTCGACGCCGTCGGCGGTGAACAAGCCGCGCTTCCAGGCGACGAAGCTGATCGTCGCCTCGGCACGCACGCACGCGCCGAGCCGGCTGCCACTGTCGGCATCGAGGCCCGACGGCACGTCGAGTGCGAGCACCGTGCGCTGTGCGGCATTGAGCTTGCCGATCAACGCGGCGGCGACTCCCGTGACCGGCCGCGCCAAGCCGGTGCCGAACAAGCCGTCGACGCAGATGTCCGAGTCGGGGATTTCCGTGCCCGCGTCCGCGATCGTGATGTGGCCGCCCGCGGACTCGAACGCGTCGCGCGCACGTGCCGCATCACCGCCCGATCCGGCGGTCAGCGCAATCGCCTCGACCGCAAACCCTGCCTGCAGCGCCAGTGCGCCAAGCAGGAAGGCATCGCCCCCGTTGTTGCCGGAACCGGCGAGCAACGCGATGCGGCGCGCCGCGGGCCAACGTCGGCGCAGCAGCGCAAACGCAGCCGCGGCGGCACGCTGCATCAGCTCGAAACCCGGAATGCCGAGCTGCTCGATCGCGTGGCGATCGATGCCGCGCACCTGATCGGCGCGATACAGTGAAGTTGAGCGGGCATTCGCGGGCATCGCGCGATTCTATAGGCGCGTGCGTCGACGCGCAGCGCGCGCGCTATGCTGCGATTCGGACCATCGCCGCATCCGCATGACCTCGATCGACACCACAACCGTCAACTACGGCGCGCTGCTTGCCGACATCCGCCACTGGGGCGCCGAACTGGGCTTCCAGGCGGTCGGCGTTGCCGGCATCGAACTCGACGAGGACGAGACGCACCTGCTGAACTGGCTCGACGCCGGCTATCACGGCGAGATGGACTACATGGCGCGTCATGGCGGGAAACGCAGTCGCCCCGCGGACCTGCAGCCCGGTACGCTGCGCGTGATCTCCGCACGCATGGACTACGCGCCTTCCGGCATCGCGCACGCCTGGGACGTGATCAACGATGCGGAGCGCGCGTATGTCTCGCGCTACGCGCTCGGGCGCGACTACCACAAGCTTCTGCGCAGCCGTCTGCAGAAGCTCGCGGAGCGGATCGCTGGTGTGACCGGGCCGTTCGGCCACCGGGTGTTCACCGATTCCGCGCCGGTGCTCGAGAAGGCGCTCGGGCGCAATGCGGGGCTCGGCTGGATCGGCAAGCACACGCTGCTGCTCAGCCGTGACGCGGGCTCGTGGTTCTTCCTCGGCGAGATCTACACCGATCTGCCGCTGCCGGTCGATGCGCCGGCAACGGCACATTGCGGAACCTGCACGCGCTGCATCGAGATCTGCCCGACCCACGCGATCGTGGCACCGTACAAGCTGGATGCGCGACGCTGCATCTCGTATCTCACGATCGAACTGCGCGGTTCGATTCCCGAGGAACTGCGTCCGCTGATCGGCAACCGGATCTTCGGCTGCGACGACTGCCAGCTGGTCTGTCCATGGAACAAGTTCGCGCAGAGCACTCCGGAAGCGGATTTCGCGCCGCGGCATGGCCTCGACGGAGCGATGCTGGTCGAGCTGTTCGCGTGGAGCGAGCAGGAATTCCTCGATCGCACCGCCGGCATGGCGATCCGACGTACCGGCTACGAAGGCTGGCTGCGCAATATCGCGGTCGCGCTCGGCAATGCAGCGCCGACGCCGGCGATCATCGAGGCGTTGCGCTCACGCGCGCAGGATGCGTCCGCACTGGTGCGCGAGCATGTTGCATGGGCGTTGCGTGAGTGCGGACGCAAGTCAGCGGCTACGCCCGACGCGTCATGATGGCGTTGACTATGATGATGTAGGAGCGGCTTCAGCCGCGAAGCTCTTGGCATGTCACGGATGGTGAAAAAGCATCGCGGCTGAAGCCGCTCCTACACAAGCATCTACGCGGCAAGAAGGATGCCGGCCCAGCAACAGGCTTGTCAGGCTGCCTGCTTTGGAATCGAGCGGTTCGTGTGCGTCATCTTGTTGTGGCGATCCACGTACACGAGTTGCGGTTTGTGCTGCGCGGCTTCGGCGTCGCTGTAGCCGCCGTAGGCGCAGATGATGACGATGTCGCCCGGCTGCGCGCGATGCGCTGCGGCGCCGTTGATCGAGATGATGCCCGAGCCTTCGTCCGCGCGGATCGCGTAGGTCGAGAAGCGCTCGCCGTTGTTCACGTTGTAGATGTGGATCTGCTCGTACTCGAGGATGCCGGAGACATCGAGCAGGTCGCCGTCGATCGCGCAGGAACCCTCGTAGTGCAACTCCGCGTGCGTCACGGTGGCGCGATGGATCTTCGCCTTGAGCATGTTGAGGTGCATGGGATCTCCGCGGCTGACTGTTGCTTCCGCACAACAAGTGCGTGCGAAACAGTATATCAAAGCATGTGCTAGTGCAGCATCGGCGCTTGCATCAGCACAGGTCGCGCGCGCAACTCATTGATTCGTCTAAATCAGGGACAAAAAAAACCCTCGCGCGATTGCCGCTGCGAGGGTCTTAATCGGAGTGACGATTACCTAAATGCGCCCTGCGTGTCCTCGGGACTGGCAACAGACGTTGCGGAAATCCCTAAGACAGTTGGGAGAATACCACAAGCGAAGACAAAAATGCTACGGCCCGATCAGCAGGTTGTCGATCAGCCGCGTCGAACCCGACCGCGCGGCGATCAGCCCGACCAGCCCATCGCGTTGCCCGGCCGCCGGCTCGCCGAGGTCGTCGGCACGGCGGAGCACCGCATAGTCCGGAACCAGGCCCGATTGCTCGAGGTTCGCTCGCGCCCTTGCCTCGATCGCCGGCAACGGTTCGGCCGAATGCAGTACCTGCTCGCGCATCGACTGCAGGGTCGCGTGGATGCTGCTGGCGCGCTCGCGCTGCCCCGCGTCCAGGTACTGGTTGCGCGAACTCATTGCGAGGCCGTTCGCCTCGCGCACGATCGGCGCGCCGACGATGTCGATCGGCAGCCTGAGATCGCGCGCCATGCGCCGGATCACCAGCAACTGCTGGTAATCCTTCTGGCCGAACACCGCAAGCTGCGGTTGCACGAGATTGAACAGCTTCGCGACCACCGTCGCGACGCCGTCGAAATGTCCTGGCCGGATCGCGCCCTCGAGCAGGTCGGGAAGCTCCGGAACGCTGACGCGGACCGTGCGTTCCGCGCCGTACGGATACATATCCTCGACGGCGGGCAGGAACAGTACATCGCAGCCGCTTGCTGAGAGCCCGGCCGCATCGGCTTCGGGCGTGCGCGGGTAGCGCGCGAAATCCTCGTTCGGACCGAACTGGGTCGGATTCACGAACACGCTGGCAACGACGATGTCGGCGCGCGACCGCGCGATGTCGATCAACGAATAGTGACCTGCATGCAGGTTGCCCATGGTAGGCACCAGGCCGATGCGACGACCGCCGCGCTGGAACTCGGCGACCAGCGCATGCAGTTCGGTCGCCTTGGTGACGGTGCGCATCAGTAGCTGTGTTCCGCGGCAGGGAATTCGCCGCTGCGCACCGCGTGCGTGTACGCCGCGATCGCATCGACGACGGATTGGGTGCTTGCGAGAAAATCCTTGGTGAAGCGCGGCCGCTTGCCCGGCGTGATGCCGAGCAGGTCGTACACGACCAGGACCTGACCATCGCAGGCCGCACCGGCACCGATGCCGATCGTCGGGATGCGCAGTTCCTGCGTGATCTCGGCGGCCAGCGTGGCCGGCACGCACTCGAGCACGAGCAGGTCCGCGCCGGCGTCCTGCACGGCTTTCGCGTCCGCCTTCAATCGCTGCGCATCGGCGCTCGCGCGACCCTGCACGCGGTAGCCGCCCAGGCGATGCACCGATTGCGGCGTCAGACCCAGATGCGCGCAGACCGGCACCTCGTGGCGCTTCAGCGCATCGATGACCTCGCAGACCCAGCCAGCGCCCTCGAGCTTGACCATCGCGGCGCCGCCTTCGGCCATCAGGCGCGCCGCGTTCGTCAGTGCCGTCGCCGGATCGCGGAAGCTCATGAACGGCATGTCCGCGACGAGCAGCGCGCGACGCAGCCCGCGTGCCACGCAGGCGGTGTGGTAGACCATTGCATCGACCGTGACCGGCAGCGTGCTCGTGTGTCCCTGCACGACCATGCCAAGCGAGTCGCCGACCAGCACGAGATCGACACCGGCCTCGTCCGCGCGCGCCGCGATACTCGCGTCATACGACGTAATCGAGACGATTTTCTCCGCACGGCGCTTGCGCTCATGGAGGTCCGGCACGGTGACCGGGGCGCCGGTCGCGGCATTCGCATACATCGGGGGCGGCTATCCGCTGGAATCGGAACGCGCATTATTCCCCGCATGATCCGTGTCGCCAAGCGATGGGTTCATTGAACCGGCGCGGCGACCACTGGCGGGCGGGCAAATGCGGAACCGGATGTTCACGGATTTGCCCTTCGGATCAATCAATCGGCACGCATTCGTTCGCATCGACGCGCGCGAGCAGGTCGCGCACGATACCGACGCCAGGTATCACGAGATCGGCATCGAGTTCCGCCAGGGGCACCAGCACGAACGCGCGGTCGGCGATGCGCGGATGCGGCAACTCCAGTCCGGGCTGCGTCGATTGCATCCCGCCCCAGATCAGCAGGTCGAGATCGAGCGTACGTGGCCCCCAGCGCATGCCGTCACGACGGCGCCCCTGCTCTCGCTCGATCGCGAGCAGGGCTTCGAGCAGTTCGCGCGGACCGAGCGCGGTCGCAAGCTCGGCGACCGCGTTGACGAACGCGGGCTGCTCCGTGATGCCCCACGGTGCGCTGCGATACAGGCGCGACCGGCGCAGCAGGCGCGTGTCGGGAATCCGGCCGAGCGCTTCGAACGCGAGCCTGATCTGCCGCTGGGGTTCGTCGAGATTGCTGCCGAGCGCCACGTACGCGCGCTCGACTGCGCGCGCCTCATTCACCGGTGTCTTTCACCGAGTTCGGTGTTCCGGCCGCCGTGCCTGCCTTGCGACGACGACGGCGCGAACGCTTGCGCTTGCCGCCACCAGGCGCAGCATCACCGGGCCCGGCAGGCGCCGTCGCCAGTCGCTCGATGAGCTCATCGTGACCGAGTTGCTGCGCGTCGGTCCACCACGCCGCGAGGTCGGCGAGTTCCGGCGATTCCCCGGAACGCAGCACGAGGAAATCGTAAGCCGCGCGAAACCGCGGATGCTCGAGCAGGCGGAACGCGCGCTTCTTCGTGCGCTGCGCGAAACGTGGCTGCAGGGACCAGATCTCCTCGATCGTGATCGTGAAGCGGCGCGGGATCGCGACACGCTGCGCCTGCTCGCGCAACACGCGATCGACCGCATGCTGCCACGCGACGGCGGCATCGGTGCCGTTGTCGACCATCGCCTGCGCAGCGGTGCGCACCGGCTCCCACAGCATCGCGGCGAACAGGAAGGCTGGCGTCACCGGCTTGTCCTCGCGCACGCGCGCGTCGGTGCTTGCGAGCGTCTGTTCAAGGAGTCGTCGGAATGGCGAATCGGGGTGACCGTCGAGCACGCGCGCAGTCGCCGGAAACACATGCTTCAGCAGACCGTGGCGCTCGAGCGAGCGGAAGCTCGCCAGCCCGTGTGCGCCGAGAAAGAGTTTCAGCGATTCGTCGAACAGGCGCGCCGGCGGTGCTTCGGCCAGCAATGGCCCGAGCGCCGCAAACGGCGCCGCAGTGGCCGGCTCGACCTCGAAGCCGAGCTTCGCCGCAAGACGCGCCGCGCGCAGCATGCGGACCGGATCCTCGCGGTAACGCTGCTCCGGATCGCCGATCAGGCGCAGGACCTTGTGCTCGAGATCGGCCATGCCGCCTACCGAATCGCGCACGCTGAAGTCGGCGATGTCGTAGTACAGCGCGTTCACGGTGAAGTCGCGGCGCACCGCATCTTCCTCGATGCTGCCGTACACGTTGTCGCGCACCAGGCGACCGTCGACGAGATGGCGATCGCCGCTGCCGTCGTCGCTGCTGCCGCGGAAGGTCGCGACCTCGACGATCTCGCGTCCGAACACGACATGCGCGAGGCGGAAGCGTCGGCCGATCAGGCGGCAGTTGCGGAACAGCGCGCGCACCTGCTCCGGCGTCGCGTCCGTTGCAATGTCGAAATCCTTGGGGTGGCCACCGAGCAGCAGATCGCGCACCGCGCCGCCGACCAGCAACGCGCGGTAACCGGCTTCGTGCAGGCGGTAGAGCACACGCAGCGCGCCCGAGGAGATGCTCTTGCGTGAAATCGAGTGCTCGGCGCGCGGGATGATGCGGAACGACCCGGCGGTCGACGTGTCCTGTTCGATGCGTTCCGAATTCATCCGTTGCTGCTGCTCCAAAGGTTTGCCGCGTGTTACTGATTCGTTATACTACGCAGCTCGGCTTTTCCAAAACAGCGCTCCCTTCGTCTAGTGGCCTAGGACACCGCCCTCTCAAGGCGGGAACACGAGTTCGAACCTCGTAGGGAGCGCCAATAGTTTTTGCGTTCGTCCATGAACGCTGCAGTTCCGAACGTCGCATAGCCTTGATGGCCTTGATCGCACCGGAATCCAGAGCGGCCATCCTTGGCCGCACTTTTCAACTAACATCCGCTTCGAGCCAGCCTCGACGCTGGCTCGTTTGAAGATTGCGCTCCTTCGAGTTTCGAGCGCATCAACAACCCCTTGAACCGACCTCATCATGCCCTTCGTCGTCACCGAGAACTGCATCAAGTGCAAGTACACCGACTGCGTCGAGGTCTGTCCGGTCGACTGCTTCCATGAAGGGCCGAACTTCCTGGTCATCGACCCGGAAGAGTGCATCGACTGCACACTGTGCGAGCCGGAATGCCCGGCCAATGCGATCTTCCCGGAAGACGACGTGCCGGCCGGCCAGGAAAGCTTCATCGCGCTGAACGCGGAACTCGCCAAGGCATGGCCGGTGCTGACCGAACGCATCGATGCGCCCGCCGATGCCAAGGAATGGGACGGCAAGACCGAAAAACTGAAACTGCTGGAACGCTGAGCGTCAACCGCTGACGCAATGCCGCCGCATTCGGTTCGCGCGCGGGTACCGCGCGCGACCATGGACAACCTTCTCAGGACAGACGCTTGCGCAGCGTCTCCAACAGTGACTTCGCAGCGTCCTTCGAGGCATCGTCGGTCGCGCCTTCGATGCTGACCTTGCTGCCCGCGCCATCGGCGCTGACGCGAACGGTCAGGCCGACCTTGGCCGTGACCTTGTTGCCGGCATGGCCGAGCGTGATCGCCCTCTTGAACCAGCCCGCCTCCGCCGTGGTTTGACCGGTGGTCTCGACCGTGTAGGTGCGACCGGCCTCGTCTCGTCCCTGGATCGTCGCCGCGCCGGAACGCTCGAGGGCCAGCCCGACCCGCGACCAGGTGCTCTCGACCGTGTCGGCCACGTGCAGCCCGCCGCCACTAAGGGCAACGCCCGCGGTGGTCGGCGCAACCAAGGCCGGCGGCTGGGTGGAGGACGAAGTCGCCGCGGCCGACGCCGATGCAGGCGGCGCCGAAGAAGTTGTTGTTGCGGAAGCAGCGCTCGACACCGCAGATGTCGACGGGATAACCAGCGCGCCGCTGCTGTTCGGCGTATCAAGGTCCGGCGGCACTTCCAGCGGTCGCTCCTCGACGGACTTCCGGTACTCGGCATCCTTGTGACCGAAATGGCGATGCATGAAATCGCAGCCGGTCAGCAGGGAACCCGCAGCAAGCACGGCCAGCAGCGCGAAAGGAGTGCGTCTCACGAATACCATCCTGTTTTCAGTCATCCGCGTAGTCTACCTTACCCGGCGTCACGCGCCGCCTCGCCCAGTCCGAGACCGTTCAGCACATCCTGGCCGACCGCATGATGGACCACGGAAAACGGCACCAGTGGCAGGCGTAGCGTCGCCTCGCCGACGCCGAGCTCGGCCAGACACCACTTTACCGGGATCGGATTCGGTTCCATGCCGAGCACCGCGTACAGCGGCCGCAGCCGCTGGTCGATCGCTTCGGCGCCTTGCGCGTTGCCGGACGCGCAGGCTTCGCACAGCATCGCGAACAGGCGTGGTGCGACGTTCGCGACGACCGAGACCACACCGTCGGCACCAGCCAGCAGCGCGCGCATGGCGCTCGGATCGTCGCCCGAGAGCACCCGGAAGCTTGCGCTGCTGAATTCGAGCAGCGCGCTCATCCGCGCCGGATCCGGCAACGCTTCCTTGATGCCGACGATATTGCCGTGTCCAACCAGACGCGCGACCGTCTCCGGCAGCAGGTCGCAGGACGTGCGCGAGGGCACGTTGTAGAGCACGACCGGCAGGCCGCCACGGTCGGCGACTTCACTGAAATGCCGATACAGGCCTTCCTGGGTCGGGCGCACGTAGGCCGGCGCAACGACCAGCGCGGCATCGGCGCCGGCAGCGCGCGCGCGCTGCGTCTGCACGATCGTCTTGCGGGTGGCCGACAGGCCGGTGCCGGCGAGCACGGGTACGCGCGCGGCGACGCGCGCCACGGCGAATTCGATCAGTGCGGAATATTCCGCGTCGTCGAGCGCGGCCGCTTCGCCGGTCGAACCTGCGGCCACGAGCGCACGCGTGCCACCGGAAAGCTGATAGTCGATCAGACGACCGAATGCGTCGAGGTCGAGCACGTCGTCGCGCGCGCGCAGCGGCGTCGCCAATGCACAGATGCTGCCGGAAAGGATCAAGGGAGAATACAAGCGCTTGCGGAGCGCCAGATACTACTTGGGAACGTCCGGGCGAGTCCATCTGCGGCCCGCGGACGCGTGCCGGGACCGCATCGAACATGGCCGTCCTGCCGGCGATCCGTCCAGGGATCGCAGAACCTGAAGCGGCACGCGGCTTCCCTTGCGACCCCCGGAACTCGCCAGTATTCTGCGGCCGATGGGTGCCGGTGGTCGGCGCCGGCATCGACAGGACGATGGAACCGTGAAGCAGGCAGGAAAGCAGGCTTTGAGCGACAACACGCCGCGTCCCGCGTCCAACGAAAATTACCTGCTCATCAGCGCATTCAGTGCGGCCGAGAAATCTCCGCTGGTCGCGGTCAGCAAGCGCATCTCCGAATGCGGCTGCAATCTCGCCGAGGCTCGCGTGTCGACGCTCGGCAACGAGCTCAGCGTGCTCGCACTCGCGCAAGGCGCGTGGGATGCGATCGCGAAACTCGAGAACGCGCTGGCGCGGCTCGACCGTGACGGCGAGCTCCGCCTCACCCATTTCCGGACCAGCGCCAAGCAGCAGCAGTCGAACCTGCTGCCGTACGTCGTCGAGGTCGTTGCCGCAGACAAACCGGGCGTGCTGTTCCAGCTTGCGGAGTTCTTCGCGCAGCAGAACATCTCGATCGAGCAACTGCACTCGACGCGCTACCGCGCAATGCAGACCGGCGCCGACATGTTTTCCGCGCAGATCACGATCGGCATTCCGAACACGACACATATCGCGGCGCTGCGCGATGATTTCCTCGAGTTCTGCGACGGCCTGAATCTCGACGCGATCATGGACCCGATGAAGTTCTGACGATGCTCGAGACGGGCAAGAAAGTTCCGAAACTCAAGGGCGTCCTGCAGGACGGCAGCACGCTCGCGCTTTCCGACCTGCGCGGCAGCCACGTCGTCGTCTATTTCTACCCGAAGGACGCCACGCCGGGCTGCACCAGCGAGGCGCACGCATTCCGCGACCTGTACCCGGCATTCCGCAAGCACGGCTGCGAGATCGTCGGGGTCTCGCGCGACTCCGCGGCGTCGCACGTGAAATTCCGCGACAAGCACGAGCTGCCGTTCCCGCTGGTCGCAGACACCGACGAGACCTGGTGCAACGCGTTCGGCGTGCTCGGCGAGAAGGCGCTCTACGGCCGGCGCTTCATCGGCGTGATCCGCAGCACCTTCCTGATTGACGCCGACGGTGTGCTCGTCGCCGAGTGGCGCGGCGTCAAGGTGGCCGGCCACGCGGCCGCCGTGCTGGAGCGGCTCACGCACTCGTGATCGTCGTTTCGTTCTGCTGTTCCCGGTTTGCGGCTCACGTACTCGTGATCGTCGCATGGTTCTGCTATTCCTGGTTCCCGGTCCGCCCGGCTTCAGCCGCGCGCTCCGCCCTGCCCTCTCTCGAGAATCCCGCATGACCCGAGGCAAGCGCATCTACGTGCTCGACACCAATGTGCTGATGCACGATCCGACCTCCCTGTTTCGCTTCGAAGAACACGACGTGTTCATCCCGATGACAGTGCTCGAGGAACTGGATGCCGCCAAGAAAGGCACTTCGGAGACTTCGCGCAACGCGCGCCAGGTCAGCCGATTCCTCAATGAGCTGATGGTTGCCGGCAACGGCCATCCGATCGAGCAAGGCATCGAACTGCGCCAGCCGCAGGGGCTGCAGCTGGATCGCCGGCCCAAGGCCGGGCGCCTGTACTTCCAGACCACCGCACACGTCGTCGCCGACAAGAGCACGTTGCGCACATTGCCCGACAACCTGATTCTCGCGTCGGTCGTCGCCTTGCGCGAGGCGCGCCCCAAGGAAGCGGTCGTGCTGGTGTCCAAGGACATCAACCTGCGCATCAAGGCGAAGATCTACGCGATCACCGCCGAGGACTACGAGAACGACCGCGCGCTGGATGATTTCAGCCTGCTCTACAACGGACTCGCCGAACTGCCGGCCGATTTCTGGGAGCGCCATGGCGAGCTGCGCTCCTGGTCCGAGCGCGGCCGCACGTTCTACGAACTCAAGCGCCGCAAGGACGAAGACTGGCACCCGAACCAGAGCCTGTACCTGCCCGGCGAGGACGAGGTCGAGCTGCGCGTGCTGCGCCTCGACGGCCCGAAGGCGGTGCTGCAGATCGTCGACGACTACCGCCTCGGTGCCTCGCACTCGGTGTGGGGCATCCAGGCGCGCAACCGCGAGCAGAACTTCGCGCTGAATGCGTTGATGGATCCGGAGATCGACTTCGTCACCCTGCTTGGCACCGCCGGCACCGGCAAGACCCTGCTCGCACTCGCGGCGGGGCTCGCGCAGGTGATGGACCAGCAGCGCTATCGCGAGATCATCATGACGCGCGCGACGGTCTCGGTCGGCGAGGACATCGGTTTCCTGCCCGGTACCGAGGAAGAGAAGATGACGCCGTGGATGGGCGCGCTGACCGACAACCTCGAAGTGCTGACGAATCCGCAGGAGGGCGGCGCCTGGGGTCGCGCGGCGACCAACGACCTGCTCGCCTCACGCATCAAGATCCGCTCGATGAACTTCATGCGCGGGCGCACCTTCCTCAGCCGCTACGTGATCATCGACGAGGCGCAGAACCTGACGCCGAAGCAGATGAAGACGCTGATCACGCGCGCCGGCCCCGGCAGCAAGATGATCTGCCTCGGCAACGTCGAGCAGATCGACACGCCGTACCTGACCGAGACGACCTCCGGCCTGACCTACGCAGTCGACCGCTTCAAGGACTGGCAGCACAGCGCGCACATCACGCTGCGTCGTGGCGAACGCTCGCGTCTGGCGGACTACGCGTCGGAGATGCTGTAACGGGCCACCCGGAACGGGCGACGCGGTGCGCTCGTCAGAAGCGCATCGCCCAGATCGCCTCGAACTCGAACTGGCTCGCGGTACCGTCGCTGCGCGAAAGATAGCTCGGCATCAGCAGATAGTACGGCGAACTCGCGTAGCTCGCGGTGAAACTCAGGTTCGAGCTGGCGCCGAAGCCGCGCGACCAACCCAGCGAGATCATGTCGTTCGCAGTCGCCGGAGCGAGCGCATTGGCGAGCAGCGTCGAGGTCGGGATCGGCTGCTGGCGGGTCGTATAGCGCAACTGCACATCGCCGACGTCCTCGTCGCGCAGGGTCCAGCCGATGCTGTAGACGTTGAGGTCGCGCCACGCGAACACCGGACTCGAACCATCGCCGAGCAGGGCCAGGAACCGCGTCGGCAGACTCGAGCTCGTGAATGGCTTGATCGCGCTGTACATCACGCGCTGCACACCGATGTCGACCGCGAACTGCGGTGTCAGCGCATAACTGAGGCCCGCTGTCGCGCTCGCGGGGATGTCGAAATTGCCGGCATCCGCGAAGACGCCGCGATAGTTCGCGAATGCGCCCATGCCGACCCGCGACTGGTAGCCGACATCCCAGCGCAGACGACTGCCGATCGCACTGCCAACGTCCACGCGCGCGCCGGCGCCGTACGAACTGTCGCTGAGCCACGGCGGTGGTGGCGCCCAGCCATCGGTGGCCGTCATGCCCAGGCCGAGGCTCGCGAAACGCTGATAGGCAAGCACGCCGGTCAGGCGCAGCGTGCCCCGGTCGCCCCAGTCGCTCGCGAGCGTCGGCGCGATGACCGTGCGCTGCAGGCCCGGTTGCGGCACACCGATCAGGTGCGGACTCGGGTTCGGCAACACGGCCGGCGTGTCGGCGACCGTGCCCGTCGCGACCGAAATGCCGAGCCGCGTCGCCGAGGTTTCCCTGGCCTTGAACAGCGGCGCGCGCGCGACATCACCGGAATAATTGTCCAACAGCTGCGGCGCGCCATATGAGGGCGGCAGCACCGCCCAGGAGAATTGCGGCGTGATGCTCGACAGCGCGTAGTCGTGCCAGCGCCCCAGAACGGGTTCGTCTGCGGCGGCTTCGACTCTGGAGGAGGACGCGGAAGACGCGGCAGCAAGCCCGCCGTCGAAAGCGACGGCATGCGCCATCAAAGAAAATGGGAGCGCCAGCCCTGCGCTTAGCGCTCCCATCCATCTCCCTGCGATTGCTGTTGCCCGCTGCATAGCCCCTTGCTGCGGTAGTGGAACGGCTGTGGTGTAATCGGTCTCGGATTTTGGCGAAAACGCAACAGAAGTCAAGCGCCGCGTCGATATTCCTTGCGATCGATCGCCGCCAGCCCATCCAACTCTCGGTTTTTCAATCGTTTCGTCCGCGAAGCGGGTTTGCCTCCAGCGTTGCAAAAATACGACATGACCTCGAAACGCCTCCCTCGCCCCATCGCACTCACGATCGCCGGTTCCGACTCCGGCGGCGGCGCAGGCATCCAGGCCGACTTGCGCACGTTCGCCGCTTTCGGCGTTCACGGTACCTGCGTGATCACCGCGCTGACCGCGCAGAACACGCGTGGCGTGACCGCAATCCATACGCCCCCTCTGGCGACGCTGCGCGCGCAACTCGATGCGGTGCTCGCGGATTTTCGTGTCGGCGCGATCAAGATCGGCATGCTGGCGACGCCGGGCATCGCACGCGAAGTGGCCGCAGCGCTCACGCGCCATCCGCGCATTCCGGTGGTACTCGATCCCGTACTGGTCGCCACCACTGGCGCAAAACTCGCCAGCAACGACCTCGCCGGAGCGCTGCAAAGGCATCTGCTCTCGCGCGCGGATCTGCTGACGCCAAATATTCCCGAAGCCGAGCGGCTGCTCGAACGGTCGATCCGGACCACCGGCGACATGCACGATGCTGCCGCCGCATTGCTGGAACAGGGCGCACGCGCGGTGCTGCTGAAGGGCGGCCACCTCGCCGGCAATGAAGTCTCCGATCTCTTGCTGACGAAGGCCGGCGAGCACTGGTTTCACCAGCGGCGCATCCGCGGCGAGAGCCACGGCACCGGCTGCTCGCTGTCGTCGGCGATCGCAGCCGGCATCGCGAGCGGCCTCTCGCTCGAGGACGCCGTCGAGGAGGCGGTCGGCTTCGTCCACCGCGCGCTGACGCTGGGCTACCGTCCCGGCAAGGGCGCGCTGCGCGTGCTCGACCATCTTGCAGCCAT
The DNA here is from genome assembly GCF_039523175.1 of Dokdonella soli. Classification (NCBI taxonomy): domain Bacteria; kingdom Pseudomonadati; phylum Pseudomonadota; class Gammaproteobacteria; order Lysobacterales; family Rhodanobacteraceae; genus Dokdonella; species Dokdonella soli. Next base: position 376,178 of record NZ_BAAAEU010000001.1, read on the forward strand.
GCACTGACGCATGGCTGCATTGCGCTTCGTCAGGCGCGCAAGCGCTCGATCAGCGCGTCGGCGAACGAATCGGTCGTGCCGTTGCCGCCGAGATCCGGCGTGACGCGGTCGCGAGTGGTCAAGGTGGCGCGGATCGCCGTGCGCAGGCGAAGGGCTTCGTCGCCGAACTCCAGGTGATCGAGCATCTGTGCCGCGCCGAGCAGCAGCGCGCAGGGATTGGCGATGCCCTTGCCGGCGATGTCCGGTGCGGAACCATGCACGGCCTCGAAGATCGCGGCATCGGCGCCGATGTTCGCGCCCGGCGCGAGGCCGAGGCCGCCGACCAGGCCGGCGCAGAGATCGGAAATGATGTCGCCGAACAGGTTCGTCGTGACGATCACGTCGAACTGCTCCGGCCTCATCACCAGTTGCATGCAGGTGTTGTCGACGATCATCTCGTTGCAGGCGATGTCCGGATACTGCGCGGCGACCTCGCGAGCGACCTTCAGGAACAGGCCCGAGGTCGACTTCAGGATGTTCGCCTTGTGCACGACGGTGACCTTCTTGCGTCCGGTGCGACGCGCCAGATCGAACGCATAGCGCACGATGCGCTCGGAACCACGCCGCGTGACCTTCTGCGTCAGGGTCGCGGTCTCGCCATCGGCGGAAACCTGCTGGCCTTCACCGATGTAGGCGCCTTCGGTGTTCTCGCGCACGGTGACCAGATCGACGCCTTCCGGAAAACGCGAGCGCGTGTTCGGAAACGAGATCGCCGGACGCACGTTTGCGTACAGATCGAAACGCTTGCGCAGTTCCACGTTGATCGAGCTGAAGCCCTCGCCGACCGGCGTGGTCAGCGGGCTCTTCAGCGCGACGCGATGCTTCGTGATCGCATCCAGCGTCGCCTGCGGCAACAGCTCGCCGAATTTCTCCTGTGCGGCAAGACCGGCTTCGACGAAGTCGTACTGGAAACCCAGCTGCAGTGTCTCGAGGACGCGCAGGGTCGCTTCCATGATTTCCGGGCCGATGCCGTCGCCGCGGATCACCGCAATGGTCTTGCTCATCAGACGAACTCCGTGCTGCGCGAATCGGGTATCGCGCTCGAAAGAAAACTGGCTGTGTGCCGATCGGTACCGCGGGCGCGGAGGCGATGGCTGGCGCGGCGGACGCGCCTACTTTGCAAGTTTGCGGCGACCGCGATCGTCGGGATGCCAGGAAAAAACCTTGCGCAAACAAGGTACTCCTGCACGCCCGACTTGCCCAAGCCCGCAGGGTCGCGCATTATCCGCGAATGTCACCGAGTCGTACAACAAAGCTTGCAGCGCGGATCGCAGGCAGCGCCCTCGTCTGCGCATTGCTGCTGGCCTGCGTCAGCGCGCAGGCCGCCGACGACGCGACGCCGGAACTGCGCATCCTGCTCGCCACGCCGACGGCGACCATGGTGCAGCGATCGCCGCAGATCAATCTCTTGGGTACGGCACCGGCGCGCTGCATGCCGACGATCGAGCGCGTAACCCTTGACGGCACCGATCTCAGCGTCGAGCTGAAGTCGCCGACCACCGGATGCGACAGCCAGCACCCGCTTCCGTTCAATTTGCGCGTCGATCCGACCGCGAGTGCGGGCGTGCCAATCCTGCCGGGGCAGATCTACCACGTTCGCGTCTATGCGATGAACGGCGCGGCGTCGCTGCTTGCGTTTCACCTGATCGACACCGGCGCGCCCGCATCGGCGCCCACCCCGGAAAACGGATTCTGGTGGTCGGAAGCCAGTGCCGCGAGTGGTCCGATGTCCGCTGGCAGCGGCGCGAGCATCGAACTGCAGGACGGCCAGCTTGCCGTCGGGCTGTTCGGATTCGCGGAGTCGGGCGCGCCGACCTGGTATTTCGGCAGCACACGTCCGACCGGACGTGTCGCCACGGTTTCGCTGGTGCAGCTCGCCAACGGTGACCCGATGTTCGCACCCACCGGTAGCCTGCCGTCTGCGCAAGCCGGTCCGCGCCTCGAGCTCGAGTTCCTGTCGCCGACCCACGCCCGCGCCTATCTGGTCCGCAGCGAAGGCGGGCGCGACGTCCAGGTCCGCGCGCTGACGCTCGCGCGCTCGCGTTTCGCGACCGGCCCGACCGGCAGCGCCTGGAGCGGTCAATGGGTACTCGTTCCCGACGACAACGGTGCGCCACGCATCTTCGAATTCACCGAGCCGAGCAGCCAGGATGCGGAAACCTTCCACCTGGGCGATACGGACAACAACGCCAGCCTCGATTGCCGGCTGGCGATTGGAACCCGGCATCCCGAGGTCTGCACGCTTTCGGTTGCGGCAACGCCGATCGCCGACTTCGACCAGGTCGGCCTCGACCGCCTCAGCGGCCACGGCAGCAATGGCGCGCGAGTGAGGTTGCTGCGGGTGCCGCGCTAGCAGCTCAGTTTCACGGCGGGGCGCCCGCTTCTGCATTCCTGCCGAGCATCTGGTCGAGGAAATCGACCGCGCGGCGCAGGTGCGGAATCACGATCGATCCGCCGACGACCAAGCCGACGCTGAACACCTCGAAGAATTCGTCCTCGCTGACGCCGGCCTCGACGCACTGCGCGACGTGATAGCTGATGCAGTCATCGCAACGCAGCACCAGCGAGGCGACCAGACCGAGCATCTCCTTGGTCTTCACGTCGAGCGCGCCGGCCTTGTAGGTCTGCGTGTCCAGCGCGAAGAAACGCCGCACGACCTGATTGTCCTGGGCCAGGATGCGCTCGTTCATGCGCTGGCGGAATGCGGTGAACTCGCCGATGCGATCGCTCATTTCGCGGCATCCACCAGTTCGCCCAGGCGGCCGCCGCGATCGGCCACGACGAGATCGTCGTAGCCGCCGATGTGCACGCCGTTCACAAAGATCTGCGGCACGGTGCGTCGCCCGAGGCTGCGCGAGAGCATCTCCTCGCGACGCGCGGAATCGTGGTCGATGCGGATTTCCTCGTAATCGAGGCCCTTGTGCTTCAGGAAATTCTTCGCCATGACGCAGTAAGGGCAAATCGCCGTGGTGTAGATCTCAACGCGGTTCATCCACCTGTTTCCGTACGGAAAAACAATGCGGCAAAGAGTGCGGCCAGTACGGGCGAGTTGCAAGTTCACGGTCGCGGGCGGATCACGGATGAACGCGCACTGAGCGCCGCCCGCACGTCCACCTGCGAATGTGCAAACCAGGTGGCGGTGGAAACCATGCCGCGCTAATGTGGTCCGAAGCGAGTCTTTCCGTTGGTATTGCCATGCGCCTGCTTCGAGGCTTTTCCGTCCTGACCGCCGCCTGCATCGCCGCGCTTGCCGGCGCGCGCGAGCCGGAGGTCAAATTGCCCGACATCGGCAGTTCCGCGGCCGGCATCATGTCGCCGCAGGACCTGCACGACTACGGCGCCGCGATGCTGCAGGAAATACGCGCGTACAACCTCGTGCTCGACGACGCGCTGCTCAATGACTACATCAACGCGCTCGGCTGGCGGCTGGTCGCGAACAGCGATCATCCGGACATGTCGTTCACGTTCTTCATCGTGCGTGACGAACAGATCAACGCGTTCGCGGCGCCCGGCGGCTTCGTTGCCGCGAACGCGGGCCTGCTCACCGCGATGCAGAGCGAGGACGAACTCGCCGGCGTGCTCGCACACGAGATCTCGCACGTGCAGCAGCAGCACATCCTGCGCGCGTTCGAGGACCAGAAGAAGATGTCGGTGCCGATCATGCTCGCCATGCTCGGCGTGATGCTCGCGACCGCGCACCGCAGCGACGACGCTGGCGTGGCCGCGATGATGACCGGCACGTCGCTGATCCAGCAGCGCCAGATCAATTTCACGCGCGGCGAGGAAGCAGAGGCCGATCGCGTCGGCATCCAGACGTTGGCGCGCAGCGGCTTCGATCCGCTGGCGATGGCCGGCGCCTTCCAGACGCTGCAGAAGATGATGCGCGTGAACGGCGTCGACGTGCCGGAATTCCTGCTCGACCATCCGCTCGACACCAAACGCATCGCCGAGGCGAAGGCGCGCGCGGAACAACTGGGTTGCCCGAAGGTGACGCATCTGCCACCCGCGTCCGCGCCGATCCGGACCGGAAACCTGGATCTGGCGTTGCCGGCGAGGAGCAGCGCGGCCACCGAAACGAGCCCGCCGGACCAGGCGAGTGCCGTTGCCGCCAGCAACGCGGCAACGATGACGGTCGATGCCGGCAGCGGTGCCGGCAAGACCCTGCCACGCGTTTCCGTCACCACCTGCTACGTGCGCGGCAAGGCCGTGCTCAGCGACTTCGAGCTGATGCGCGAACGCGCGCGCGTGCTGAGCGCAGGATCCGCTACCGCGATGCGCGCCTACTACGCCGACAACCTGCGCGACAACAAGGCCTTCGACACGATCGCCAACCGCTACGGCTATGCGCTCGCCTTGATCGACACGCACGAACCGCAACGGGCGGTCGCGGAACTCAGGAAACTCACCACACAGCAGCCGACCTCTCAAGTGCTGCGGCTCGGGCTGGCGAACGCCGAGGACCAGGCCGGCAACCATGCCGATGCACTGACTATCTACGAACGGCTGAGCAACGAGTTCCCCGGCAACCGCGCGATCACTCTCACCTATGCGGACGCGCTGCTCGCCAAGGCCGACGACAAGAGCGCGCGCCGCTCGCTCGAGCTGCTGCGCCCGCTGGTCGAACGCTACAGCGACGATCCGGACCTGCAGAAGAGCTACGGCCGCGCGAACCAGCTCGCCGGCGACAAGGTGCGTGCGGCCGAAGCCTATGCGGAGGCGGCGTACCTGACCGGCCATGCCGAGGATGCGCTGAACCAGCTCAAGGCGCTTTCCAGGCAATCGGACCTGACCTACTACCAGCGCAGCCGCATCGACGCGCGCATCACCCAGCTCACGCCGACCGTGCTCGAGCTGCGCAAGCGCGGCGCCCCTTCCACCCCGGATTCGCTGACCCCGACGTTCACCTGCTGTCAGCCGCACTGATCCGCTGCGCCCGTCACGACGCATGAAACTGTAATATTCCCGCAACACGGAGGGCTTGGCGCGGCGGCTCCAGTGCGTGGTTGGCGACCTCGCAGGGGACAATTGTCATTCAGGTGTAACCGTTTTGCTGCAATGATGCCGTCATGAAGCGCTCCATCCGGGCCGCCCAGCGGTGACGACGTGCAAAAACACATCCTGATAGTCGAAGACGAAACCGCGATCCGCGACATGGTCGCGTTCGCGCTGCGCAAGGCCGGCATGGAAGCGATGCACGCGCCCGACGCGCGCGCCGCGCAGACCGCGATCGGCGAGCGCGTGCCGGACCTGATCCTGCTCGACTGGATGCTGCCCGGCATGAGCGGCATCGACCTCGCGCGCCGCCTGCGCAAGGACGACCTCACCCGCGAGGTACCGATCATCATGCTGACCGCGCGCGGCGAGGAGACCGACCGCGTCGGCGGCCTCGATGCCGGCGTCGACGACTACGTGGTGAAACCGTTTTCGACGCGCGAGCTGCTCGCACGTATCCGCGCGGTCATGCGCCGCACGCACGGCGAGGACGCCGAGGGCGTGGTCGAACTCGGCGGACTGCGCATCGACAGCGCGGCGCACCGCGTGTTCTGCGGCGAGCAGCCGGTGCATATCGGCCCGACCGAGTACCGCCTGCTGCACTTCTTCATGACCCACGCCGAGCGTGTCTACACGCGCAGCCAGCTGCTCGACCATGTCTGGGGCGGCGGCGTCTACGTCGAGGAACGCACTGTCGACGTGCATATCCGGCGCCTGCGCAAGACGCTCGAACCATTCGGCCGCGATGAGCTGGTGCAGACCGTGCGTGGCGCCGGCTATCGCTTCTCGACCAGCGTGTGAGCTGCGGGCGTAACATCTGTACGTGATTCTCCGCCGCTTATCGACTGCTCAACACAGTGCCCGCCATGCACGCAACGACCGAGGCATTCCCGCGCTCCGCGACGGCATCGATTCGCACCCAACCCTCGTCGGTTGACCTGCATCGATCATCGCTTTCGGTGCCCCCCCACGATGCACTCTGCGCGACGCCCCACCCCTTCACCCCAACCCTCTCCCCCAACCTCGGGTTGGGGGAGAGGGAGTTCGAGGTGTCGCCGCCGCATGCGTTGATGCGTCCCGCGAGGGGGTGCTGATGCCCTCACGCCTCGGCCGAGCGTGGCGATCCAGCGCCTGGCGCCTCGTGCTGCCGGCGCTGGTCGCGCTTGCGTGTGGCTGGTGGCTGCACGCGATTGCGCAGTGCCTGCTCGCGGTCGCGATCGCTGCGCTCGCGTACGGAATGTTCAGGCTGACCCGCCTCGGCCACCTGCTGGCCAGCCGGCACCGCCTGCCGGCCGCCGACGGCGCCGGCATCTGGGACGAGATCCAGAACCTGTTCCGGCGCCGCCAGCGTGCGGCGGTCGACGAGAAACGGCGCCTGGTGCGCCTGCTGCGCGCGTTCCGCGACGCCGCCGCGGCGATGCCGGACGCGGTCGTTGCACTCGACCGCGAGCAGCGCATCCAGTGGTTCAACACCGCGGCCGGCCATCTGCTCGGCCTGAAGTATCCGAACGACATCGGCGGCCCGCTCACCAACCTCGTACGTGCCCCGCGCTTCGCCGAGTGGCTGCGCGCGGAGAGTGCGGAGCCGCTGACCGACCTCGCCGCGCCGGTCGACGAGAACGTTCGCCTCAGCCTGCGCCTGATCCGTTACGCCGGGGACCGCGCGCTGCTGGTCGCGCGCGACGTCAGCCAGCTGATGCGCCTGGAACAGGTTCGGCGCGATTTCGTCGCCAATGTCTCGCATGAATTGCGCACGCCGTTGACCGTCGTGCACGGCTACCTCGACATGATTGAACCGGAATCGATGCCGGAGTACGAACCGATCCTGCACGAGCTGCGCAACCAGTCCCGGCGCATGACCCAGATCGTCGAGGACCTGCTGACGCTGTCGCGGCTCGAGGCACAGGGTGAGCTGCCGCAGGAACGCATCAGCCTGCGCTCGCTGCTCGAGGCGCTGCGCCGCGAGGCCGTCGCGCTCAGCCAAAGCTCGCACGCGGTCACGACCGAACTGATCGGCAAGCACGACCTGTCCGGATCGACCAAGGAACTGCACAGCGCATTCTCGAACCTGGTCAGCAACGCGGTGCGCTACACGCCGGCCGGAGGACGCATCACCCTGCGTTGGGAAAGCGACGCGAACGGCGGGCGCCTGTCGGTGATCGACACCGGCCAGGGCATCGCGCCTCAGCACCTGCCGCGGCTCACCGAGCGCTTCTATCGTGTCTCGACCAGCCGTTCGCGCGAGACCGGCGGCACCGGCCTCGGCCTGTCGATCGTCAAGCACGTGCTGCAGCTGCACCAGGCGCACCTGGAAATCCGCAGCGAACCGGGCGTCGGCAGCACGTTCACCTGCGTGTTCGGACGCGAACGCCTGCTCGAGCCGCTGGCACTGGCCGAAGCGCCATGAGGCGTGCGTTCGCCGCCCTGCTCGTCATCGCCGGCCTGCACACCGGCATGGCAGGGGCCGACGATCGCCTTTCCGGGAGCCTGACCAGCGTCGGCTCGGACACCGCAAGTGCGCTGGTCACACGCTGGGCCGACACCTTCCACGCGCGGCATCCGAAGGCGCGCTTCCAGATCCAGACGCCCGGCTCGGCGAGCGCGCCGAATGCGCTGATCGAGGGCGCGGCCGATCTCGGCTCGATGAGCCGGCCGATGAGCACGGCCGAGGAAACCCGTTTCCACGCGCGCTACGGCTACGCGCCGACGCGCCTCGTCGTCGCGCACGACGCGATCGCGGTGTTCGTGCATCCGGACAATCCCCTGCAACGCATCACGCTGGCCGAGCTCGATGCGATCTATTCCGATACACGCCGCTGCGGGGCGCCGCGCGCGATCCGGCGCTGGCGCGACCTGGAACCGGACGCGGACGCCACGCTCGGCGCCGCCGAGCCACTTGCGACGGGGCGCAACAACAGCTCCGGCACCTGGGAGATGTTCCGCGAATCCGCGTTGTGCGGCGGTGATTTCCGCGCCGAAGTCATCGCCTGGCCCGGCAACGGCGCCGTGGTCGCCACGGTGGCGACCAACCGCGAGGCGATCGGCTATGCCGGGCTCGGTTACGTCAACGGCCTGGTGAAGCCGCTGGCGATTGGCCCTGCCGATGCCGGCGTCGTGCCGGATCCCGCAAGCGTCACCCAGGGGCGCTATCCTCTCTCACGCGTGCTGTACATCTACGTCAATCGCCCACCGGGCCGCGCGCTGGCAGAATTGCCGCAGGCCTTCCTCGCGTATGTGCTTTCCGACGAAGGCCAGGCGCTGGTGCGCCAGGAAGGGTTCCTTCCGCTGGAACCGGACGAGCGTGTCGCGCAGCGCGCGCTGCTCGAATGAGAGACGGCACATCAACGACGGACCGCTGCATGAATCGCGAAGTACAACAGAACCTCAAGGACCCCGCGCTGCACCTGAACCGCGAGCTGGCGCAGCTCGAGTTCAACTTCCGCGTGCTCGCACAGGCCGAGGACGCGAGCGTGCCGCTGCTCGAACGCATGCGCTACCTGTGCATCTCGTGCACGAACCTCGATGAATTCTTCGAGGTGCGCGTCGCCGTGCTGCGCCAGCAGTCGGCGCTCGGCGAACTGCGCCCGGGGCCGGACGCGACGCCGCCGAGCGAGGTGCTCGCGCGCATCCGCGAGCGCGCGCTGACCCTGGTCAAGGCGCAGTACGATTTCTGGAACACGATCCTACTGCCGGAACTCGAACGCGAAGGCGTCCGCTTCTCGAAGCGCGACACCTGGACGGTCAAGCAGAAACGCTGGTTGCAGGGCTATTTCCGCAACGAGATCCTGCCCGTGCTGTCGCCGCTCGGCTTGGATCCGGCGCATCCGTTCCCGCGCATCCTCAACAAGAGCCTGAATCTCGCGGTCGTGCTGAAGGGTCGCGACGCGTTCGGTCGCGAAGGCCACATGGCGCTGGTGCGCGCGCCGCGCTCGCTGCCGCGCCTGATCCGCCTGCCTGCCGAGGTCGCCGAGTCGGCCTACGACTTCGTGTTCCTGTCCAGCATCCTGCACGAGTTCATGGATGAGCTGTTCCCGGGCATGCAGGTGAAAGGCTCGTACCAGTTCCGCGTGACGCGCAACAGCGAGCTGTTCGTCGACGAGGAAGAGGTCGAGAACATCGCGCTCGCGCTGCGCGACGAACTCAGGGGCCGCGGCTACGCGAAACCGGTACGCCTCGAGGTCGCCGACAATTGTCCGAAGGGGATCTCGGACATGTTGATGCAGAACTTCGAACTGACCGAGCCCGAGGTGTACCGCTGCGAAGGCCCGGTCAACGTGAGCCGCGTGAATGCGGTCTACGACCAGCTCGACCGACCCGACCTCAAGTTTCCGCTCTTCCTGCCGCGCGTGCTGCCGGCCGTCATCGAGGAGCAGAGCCTGTTCGAGGCGATCCGCGAACGCGACATCCTACTGCACCACCCGTTCGAATCGTTCGGCCCGGTCATCGAACTGGTGCGCGAAGCCAGTGTCGATCCGGACGTGCTCGCGATCAAGCAGACGCTGTACCGCGTCGGCAACGATTCGCCACTGGTCGACCATCTGATAGAGGCCGCGCGCCAGGGCAAGGACGTCACCGTCGTCATCGAGCTGCTCGCGCGCTTCGACGAAGAGGCCAACCTGCGCCTCGCCAACCGCCTGCAGGAGGCCGGCGTGCAGGTCGTGTACGGCGTGGTCGGCTACAAGACGCATGCGAAGATGCTGCTGATCGTGCGCCGCGAGCAAGGCGTGCTGCGCCGTTACGCGCACCTGTCGACCGGCAACTATCACCAGATCACCTCGCGCCTGTACACCGACTTCGGCCTGATGACCTCGAACCCGGACATCGGCGAGGACGCGCACCTGCTGTTCCTGCAGCTCTCCGGCCTCGGCCCGATCATCAAGCTGAAGTGCCTGCTGCATTCGCCGTTCACCCTGCACAAGGGCCTGATGGAGAAGATCGAGCGCGAGATCGAGCACGCGCGGGCCGGCAAGCCGGCGCGGATCATCGCCAAGATGAATGCGCTGAATGAGGGCAGCGTGGTCGAGATGCTGTACCGCGCCTCGCAGGCCGGCGTGCAGATCGACCTGATCATCCGCGGCGCCTGCACGCTGCGGCCCGGCCTGCCCGGCGTCTCGGAGAACATCCGCGTGCGCTCGATCGTCGGCCGCTTCCTCGAGCACAGCCGCGTGTACTGGTTCCAGAACGACGATACGCCGGAGGTCTACTGCTCCAGCGCGGACTGGATGGAGCGCAACCTTCTTCGCCGCATCGAGACCTGCTTTCCGATCCGCGATCCCGATCTGGCCAAACGCGTCTACGACGAATCGCTGGCGAACTATCTCGCCGACAACACGCTGGCCTGGCGTCTGGAGCCGGATGGCAGCTATACGCGCCTGGCGCCCGGCGACCATCCGCCGCATTCGGCACAACAGACGTTGCTGACGCAGTTCACGCAGTAAGTGTCCTGGCAGTGCCGAAGTTCAGCCGGCCTGCCCATCTCCCATCGGGAGACAAAACGGCAGGACAGCCGTTTTGCATGGCGAATGCCGCCCGCAGGGTGAGCGCCAAGGATGGCGCGGATGCACGAGGCGCACAGCGCCGGATGAGGTTTCCGGGCGAGTACGATGCGCCACCTTCGCACCGAACCCTAACACTCACCCCTCTCTCGGCGGGAGAGGGGCTTTAAAGACATGCGACAATCCAGATCTCCCATGCGAGCGGATCATGTGACGGACGCCATTGCCACGGACATCCGCGACGGTGAGCTGCTCGCCGCGGTCGATCTCGGTTCCAACAGCTTCCACCTGGTGGTCGCACGCTACGAGCACGGCAGCCTGCGCCTGATCGACCGCCTGCGCGACAGCGTGCGCATGGCGATGGGCCTGCGCGCGGACGGCAGCCTCGAACCGGAACGGCGCGAACGCGCCCTCGCCTGCCTCGCGCGCTTCGGCCAACGCCTGCGCGCGTTGCCGCACGAGCGCGTGCGCGCAGTCGCGACCAACAGCGTGCGCCGGCTGGCGAACCCGCAGGCATTCCTGCTGCCCGCCGAGACCGCCCTGGGCCATCCCATCGAAGTCGTCGCCGGTCGCGAGGAAGCGCGCCTGATCTACCTCGGCGTCGCGCACGATCTCGCAAAGTCGAGCCAGCGCCGCCTCGTCGTCGATATCGGCGGCGGCAGCACCGAATTCATCATCGGCCAGGGTTTCGACGCACTCGAGACCGAGAGCGTGCAGATGGGTTGCGTCGCCAGCACGCTGCGCTTCTTCGGAGATGGAAAATTCACGCTGAAGCGCTGGCGCCAGGCGCAGACCGAGATGGCCGTCGAATTGCAGCAGTTCGCCGCGGATTACCGAGCGCGCGGCTGGGGCGAGGCGATCGGCTCGTCCGGCACCGCGAAGGCGATCGGCAGCATCGTGCAGGCGAACGGCTGGAGCGAACAGGGCATCAGCGCCACGTCGCTGGCGCGCCTGCGCGACGCGATCCTCGCCGCCGGCAGCATCGGCAACCTGCGCCTGGCCGGACTCGCCGAGGACCGCACGCCGATCATCGCTGGCGGTGTCGCGATCCTCGAGGCGGCCTTCGCGACATTCGCGCTCGACCACATGGGCGTGTGCGAGACCGCGATGCGCGAAGGCCTGCTCTACGACCTGGTCGGCCGCGCGATGCACGGCGATCCGCGCGCCGGCAGCATTGCAGCGCTGGCTTCGCGCTACGCGGTCGATCGCGCACAAGCCGCGCGCGTGCACCACGCGGCCATGGAACTGTTCGACCAGGTCGCCGACGCTTGGCAGCTCGGCGGGCTCGAACGCGACCTGCTCGGCTGGGCCGCCGATATCCACGAGATCGGCCTCGCGATCGCGCACAGCCTGCACCATATCCATGGCGCCTACATCGTCGCGAACTCCGACCTCGCCGGCTTCAGCCGACAGGGGCAGCAGGCACTCGCCGCGATCATCCGCTCGCATCGCCGCAAACCAGACCGCGAAGTGATCGACGCGCTGCCGGAACGCCTGCGGCGCGAGGCGCGTCGCCTGACCGCGCTGCTGCGCCTCGCCGCCCTGCTCGAACGCGCACGCACGACGGAAGCCATGCCGCCGCTGCGCCTCGTTGCCGACGACAAGGCGTTGCGCCTGGAACTGCCGCCGGGCTGGCTCGACCAGCACCCGCTGACCCGCGCCGACCTCGAACAGGAGCGCGACCACTTCAAGATCCTCGACCTCAAGCTGCAGGTGCGTGCGCGGGAGAGGGTGGCCGCATAGAGCGCTAGCGTGACGAGCGCGGCAGCGTTGCAGGAGTCCGTAGGAGCGGCTTCAGCCGCGATGCTTTCAAGCCCTCCCCTTCAAGGGGAGGGTTGGGTGGGGATGGTGTCCACCGCGCCACGCTACAGGAAGCATCGCGGCTGAAGCCGCTCCTACAAAAGGCAAAGGCAGCCTGACTGCACCATGCGTGCGCTGCGTCCCCGCATGACGAAGGCGCCCGCACCGCCTATCATTCGCGACTCCATTTTCCCGCTGCCTCTTTCCGGAGATTTCCATGTTCCGACGCCTGCTGCTCGCACTTGCGCTGATCGTCCCGACATTTGCTTTTGCCCAGACGACCGCGCCGGCAAAGCCCGCGACAACCAAGGCCGCCGCGAAAGCCACGAAGCCGGCCGCGAAGGCCCCCGCGAAACCCGTCGAGAAGCCGGCCGCCACCGACGCGCAAACCGTCGCGTCGAAGGTGCTGCTCAAGACGAGCATGGGCGACATCACGCTCCAGCTGTATCCGGACAAGGCGCCGAAGTCCGTCGAGAACTTCCTCGCCTACGTGAAGAGCGGTTTCTACGACGGCACGATCTTTCACCGCGTGATCGGCAACTTCATGATCCAGGGCGGCGGCTTCACCAAGGACCTGCGCCAGAAATCGACCAAGGCGCCGGTCGTCAACGAGTCGAAGAACGGCCTCAGCAATCTGCGCGGCACGCTCGCGATGGCGCGCACGCAAGACCCGAACTCGGCCACCGCGCAGTTCTTCATCAACACCGTCGACAACCCGCGCCTCGACTACACCAGCGACGCCAGCCCGGGCTACTGCGTGTTCGGCAAGGTCGTCACCGGCCTCGACGTGGTCGACAAGATCCGCGCCGTCGAGACCGGCCCGCAGGGTCCGTTTCGCAGCGACGTACCGGTCACGCCGGTGGTGATCGAGAAGGTGACGCTGGCGCCGTAGCACAACGGCTCCTGGGGAAATTTCTGAACAAGTCGAAGCTCGTCATTCCGGCGGCTCCCAACAGCGAAGCTGGTCAAGCCGGAATCCAGCAGGGCTGGATCTTGGCTTTCGCAGAGATGAAGACTTGCTCGGAGAATTGCGGCATCGCTATGAACGGCAGATTTGGTGATGTGCATACGTGATATGATCACGTTATCAGCCATTGTGGAAAGCCATGATGACCACCAACAAGCCCGGGAGCGGACGCGCCGGTCGCTCGACGACGACAGCCAAGCCACGCAAGCCACCGACGATGACCAAGGAAAGCCGCTACCGCGAAGGAATGCGCCGTCGCGGCTTCCGGCTGGTCTCGATGTGGGTGCCGGATACGCGCAATCCGGCGTTCCGTGCCGAATTGGAACGCCAGGCTGCGTTGATCGCGCGCCAGGAATCCGCCGCTGATCTTGCGTTCATCGAATCGGCGTTGACCGAGATCGATGGGTGGACCGCTTGAAGCGCGCCGAGGTCAGGCGCGGTGATCTCGTAACCGTCGCCTTGCAAGGTGACCTCGGCAAGCCAAGGCCTGCGCTGGTCGTGCAGACCGATCTGGTCCCGGACTATCCCTCTGTCGTTGTCTTGCCGATGACGACAACGCTCGTTTCCGCGCCGCTGGTCCGCATCACCGTCGAAGCCATGCCGGAGACCGGGTTGCGCACGATCAGCCAGATCATGATCGACAAGCCGAGCACAGTCCCGCGTCAACGCTTGGGACCGACGGTCGGACGCATCGACGACGATACCCTGGGCCGCGTATCGCGTTCGCTCGCGGTATGGCTCGGCCTGGCCTGACCCTTGTGGCAAAAAGGTCATCCATGACCACCCTGTTCATCTCCGACCTGCACCTCGACGCCAGCCGCCCGCACATCACGCGCCTGTTCGTCGAGTTCATTCGCACCGAAGCCGCGCAGGCCAAAGCGCTCTACATCCTCGGCGACCTGTTCGAGGCGTGGATCGGCGACGACACCCAGGATGAGACCGCGGATCAGGTCGCCGCGGCGCTCGCCGACCTGCATGTGCGCGGCGTGCCCTGCTTCTTCATCCATGGCAACCGCGACTTCCTGCTCGGCGACGCCTACGCGCGCCGGGCGTGCATGACGTTGCTGCCCGATCCCTGTGTCATCGAGATCGAAGGCGAGCGCGTGTTACTGATGCACGGCGATACCTTGTGTACGGACGACGCGCCGTACCAGGCGTTTCGTGCGCAGTCGCATACGCCAGCGTGGCAGCGTGGGTTCCTGGCGCGTCCGATCGAGGAGCGACAGGCATTCGCGGAGCAGGCGCGTGCCGAGAGCAAGCGCTATACGCGATCGGTCGGGGATGCGATCACGGATGTCAATCCGGAGGCTGTGCGCTCGGTAATGCGGCGACACGGCGTGCCGCGATTGATCCACGGACACACGCATCGGCCCGCGGTGCATCGCATCGACTTCGACGGAGTACAGGTCGAACGCGTCGTGCTCGGAGACTGGTACGAGCAGGGAAGCGTGCTTCGATTCAAAAACCATGACGCAACGCACCTGAGCTCGATCGACCCGCTCCCATACGAGACAAACCGGGAACCGATGCCCTAGATTTGCGGCCGCGCGAAATCCCCGATCCCGGAATTCTCCCCCTAGCGCCACCGCCCACTTGCCGCTTTCACGCCTGTGCCATCCGGCCATCGCGCTGCAGCATTTTTCCATAATTATCGTGCCACACTATGCCGACCTGGCACTGCTTCCGGTCATGACATGTCAGGTATCGATTTGCTTTGCACGTGTCTCAATTAAGGGGGTTTGACCATGAACATGTCTGTAGCGTTACGTACTCTTTTGGTCGGCAGTTTCCTGTTCCTGGGGGTCGGGTTCGCTCACGCGCAGGCCACCCGCACCTGGGTGTCCGGTGTCGGCGATGACGCCAATCCATGCAGCCGAACGGCACCCTGCAAGACGTTTGCTGGCGCAATTTCCAAGACGGCGCCGGCCGGAATCATCGACGTTCTGGATCCGGGTGGCTTCGGTGCGCTCACCATCACGAAATCCATCACGCTGGAAGCCGTCGGCACGGTTGCCGGCGTGCTGGTCTCCGGCACCAACGGAATCGTGGTTGCTGCAGGCGCCAGCGACGTCGTCACCCTGCGCGGGCTGTCGATCGAGGGCCTCAACACCGGACTCAACGGAGTGCGCTTCATCAGCGGAGCCAAGCTCGTCATCGAGAACACCGCCATCCACGGCTTCACTCAGAACGGAGTGGACATCGAACCATCAGCCGACGCACAGGTGCTACTACACAACGTGACGGTGGGAGGTTCCGGGAATGGAGCTGTATGGGTATTCCCAACCGCAGGTGTCGCCTCTGTCGCTCTTGATAATGTAAAACTCTCAAACAACAAGTACGGCCTGTTTGTCGTTTCCGGCAAGGCCTCTCTCAAGAATTCCGTGGTCAGCGCCAATAGCAGTCACGGCGTGAGCGCTTCGTCCAACGGCACTTTGGTGAGGGTCAATGTAGACGGCTCGCTGATCAGCGATAACGTTGGAACTGGCGTACGCTCGATCGGCGCCTCGTCAGCAGTGTATGTATCCCGTTCCAGCATCACAGGCAACGCTACCGGGCTCAACGCGGCCTCCGGATCGCTGAACTCGTATGGCAACAATCGGGTGTTCGAGAACACGACCAACGGTGCGTTTACCGCGACGCTCATGGAGCAGTAGCGCATGCGGCTCGTTGGCACGTCCGCAACTTAAAGGATGTGGCAGTGCACAGCGGATCGAACGCTTCAACGCCGCTGCCTCCGACCCATCGAGTATAGGCAATGGCGGGACAAAATCGGTCCGCGCATTCAGCGAATGCGCGGACCGATGAGCGCTGAGAAGCTACTTCGCAATGATCTTCTGCGCGCCAGTCAGCGGCTGCTTCTCACCGTTGCCCTTGACCATCCCGATCGAATACCAATAGACCTTGCCCGATTCGGCGGAGTTATCGCGCCACTGGTACGAGCCTGCGGCATTTCCACCATCGTCGATCACCCTGATCATTTCCTTGTTGATGCGCAGGAACGGACCGGTCTCCGCATCCGCCCGATAGACGATATAACCGTAGATCGAACCTTCATTGGCGACCGACCAACGCAATAGCGGGCCCTTGCCAGGAGGCGGAACATCCGCTTCCTTGTTCACGGTCTGCTTTATCGCTTGTGTGATATCGATACCTTTCGGTTGCGTGGGACTTGCAGCGACTGACTGTGCGGCGCCCTTTGCCTCGCGCGCCTTTTCCACTTCTTCGTTGAAGTCATGCACTTTTACTTCGGGACTCAGCAGCATGCCGACCACCTCGATCGGCAAGGTACGCTTGAAATCCGGCAATTCGACGTTCAGGACGCCCTGCAAACGACCCAGCGCCTGATCGTTGGTGACACGGAGGCGAACGAGCTTGCAGCCGCTCTCTGCGGGCACGCACGGGACAACATCGGCTTTGCCCTTCAAGCGCTCCAAGGTCACCGCACCGACCTTGAAATCCTTGCCAGATCGGCTGGTCATGCGAACCAGGAATTCATTCTTGTTGTTGGTGCGCATCAGGCCTAGTGAAAACGGATCGCCGTCCGGAACCACCTCGCCTTGGGCATTGGCGTCAACGCTGATCCAGGCTTCGGGTTGCTGCGGCGCGTTGATCTTGAGTTTGATCTTGTCGTGGAGCTGTCCCCAGGGCGCATCCTTGCGCAGGGTGGCATGCACCGTGCGTCCATCGGGGCCCAGCGATGCGTCGAGATAGTCGGGTTTCGATAGGATCTCGAGGATGCGGAAATCATTGACCTCGCGGCTTGCCAGGGTGATCGATTTGCTCGGCAGAGGTCCATCCAGCTTGACCATACCGAAATCGATCGTCGGCGCGCTGTCGTCGAGTACAGTGGACACGAAGGCATTCACGTTCGAACCTCGTACAGCCAGGATGCCCGGTTCATCGGTCGCGAAACGGAAAGAATGTTTGACGTAACCGGCATTGTCGCGCAAAGACGCTTTCGCCTTGATGTAGGCGACGCCATGCGCCGGTACGGTGATCACTCCGGTTTCGATGCTGTCCCAAGCCATCGCGGCCTCACCCTTGGACACATGGATCGGCTTGTCGCCAGTGTTCTTCAGCTCGATGTCACAGGTGATGACCTCGAATTGCTGGTGTTCGCCGGCATCGCAGGGGGCGATCACGAGATTGGAATGGGGTACTGGCGCCGGTGCGGCCACCAGCAGGGAAAAAGCCAAAGCTGAGAGAGAAAGCATGAGGAATCATCCCAAAAAAAAACCCACCTGCGTTGCCGCAGGTGGGTCGTATCAAAAGCGGTAAGGCAGTGCTTAGCCGACCGTGAAGTTCTGCAGCGTGACCGGCAGGGTGCCATTCGCCGTAGCGGTAAACACACCACAAGCACCCGTCGTGTCGAAGTCTGCGCCAGTGACGATCATATAGTAGGAGTTCGGCGGCAGATTCGCATGCTTCGCTGTAACCGTACCGCTCGCCGACGTTGTGCACGCTGCATTGGTGTTACAACCCGATGCCTGCGGAATAAAGTACGCGGAGTACGTGTAGCCCGCACCACCGGTGAAGGTGATGGTGGTGAAAGTACCGGCGGCAGACACATTGATCAGCGCCACGTATGCACGAGCCGGGGCATTGAAGGTGCTCGCACAAACGCTGGTGATACCCGTTTCATGCCCACACGTCGTGTCAGAAATCGCCGGAAGGCCAGCGGCATTGGGACTCCAAGAAGCCGGTGCGGCACAGGTCTGAGCGCCAGCGGACATGCTGAACGCAGTCGCGACCACCGTCGCACCGATGGCGGACAGCAAGATATTACGTTTCATTATAAAGTCACTCCTAATCGGCTATGGCTATTATTGGTTGCAGATCCAGCGTTCTAAATTAGTGACCGATGTATGTTTGGCGACGCGAATCGAAGGCATCGAACCCAGCAATCTGGTTTCCGTGCGTATCGGCGAACGTTTGCGTTGGTGCTGCTAATCCGAGACTTGCCGCCGAGACGCCACCCCAAGCTGCGTTGTTAAGATTCGCGATCGTGCCCGACGCAGCCGGTTCAGTGGTTCCGGCCGCAGCATTGACCCAATACGTGAAGCTGCCCGCGGCACCTGCGCCAACCGTCAATTTGCCTTCGATGCGGTTCACGCCCGGAAGCAAGTCCGTGGCAAAACTCTGTGCACAGAGAAAACCTGCCGAACCGCACTGGGCGATGAAACGGACGCGCTTCGCACCCGCCGGGCCGGCCACGAGAGAGACGCGCAAGAGACGGTTGAATCCGTTAGCCGCGGTGGTTGCCGGGGCCTGGAATATAACAACGCTGTCGGTAGCATTGAAAGCACTGAAGGCGGAAGGATCCACCAGGAACTGGAAACGGTAACTCGGCTCGGACGCCGCGTGGGTGTAACGGACTGCTGCCGAAGCAGAAGTGGTCGGGGCCAGAGCCGACGTCAGTTTGCACGCTGAGCCATCAAGGCCACCGGCGACGATTGCAAGCGGCGAAGAAGTAGCATCCGGCAACTGGATCGCGCTTGTCCACGCACCACCCTGCGCCGTTGTCGGACCCGCCGGGCAAGCCGCCATCGCGCTACCCGCGAAACCGCACAGGCCGATCAGCGCGAGCGAAAGCACTTTCATCTTCGTGTTCATGAGACATCTCCCAGAGTGTTCGGGCGGGT
Organism: Dokdonella soli; assembly: GCF_039523175.1. NCBI lineage: Bacteria > Pseudomonadati > Pseudomonadota > Gammaproteobacteria > Lysobacterales > Rhodanobacteraceae > Dokdonella > Dokdonella soli. The sequence continues at coordinate 395,113 of NZ_BAAAEU010000001.1, forward strand.
TGCAGTCCCCATCCCCATCGATTGTTAACGTTGGTTAACCAAGCCCGAGCCGGCCGGACGATAGTGAAGTCATATCACCATGTCAACACGGGCGGGCGTGGGCCTGGGTAACCATGCCAGATACGAGACGGAGCCCCCAACTGCATGCGGTCCTGTCCCGGCCAGCGGCGTGTACGCCTCCGGCCCACGGAGCTGTATGACGCACGAGCGAGCAGGAACCGGACAGTCCGCCACGAAATTTTTCACCCCCACCATGGCTGGGCGGGCTTGCTTCCTCCGCTTCGGGCTGGAGATGGTGAACAACACCATCCCCACCCAACCCTCCCTTGAAGGGAGGGCTCGTCAACGCGACGGTGCGCGGGCCGCGTAGCCCGCCGCAGGCTCCTGCACCCGCCCGTCGCCGACCGCGACGGTATGGCTGCGCAGCCAGGCGGCGAAGTCCTCGGCGGGGAGGCTGCCTTCGGCCAAGCCGAGATATTGCGGATAGAGTTCCACGTCATCGGCGACCAGGTCCACCCCGTTGAGATTGAGGAAGGTTTCGCAGGCGACCGCGGCGGTGCGCTTGTTGCCGTCGAGGAACGGATGGTTGCGGGCCAGGCCGTGCGCCAGCGCCGCCGCGAGGTCGGCGAGGTCGGGCGCGGGCTCGCCATAGGCCAGCAGCTGGCGCGGGCGCGCCAGCGCCGATTCCAGCAGCGCTTCGTCGCGCACGCCCTGGGTACCGCCATGCTCGGCGATCTGGCGCTCGTGGATGGCGAGGATGAGCGCAGGTTCCAGCCAGACGATCATGGCGCTCTCCCTCTATTCGGCCAGCTTGCGCAACAGCGTGCGACGGCGGCGCATGACCTTCTCAGCCGCGTCCATCTGCGCCGCGAATTCCGGATCGTACGAGGCCAGCTTGATGCCATCGGCGAGTTCGGTGACATACAAGGTATCGCCCTTCTCGACGCGCAGCTTGGCGAGCAGCTCCTTGGGCAGGACAACGCCAGCGGAGTTGCCGACGGTGGTGATCTTGAGTTTCATGGGCGCCGGTCTCCGAATGGCCTTGGACGGCCGCGATTATAACGCATGTATGTACGAATGGGCCGATGGTGGCTTTCACTGTCTTGCCGAAGGGGAGACAAGGCGCTGGGTCCCGGCGTTCGCCGGGACGACGAAGAGAGGGAACCTGATCTCGGCTCCCATTGCTCCGGCCAGAAGAAATTTGAAGGTTCAATTCATCGTCATCCCGGCGAAGGCCGGGATCCAGCTATTGCGCAATTTTGCGGTAAATGTTGGATTCCGGCTTGACCAGCCACGCGGCTGTTGAAAGACGCCGGAATGACGAACTCCAATCCCGCGCCGTTGACCTGATCCGGCGTGATCCGCAGAATCGCGATCCCCTTACGCTCGCCCTCTCCGTGGCCTACCCCGCCTCTGCCCCTCTCCGCTCCGCCGACTGCCTGGCGGTGATCCCCGCGCGCGATGAAGCCGCAACCGTCGCGGCTGTCGTCGCCGGCGTGCGCAAGGCGCTCGGCTGCGCGGTGCTGGTCGTCGACGACGCGAGCACGGACGGCACCGGCGCCAAGGCGCGCGAGGCCGGTGCCGAGGCGTTGACCCTGCCGCTCGGACTCGGCGCCTGGGGCGCGACCCAAGCCGGCATCCGCTATGCGCTGCGCAACGGCTACGCCGGCGTGATCACGCTGGACGCCGACGGCCAGCACCTGCCCGAATCGCTGCCCGCGCTGTTCGCCGCGCAGGCACGCAATGGCGCGAACGTGATCATCGGCACCTGCGTCGAGCGACTGAGCCGCGCCAAGCGCATCGCCTGGCAATACCTGCGCGTGCTGACCGGGCTGGGCCTGGGCGACTTCACCTCCGGGCTGCGCCTGTACGATCGCCGCGCGATCGAGATCCTGGCCGGCCCGACCGCGAGCCTGCTCGACTACCAGGATGTCGGCGTACTGATGCTGCTCGCCAAGAACGGACTGACCATCAAGGAAACCCCGGTGCCGATGCTGCCGCGCCGCGAAGGCCATTCGCGCGTGTTCGCCTCGTGGCCGGTGGTCGCCCGCTACATGCTGCATACGACGGTGCTGTGCATCGCGCAGATCGATGCGGGTCGTCGCCATCACCAGACCCTTGCCGGGGGTGGCCGCGCATGCTGACCGGCCAGATCACCTCGGCGATCCTCGGCGCGGTACTGGCCGGGGCGATCCTGTTCCTGGTCCGGCGCGACCATCTGCACGGGCCGTATGCGGTCTGGTGGTTCGCGGTCGCGGCGGCGACCTTCGTGCTCGGCGTGTTTCCGGGCGTGGTAGTCTGGCTCGGTCACGTGACCGGCATCGGCTATGCGCCGGTGCTGCCGATCATCATCGGCCTGTCCCTGGTGCTGATCCGGCTGCTCAAGCTCGATATCGACCGCTCGAAGCAGGAACGCCAGATCCGCCGCCTGACCCAGAAACTGGCGATCCTAGAAGAAGAGCTGGATCGCGCCGGTGGACGGCCAGCGCGTGAGCCGCGCGACGAAGACGACGCGGCCTAGCGCACGCGGCGCATGCGCATCCTGCACATCGGCAAGTACTACACGCCTGAGCGCGGCGGCATCGAGCGCTATGCGCAGGCGCTGGCCGAGTGGTGCGTGGGGCTCGGGGACAACGTCGCCGCACTGGTGCACCAGCGGCCGGGCAACTGGCGGCGCGCGCAGGAAAGCATCGGCGGCGTCGAGGTGCGGCGCGCAGGTTGCATCGCGGCGCCGGTCTACACCCCGCTGAGCCCCACGTTTCCGCTCGAACTCGCGCGTGCACTGCGCGAATTCCGCCCGGAGCTGCTGCATCTGCACTTCCCGAACCCGTCCTGCTTCGCGGCGCTGGCGAGCCCGGCCGCACGACGCCTGCCATGGGTCGTGCACTGGCACGCCGACGTGCCGCCGGACACGCCAGACTGGCGGCTGCGCACCGCGTACCGCGCCTACCGACCGTTCGAGCAGGCGACGCTGGCGCGTGCACACGCGATCGTTGCGACATCGCGACCCTATCTGGCCGCGAGCGTCGCGCTGAAACCGTGGCGGGCGAAAACCGCCGTGGTCCCGCTCGGGATCGCCGCGACCGAGGCTGCCGTGCCGGCGCCCGGCTTGTGGCCGACGCAGGCGGGTCTGCGTCTGCTCGCCGTCGGCCGGCTCAGCCGCTACAAGGGTTTCGATGTGCTGGTCGAGGCGCTCACGAAGATCGAGGATGCGAGCCTGCTACTGGTCGGCCACGGCGAGTGCGAGCGTGAGCTTCGCGCGCTGACGACCGCGCGCGGCCTCGATCGGCGCATTGCGTTCGCGGGCGAACTCGACGATGCCGCACTCGGCTCGGCCTACGCCGCGGCCGATGCGTTCGCGCTGTCCTCGCTCGACCGCGGCGAAGCGTTCGGCCTGGTCCTGCTCGAGGCGATGCGTGCCGGATTGCCGGTGATCGCCAGCGCGATTCCCGGTTCCGGCGTCGGCGAGGTCGTCGTCGACGGAGAAACCGGCGTGCTCGTCGCGCCGGGCGACGCGACCGCGCTTGCCGGCATGATCGGGCGGTTCCGCGATGCGGATCTGCGAGCACGCCTCGGCGCTGCCGGCCGCGTGCGCTGGGAACAAACGTTCACGCTGGATCGATCCGCGCGAGCCATCCATTCCATCTACCGCGCCGCGTTGCGCTAACCGCTCGTGGCGCAGAGCAGTTGGGGCGGGGTGAGCCTGCGGCTGCGCAGGCGGGATGCGGGAGCGAACATTCAGGTAGCGGATGGCCGCGGCAGAAGCAGCCCATAACCCCGACGCTTCGCATGTTGGGCATCGCTGTGCTCAGCCCAACCTACGGCGCTGTATCAGGTTTCCGGTTGCGAGGACTCCGACCGCTGCGCGGCCAGGATCAACAGGGCTGCCAGCATCGGCGTCAATTGCAACAGCAATCGATTCACCGCTGAGTAGCTCTGCGCATAACGCGCTGCCGCGGTGAACACGAAGAGACCCGCGATCAGCAGGAACGACACGCCCGCCAGGACCACGAGCCGACGCGTCGTCGCCGAACGCATCCATGCACGGCAATTGCCGACCAGAACCACCGGCAACGCGAACCACAGCAGATGCCAGTTTCCCTGCGCCCACAGGCCATTACAAAACGCGCCGAGCGAATCGGAAACGTCGGCAAGGTTGAAGGCGGCGCTGTTGCCGATATAGCGGCGCGCGACATCGATCCAGGCGGCACCGAAGGCGCCGGACAACAGGATCAGCGCGGTCGCGAACGCGACACCGAGCAGGAACCGCCGCCGCCGCGGCCATGCCGGCAGGGACGAGAACACGCAGGCGGCGCCGAGCACGATCGCCCACACCGCGCCCTCGAGCTTGACCATCGGCAACAGCACGATGATGCCGATCACGACGCCGAGCTGGCGTCGTTCGGCGCGACAATGCCAGCGCAACCAGGCGAAGCCGGCTTGCGCGAACAGCGCGGCGAGCCAGAGGTCGGCATAGCCGCCGAGCGCGACATGTGATTCGAGCAGCGGCAACGAACCCAGCACGTACACGCCAATCCACGCGCGTCCGCTCTCGACGCCAAGCGCGCGCAACTGACCGTATTGCGCAATCAGCAATGCGATCCACAGGCCGAACCAGGCGAGATTGATCCACGGTTCGATCCACCCGCCGGCGCCGGCAAACCAGACGATCGCCCACGGCAGCAGATCCGGATAGCTGTAGCCGACGCCGGTGCGCAGGACTTCGTTCGGATGCGTCAACCAATCGTTGAAGGAAACGAACGGCGCGATCTGGCCGGCCAGGACCCAGGTCTTGGCCTTGGCCTGCCATGCGGCCCACGCATCCCACGGCAAGGTCGGATGCAGCAGGATGTCGCTCGCCAGCAGCCAGCCGCGCCAGCCGAGCAGGACCAGCGCCAGTAGCGCCCATGGCCACCATCGCGGTTCGTGCGGCGGCAATGCCGCGACCGGATCACCCCGGCACCACCACGCAACCAGCCAGCTGCTCGCGCCGATCAGCGCCGCCCAGGGCGAGACGTGCATCAGCACATGCGCCGGGTCGGTCGCAGCGAGCAGGCGTGCGAGCACGCCGCACAGCAATACGCCGACGATCCAGCCGAGGCCCGTCGCGACCAGGCGCTCACCACGACGACACGGCCAGCCGACGACCAGAACATACAGACCGCTGCCGAGCAGCAACGGCACACACCAGGTCGCGAGCATCGCCAGCGGATTCATCGCAGCACCGCCGTGATCGCGTAGACGCCCAGATCCGGCCGCTGCTCGATCGTGCGCACTCGCATGGTCATGCCGCCGAATTGCAGCACACCGTTCTTCACTTCGTCCTGATCGTCCGCGTAACGCACGACGATCGTACCCGCCGCCGCGCGCTCCACATCCGCGCCGGCCAGCACGCCGATGTTGAGCGGGGCCGCGTGATAGATCAGCCGCAACGCGGCGTACGGCGTCGGCGCACCCACCAGGACCCGGGTCGAACTCGGCATGCCGGCCAGCGTCGAACGGATGTGCAAAGCGACGTCACGCAGCTCCGCATCGGGGACGCGGTCCTGGCGCGCGGCGAGCGGTGCATTCCCCCAGATATCGCGATCCGTTGCGCGCTTGTAGGCGAGATCGCGTTGCCACGCCAGATCGCAGACGATCCATGCGCAGGCGGTGCCGACGAACAGCAGACGCCGCAGCGCCTTGCCGCGCAGACGCAGGATCGCCCAGCCGAAAATGCCGATCGGCAACAAGCCCAACGCCAGCATCAGCGGCAGGCGCGGCGAGTGCGGCGAGCTGTCGCCGGTCTCGGCCGGGCCGACGGCGCTGACCGAGATCAACTGCCAGGGGCGGCGTTCGTGCCATGCACTGATCAGGGCTTCCAGACGACCGCGCCAGGAGAGCGACTCCAGCTGCGCCCCCACCAAAACGAAGGGGCGGAATCCCTCGACCGGCGGCACCAGTTGGGCGGTCGGAAATTCGGCGAACCCCAGCTCGGTAATCGTGCCTTTCCAGGACGGGATCTGCGAGAGATCGAATACCGCCTCACGCCGATCGATTCGAGGCAATGAAATCGACTGCACGTCGTCGGGCGCCTCGGCAGTACGAAACACCAGTGAAAGCTCCAGCGTGCGCGGAAATTCGTCGAAGCGATAGCGCAGGATGGGAAAATCACCGGCCGCGATATTTGCCAGCGCGGTCGATTGCAAGGCCGAGAAATCCGCCGCGGCCGCATCGACGCGCAACCGCTGCGCCTCGGGATTCGCCGAACCGAACACCGCATGGAAACGGCTGCCGGGCAGGGACAGCTCCGTCGTCGCAACCAGCGGCGACCCTGCGTCGACGCGCGCCGCCCACAACAACAGGACCAACCAGCTCAGCGCGAGCGCGGCGCCAAAGGCCGCAACGACGGAGATCCCTGCTGCAGAAGGCACGTGCCTCATGCGGCGAGTTCATCCAACCGCGCGAGTTCGTCGCGCGTGAACCCGGCGCGCAGCCGTGCATCGACATTGAACGGTCCGCGCAAACCGCCGCGCAGATGGGTCTGGAGCAGATGCTGGAACGTCGATTGCGCGTCGACGCCTTCGCGCGCGCAGCACCAGGTGAACCAGCGCGAACCGGCCGCGACGTGCGCGACTTCCTCGCGCAGGATCGTCTCGAGAATCGCGACAGTCGCGTTGTCATCGACGCTGCGCAGGCGCTCGATCATGCCCGGCGTGACATCGAGTCCGCGCGCCTCCAGCACACGCGGCACCAACGCCATGCGTGCGAGGCAGGAGTCGGCGGTACGCATTGCCATGTCCCAGAGCCCATCGTGCGCGTCGAAATCGCCGTAGGCGTGCCCGAGTTCGGCGAGTCGCGCGGAGAGCAACGCGAAATGGCGTGCCTCGTCGGCCGCGACCTGCGCCCAATCCGCGTAATAGTCGGCCGGCATGTCGCGAAAGCGATAGACCGCGTCCCAAGCGAGGTTGATCGCGTTGAACTCGATGTGCGCGACCGCATGCACCAGCGCCGCCCTGCCCTCGGTGGAACCGAGACCGCGCGACGCGAGCGCACGCGGCGCGACCAGACGCGGACGCAAGGGACGCCCGGGTGCACCGATCGGCGCCGGCGCGCTCGAAGCCGGAGCCATGTGCAGCTCACCGGCCGCCAACGCGGCAACCGCCGCCTGCGTCAGCGCGAGCTTCTGTCCCGGCTCGGCGCAAGCGAGGCAGCGTTCGGCCGCATCAAACAGATTTCCGGTGGCCCCGCTCGCCATGTCCTTTCATGTTTCCCTATGCCGTCCATCGACCGCATTATCCATGACAACGACGGCACGGAACGCGGCAAGCGGACACGCTTTGCGCTAAGGAAACGTTTGAAACCTGCCGGGAGAACCACGATTCGTGCGGGCCGGATGCACTAGCGCATCCCCCGAGGAACGCGATGGATCACGGGCAGTGCCAACACATTACCGGCGAAGCCCGTTCGCGGCGCAGCCGTTCAGCCCGCGCCGCGGCGTTGCGATTTCGCGGAATCGGAACGCGCGAATTCGAGATCGGCGAGATAAGTCGGCTCGACACCGGTCACGTACTCGCCGGAGAAGCACGAGGTATCGAAGTGCTTGAGGTTCTCGTTGCCGTCCTGCACGGCCCAGATCAGGTCGTCCAGGTCCTGGTAGAACAGCTTGTCGGCGCCGAGGATCTTCTCGATCTCCTCGACGGTTCGGCCATGCGCGACGAGTTCGGCGACCACCGGCATGTCGATGCCGTAGATGTTCGGATAACGCACCGGCGGCGCAGCGGAGGCGAGATAGACCTTCTTCGCGCCGGCTTCACGCGCCATCAGGATGATCTGTTTGGACGTCGTGCCGCGCACGATCGAATCGTCTACCAGCAGCACGTTCTTGTTACGGAACTCGAGGGCGACCGGATTGAGCTTGCGGCGCACCGATTTCACGCGCTCGCTCTGCCCCGGCATGATGAAGGTGCGGCCGATGTAGCGGTTCTTGACGAAGCCCTCGCGCACCGGCACGCCGAGCGCCTGCGCGAGCGGACCTGCGGCGGTGCGCGAAGTGTCCGGGATCGGGATCACCGCGTCGATGTCGTGGTCGGGCATCAGGCGATGGATCTTCTCGCCGAGCTTTTCACCCATGCGCAGTCGCGCCTTGTAGACCGAAACGTCCTCCATCATCGAATCGGGCCGCGCGAGATACACATATTCGAAGATGCACGGCGCATGCATGGCCGGTTCCGCGCACTGGCGCGTGAACAGTTTGCCGTCGAGCGTCATCAGCACTGCTTCGCCCGGCGCGACGTCGCGCAGCAGCCTGAAGCCGAGGATGTCGAGCGCGACCGACTCGGAGGCGACCGCATATTCCTTGCCGGTCGCGGTTTCGCGTTCGCCGAGCACCAGCGGACGGATCCCGTGCGGATCGCGGAACGCGAGCACGCCGTAGCCGAGCAGCATCGAGACGACCGCGTAGCCGCCGACGCAACGCGCATGCGTGCCGGCAACTGCCTTGAAGATGTGATCCGGCGACAGCGCGCGGCGATCCTGGATCTGCAGCTCGTGCGCGAGCACGTTGAGCAGCACCTCGGAATCGGAATCGGTGTTGATGTGGCGGCGATCGTCCTCGAACACTTCGCGACGCAGCGCCGCGGTGTTGATCAGGTTGCCGTTGTGCGCGAGCGCGATGCCGTACGGAGAGTTCACGTACAACGGCTGCGCCTCGGCGGAGCCTTCCGAGCCGGCGGTCGGATAGCGGCAATGGCCGATGCCGACGCTGCCGCGCAGCCCGAGCATGCTGTCGCGGTCGAACACGTCGCGCACCAGGCCGCTACCCTTGTGCAGTCGCAGGCGGTTGCCATCGATGGTCGCGATGCCGGCCGCGTCCTGGCCGCGGTGCTGCAGGACGGTGAGCGCGTCGTAGAGCGCCGAGGCGACTTCCGACTGGCCGACGATGCCGATGATTCCGCACATGGTTTCGATACTTAAGTGGCAGGCGATTTCGGGGGCGCTGCCGGCTTGTTCCGGACCGGCGGCGCTGCAAGCGGCTTGATGAACTCCTCGACCGGATCGAGGTAACGCGCCACCTCGGCCGGCAGGCGCGCGCCGAGCCAGCGCGCGCCATTCTCGAAACTCGGCAGCAATTGTGACTGATGCCACCACGGATCGCGCGGAAACGGCGTGAAGCCGAGCAGCAGCACGACCAGCACGACCAGCGCCAGGCCACGCACCAGGCCGAACACCATGCCCAGCAGGCGATCGCTGCCCGACAGGCCGCTGCCTTCGACCAGCTTGCGCATCAGGAAGGTGACGATCGCACCCGCGATCAGCACCGCGATGAAGCACAACCCATACGCCAGCAGCACGCGCACCGACGGCGTGGATATGCTGGCGGAAAACCGTTCCGCAAGGGGCGGCCCGAGCAGCCAGGCGACCCAGAACGCACAGGCCCAGCACGCCAGCGCGAGCACCTCGCCGATGAAACCGCGCCACAGGCCCATCAGCACCGACAGGCCCAGCACCGCGAGGATCGTGTAGTCAGCCCAGTTCATCTTGAAGCGGGGAATCGGGAATGGGGAATCGGGAATGGGAAAAAGCGGTTCGCGAAAAGCCGACCTGCTTCTGCGATTCCCAATTCCCGATTCTCCATTCCCGGCTTCACTGTGTAACGATCATGCCGTCGAGCTTCAGCTTGTCCTTGATGCTGGCACGCAGCTTGTCGGCGGCGCCGCGATCGGCCTCCGGGCCGGCGCGCACGCGCCACAGGGTCGCGCCATTCGCGTCCACCTTGTCGACGAAGGCGGCAAATCCTGCGTTCTTCACGCGATCGCGCAGCTTGTTCGCGTCCTCGGACGTCTTCAGCGCGCCGAGCTGCACGGCCCAACCACCGGCGCGGTTCGCCGGCAGCGCGCTGGCCGGCGCGTCGGCCTGGGCGTCGGACGTGAGCTGGACCACGCTGCCCGGCAGCGTCGGCTTCAACTGCTTGATGCGCAGGCGCGCTGCCTCGGCGGCGGCGCGGTCCTCGAACGGTCCGACGCGCACGCGCTCGGCGGGCTTGCCCTGGTACTCGCTCGTTTCCGCAAACGCCGGGAATCCACCTTTCTTCAGGGTCGCGACCAGTTCCCCGGCATTCTTCGTTGCCGCATACACGCCGAGGTGCACGAAGAAGCGTCCATTGGCGGCCTGGCCGGGCACGGGTTTGGCCGGTTCCGGTGTCACAGGCGCCACCCGTTCGGGCTTGGCGGGTGTGACCTTCACAGGCTCGGGTTTGGCGGCAGGCACCGGGGCTTCCGGCGTCGGCAAGGCCTCGGGCTTCGGTGCGGTCGAGGTATCGACCGTCGCGATCTTGTCGCCGCCAGCGGCAGGCTGCGCCGGCGCCGCCGGCGGAGTCGGATTCCGCGCGGCGGAATCGACCGGCAGCATGCGGGTCTGGAACTCGCGGTCCGGCGCCGGCGGAATCGCAAGACTCGAGGTCTCCATCTCCGCGGATTTCTGCGGCGCCGAGCCGGACATGAACATCGGCACGAAGATCACGGCCAGCGCGATCAGCACAGCGGCGCCGAGCAGGCGCTGTTTCAGCGACAAATCCATGAGGAATCCAAAGTGGGCGTCGGCAAACCGTCGCAATTATACCCGCCCGCCACGCTGTATCGACGCTAAGCGGTGCGCAGTCCGCTTTCCGCCGCGAACTGCAGCGCAGACGCCGCGACGAAGAACGAGCCGAATGCGAGCACGCGATCGCCCGGCTGCGCGCTGGAGAACGCCGCGGCGAGCGCGGCGGTGACGTCGGCATGGAGCCAGGGAATCGCCTGCGCCGCGAGCGAAGTGGAAAGCAGTTCACGCAGCGCTTTGGCATCGAGCCCGCGCGGCGAGTCGCTGTCAAGGCCGGCCAGAAACCATTCATCGATGCGGCCGGCGAGTGCAGCAACGATGCCACGCACGTCCTTGTCGCCGAGCGCGCCGAACACCGCCAGCGTTCGGCCCGGTGCAGGTTGTTCATGCAGCCACTCGGCCAGCACGCGTGCAGCCTGCGGATTGTGGGCGACGTCGATGACGAGCTCCGGCCCGCCGCCGAAGCGCTGCAGGCGCGCGCCGATGCGCGCGTCTTCCACGCCCTGCCCTATCGCCTGCGGATTCCAGCCAACGCGCGCGCGCAGGGCATACAGCGCGGCGACGGCGGCCGCGGCGTTGTCGATCTGGCACGGCGCGGCGAGTCGCGGCAGCGGCAAGGCAAGCTCGATCCCATCACCGCGCCAATGCCAGCCATTGCCATCGGCAGCGCGCTCGAACAGAAAGTCGCGCCCGGCAAGGCGCAGATCGGCGCCGATACGTTCGGCGTGCTCGATCAGCGAGCGCGGCGGATCGATCTCGCCGACGATGGCCGGACGGCCGCTGCGGAAAATCCCGGCCTTCTCGCGGCCGATGCTGCCGCGGTCGTTGCCGAGCCAGTCCTGGTGATCGAGATCGACGGTGGTGACGATCGCCGCATCGGCGTCGACGATGTTCACCGCATCGAGACGGCCGCCGAGACCGACTTCGAGCAGCGCGACGTCGAGCGTGTTGTGCGCGAAGATCCACAGCGCAGCCAGCGTGCCGTACTCGAAATAGGTCAGCTCGATGTCGCCGCGCGCCGCTTCGATGCGCGTGAACGCATCGATCAACGCGACGTCGTCGGCGTCGCGGCCCGCAATGCGCACCCGCTCGTTGTAGCGCAGCAGATGCGGCGAGGTGTACGCGCCGACGCGCTTGCCGGACGCGGTGAGCATCGCGTCGAGGAACGCGACGGTCGAACCCTTGCCGTTGGTTCCGCCAATCGTGATCACGACCGGGGCCGGCGCCGGGGCTCCGAGGCGCTGCCAGACTTCGCGCACGCGGTCGAGACCGAGCGCAATCGCACGCGGGTGGACGCGCTGCTGGTGGTCGAGCCAGTCGGCGAGCGTGGTCGGGAGCATCCGGGGTCCGCCTGAGGGCATGGGGTCGCGGCGAGCTGCTTTCAGGTCCGTTCGCACTCAGCGTAACGCAGCGAACTCGAAGCGTCGCCGCCCTTCGACTTCGGCCCGGCGCTCAGGAGCGAACGGTCGACGATACGATTCCCGCCCTACCTCATCAGGATCCGCCGCGGTTTCAGCGGCAGCTTGCCGCGCCAGTACTCGATCAGCACAAAACCGACCGCCATGCCACCGAGATGGGCGAAATGCGCGACGCCGGCCTGGGTGCCGGTGACGCCGAGGAACAGCTCGATCGCGCCGTACCCGGTCACGAACAGCCAGGCCGGCATCGGGATCGGCGGAAACAGCAGCATGATGCGTGCATGCGGATACATCATGCCGTAGGCGAGCAGCAGCCCGAAGATTCCGCCGGATGCGCCGAGCGTCGGATAGAAACCGCCCGTGAAGAAATGCACGACCGCAAGCTGGGTCAGCGCCGCGCCAATCACGCAGACGAAATAGTACAGCGCGAATGGCCGTGATCCGAACAGGTTCTCGATCGCGCCGCCAAACATCCACAGCGCGAGCATGTTGAACGCGATGTGGGTGAAGCCGCCATGCAGGAACCCGTAGGTGACGACCTGCCACGGCTCAAAGCCGGGTACGTCGGCAAACTGTGAAGGACCGAGCGGCCACAACGCGAAATGCACGATCAGCGTGTCGCCGGTCAGCATCTGCACGAGATAGATCGCGATGTTTGCGAAGAGCAGCGCGCGTGTGACGGGAGGAAGGTCGATGGCCATGAATGTCCAGGAAAAGGCGCGCTGCGGCACGGAAGCCGCCTTGGCGTCGGCACGAAGCGCTCAGGATGCGGCCAGCGACGATCCGATTCAATACGTGTGGCAGGATGCGCCGCGAAACCCGCAGCCGGCGTCGCGAGTCTTGTCTCGCGCGGGCTTCAGGGCGACCCCACCCCGCTGCGCGTCTCCATGCGCGGCCGCGGCCTCGTGAAAGACCGGTTTCATGACAATCTGATTGATGCCCGCTGCGTTACGAACTGTGCGCGCCGTCATTGTTGTGTCCCGCATGGACTGCTAGCGTAGCGATCGTCGCCAAGGGGCACGTTCATGCCAATTTCCATTTGTGCATCTATGCGCAAGTTGCTGCCGAAGTGGGTGGCTTTCGGCGTCGGCGTGAGCCTCGCCGCCGCCGCATCCGCGCAGACGGGACCGAGCCACGCGCCGGACATCATGTTCCACGACGGTTTCGAAGGCGTAGCTGCGGGACCATTCAGCGATGCCGACGCCGCACGGTTCCTGGCCCAGGCCACATTCGGGCCGACGGATGCGGATATCCACCACCTGCGCGCGATCGGGTACCAGGCCTGGCTCGCCGAGCAATTCGCTGCGACGCCGACACTCGAGATGAGCTATCTCAACTGGATCGGCACCACACTCCACGAGCAGATCGGCCAGAACAATCGGCAGGAAGCATGGTTCCTGGGTGCGCTCGGTGGCCCTGATCCGCAGAACAACAACATCGTCCACACCGATCAATTGCGCCAGCGCATGGCCTTCGCACTGAGCGAGATCATGGTCGTTTCCGACCAGAACACGACGCTCAACGGCTTCGCTCCGGGAGTGGCGTACTACTACGACATTCTTGCCAGCAATGCGTTCGGCAACTATCGCACCCTGCTCGAACAGGTGACGAAGAGTCCGGCGATGGGCGTCTATCTCAACATGATGGGCAACCAGCGCGCCAACGCTGCGTTGAACATCCATCCGGACGAGAACTACGCACGCGAGATCAATCAGCTCTTCAGCATCGGGCTGGTGATGCTGAATCCCGATGGCACGGTGAAACTCTCCGGTAGCGGTCAGCCCATCCCGACCTATACGCAGAGCACGGTGTCGGCGTTCGCCCACGTGTTTACCGGCTGGAACTGGGCCGACTGCGATGCGAATGGCAGCGACAACTTCAACGGCTGCGGGCCGGACTACACCACCGGCGCCAACTTCCTGACGCCGATGGTCGCGTTCGATACGACCAACCCGCTGTATCCGGCCATTTCACCGAGCTACCACGACAACGGCACCCGCCTGCCCGACGACATTTCCAACAAGCAGCTGTTGAGCTACCCCGGCGCCGCCAGCGGCGGTGTACTCGCGAATGGCGGTACCGCGCAATCGGACCTGAGCTTCGCGCTCGACAACGTCTACAACCATCCGAATGTCGCACCTTTCATCAGCAAGCAGCTGATCCAGCGCCTGGTGACGAGTAATCCCAGCCCGGCCTACGTGCAGCGCGTGGCGACAGTATTCAACAACAATCGGCAAAGCCAGAACCAGCTTCAGTCCGTGGCGCAGGCGATCCTGCTCGATCCCGAATCACGCAACGGCCAGTGGCAGAGTCCGGATACCTTCGGAAAACTGCGCGAACCCTTGTTGCGCCTGACCCATCTTTGGCGCGCGATGGGCGCCCGGCACGCCTGCGGACAGAACCTGCCGGCGAGCGGAACCACGGCAGCAATCAACTACGCCAACCAGCCGTACCGCTACGGCGGCAATGCGTGGAACACCGCGGATACCCAATACGGAAGTGGTGTGGCCCAGGCGTCACTGGACGCGCTGACCGTGTTCAACTTCTTCAAACCGAGCTTTCTGCCACCGGGCGAGATGGTGACGCGCGGTCTGCTCGGGCCTGAATTCCAGATCAACACCGACAGCATCATCTCCAATAGCAGCAATGCGTTCGAGAACTATGCGTTGAATTCGGATATTGCGGACGCATGCGGTTCGACCGACCAGTTTGGCGACGTGAAGATCAACTCCGCACAGGACTTCGCACTGGCCGGCAGCGGCAGCGGTGGAGCGGCCGATCCCTCCGATCGCCTGGTCGATGCCTACAGCACACGTTTCATGTCCGGGCAGATGTCGCCGTTCATGCGTCAGACCCTGATCAGTTACCTGAACGTCATCGATTCCACATGGGCCAATGGTGGGGATTGGCGACAGGAGCGCATCAAGCGCGCGCTGTATCTGATTCATACCTCGCCCGAATACGTCATCCAGAAATAGGCCACCGGCATGCGCCCCGATCGTCGCAAGTTCATCCATGACAGCCTCTGCGCTGCGCTGGGCGGAGTCAGCGCGTTTTCGGCGCTCGGCAGCCTCCAATTGGTGCAGGCGGCTACGCGCGCCGGCTATTACGCGTTCAACGACTACAAGGCGTTGGTCTGCGTCTTCCTGTACGGCGGCAACGACAGCTTCAATACCGTGGTGCCGATGTCGGGTCCGGCACGTACCGCTTATCAGAACGTGCGTCCGGGATTGGCGTTGCCGTCAGCGCAGTTGCGTGCGCTGAACGCACCGACCAACGGCGCCGGCAGTCCGGGCGACGGCAGTACCTACGGGCTGCATCAAGGGATGCCGGAACTGGCGACGCTCTTCAACGCGGGGCACGCGGCCGTTGTCGCCAACGTCGGCACCCTGGTCGGCCCGGTCACGAAGGATCAGTACCAGAACGGCTTGCCGGCCTTGCCGCCGCAGTTGTTCTCGCACGCCGACCAGTCCTCATACTGGCAGTCCTCCCCGCCCAGCAATACACCGCTCAGCGGCTGGGGCGGCCGCGTCGCCGATCTGGTGGCCAGCGCCAATCCGCCGGGCCTGCCCATCCTTACCGGACTCAACGGCATGGACGCGTTTGTCCGCGGGCAGGACGTCAACGGTTACGTCATGAATGCGACCAGCGCCTCGACCCTGAACTATCCCTACGATCCTGCCGGCAGCGGCATCCAGGCCGCGTTCGATTCCCTGCGCACCGCCGGCACGCAGGCCAATGCGCTGGAGCGCACCTACGCTGCAACGCTGAAGCATTCGATCGATACGGCGAGCATCATCAGTGCAGCGCTGGCACCGCCGACTCCGACATTCGCCTCGTTCTTCCCGACTCCCACTGGCTACGATATCGACTCCCAGTTGCAGACCGTCGCCCGGCTCATCTGGGCGGCCTACAACAATGTCGCAGGGTACTCGGGGCTCAAACGCCAGGTGTTCTTCGTCACCACCGGCGGCTACGACACGCACAATGACGAGCTGGCCCAGCATCAGGGTTTGCTTCCGTTGCTGTCCAGATCACTGGCCGGCTTCTACAACGCGCTCGCAAGCGTTGGTCTTGCGAACACGACCACTGCGTTCACCGCCTCGGACTTCGGCCGCTCGCTGTCCCCCAACAACGGCGGTACGGACCACGGCTGGGGCTCCCATCAATTCGTCGTCGGCGGCGCGGTCAACGGCGGCAAGTTCTATGGCGACAACCTGAGCGGCACGGGCTCGGCGCAAATGCCGAGTTTGCTCAATTCAGCCAGCAATCCGAACGACTCCGGCTACGGCCAGATCATTCCGACCACATCGGTGGACCAATACTCGGCCACGCTCGCGAACTGGTTCGGCTTGAGCGGCAGCGATATCACCCTGTTGTTCCCGAATCTCGCCAATTTCAGCGCGAGGAATCTCGGCTTCGTTTGAGCGCAGGTGGAGCTCAGTCGACTTCGAACGACTGCAGCTCGACCGGCGTGGTCGGCTGCACGATGATCGTCCCACGCATGCCGCTGGTTGGCGTGCCGTGAACCTCGCAGAAATAACCGACTGAACCGGGCTTGGGAAAGGTGACCTTGGCAACCCAGTTCATGTTGCTCGGCGCGCCACTGCCACCCTTTCCATCGCAGCCGCGCGCGCAGCGGAACGAGCCATCGCTCGCCACGGCATTGTGACTGCCGCCCTTGTTGACGAAGGTCACGGTGTCGCCCGCAGCGATCGTGAGCGTCGCCGGTGTGAACGTGCCCGTCATGCCTCCGACGTTCACGATATAGCCAGCCGACCATGCTGTTGCGGAAGCGGCCAGTAGCGAGGATGCGACGAGGATCCGGCTGACGAGTATGCACATTTCCGGATTATCGCCAGGCACGCGCGCACGCTCGTGACGGCCATCATGTTTCCATGGTGCGGATGGATCCCGCCTGCCCACAGAAAAGTGGCAGGTCATGACTCGGGTCGCGCAGAACGCCGCTGACGCGGCCGCTGCAGCCGGTCTGCCCCGGCGTGTGGTTTACGAGGTGCGATGGGCTTCGGCGGCCCCCACAGCAGATCATCGAGATTCCGCTCCCAGCCATGCAACGCGAGATCGACGCGCCCGTTCCGGGTCAGCACGCCCTCAGCGGCGAGCCGGCGCACCTGCTCGCGGAACGCGCGGCTGCCCGGCGGGAACGCGATGCGGCCGTCGGAACGCAGCACGCGATGCCACGGCAGTTCGACGCCGGGCGGCGTCTCACCGAGCACACGTCCGACCAGTCGCGCGCGACCGGGCAGGCCGGCGCGCATCGCGATTTCGCCATAGCTGGCCACCCTGCCGGACGGAATCGCCGCGATCGTGCGGTGAATCTCGGCGTGCCCGGGCGGCGGATTGGTGCGGACTGACTTCATCGGCGGCGCACGCTAGCATACGGACCGAACCAAACGGGGAGAGTGGTTTGAAAACCACTCCGGCACAAGGATGTGCCGCCGCGCCAAGCACGCAAGTGCTTGTCGCGACAAAGGTGGCGCGGCTTTGCCGCGACCGTTTGTTTGCAAACCGTGGCAGGATGCCCGGTTTTGCAAACTACAGGAGAGTGCCGTGCAGAGTTTCGAACAGATCCGCTCCCACGTCGGCAGCCGTCACGCGCTGCGCACGAACGATCCGTACCTGATCAGCTTCGACCTGACCTTCGCCGATGGCCGGCATCAGGGCCTGTATCTCGCCGAGATGGAGGACGAGGATGGCGCGAAATACCTGCGCATCTCGACACCGATCGGCCCGTACACCGGAATGGATGGCACGCGCTGCCTGCGCTTCAACTGGGAACAACGCACCGGCTATCTCGCGCTGAGCGATCTCGAGGGCTCGCCGTACCTGCACCTGTGCGAGAACCGGCCCTACGGGCTGCTCTCCGAATCGGAAATCGAACGCGTGATCGAGGAACTCGGCACGCTCGGCGACCGCATGGAACAGGCGCTTTCGAGCGGTGGCGATACGCTCTGAGTTGGTATCCGGTATCTGAGGCTACTGTGTCGTCCCGGCGCACACCGGGACCCAGGGTCCTGACTTCGATCGGCACGAAAGGCACCGGGTCCCGGCTTTCGCCGGGATGACGAGCAAGAAAGGCTTTCCCCGCTCCCGTCCTTTCAAACCAGCCAGCCCAGCATCCGCGCCGCCTCGACCAGCAGCCAGGCGATGCCGCCGGTGACCGGCAACGTCAGGATCCAGGCCCAGACCATGCGCTCGACGATGGTCCATCGGATCGCGTTCGCACGCTTGGCCATGCCGACACCGAGGATCGCCGCCGAGATGTTGTGAGTGGTCGAGACCGGAATGCCGAAATGCGAGGCGGTCAGGATCACGCTGGCCGATGCGGTTTCGGCTGCAAAGCCATTGATCGGGTGCAGCTTGACCATCTTGTGGCCGAGCGTCTTGATGATGCGCCAGCCGCCGACCGCGGTGCCGGCGGCCATCACCAGCGCGCACAGCACCTTGATCCACACGGCGATCTCGAACTGGCGGCCGGCATCTTCCTCGATGCGCAGGAAATGCAGCCACGACGGCACATGATCGAGGGTGCCCGACGCCGTCGCGCCGGCCAGCGCGAGCGCGATGATGCCCATCGTCTTCTGCGCGTCGTTGAGGCCGTGCGACAGGCCCATCGCGCTCGCCGATACGAGCTGCGCCTTGCCGAAGAACGCGTTCGCGAAGCGTGTGCGACCGAGCTTTTGCAGCGGTCCCTTGCGCGAACCGAGAAATTCGATCAGCGAGAAAAGCAGGCCCATCAGCAGCAGGCCGATGATGAAGCCGGCGACCGGCGAGGTCACCATCGGCACCACGACCTTGGGCAGCACACCCTTCTCGCCCCACCAGTGCAAGCCGCCCTGTGCCCAGATGATCGCCGACCAGTTATCGTGCGCAGCCGCCACCGCGGCGCCGCACAGGCCACCGACCAGCGCATGCGACGAACTGGACGGCAAACCCCACCACCAGGTGATCAGGTTCCAGACCACCGCGCCGAGCAGGGCGCAGATCAGCACGACCGGGGTGACCGTCACGATGTTGGTATCGATCAATCCGGACGCGATCGTCTTGGCGACCGCGGTGCCGGCGAGCGCACCGACCAGGTTCGTCGCCGCCGCGAGCAGCACCGCCTGCCCCGGACTCAGCACCTTGGTCGCAACGACGGTCGCGATCGAGTTCGCGGTGTCGTGGAAGCCATTGATGTATTCGAATGCCAGCGCGATCAGCACGACCAGCAGCACAAGGGTCAGTTCCATCGACGACGATCCTAGTTGTGCGCGGCAGGTGTCAGGAGTTCTTGAGGACGATCTGGTAGACCACGTTGCCGGCGTCACGGCAGCGGTCAATCGCCTTTTCCAGCAGTTCGAACAAGTCCTTCAGCAGCAGGATGCGGATCGGCTCATGGCGGCCGCTGTAGAGATCGCGGTACAGCTCGATGAGCAGGCGATCCGCCTCGTTCTCGATCGCCTGCAGGCGGTCGTTCAGCGCCTTCATCGCTTCGAGGTTCATGCCGCGACGCAGCTGCGCGACCATCTGCGTGATGACCTCGGCCGCTTTTTCGAGCAGCGCCGCGCGCGTGGCGAAGTCGACGTCGCCGAGGCGGTCCGCGGCCAGCGCATAGCGCTCGGCGAACTTGGAGATCGACTTGGTGATCTTGTTCAGCGAAGCCGACAACGCCTCGATGTCCTCGCGATCCAGCGCGGTCACGAAGGTGTTGACCAGTTCCTGGCTGATCTGCGCGGACAGATCCTTCTCGCGCTTGCGCGCCAGCATGAACTCGTCGAGCGACGGCGCGAGCGGCCGCGCCTGGAACATGCGCACCAGCGCGACGGCCGATTCGCGCGCGGCATCGGCGCTCGCCTCCAGCAGCCCGTAGAACTTGTCACCTTTGCCGAAAATGGTCTGCAACGAGAACATGGTCGCGCCTTTTGTAGACCGCCGGAGTGGCGGTTGCGGAGTGCCCTGCGCACGCGCGAGGCCGGGGTTGATCCTGATCGCGCGCGGCGCTTCGCGTCACACGCGGGCGGCACGTCCATGGGCCGCCTTGTTCGCCCGGCCCTCGTGTGAGGACCCGAGCCAGCAAATGACGTTTATGTTACAGCAGCACGCAAGCCGGGCGGGAGCGTCCCGGCTTCGCGGCACGGACGATGCGATTGAGGACCCGCATCGCGACATTGCTACACTCCGGGTCGGGCCCGTGGGGTATTCAGCCGGATGCTGATCGAATTCGTTCTCGTCGTCCTGCTGGCGCTGTGCAACGGCTTCTTCGCGCTCAGCGAGATGGCCCTGATGACCGCGCGCCGCAGCCGCCTCAAGCAGCTCGCCCGCGAAAGCCGCCGCGCGCAGGTCGCGCTGGCGCTGATCCAGCAGCCCGAAAGCTTCCTCGCGACCGTGCAGGTGTTCATCACCCTGCTGCAGATCAGCGCCGGTGCCGCGCTCGGCAAGGACATCGGCGACCGCATCAGCATCGCGTTCGACGCACTCGACGTTCCCTGGCTCGCGCCCTACAGCGTCCTGATCGGCGTTTCGTTGAGCGTTGCCGGCATCACCTTCTTCAACATGCTGCTCGGCGAACTCGCACCGAAGCGCATCGCACTCGTTGACCCGGAGAAGTTCGCGACAGCGGTTGCTGTGCCGATGCGCTTCATGACCTGGCTGGCGATGCCGTTCGCGTTCGTGCTGATCACGCTGACCCGCGCACTGTTGCGGATGCTGCACATGGACAAGGCCAGCCGCGAGCAGATCAGCGAGGAGGAAATCCGCCTGCTCGTCGCCGAGGGCGCGGATCAGGGCGTGATCGACTCGGACGAGCGCAACATGGTCAACCGAGTGCTGCGCCTCGGCGACCGCAGCGTCGACAGCGTAATGACGCCGCGCATGCGCATTGCCTGGCTCGACGCAGACGCATCCGTCGACGACAACCTCGCGGTGATGCGCGAGACGCCCTATTCGCGCTATCCGGTCTACCGTGGCGACGAGCAGGAGATCCTCGGCGTGCTCGAGGTCAAGCGCGTGATCGGCCGGATCGGGCGCGGCGCGCTGGCCGATCTGTTCGGCACGCTGGCAAAGCCGCTCTACGTGCCGGCGACCGCCCGTGCGCTGGACCTGCTGGAGGAATTCCGCGATGCCGAGACGCCGCTGGCGCTGGTCGTCGACGAGTACGGCGACATCGAAGGCCTGGTCACGCTGAACGACCTGCTCTCCGCGGTCGTCGGCAAGACCGCGGCGCCGCTCATGGAGGCGCGCGAGCACCCGATCGTGCAGCGCGACGATGGCAGCTGGCTGGTCGACGGCAGCGTCGGCATCGACGACCTGCGCGAGCTGCTCGGCCTGACCGAGCTGCCGAACGAGGAAGACCATGATTTCCGCACTGCCGCCGGCATGGTGATGGCGCAGTTCGGACGGATTCCGCAGCCCGGTGAGCATTTCAGCTGGAACGGCTTTCGCTTCGAGGTCGTCGACCTTGACGGCGCGCGCATCGACAAGTTGTTGATTGCGAAGGCCGGGAGCTGAATCCGGTAGCCGGCGACAGCCTCATCCACTCGTCATCCCGATGAAAACCGGGATCCGGTTCCCTCGTACCCACGCCGGCAAAGCCCGGCCTGTTCTGAGCCTGTCGCGGGGCCGGGATGACGAGGAGGCGTGCGGTGACGCTCACGGCTCACCGCTTCCCCGATCACTCCTCGCGCGCCAAACGCGCCATCCGCGACGCATCCGCAAGGATGCCGTGCAGCACGCGCAATTCGCGCAGATCCGGCGCCGCGCGCAGGAAGAAGCGGCGCAGACGCTGCAGGATCGTGCGCGGCGAACGGCCCTTGTGGAAATCGATGTCGTCCAGGGTCCGGGCGAGGTGGTCGAAGAATTCCTCCATGTCCGCCGCGCTCGCGCCCGGTTCCGCCTGGGCGTCCCTGGTCACCGCGCCGGCCAGCCAGGCCATGCGCAGCTCGTAGGCGACGACCTGCACGGCCTGTGCGAGATTCAGTGACGAATAGGTCGGATCGCTCGGGATCGCAATCGCTGCGTGGCAGCGCTTGATCTCGTCGTTGTCGAGGCCGGTGCGCTCGTTGCCGAACAGCAGCGCGACTTCCTGGCCTGCCGCGGCGGCCGCGAGCACGCGTTGTGCCGCCTCGCGCGGATCCAGTTCCTCCAGCGCGACACCGCGGCGGCGCGCGGTGGCGCCGAGCACGAGGCGGCAGTCCGTGATCGCGGCGGGGAGATCGGCGCTGAGCTCAGCGCTGGCGAGTACATCGTCGGCGCCGGCGGCCATTGCCGTGGCGTTCTCATGCGGGAACGCCTGTGGCGTGACCAGCGAGAGCCGGCGCAGGCCCATTGTGCGGATCGCGCGCGCAGCGGCACCGATGTTGCCCGGATGCGAGGTATTGACCAGCACGAAACGGATACGCGCGAACGCGTTGTCGGGAGATTCGGTCATTCGGTGGAGTGATTCATCGGGCTGTCTTGCGGAAGCAGGTTTGGTCGGCGCACGGCGATCTGTTAATCTGCGCGCCGCTCGCGCGGTCACGATACCGCGCGCCGTTCTTTCCAACCCCGCCCAGCGGAACCATCATGCCAAGACCCGCCGTCAACGTGGCGGTGCGCGCCGCGCGCGCCGCCGGCCAGATCATCCTGCGCTACATGAACCGCCTGGACAGTCTCGATGTCATCGAGAAGCAGCGCCACGACTACGTGTCCGAAGTGGACAAGCTCGCGGAGGCGGAGATCATACGCGAACTGAAACGCGCCTATCCGCGCGACGCGACGCTTGGCGAGGAATCCGGCCAGTCCGGCAACTCGCGCAATGTCTGGGTCATCGATCCGCTCGACGGCACGCACAACTACCTGCGCGGATTTCCGCATTTTTCGGTCTCGATCGGGCTGCTCGAGAACGGCGAGCCCACGCTCGGCGTCGTCTACGACCCGCTGCGTGACGAACTGTTCACCGCCGACAAGGGCAACGGCGCCTATCTCAACGATCGCCGCATCCGCGTCGGCAAGCGCGACGGCTTGGGCGGCGCGCTGCTGGTGACCGGCTTCCCGTATCGCCAGCGCCGCCATCTCGAAGCACAACTCGGCATGACGCGGGCGCTGCTCGCGGAGGCCGAGGACGTCCGCCGCACCGGTTCGGCCGCGCTTGATCTGGCGTATGTCGCAGCGGGCCGCCTCGACGGTTTCTACGAGATCGGCCTGATGCCCTGGGACATGGCCGCGGCCTGCGTGCTGGTGCGCGAAGCCGGCGGGCGCTACTGCAATTTCACCGGTCAGGACGGCCTGCCGGAAAGCGGCAACCTGGTCGCCGGCAACGTGTCCGTGGTCAACGCGATGGTCAAGGCGATTGCGCCGGAACTGACCCCGGTGCTGGCACGTTGAGCTTTTCGTGAATAGCGCGGCCATGGATGGCCGCTTGTGGGTTCCGTGAACACCGCGTGCGACGGCAACGACACGGACGATCGCACAAGTGACGGCCCCAAAGAAAAAGCCCGGCTTGCGCCGGGCTTTTTCGTTACTGCTGCGAACCGGTCTTAGTGACCCTGGTTCTCGACCTTCAGCTCGGTGCGGCGATTGCGCGCACGGCCTTCCTTGGTCGCGTTCGTGTCGATCGGCTGCGTCTTGCCGAAACCCTTGACGCCGACGATCTGGCTCTGGCTGACGCCATGCGCGATCAGGTAGTCGTTCACGATCTGCGCACGACGCTCGGACAGCTTCTGGTTGTACGCGTCGCCACCGATCGCGTCGGTATGGCCGTCGAGCTCAACCTTGACTTCCGGCTGACGCTTCAGCACGTCGACCGCCTGGTCGAGGATCGCGATCGAATCAGCCGTCGGAACCTGCAGAGTCGGCTCGATGTGCTTCTCGCCGTGCTTCGGACGATCGAACTTGAAGTTGACGCCGCGCAGGTCGATGACGACGTTGTGCGGAGCCGGCTCTTCAACCGGCGGCGGCGGCGGCGGCGGCGGAGCAACCGGCTTTTCAGCCGGGGCCGGCGCAGCATGGCCACCGAAGTTGTAGACCAGGCCTACGCTGACGATGCCGTCGGTGTAACCGCCCTTGTGCGAGATGCTGTAGCCGAGCGCATCGGAGAGCTGGCCACGCGTGTTGTTGTCTTTGTCGTAACGCGCGGCGATTTCACCACGCAGCGCCATACGCTCGTTCAGGTTGTACTGGATACCGCCGCCGACCGTGACCATCGGGTCCCAGCCGTTCTCGTGGTAACCCTTGGCATGGAGCAGGAAGCCCGAGTACGCGGCATGACGCAGCGCGCCAACGCCGCCCATCACGTACGGACGCCACTGCGCGCCCTCGTCGCCGAAGAACCAGCGGCCGGACACGCCGAGACCGACGCTTTCCCACTCGTGGTTCGGGCGCCAGGAGCTGTCCTTGAAGCTCGCGTTGTTCATCGTGTATTCGAAATCGACAGCGAGGTGCGGGTTGACCCACACGCCGACGCCGATGCCACCCCAAACGGACGCGTCCGTCTTGCGGTTGCTGTCTGGGATATCCGCACCGATGCGCGGAGCGATGTACCAATTGCCGAAATCCTGCGCGCTGGCGGCGGCGCTGCCACCGATGAGCGCCAAGGCGATGAGCGCACTTAGGGCATTACGTTTCATTCAGAGTCTCCTCTCTCGTTTTGGTATTTCACGCGTCCGCCCAGCCGTACGCAGGACGCCTACAACCGTTTCTATTCTACGTCGGAATGACGTCGAGGAAACGTGTATTTAACACTTTACCACGGCTTCAGGGCTGCGGCGGAAGTGTAGCCACAACGCCATCGATCAGCTACCACTATGTGAAGATGCCGTTAAGGTTGAGGTCAGTTCAAGTTGTGAACAAATCCATGAAATGGTGGACGGGCATCGTATCGAGCGCCTCGGCCCGACGGCTGGCCTCGACGATCGTTTGCACCCGATGCGCCGGCAAATGCCCCGCCAACGCCATTTCGAACTTGCGCAGCAGTACAGGAATACCCTCGGCGCGGCGCTTGCGATGGCCGATCGGATAATCGATCGAGACCTTGTCGGTCGAGCTGCCGTCCTTGAAGAACACCTGCACCGAATTGCCGATGTAGCGCTTGTCCGGGTCAAAGTAATCTTTCGTGAATTGCGGATTTTCGACAACCGTCATCCGCTCGCGCAGGGCGTCGATGCGCGGATCGGCAGCAACCGTGTCGGTGTAATCGTCGGCGCTCAGGCGACCGAAAATCAGCGGCACCGCCACCATGTACTGGATACAGTGGTCGCGATCGGCGTAATTCGCGAGCGGGCCGGTCTTGTCGATGATGCGCATGCCAGCTTCCTGGGTCTCGATCACGATCTTCTCGATCCGGTCGAGCTTGCCGGCCACCTGCGGATGCAGCTGCATCGCGCACTCGACCGCGGTCTGCGCGTGGAATTCGGCCGGGTAGCTGATCTTGAAAAGGACATTTTCCATCACGTAGCTGCCGAACGGCCGCTCGAACTCGAACGCCTTGCCCTTGAACGCGACATCGTAGAAGCCCCAGGTCTTCGCCGACAGCGCGGACGGATAGCCGACGCAACCCTTGACCGCATTCAGCGCGTGCGTGACCGCGCGGCGGCAGGCGTCGCCCGCCGCCCAGCTCTTGCGCGGACCGGTGTTCGGCGCGTGGCGGTAGGTGCGCAGCACGCCGTTGTCGATCCAGCTGTGACTGACCGCGTTGATGATTTCCTCCTTGCCGCCGCCGAGCATCTGCGTCGTCACGGCAGTCGAGGCCAGACGGACCAGGATCACATGGTCGAGGCCGACGCGGTTGAACGAGTTCTTCAACGCGTAGCAGCCCTGGATTTCGTGCGCCTTGATCGCAAATCCGAGCACGTCACGCACGGTCAGCGGTTTGCCGCCTTCACGCTCGGCCTTGCGCGACAGGTAGTCCGCGACGGCGAGGATTGCGCCGAGATTGTCCGACGGATGGCCCCACTCCGCGGCGAGCCAGGTGTCGTTGAAGTCCAGCCAGCGCACTTGCACGCCGATGTTGTAGGCGGCCTGCACCGGATCGAGTTCGAAGCTCGTGCCCGGCACCTTCGCGCCACCCGGCAGCGTTGCGCCCGGCACCAGCGGCCCGAGATGCTTCACGCATTCGGGAAATTTCATCGCCAGCATCGCGCAGGCCAGCGAGTCGAGCAGCATGTAGCGCGCGGTGTCGTAGGCTTCCTTCGACGCGATCGGGTAGTCGGCGACGTAATTGGCGATGTCGACCATCGGCTGGTCGGGCTGCGGCCGGACGGCCGAGCGGATATCGGAGTGGCTCATCGGACTTCCCTCGCGCCGCAGCGCATGGCGATGCCGGTCTGGCAATCCTCGCACAGCATTTGGCATCGCGGTGTGCCCGTATCCAACCCCGGCCGCGGGATCGTTCCCACACTGCACACTGAGCAGGGATAGCCGCGGCCGATTTTCACGGCTCGCCGCTTTTGCCCCCTCTCCCCCAACGGCTGCTTCGTTGGGGGAGAGGGCTGGGGTGAGGGGGCGAGGCTGCATGCGGAGCGAGCCGCCGCAAGATGCCATGGCGGCCATCGAATCGAAACGTGTTCGCGCGGGCTTTGCCGCGAACATCGCGGTCTCGCACGGTGTGTGGCCCCGCCCCCTCACCCAACCCTCTCCCCCCAAGCAAGCTCGGGGAGAGGGCTGCAAGCGCCGGCGATCACGTCACGCCGGCACTCGTACCACGCCTTCCATCAACACACGTGCGCTGCGGCTCATGATCGCCCTGGTCACCGTCCATGCACCGTCAACCTGACGCGCCTCGGCGCCGACGCGCAACGTGCCCGAAGGATGACCGAAACGCACGGCCTCGCGTTTGCCGCCCCCGGCCGCGAGGTTGACGAGCGTTCCAGGGATCGCGGCGGCGGTGCCGATCGCCACTGCCGCCGTGCCCATCATCGCGTGGTGCAGCTTGCCCATCGACAGCGCGCGCACGTTGAGATCGATATCCGCCGCACGGATCGCCTTGCCGCTGGAAGCCACGTAATCGGCCGGCTTGGCAACGAAAGCGACCTTCGGCGTGTGCTGACGCGTCGCCGCTTCGGCAACGTCCTTGATCAGGCCCATCTTGATGGCACCGTGCGCACGGATCGTCTCGAACATCGCCAGCGCCTTCGCATCACCGTTGATCGCGTCCTGCAATTCGGTACCGGCGTAGCCGATCGCCTCGGCGTTGATGAAGATCGTCGGGATGCCCGCATTGATCAACGTCGCCTTCAGCGTGCCGACGCCGGGCACCTCGAGATCGTCGACGAGGCGGCCGGTCGGGAACATCGCCCCTCCGCCGTCGCCGTCGCCCTCATCGGCCGGGTCGAGGAACTCGAGCTGGACTTCTGCGGCCGGGAACGTCACGCCGTCGAGTTCGAAATCACCGGTCTCCTGCACCTCGCCGTTCGTGATCGGCACGTGCGCGACGATCGTCTTGCCGATATTCGCTTGCCAGATGCGTACCGTGGCGACGCCATCCTGCGGAATGCGAGCGGGATCGACCAGGCCGCTGGCGATAGCGAACGAACCGACCGCAGCCGACAGGTTGCCGCAGTTGCCGGACCAGTCGACGAACGGCCGGTCGATCGAGACCTGGCCGAACAGGTAGTCGACATCGTGATCGGCGCGCGTGCTGGGCGCGAGGATGACGGTCTTGCTCGTGCTCGAGGTCGCCCCGCCCATGCCGTCGATCTGCTTGCCGTACGGGTCGGGGCTGCCGATCACGCGCAGCAGCAGCGCGTCACGCGCCTTTCCCGGCACCTGCGCAGCGGGCGGCAGGTCCTGCAGGCGGAAGAACACGCCTTTGCTGGTGCCACCGCGCATGTAGGTGGCAGGAATTTTGACTTGTGGCAGGTGCTGCATCGTGGGAAGTCCTGTTGTTCTGGCTGCGACACGTGATCGGAAAACGCCAACCTCTTCGTCGTCCCGGCGTACGCTCGGACCCGGTGCCCTTTGCCCCTGCCTGAAGACGCTGGGTCCCGGCATTCGCCGGGACAACGGGATTGGATTTGGAAGTCCCGCAAACTCCGAACGGAATGGCCTCAAGCCGCCTTCGACGACTCCAGGAAATCCTGCGCAAACCTCTGCAGCACGCCGCCCGCCTCGTAGATCGCCACTTCCTCGGCGGTGTCGAGGCGGCAGGTCACGACGACCTCGACGCGCTCGCCGTCGCGGCGCTGGATGACCAACGTGAGATCGGCGCGCGGCGTGCGCTCACC
Organism: Dokdonella soli; assembly: GCF_039523175.1. Lineage (NCBI taxonomy): Bacteria > Pseudomonadati > Pseudomonadota > Gammaproteobacteria > Lysobacterales > Rhodanobacteraceae > Dokdonella > Dokdonella soli. The sequence goes on from NZ_BAAAEU010000001.1 coordinate 423,308, forward strand.
AACCACGTCGAAGGTTTCGGTGCCGTCGATGCCGAGCGTCTTGCGGTTCGTGCCGGGCTTGAACTCGAGCGGCAGCACGCCCATGCCGATCAGATTCGTGCGGTGGATGCGCTCGAAGCCTTCGGCGACGATCGCCTCGACGCCGGCGAGGCGCACGCCCTTGGCCGCCCAGTCGCGCGAGCTGCCCTGACCGTAGTCGGCGCCGGCGATGATGATCAGCGGCTGCTTGCGCTCCATGTAGGTCTCGATCGCTTCCCACATGCGCGTGACCTGGCCTTCCGGCTCGATGCGTGCGAGCGAGCCCGGCTTGACCTGGCCGTCGACGACGGCCATTTCATTGATCAGCTTCGGGTTCGCGAACGTCGCCCGCTGCGCCGTCAAATGATCGCCGCGGTGCGTCGCGTACGAATTGAAGTCCTCTTCGGGCAGGCCCATCTTCGCGAGGTATTCGCCGGCCGCGCTGGTCGGCAGGATCGCGTTCGACGGCGACAGATGGTCGGTCGTGATGTTGTCGCCGAGCACGGCGAGCGGACGCATGCCCGTGAGCGCGCGCGCGCCGGCCAGCGCGCCTTCCCAGTACGGCGGACGGCGGATGTAGGTGCTTTGCGCGCGCCAGTCGTACAGCGGGCTGACCTTCTCGCCGTTGTCGACCGCCAGGGTGAACATCGGCCCGTAGACCTTGCGGAACTGCTCGGGCTTGACGCTCTGGCGCACGATCGCGTCAATCTCGGCGTCGCTCGGCCAGAGGTCCTTCAGCGTGACCGGCTGGCCGTTCGCATCGTGGCCGAGCACATCCTTCTCGATGTCGAAGCGGATCGTGCCGGCGATCGCATAGGCGATCACCAGCGGCGGCGAGGCGAGGAAGGCCTGCTTCGCGTAAGGGTGGATGCGGCCGTCGAAGTTGCGGTTGCCCGACAGCACGGCGGTCGCATACAGGTCGCGATCGATGATCTCCTGCTGGATCGCCGGATCGAGCGCACCGCTCATGCCGTTGCATGTCGTGCAGGCGAACCCGACGATGCCGAAACCGAGCTGCTCGAGTTCCGGCAACAAGCCGGCTTCCTCCAGATACAGCTGCACGGCCTTCGAGCCCGGCGCCAACGAGGACTTGACCCACGGCTTGCGCACCAGGCCCTTCGCGTTCGCGTTGCGCGCGAGCAGCGCGGCGGCGATCACGTTGCGCGGATTGGAGGTGTTCGTGCAGCTGGTGATCGCGGCGATGATGACCGCACCATCGGGCATCAGCCCTTCGGCTTCCTGCGCGCGTGCGGCGTCCAAGTTGCCGGCGATGCCGCGCGCGGCGAGATCGCTGGTCGGCAAGCGCTTGTGCGGATTCGACGGGCCGGCCATGTTGCGCACGACGCTCGACAGGTCGAATGTCAGCACGCGCTCGTACCGTGCGCTCTTCAGCGCATCGGCCCACAGTCCGGCTTCCTTCGCATAGGTTTCGACGAGGCGCACCTGCTGCTCGTCGCGGCCGGTCAGGCGCAGGTAGTCGAGCGTCTGCTGGTCGATCGAGAACATCGCCGCGGTCGCGCCGAATTCCGGCGTCATGTTCGAGATCGTCGCGCGATCGCCGAGCGTCAACGCGGCCGCGCCTTCGCCGAAGAATTCGAGGTAGGCGCCAACGACCTTCGACTGGCGCAGGAACTCGGTCAGCGCGAGCACGATGTCGGTCGCGGTGATGCCGGGCGCCGGCTTGCCGGTCAGTTCGACGCCGATAATGTCGGGCAGGCGCATCCACGAGGCCCGCCCGAGCATGACGCTCTCGGCCTCGAGTCCACCGACGCCGACCGCGATCACGCCGAGCGCGTCGACATGCGGCGTGTGGCTGTCGGTGCCGACGCAGGTGTCCGGATAGGCGACGCCATCCTGCACGCCGATCACCGGGCTCATCCGCTCCAGATTGATCTGGTGCATGATGCCGTTGCCGGGCGGGATCACATCGACGTTGCGGAACGCCTTCTTGGTCCAGTCGATGAAGTGGAAACGATCTTCGTTGCGGCGGTCCTCGATCGCGCGGTTCTTCGTGAACGCATCCGGATCGTAGCCGCCGCACTCGACCGCGAGCGAGTGATCGACGATCAACTGGGTCGGCACGACCGGGTTGATCTGCGCTGGATCGCCGCCCTTGTCGGCAATCGCATCGCGCAGACCGGCAAGGTCGACCAGCGCGGTCTGGCCGAGGATGTCATGGCACACGACACGTGCCGGAAACCACGGGAAATCGAGGTCGCGTCTGCGCTCGATCAACTGCGACAAGTAATCGTTGAGCCGCGCGGGCTCGGCGCGGCGCACGAGGTTCTCGGCATGCACGCGCGAGGTGTACGGCAGCGCGTCCCACGCGCCGGGCTGGATCGCATCGACGGCGGCACGCGCGTCGAAATAGTCGAGCGAGATGCCCGGCAGCGGTTTGCGGTAGTCGGTGTTCATGGCTGTGGTCGGAAAGGAAGCACGCGGCAGGCGCGATCAGGGAACCGAGCCGGGTCACGGCGGGATTCCGTTGCGGAGAGAGAGACAGGCGCGGCCGTGGTCGCCGCAGGGCCGCTCATTTTGCCAGATTCGCCCACCGCACGATCGGCTCGCCGCGGGAAACCCGTCCGGAATCAGTTCCGGTGTCGCCGCAACTCGAGCAGGATCGCCTCGAGCGTCTCGGCATTGCGCCGCGCAAGATCCAGCGATTCGCGCATCGCCGCGGCCTGCGCATCGCGCAACTGCCCCGCGCGTTCGATGTTCTCGCGCCCCATGCGATTGACCTCGCCCGATTCGGCCAGCAAGCCGCGCGCCTTGCGGAATTGGCGCGCGGTCATCCAAAACACCATCGCGAGCAAGGCGACGAGCAGAACGATGACCGCGTTGTCCCGCAGCCATGCACCGATTCCGCTCGGCGCATGGTCGCTGTAGCGAGCGGACGACCATTCCGCCATCGACGACCACGCTTGCTTGTCTCTGTCGAACACAAAATTCTGCCGTTCGGCCTTCCAGCTCATCAGGCCCATCGATTTGCCTTGTTCAGCAGACAGATCAGCGAGTTCGAAGTCGACCGTGCCGTTCGCCAGCATCGCCGCATCGACCTGTGCGAGACGCGCGTCCTCGTGCACGATCGCGGTCAGTACGCGCACATGGCCGTCATAACCCAGCGCTTCGCTCTTGAAGTGGTAACTGCCGTCAGGCAACGCATCCAGCGGACCATCGCGGCGCAGCTCGGTTTCCCAAGCGCGGATCAGGCCCGCCCGATCGGGCGCAGCGCACGCCAGCGCAGGCAGCAACAGGATCAGAAACAGGATTCCGCGCATGCTTCCTCCACTTCGATGCTCGACCGGAGCATAGCTCAGGCCTGCGATGCGGCGACAACGCGACACGATGTGCATTCGCCGCACGCTGTGCGGCTCAATCGTGCGGCGCGAGATCGCGCTCCCACGGCGGAACATCGCCGAATTTCTCTGCAAGAAAATCCACGAACGCGCGTACCCGCAGCGGCACCAGCCGGCGCTGCGGCATGACCGCATGGATCGCCGACTCGGGAATCTGCCACTCCGGCAGCACGTGCCTGAGGCGGCCGCTGCGCAAGTCCTCCCAGACGTGCCAAGTCGAATGCAGCGCGATGCCGAGCCCGGCAACGGCCGCGTCGCGCAGCACCTCGCCGTAGTTGCATTCAAAGCGGCCCGTGACGCGCACGCTGGTTTCGCGGCCGGCCGCGTCCAGCATGCGCCAGAGGTCCTGGCGTCCCTGCCGGCCGGTCAGGATCACGCAGTCGTGCGCGGCGAGATCGGCCGGAGCCGCCGGTGCACCGCGCCGCGCGAGATAGTCCGGCGATGCGCACAGCACGCGGCGGTTGGTCGCGATCCGGCGCGCGACCAGGTTCGAATCGTCGAGCGCGCCGATACGGATCGCGAGGTCATAACCCGCGCCGACCAGATCCTGCAGGCGGTCATCGAGATCCACGCTGATCCTGACCTTCGGATAGCGCGAGAGAAATTCCGGCAGCAGCGGCGACAGGTATTGCCTGCCGAACGACGCCGATGCGGTCATGCGCAAGGTGCCGCTCGCTTGCTCGCCGGCTTGGCGCAGGTCGGTGGTCAGCGCCTCCAGATCCTCGACCAGTACGCGGCCGCGTTCCGCCAGCGCGGCGCCCTCCGGGGTCGCGTGCAGGCGGCGCGTGGTCCGATGCAGCAGGCGCACGCCGAGCTGCTGCTCCAGCCGCTTCAGCCGCTGGCTGGCGACCGCGACCGACAGATCGAAGCTGCGCGCCGCTGCGCTGATCGAACCGAGATCGAGCACGCGCAGGAACAGGCTGATGTCACCGATCCGATCCATCACTATCAATAAATTACTGAAACTGATTGCTGATAATGGCGGTTTTTCAATAATCTGCAAGCGCTCAGGCTATGCCGTCTTCTTTGATCCGGCGCGCCCATGACCCGCACTGCAGTTCCCCGCCCCCGCACCCCGCTCGCGCTGTACGCGCTGACCGCCGGCGCGTTCGGCATCGGCACCACCGAATTCGTGATCATGGGCCTGCTGTTGCAGGTCGCATCCGATCTGCACGTGACGATCGCCACGGCCGGCCTGCTGATCTCCGGCTATGCGCTCGGCGTGTTCGTCGGCGCGCCGCTGCTGACCGCCGCGACCGGCCGCCTGCCGCGAAAGACCGCGTTGGTTGCGCTGATGGTGATCTTCACGTTCGGCAACCTGGCCTGCGCGCTGGCGCCGGACTACACCACGCTGATGATCGCGCGCGTGATCACCTCGCTGGCGCACGGCACCTTCTTCGGCGTCGGCGCAGTGGTCGCCACCGGCCTCGTCGCGGCCGACCGCAAGGCCTCGGCGATCTCGACGATGTTTACCGGCCTGACCGTGGCAACACTGCTCGGCGTACCGGCCGGCGCATGGCTCGGCCTGCATTTCGGCTGGCGCGCGACGTTCTGGGCGGTCGCCGGCATCGGCGTGGTCGCGACGATCGTCATCGCCGCGCTGGTCCCGCGCGACCGCGGCGACACGCAACCGGTCGCGTTCCGCGACGAGCTGCGGATCATCGCGCGCCCACAGGTACTGCTCGGCCTGCTGACCACTGTGCTCGGCTTTGCCGGCGTGTTCGCGGTATTCACCTACATCCAGCCGATCCTGACCCGCGTGACCGGCTTCGAGGACGGTGCGGTCTCGCCGATCCTGCTCGTATTCGGCGTGGGCCTGATCGTCGGCAACCTGCTCGGTGGCCGGCTCGCTGATCGCCGGCTGATGCCGACCCTGCTCGGTACGCTCGCCGCGCTCGCCGTCGTGCTCGCCGCCATGGGCTTCGCGTTGCACAGCAAACCGGCGGCAATCGCGTTCGTCGGCCTGCTCGGCGTTGCCGCGTTCGCGACGGTCGCGCCGCTGCAGCTGCGGGTGCTGCAGAAGGCGGCCGGCGGCCAGAGTCTCGCTTCGAGCTTCAATATCGCCGCGTTCAACCTGGGTAACGCGATCGGCGCGTGGCTTGGTGGTGTGGTCATCGAGCGCGGCCCCGGCTACGGCGCGGTGACCTGGGCCGCCGCGCTGGTGACCTTGTCCGGCCTCGGACTGGCTCTGTGGAGCGCGATGCTCGACCGCCGCGCCGCAGGCCGCCCCGCACTGGCCCGTCCCGGCGAACGCGTCCTCTGCGAAGCATCGGCCTGATCTCTACCCGTTTCCGATCAAGGAGTGTTGTCATGGAATACCGCTATTTGGGCGCTTCCGGCCTGAAAGTACCCGCGCTGAGCTTCGGCGCCGGCACGTTCGGCGGCAAGGGGCCGCTGTTCAGTGCCTGGGGCAATACCGATGCCGGTGAGGCGCGCCGGCTGGTGGACATCTGCCTCGACGCCGGCGTCAACCTGTTCGACAGCGCCGATGTCTATTCGGACGGCGCTTCCGAAACGATTCTCGGCGCCGCCATCAAGGGCCGCCGCGACCGCGTGCTGTTGTCGACCAAGACCTCGCTGCGCAGCGGCGACGGGCCGAACGAAGTCGGCTCCTCGCGTTTCCATCTGATCCGCGCCTGCGAGGCCGCACTGCAGCGCCTCGGCACCGACTACATCGATTTGCTGCAACTGCACGCGTTCGACGCGATGACGCCGATCGAGGAAGTGCTGTCGACACTCGACGATCTCGTCCGCGCCGGCAAGATCCGCTACGTCGGCGTCTCGAACTTCTCGGGTTGGCAGCTGATGAAGTCGCTGGCCGTGGCCGACCGCCATGGCTATCCGCGCTACGTTGCAAATCAGACGTACTACTCGCTGATCGGCCGCGACTACGAGTGGGAACTGATGCCGCTCGGACTCGACCAGGGCGTCGGCGCGGTGGTCTGGAGTCCGCTCGGCTGGGGCCGGCTGACCGGCAAGTTGCGTCGTGGCAGCGCGCCACCGGCAACCAGCCGCCTGCACGACACCGCGAGCATCGGACCGCCGGTTGATGATGAACGCCTGTTCCGCGTCGTCGATGCGCTCGACGAAATCGCCGCGGAAACCGGCAAGAGCATTCCGCAGATCGCGCTGAACTGGCTGTTGCAGCGGCCGACGGTCGCGACGATCCTGATCGGCGCGCGCGACGAGGCGCAGCTCCGGCAGAACCTGGGCGCGGTCGGATGGAATCTCGACCAGGAGCAGATCGCCCGGCTCGACGCCGCCAGCGTGGTGACACCGCCCTATCCCTATTACCCGTACTGGAACGGCCAATTCACCGAACGCAATCCGCCGCCGGTACCGACCATCGCCGAAACCCTCGGCCGGAAACAGCCATGAAAGCCATCGCCCTGACCCGCTACCTGCCGATCACCGACCCGCAGTCGTTGCTCGATGTCGAACTGCCGAAGCCGGTGCCGGGCGCGCACGACCTGCTCGTGCGCATCGAGGCGGTATCGGTGAACCCGGTCGATACGAAAGTACGCTCGCCCAAGCCGCAGGTTGAAGCACAACCGAAGGTGCTCGGCTACGACGCCGCTGGCGTCGTCGAAGCCGTCGGTGCCGATGTCACGCTGTTCAAGCCCGGCGACGCGGTGTACTACGCCGGCGACGTCACACGCGCCGGCAGCAACGCGCAGTATCAACTCGTCGACGAGCGTATCGCCGGTCGCAAGCCGGCGGCACTCGACTTCGCGCAGGCAGCCGCGCTGCCGTTGACCACGATCACCGCCTGGGAACTGCTGTTCCAGCGCATGCCCCTCGACGCCGATGGCGCCGATCGCGGCAAGTCGCTGCTGATCATCGGCGGTGCCGGCGGTGTCGGTTCGATCGCGATCCAGCTCGCGCGGCGCGCGGGACTGGTCACGATCGCGACCGCGTCGCGGCCGGAAACGATCGCATGGTGCCGGCAGATGGGTGCGCAACACGTGGTCGACCATCGCCAGCCGCTGCAATCGCAACTTGCGGCGCTCTGCTTTGCCACGGTCGATGCGGTGATCAATCTCGCCGATACCGATCGCTACTGGGAAACGATCGGTGAAATCCTCGCGCCGCAGGGCCACGTCGGCCTGATCGTGGAACCCAAGGGCGCATTGAAGATCGGCGATCCCTACAAAGCCAAATGCATCGGCATCCACTGGGAAATGATGTTCGCTCGCCCGCGCTTCAGGACCGCGGACATGATCGAGCAGCATCGAATACTCAACCGTGTCGCGGATCTCGTCGACGCCGGCGAACTGCGCACGACGCTGACTGAAACACTGTTTCCGATCGACGCGACGAACCTGCGCACCGCGCACGCTCAGCTCGAATCCGGCAAGACGATCGGAAAAGTTGCGCTGGCCGGCTGGAATACATGACGGAGTCCTTGGCGCGAGGTCGACGTGGCGCGCAGAATCGCGCCACCCCCGCGACCCGTTTCCATCGTGCCTGCACTCCATCAAACCGTCGAACGTATCCTGCAGCTCAGCGCGTTCGACGGTGATTCCGCTCTCGCACTGCGCACGCTGCACGCGCATTTCGCGGAGCGATTTCCGGGCTGCGCACTCGCGCTCGTGCTGATCGGCGGCCTCGCACCGGGGCAATGCCGTCTCGCCGGACTGATCGGCGCCGACGGCGTGGAACACGTGCCGAACGTCGATCCACTCGGCGAACGCTCGACGCTGCCACTGTTCGACGATGCGCTGACCGCCAAACTGTTTATCGACACCGCGCCACACCTGATCAGCGTCGCGCCGACCGACTTTGCGCTGCCATTTGCGCAGGCGCTGCTCGCGCCCGCGTCCCTGCTCGGCATCCCGGTGGTGAACGCCGGCGTGATCAACCACTGGCTGATTTTCGGCAGCAGCCTGCACGGGCGGTTCGACCGCGTGGATCTCGATGAGCTGCTGCTCGAAGTGAATCTCGCGGCGAACCTGATCGTGCGCCCGCTGGCGACCCGCGCGCTGCGCGACGAGAGCAAGCGGCATCGCCAGGTGATCGAAGGGATCGCGGACGTGCAGCGCCTTCTGCTGCCCGATGGCCCGGTGATCCGCGGACTCGAGTACGCCGTGCACTGGCAACCCGCCGAGACCGCGGCCGGTGACTACTACGACCTGATGTCGTTGACCCAGTACGCGCCCGCGGATTTCCCGCGCGATGGCGCCGACATCTGGGCGCTGATGCTCGCCGATGTATCGGGGCACGGTGCCGCTGCCGCGATGGAAGCCGTGCAGTTCGACGCGATCCTGCGCACCTACCAGGGCGACGAGGAAAGCGGCCCGGCCGGCGCGCTGACCTATGCGAACCGCTACTTCTTCTCGCGCCGCCAGCGCCAGCATTTCCTGACCGCGTTCGCCTTGCTCTACCGGCCAGACCTTGGCCGCGCGACCTATGTCGACGCCGGCCACCCGCCACTGCTGCATCGCCGCGGCAACACAGTGACACTACGCGGCGCCGGCACCCAGATTCCGCTCGGCATCCTGCGCGACCATGTCTGGCAGAACGAGACGTTCGACGTCGAATCCGGCGACGTACTGGTGCTTTACACGGATGGAGTGGTCGAAGCGCGTGATCGCACGCATCGACCGTTTGGCAGCGAGCGGCTCAGCGCGCTGGTCGCCAGCGGCCCATCGGATCCGCCCGCGCTGCTGGCGCTGGTGCGCGACGAGGTGATCGCGCACCAGGGCAGTCCGCTCGGCGTCGATGACCAGACTTTGATCGTGCTGCGTATTACGGATTGATCAGGCCGCTTGTCGCGGCGGCATATTCCGGGCATCTTCATACGATCGTTTGAATCGGAATTCCCGACGTGCGCTACCCGAATCTGTTCGCCCCGCTCGACCTTGGCTTCGTCACGCTGCCGAACCGCGTGCTGATGGGGTCGATGCATACCGGTCTCGAGGACCACGCTCGCGACTTCGACAAGCTCGCCACGTATTTCGCCGAACGCGCGCGCGGCGGCGTCGGATTGATGGTCACCGGCGGCTTTTCGCCGAACATCGAAGGCTGGCTGTTGCCGTTCGCGAGCCGGTTGTCGATGCCGTGGCAGGTCGCGTCGCATCGCAAGGTCACGCGCGCGGTACACGCGGAAGGCGGCCGCATCTGCCTGCAGATCCTGCACGCCGGACGTTATGCCTATCACCCGCTGTCGGTCGCGCCGTCGAAGATCAAGGCGCCGATCACGCCGTTCACGCCGCGCGCACTCAGCGCGCGCGGTGTCGAACGCACGATCGGCGATTTCGTGAACTGCGCGCGCAAGGCGCAGGACGCCGGCTACGACGGTGTCGAGGTCATGGGTTCGGAGGGTTACCTCATCAACGAGTTCCTGACCGAACGCACGAACCGCCGCGACGACGACTGGGGCGGTTCGGTGGACAAACGCCAGCGCTTCCCGGTTGAGATCGTCAAGCGCATGCGCGCGGCAGTCGGACGCGAGTTCATCATCATCTACCGCCTTTCGATGCTCGACCTCGTCGAGCACGGTCAGAGCTGGGACGAAATTGTCTCGCTCGCGAAAAAGATCGAAGCCGCCGGCGCGACCTTGATCAACACCGGCATCGGCTGGCACGAGGCGCGCATCCCGACCATCGTGACCAGCGTGCCGCGCGCGGGCTTCGCCTGGGTCACGCGGCGCATGAAGGCGGAAGTCGCAATTCCGCTGATCACGACGAATCGGATCAATATGCCGGACGTCGCCGAGCGCATCCTGAGCGAGGGCGACGCCGACATGGTCTCGATGGCGCGCCCGCTGCTCGCCGATCCGGACTGGGTCGCGAAGGCCCGCGACGACCGCGCGGCCGACATCAACACCTGCATCGCCTGCAACCAGGCCTGTCTCGACCACGTGTTCGAGAAGAAGCGTGCGAGCTGCCTCGTGAATCCGCGCGCCTGCTTCGAAACCGAACTCGTGATCCGCCCCGCGACCACGAGGAAGCGCATCGCGGTGGTCGGTTCGGGACCAGCCGGACTCGCCTGCGCGACCACGCTCGCTGAACGCGGTCATGTGGTCACCTTGTTCGAACAGGCGCACGAGATCGGCGGCCAGTTCAACATGGCCAAGCGGATTCCCGGCAAGGAGGAGTTCCACGAGACGCTGCGCTATTTCACGCGGCGCATCGGGCAGACCGGCATCGAGTTGCGTCTTTCCACGAACGCCACACCCGCATTGTTGCAGGAAGGTCGGTACGACGAGGTCGTGTTCGCGACTGGCGTGCATCCGCGCGCTGCAAATATTCCCGGCAGCGAACGCGCTAACGTGCTGAGCTATGTCGATGTCCTGCTCGGCCGCGCCGCGGTGGGCCCGAAGGTGGCGATCGTCGGCGCCGGAGGCATCGGCTTCGACGTCGCCGAATTCCTGGTCGAGAACGCGCCCTCGCCAAGTACCGATGTCGCGCGCTGGACGCACGAATGGGGTGTCGACATGACGCTGGCCGCGCGCGCCGGCCTGGTCAAGGCAGCGCCGGAAGCACCGGAGCGACAGATCTGGCTGCTGCAACGCACGTCGGGCAAGCCCGGCAGGCGCCTGAACAAGACGACCGGATGGGTGCACCGCTCGACGCTCGCCGCCAAGCGCGTGACGATGCTCGGCGGCGTCAGCTACGAGCGCATCGACGACGATGGTCTGCACATCCGCATCGGCGAGGAATCACAAACGCTTCCCGTCGATACGATCGTGATCTGCGCCGGCCAGGAACCGAACCGTGCGCTGCATTCGCAAGTCGCAGCGGCCGGTGGTGCGAGCACGCATCTGATCGGCGGTGCGGACGTTGCCGCCGAGTTGGATGCCAAGCGTGCGATTGCTCAGGGAACCCGGTTGGCAGCGACGCTGTAACCGGGCACCGGGTGCCGCGCCACCTGTTTGCCTCAAGGGTCGGCGCGCGCAGCGAGATAAGTTCTCCACGGTCCGAAGTCGAGCAGCTGATTCGTATACGTCTCGACCACTGCACTGAACGGCTGCTGTGCCGAGGTATACAGGATCGCCTCATGACGAAGCAGCGCATGCGGGATGCGCAGACGCGCCTGCTCGCCTGCCGCCTCCGACATCTCCCAGCCGGGCGGCAGCGGCGACCAGAGCATGTCCGCGGCGAGCGTGCGGCGTTGGAAACCGAGCGCCTTGACGACTTTGCCGAAAGGTTCGTCGCTGCTGTCGAGGCGCCGATTCATGTCGGCGCTCAAGCGAGCCGGCACGTACCAATTGTCGGCTTCCGACAGGACATGTTCGCCGCAGACGAGCTGCACTTGCCGGTAGGCGAGCGGTTCGCCGTCATCGATCCCGAGGCGCGAACGCAATTCTTTCGGAATGGGTTTCTCTTCGCCGCGCACGCGCCGCGCGAAGATGCGCGCTGGCTCGGCAAGGCGATGCGCTGCGCACCACCGTTCCAGGGTCGATGTCGCGCTGTCGTGGCTGAGCAGATCCGCATTCAGGGTCTGCATCAATGCCAGCACTTGCGTTCGAACGAGGCGATCCTGGGCCGTCGGCGGAGTCGGTTCGAGCGCGCAGGCGGACAAGAGCAGGCTTGCTGCGAGCGAAATGCCGGAGAGGCGAAGACCGGCTCGCCGTGCTCCGGGTCGATAGGGTTCGTTCATGCCTGGCAGGTCATGGCGATGCGGTGCACGATTGTACCCGCGCGCCGCGATGCGTCCGCCGTGCGCCGACGCCTTGGCCGAGGAATCCCTTCATGTATCGCATGCCCTTGCTCGCCTTGTCGCTGGCCCTCGTCGCCTGCGCTGTGGCGACGGCTCCTCCGCGCGCGCACATGTCGACAACGACGCTGAGCAAGTCTTCCGCATCGAACCGGTGCGGCCTGTCGCCGAGCGGTTGCCTCTCGCGCTTTCCGCGACGCCTCCTGCCGAGTCGGGCGACTTCCGTCGCAGCGATCTCGTCGAGCTCGCCACACTCGATCACCGGTGACATCGCGTCGTACGCCGGTTCGACGACCTGCTCGCCAGGGCTTGATTCACGGCAGGTGTGGTGCCACTACTGCGCGACCCCATTACGGAGAATTCCATGAAGCTCTACTACACACCCGGCGCCTGCTCGCTCGGCGACCACATCGTGCTGGAATGGATCGGCAAGCCGTACCAGGCGCAGCGAGTCAGCCGCGAGGAACGCGCCACACCGGAATTCAAGAAGCTCAATCCGGCCGGTGCAGTGCCGGTGTTCGAGCAGGATGGTTGGGTGCTGACCCAGAACGCGGCGATCCTGAACTACCTTGCCGACACCCATCCGGAGGCGAAGCTCGGTGGTGACGGCACGCCGAAGGGTCGCGCCGAGGTGAATCGCTGGCTCGCGTTCCTCAATGCCGACGTGCATCCGACCTTCAAGCCGCTGTTCGGCGCGATCAACTATCTCGAGGACACCGCGGTTATCGAGAAGGCCAAGGAACACGCGAAGTCCACGCTGCGCACATTGTTCGGTCGCGCGGACGCGCAACTCGCCGGCCGCGACTGGCTGGCCGGCTCGCGTTCGATCGCCGATCCGTATCTCTATGTCGTGTCGCGCTGGGCGAAGGCACTCAATGTGGATCTCACCGGCTTCGACCATCTCGCGAAGTTCGTCGCGCGCATGGAAGCCGATCCGGCGGTGAAGAAGGTGCTCAAGGAAGAAGGGCTGGACTGAGCGCCGCAGATCCCGATCGAGGCACCCTTTCTCAGCAGCCCGGCCCTCCGGCAACACCCGCGAGTATCTGCAGATTCATCACGAACGATGTGATCGGTCCGCTCAGCGTCGCAGCGGCGGTGTGGCAATCAAGGAACGTTATCGCGATCGAACCCCACGGCGTAACGCCCGATGGGACAGGTTGATCCGCCGTGGGGGCGGCCGGGCTGTACATCTTCAAGTTGACCGGAGTGCCGGGAAGAATCGTCTTCGGGCCAACCTCGGAGACAAGCCACAGCGGGCTGCCCAACGCGGGGCCGATCGGTTGACCGGTCGTAGTGGTGGCTCTAACCGTGTTCACACCGATGTAGGTAACGACCAAACCCGCGTTCGCAGGCAGGAAATTGAAGATGCCCAACACCCCAGGCTCGAACCACGAGCCCGCCATCGCGGCCGGATTGATCGCGGCAAGACCGGAGACATAGGTCGCCTCGAACGAACCGGTTGGTGAATTGGTTATCGGACCCACGACCCTTGTCCATGTTCCGGATACCGAGCCGCCGGCAACGCTGGGCGAATTCGATGTGGCGTACCAGGCTCCGCCGTTGTTGAGTCCCGAATTTGCACAGGTGAGGCCCAGGAAGGGTGCCGTCGAAGTTACCGAACCGCCGGTCGTGATGGCGCCGTATCCGTTCGGCGTGCTGTAGAAGTCACAAACGGTTCCACCTTGATCGTTGATCACGATGGTGACGGCGCCATAGTCCCCGCCGGGAGCGTAGCTGGCATAGGAACCCTTGTAGATGCCCGCTGCGCTATCGGCGGCGTGGGCCGTGGAGGCCAGGCTTGCGGCAACGAGGAACGCAACGAAAGAAGCCGACAGAAACGAGGCGCGACCCTTATTCATATCCATCTCCCAAGGTTGTCCGACACCAAGTGCGTGGAGCCTTGTGGACGAGGACGAAGCGGCGTCGTATAGCGTTGCAGCGATTCCGGGAACGAAAAAGCCGCGCAACGGCGCGGCTTTTCTTGCTCGTCATCCCGGCGAAAGCCGGGATCCCGTTCCTTTCGGGGGACCAGACCCTGGGTCCCGGCCTGCGCCGGGACGACGAAGCCCGAGTTCAGCGCTGGTCGATCGGCACGAACTTCAGGTCTTCCGGACCGATGTAGTTTGCGCTCGGACGGATAATCTTGCCGTCGATGCGCTGCTCGATCACATGCGCACTCCATCCGGAGGTGCGCGAGATCACGAACAACGGCGTGAACATCGCGGTCGGCACGCCCATCATGTGGTAGCTGACCGCGCTGAACCAGTCGAGGTTCGGGAACATCTTCTTGATCTCCCACATCGTCGATTCGAGGCGTTCGGCGATATCGAACATCTTCATGTTCTTCTGCGCCGCAGACAGCTCGCGCGCGACTTCCTTGATCACCTTGTTGCGCGGATCGCTGACCGTGTAGACCGGATGGCCGAAGCCGATCACGACTTCCTTGCGCTCGACTCTCGCACGGATGTCGGCCGCGGCCTCGTCCGGCGTGTCGTAACGCTTCTGGATCTCGAACGCGACCTCGTTCGCGCCGCCGTGCTTCGGGCCGCGCAGCGCGCCGATCGCGCCGGCGATCGCCGAGTACATGTCGCTGCCGGTGCCGGCGATCACGCGCGCGGCAAAGGTCGACGCGTTGAACTCGTGCTCAGCATACAGGATCAGGGACGTGTGCATCGCGCGCACCCATAGTTCGCTCGGCTTCTCGCCATGCAGGAGATGCAGGAAGTGCCCGCCGATCGAGTCGTCGTCGGTTTCGACCTCGATGCGCTTGCCGTTGTGGCTGTAGTGGTGCCAGTACAGCAGGATCGAGCCGAGCGAGGCCATCAGCCGGTCAGCGATGTCGCGCGCACCGGGTGCGTTGTGATCGTCCTTCTCTGGCAGCGAGCAGCCGAGTGCGGATACCGCGCTACGCATCACGTCCATCGGATGCGCGGATGCGGGCAGCTGTTCGAGCACGGCCTTCACCGCGGCCGGAATACCGCGCAGCGACTTCAGCTTGGTCTTGTAGCCGGTGAGTTCCGCGCGGTTCGGGAGTTTGCCGTGCACGAGCAGGTGCGCGATCTCCTCGAACTCACAGGTGGTCGCGACATCGAGGATGTCGTAGCCACGGTAGTGCAGGTCGTTGCCGCTGCGGCCGACCGTGCACAACGCCGTGTTGCCGGCCGCGACGCCAGACAGCGCGACGGATTTCTTGGGCTTGAAAGGAACCGCGGTTGCGTTGTCGCTCACTTCGTTTCTCCATATTCAATCGGCGCACGATCGCATGCATGATCGCCCGCATGTGTCTCACGATCCATCGGACCGCGTCATTCGTTGAAGACCCGATCCTCCGGCAGCCGCGGGCATTCGGCGACTTGCTCCTCGCCCTGGTCGCGCCGCCTGTGGTCCTCGTGCATCCAGCAATCACCGAGGGTCGAGCAGTAACAGATGCGCAGCGTCATGCGCTCGATACCGGCGCGGAACCTCCGGTATTGCTCCTTGTCCTCCAGCTTGAGGATCGCAACCTTCTCGCCCGCCGACACGACAGTGGAATTGATGGTCGACTGGTTCATGCTGAAGTCGCCCGGAAGACCGAGCGCCGCGATCACGTGCGGCCAGTCCGGTTGCGGCTTGCCGTCGACCAGCATCTCGACACTGCGCACCTGCGCCGGGCCAACGCCCTTGTTGATCACGATGCGCGACTGCTCGAAATCCGCCCAGCCGGCCATCAGGTAGGGCCACACCTGCGCGCGTACCTGCTGGCGCTGGATGTAGGCGGTATAGCCGGAAACCAGCAGTGCCATGACGCCGATCATCGCCGCGATCAGTGCCGCAAGTGCATCCCAGTTGCGCCCGCCACGCGCAGCGTCGAGTGCATTCGACAAAGGATCGTCGCTCATCGAATCAGTCTTCCGCCTTGCCTTCGGCGAACAGCGCGTCGAGCTTCTGCTCGTAGGCGTGGTAACCGAGGAAGTCGTACAACTCCGCGCGTGTCTGCATGGTCGGCACAGCGGCCTTCTGCGTGCCGTCGCGACGCACGGTCTCGTAGAAGTTCAGCGCCGCCTTGTTCATCGCACGGTACGCGCCGCAGCAATAGAGCACGATGTCGACGCCGGCGGATTTCAGCTCGTCGGTGGTGAACAGCGGCGTCTGGCCGAACTCGGTGATGTTCGCCAGGATCGGCGCCTTCACCGCGTCCTTGAACTGGCGATACTGCTCCAGCGTGTAGATCGCCTCGGGGAAGATCATGTCGGCGCCGGCCTCGACGCAGGCGATCGCACGCTCGATCGCCGGCTCCAGGCCTTCCACCGCGATCGCGTCGGTGCGCGCCATGATCACGAAGCCTGGATCGTGGCGCGCGTCGACCGCGGACTTGATGCGATCGACCATCTCGTCCTTCGGCACGATCGCCTTGCCTGGACGATGTCCGCAACGCTTGGCCGCGACCTGGTCCTCGATATGCAGCGCGCCGGCGCCGGCCTTGATCAGCGAACGCACCGTGCGCGCGATGTTGAATGCGCCGCCCCAGCCGGTGTCCACATCGACCAGCAGCGGCAGGTCGCAGACGTCGGTGATGCGGCGGATGTCGGTCAGCACGTCTTCCATCGTGCTGATGCCGAGATCCGGCATGCCCAGCGAATTCGCAGCGACGCCGCCGCCGGACAGGTAGATCGCCTTGAATCCGGTGCGCTGCGCCATCCGCGCGGCGTAGGCGGTGATCGTGCCGACCACCTGCAGCGGGTGTTCTTCGGCGACGGCGGCGCGAAAGCGCGCGCCGGGAGATGCGTTCGTACTCATGGATCCTCCGGGCGGATTCGGGATTTTAGCCGATCCCGCCGCTTCGCCACTGGCCTTCCGGATGGATTCAAGCCGAGCATGCATCGCATGACGCGGCGGCGTGGCGTCATTGCGCCGCGCCGGCATCAGCGGCGACCGACTGATGCGGCATCGGCGTCGAACGCATGTCACGAATGCGAATCGATCTTCAGCATGCGCAGGGCAGCAATGCAGGTCGCTGAGCGGGGAGCACCTTGCGCCGAAATCGAGCAACGCGCCCCTCGGCGACCTCGACGACACCCCGGAACAGCTGGAGATTCGTGCGCTCGGGCAGCCGCGCCAGCCTGGGGTCGGAATACGCATGACGCCTGCTGCTGTGCCGGACGGATCGCGGCCGGATAGCTGCAATCCTTGAGATGCAGACGGCCGCGGCTTCAGGCGGGCTCCAGTTTCTGCAATGCACCATTTAAAATGTGAATTTCATTGCATTTTGAGGGCGTAAGGTGCCAACCCCGTCTTGCGATGGAGTCGATCACGGGCACCAGGGCCACGAACTTCAGCGCACAGAAGCCGACCTGGGTGCCCAAGACCGACCAGATCTATGCGAGCAGCGGCGGCGGTGCCGCGTTCGGGCGCACGCCGGACGTGATCTATCTCGGCTCCGGGGACCCGTTCGACACCGGCGTCGGCGGCATCATGTACAAATCCACCGGCGGCGCCGATCGCTGGTCCGCGCGGATCGTCTTGCCGGGCGCGGGCCATCTGGCTGCGCAGCGCTCCGCGCACCGGCAATGCCGCATTCGATCGCCAGCTCGCAGACTCGATGAGCGCGATCAAGGGCGCACCGCTCAAGCGCGTCGCGGTCACGCGAACCGCAACCGACAAAGTCCGCGAAGAGACCACGACGTCCACGCTGGAAGTCACGCGCATCGATCGGCACGGGATTTCCGCTAAGGATTTTGCCCCACCGTTCAAGTGCACGCCGCGCAAGCCGGAAGACATGCGCTGATTCGCGCGTTCCGGCTGGCGACTTCAGCGCGTACGAGTGACGCGGGCTCCATCGACTGAACGCATGCCGCATGGCGTGGCATGCGCGGTCAACGCATATCCGTTCCAGACGTTTCCGTCGGCGTACCCCTTCTCCGCAAAGAGGACCGACGATGAAACATTTCACCAAAGCGTTGTTGATCGCCGCCGCGCTTGTCGGGCCGCTGTTCGCCAGCGGCTGCGTGTTCGTGCCGGCGCGGCCCTATGCCGCCAGCGCCTGGGTGCCCGGTCATTGGGGCGGGCCGTATGGCACGGTGTGGGTAGGCGGCCACTGGCGGTAAGTATCCCCAGGCAAAGCTAGGGGCTTCGGATGGACGGAGCGGCTCAACGCGGCTGAAAAGGAACAAGGCCCGTCCGATGTGGCACGCGATTCCCCTCGCACGCTCGTCCGGCCCGCCGCACACCCACACCCGTTCGTGCTGATTCTTCGAAAAGCTCAGGGCAGGGTACGCCTGCGGCGTATCGAAACACGAACGGCTCGACACCGCGCGGGTCGCCGTGACTCACGGCATCCTGCCGCTCGCTTTTCGGGCCGGGTGCATTCAACGCATCCCTGCGCTTCGCCCTTCGGGCAGCTTCGCTGTGCAAAACGGCCATCCTGCCGTTTTGCCGCCGTTCGCGCGCTCCGGCGCGCGCAGTCGATCCCTCGGGGCGAATGGCTCCATCGGACTCCGCGCACTGGGCTTTTAATTAATTGTTCAGTTAATTATATTGTGCGCATGGCCCGATCCATTTCCTCGCGCAGCCGCACGCCCGGACGTCCACCGAACGCGCGCGGTGACCAGCGTGAGCGCCTGCTCGACGTCGCAATCAAACTGTTCGCCAAGCAGGGCATCGCCGCGACGCCGCTGAATGCGATCGCGCGTCAGGCTCGCGTCACGCCCGCGCTGCTGCACTACTACTTCGGCACCCGCGAGCAACTGCTCGATGCACTGCTCGAGGAACGCTTCGTGCCGCTGCTCGGCACGCTGCGCGTTGGCCTGCTCACTCACGCCGACGATCCGGTGAGGCAGATCGGCGATTTCGTGCGCGGCCTGCTCGACGTGCTGACCGCCAATCCCTGGGTACCGCCACTGTGGCTGCGCGAAGTGCTCAGCGAAGGCGGACTGTTGCGCGACCGCCTGATCGGGCGCGTCGCCAAACCACTCGCGCCGCTGATCAGCCAGGCGATCGCGCAAGCGCAGGCGCGCGGCGCGATCAATCGCGACCTCGACCCTCGCCTGCTGGTGGTGTCGCTGATCGGCCTGACCATGTTTCCACTGGCGGCGCGTTCGATCTGGACGCGCATCTTCGATGCCGACGACATCGGCCCCGAGGACTTGGCACGACACACCCTCGCACTGCTCGAACGCGGACTGGAGATCGACCATGAATGACCGCACACGCCTTCCTTCCGGCATCCGGTATACGCGCCATCTCGTGTTGCCCGCCCTGGCCCTGCTCATGGCCGGCTGTGCGCGGCAAGCGCCGCCGCCACTGCTGGGCACCTTGGAATGGGAGCGCATCGGCGTCGCCGCCGAAGTCTCCGAACCGATCCTGCGCATCGCGGTCGCCGAAGGCGACGACGTTCATGCGGGCGATCTGATCCTGGAACTCGATCCGCACCGTACCGACGCGCAGTTGATGCAGTCCACGGCCGATGTGCACAAGGCCGAAGCCGCGCTCGCCGAATTGCGCCATGGCACGCGCATCGAAACGATCGATGCTGCTCGCGCGACGCTGGCCGGCGCCGAGTCGACGCAGGCGAATGCGCGCCGGGAGCGCGACCGCCTCGCCGAGATCCGCAAGCGCGGCCTGATCGCCCAGGCCGATCTCGACAATGCCGAAACTGCGTTGCGCACATCCACGTCGCAAGCGAACACCGCGCGCGCGAATCTCGCCCAGCTGCTCAACGGCACGCGCATCGAGGACATCCAGCAAGCAGAAGCCGCGCTCGCCTCCGCGCAGGCAAACGCGCAGCGCCTGGCACTGACGCGCGCGCGACTGGACGTGCGTGCGCCACGCGACGGCCGGATCGACGCGCTGCCGTTCAAGCTCGGCGACCAGCCGCCACTCGGCGCGACCGTGGTCAGCCTGCTTTCCGGCGCTGCACCCTATGCGCGCATCTACGTGCCGGCGAGCCAGCGCGCGCGCCTGGCGCCGGGCGGACGCTGCCACGTGACCGTGCAGGGCGTTGCCGATGGCTTCTCCGCAGCGATCCGCAGCGTGCGTTCCGACCCGGCATTCACTCCGTACTACGCATTGACCGGGGACGATGCGAGCCGGCTCGCCTACCGCGCCGAACTCGTGCTCGACGGTGACGCCGCGAAGAAACTGCCGGCCGGACTGCCGGCGCAAGCGGAGTGCCAGAACCATGGCAGCTGACCGCAGCCGCCGCGTGCATGCAACGGGACCATCACTGTGAACGCACACGACAACGGCGCGGTCATTACCGCACGCGGGCTGACCAAGCGCTTCGGTGATCTCGTTGCTGTCGATGGCCTCGACCTCGACGTGCGTCGCGCCGAAGTCCATGGTTTCCTGGGGCCGAATGGCAGCGGCAAATCGACGACGATCCGCATGCTGTGCGGCTTGCTGGCGCCGAGCGCGGGCGACATCCGCGTGCTCGGCCACCCGCTGCCGCGCGACGCCGAAACGGTCAAGCGTTCGATCGGCTACATGACACAGAAGTTCTCGCTGTACGACGATCTCAGCGTCCACGAGAACCTCGAATTTCTCGCTGCGGTGCATGGTCTGCGCGGCGCGCAGGCGCGCCGGCGCCTCGACGCGATGCTCGAACGCTACCGCCTGGGCGATCTTCGACGCCAGCTCGCCGGCACGATGTCCGGCGGCCAGAAGCAGCGCCTTGCGCTCGCCGGCGCGGTGATGCACGAACCCGAACTTCTGCTGCTCGACGAGCCGACCAGCGCGGTCGATCCGCAGTCGCGCCGCGA
The DNA here is from genome assembly GCF_039523175.1 of Dokdonella soli. Classification (NCBI taxonomy): domain Bacteria; kingdom Pseudomonadati; phylum Pseudomonadota; class Gammaproteobacteria; order Lysobacterales; family Rhodanobacteraceae; genus Dokdonella; species Dokdonella soli. The sequence goes on from NZ_BAAAEU010000001.1 coordinate 444,078, forward strand.
TTTCTGGGATGCGCTGTTCGACCTGGCCGAGGCCGGCACGACGCTGCTGGTGTCGACGCACTACATGGACGAGGCCGAGCGCTGTCATCGCCTGGCGATCCTCGATCACGGCCGCCTGGTCGCCGACGGCAGTCCGCAGGAACTGATGGCGAATCTGCCGGGCTCGACCCTGCAGGTGCAGTGCGCGGAAACGCGCCGCGTGCAGCGTGCGCTGGCGGCCGAGACGCACGTGCTCGGCGTCGCGCAGATCGGCAGCAGCCTGCGCGTGCTCACCGACCGCCGCGACGGTATCGACTGGCTGCGCGAGCGCGTGCGCGCGATCGACGCAAGCGCCCTTGTCGAAACGGTGGCCGCGAACCTGGAAGACGTATTCGTCGCCGCGACCCGCGCGCATGGGCAATCCACGGAGGACGCCACATGAAATTCGCACGCCTGCTCGCCGTGGTGCGCAAGGAGCTGGTCCAACTCGCCCGCGACCGGCTGACGTTCGCGATGATCGTCGGCATTCCGACACTGCAGCTGCTGCTGTTCGGCTTCGCGATCAATCTCGACATCCGTCATCTGCCGGCCGCTGTGCTCGACCAGGCGAACACCGCGCATTCGCGTGAGCTCGTTGCCGAACTCGCGTCTTCGCAGGTGCTCGATTTCCGCTATCGATTGAACGCGCCGCAGCAGATCGACGAACAGATGCGGCGCGGCACGATCAACGCGGCCATCGTAATCCCACCCGACTTCGAGACGCGTCTGGCGCGACCGGATCGCCCTGCGTGGCAGGTCGTGGTCGACGGCTCGGACCAGTCGGTGCAGGCCGCGGCGCGCCAGCTCGGCAGCTTTCCTCTGGCGACGCTCGGCTACGGTTCCGCGGAGAGTCCGCCGGGCGCCCAGGCCGTGCCCGGCGTGGAGATCGTGAATCTCTACAATCCGCAACGGCGCGCGCCGGTGAACACCGTGCCCGGCCTGATCGGCGTGATCCTCGCGATGACGATGGTGATCTTCACTGCAATGGCGATCGTGCGCGAACGCGAGCGCGGCAACATGGAGATGCTGATCGCGACGCCGCTCTCGCCGTTCGAGCTGACCATCGGCAAGGTGCTGCCCTATATCGGCATCGGCCTCATACAGGTCACGCTGATCCTGCTGCTCGGCGAGTTCGTGTTCGGAGTGCCGGTGCGCGGGTCGATCCTCGATGTCTACCTCGCCGCGCTGGTCTACATCGGGGCGATGCTCACGCTCGGCGTGTTCATCTCCACCTTGGCGAACAGCCAGTTCCAGGCGATGCAGATGGCGTTCTTCACGTTCCTGCCGCAGATCCTGCTGTCCGGCTTCATGTTCCCTTACGACGGCATGCCGCGGCCCGCGCAGTGGCTTGCGGAAGTATTTCCGCTGACTCATTTCCTGCGGCTCATTCGCGGCATCATGTTGCGCGAAGCGCACCTCGGCGAGATGTGGCACGAGATCGCCGCGCTCGCCGTCTTCATCACGGTGATGCTCGCCATCGCGCTACGGCGCTTCCGCAAGACACTGGATTGAGCAGCCGAAGGCGATGAGGAACCGCCCTCTCTCCCTGTGGAGAGAGGGCCTATTTGCGATGGCCGCGCGGCGCGAGATCGTCGGCCTGGTGTTACTTGCGCGCAGCCTCGATCTCGTCGGCGAGGCGGTCGGCGTGATAGACCTTGCGCAGTGCTTCGAGGATCGCGCCACTGTGCACGGATACCGCGCGATTGAGGCGCTCGTCGTACCAGTAGTCGCCGCCGAGCGAGTGGATGTTGCCGTCGAAGACGAGGCCGACGACCTCGGCGTTGCGGTTGATCACCGGGCTGCCGGAGTTGCCGCCGATGATGTCGTTGGTGCTGACGAAGTTCAGGCGCTGCTTCAGGTTCAGCGAGTCCTTCGCGGCAAGCCACGACTTGGGCAGTGCGAACGGATATGAACCGGTCGCGTGCACGAACGCGCCGCCGATGTCGGTGAACGGCTGCACCGCCACGCCCTTCTCGTCCCAGCCCTTGACCGCGCCGAACGAGAAGCGCTCGGTGAAGGTCGCGTCCGGATAGACGCTGGTGCCGTATTTCTCGAAGCGCGCCGCGGCGATCAGCTCGGAATTCTTGTCGACGACCGACTCGACTTCGTTCTCATAACGCTTGCGGACCGCGCGCGCCTCGGGATCGACACTGCGCGCGAGCACGATGAACGGGTCGTCGGACTTCGCGACCGCGTCCGCACCACCTTCCCAGAGCGCCTTGCGGATGGCCGGGTCACCGAGCTTGGTGCCGTCGATCAGCCGCTTCGCCAGCGCCTCCGGCGATTCCTTGCCGAGCACCTGTTTCACGAACGCATCGTCAGCACCGAGCCACTCACGCAACTTGGTCAGCGACCAGGCGAGCTTGACCTTCTCGTAATCCGGATAGACCGGCGCGGTCGAGAACAGGCGCTGCGTCACGCTGGGGAGTTTCGAATCGGTGAACTCGCGCAAACGCTCCGCGTTCGGCTTGCCGCGCTCCGCCGCGCCGCGCACCAGCGCGCGGGCGTAGTCGAAATACTTCGACGAGAAACCGCGGCCATACTCGATGAACTTGTACTGCGCCTCGATATTGCGGTAAGCACCATTCGCCTTGGCGATCTCGTCCCAGGCCGCGCCGTACTTCGCCTTGCGCGCCGGATCGGCATTCACGAAGTCGCGCAGCTCGGCTTCCTGCTTGCGCTTGAGTTCGAACACGGTCGGATCCTGCAGCGCTTCGAGCCTTCCACGCAGTGCCTTGTACGAATTCTCGATGCCGAACAGGTCGCTCTGTGCGATGCGCCAGTGCTCATCGCTCCCGCTGCGGAACTGCTCGGTCAGGCCGCGGCGTTCGGCAAGCAGGAACAGGGTCGGGATCAGGTCGACGTCGCGCGTCGATTCGAGTTCGGCGATCGTGAGCTGGCGATCGGTGCCGCCGGGGTTGCCGACGATCACGGTCATCTCGCCCGCATCCGCGCCGTTCTTCGAGAACGGAAAGTAGTCGGCGACCTTGGCCGGCTTGCCGCTCTCGTAGGCGCGCAGCACGCCCATGTCGAGGTCGTAGCGCGGGAAGTTGAAGTTGTCCGGGTCGCCGCCGAAGAACGCCATCTCGAGTTCCGGCGCGAACACCAGACGCACGTCCTGGTAGCGGTGGTACTTGTACAGATCATAGACGCCGCCGTGATAGAGGTCGACGACGTCGCAACGCGTGCGCTCGCTGTCCTTGCCGACGCATTCCTTCTCGATGTCGGACTTCACCGCCTTCTCGGCCTTGCTGTAGTCCTCGCCGGCCTTGCCTTCGGTCGCCTTCTTCACGCGTGCGGTGACGTGGCTGATCTGGTCGAGCCGGTTCAGCTCGATCTCCGGACACTTGATCTCGTCCTTTTCCTCCTTCGCGAGGAAGCCGGTCTTGATGAAGTCCCTGTCGGCAGTCGAGAGCTGCTGCACGCAGGAATTCACGCAATGGTGGTTGGTCAGCACGAGACCATTCGGCGACACGAACAAGCCGGAGCAGCCGCCGGCGAGGCGCAGCGCGGCCTTCTGCACGCGTTCGGTCCACCTGGCATCCGGCGTGAAGCCGTATTGCGCCTGGATCTGCGTCTTCGGCAGGTTGTCCGGCGTCCACATGCCTTCGCCGGCAAGGGCGCTGGCGCTGGTGGCGATGGCGAGCAAAAGAGCGACTGCGATCTTCGACATTGGGATTCCTTGGGCTTTCAATCCAGAAAACACTTCAACTATTCGTCATGCCGGCCGCTTTCAACAGCCGCAGGGCTGGTCAAGCCGGATGCAGTGTCCTGGTGTTCGAACGAAGGAACTGGATTCCGGCGTGCGCCGGAATGACGAAAGAAAGTCATCGCGCCCCGACAACGTGTCGAGGCGCGGGACTGAGCCTCAGCGCTTGGCGAACAGATGCTCGACGCCGGCGCGCTCCTCGCGCAGTTCCTTGTCGGTCGCGTCCATGCGCTCGCGCGAGAACGCGTTGATCTCGAGGCCTTGCACGATCGTGTACTTGCCGTTCTTCACGGTGACCGGGTAGCCGTAGATCACGCCCGGCTTGATGCCGTACGAGCCATCGGACGGAATGCCCATCGAGACCCAGTCACCCTCGGCAGTACCGCGCGCCCAGAAGTGCATGTGGTCGATCGCGGCCGACGCGGCCGACGCCGCCGACGACGCGCCGCGCGCCTTGATGATCGCCGCTCCGCGCTGCTGCACGGTCGGGATGAACGTGTCCTTGTACCAGGCCTGATCGACCAGCCCGGTCGCGGCCTTGCCGTTGACCGTCGCATGATGGATATCCGGGTACTGCGTCGAACTGTGGTTGCCCCAGATCGTCATGCGCTTGATGTCGGTCGTGTGCGCACCGGTCTTCTCGGCGAGCTGCGACAGCGCGCGATTGTGGTCGAGGCGCACCATCGCGGTGAAGCAGTTCGGATCGAGATCCGGCGCATTCTGCTGCGCGATCAGCGCATTCGTGTTGGCCGGATTGCCGACCACCAGCACCTTCACGTCGCGCTTGGCGTGATCGTTCAGCGCCTTGCCCTGCGGCGCGAAGATCGCACCGTTCGCCTCGAGCAGGTCCTTGCGCTCCATGCCTGGGCCGCGCGGGCGCGCGCCGACCAGCAGCGCGTAGTCGACGTCCTTGAACGCGACGTTGACGTCGTCGGTCGCGACGACGCCGGCCAAGGTTGGGAACGCGCAGTCGTTGAGTTCCATGACGACGCCGTTCAGCGCGGGCAGCGCGGGCGTGATCTCGAGCAGGTGCAGGATCACCGGCTGGTCAGGCCCGAGCATGTCGCCGGCGGCGATGCGGAACAGCAGGGCGTAACCGATCTGGCCGGCAGCGCCGGTCACGGCAACACGGACGGGAGCTTTCATCGTTTTCAACCTCGCAGGATTTTCAACAGGAGTCAGCGCGCAGCGGAAGCCGGCGCCAGGCCGGCATCGCGCAGGGATGTGTGGATCTGGCGTGGCACATAACCATGGAAGCGCCGCTCGCCAACCAGCAGGATCGGAACGCCACTGCCCTTGAGCAGTGCGAACGCACGCGTGCCCGCCGTGCTGTTCTCGATATCGTACTCACGGTAGTGCACGCCCCACTGTTTCAGGTCAGTGCGCAACTTGCGGCAATAGCCGCACCATGAGGCCGACAGCAGGACGACCGGCTCGTTGCCGACGATGGTGCGCAGCGTGGTCTGGTCGACCGACGGCGCCCGCGTGCACGCCGCCAGCGCCGCGAACGCGAGTGCGATCGACAGCGCGGGCAGCAGGCGACGCAGCATGCTCACGCCAGTTCGGCGAAGAACTCGCGGAAGCGCTTCAACCCTTCCGGCAGCTGCGCAGTCGGACAGGTGTAGGAGATGCGCAGCGCCTTCGGATCGCCGAACGCGGAACCCGGCACGCAAGCCACGCCTTTCGCTTCCAGCAGCGCGCTGCAGAAGTCGACGTCGTTCGCGATCTTCACACCGTGGTGGCTCTTGCCAAATGCGCAGGAAATGTCCGGGAACACGTAGAACGCGCCTTGCGGGCGCGGACAGACGACGCCGGGAATCGCCTGCATCGTCGCCAGCACCTGGTCGCGCTTGGCCTGGAACTCGGCGCATTTCTGCGTCGGCACGTCCTGAGGACCGCTCAGCGCCGCGACCGCGGCCGCGGTGACGATCTCGGGCACATTCGTGATGTGGTTCGAGTTCAACGTGACGAACGCCTGCGCAACCTTCTCGGGACCGGCGATGAAGCCGACGCGCCAACCCGGCATGCCGTAGGTCTTGGAGATCGAGTCGACGTGGATCACGCGGTCGCGCAATTCCGGCCGCGCGTTCACGAAGTTGTGGTAGCCGACGCCGTCGAACACCATGCGGTTGTAGATGTCGTCGCAGATGACCCAGACATCCGGATGCTTCACGAGCACGTCCGCCAGCGCGGCGATCTCGTCCTTCGTGTAGACCATGCCGGTCGGGTTCGACGGATTGTTGAACAGGAACACCTTGACACCCGGCAGCGCCGCATCGAGCTGGGCCGGGGTCAGCTTGTAGTTCTGGCTGGCCGGGCACGGCATCAGGCGCATCTTCGCGTCGACGATCTCGGCGATGTCGACGTAGGTGGTCCAGTACGGCACCGGGAACGCGATCGTGTCGCCCGGATCGAGCAGCGCCTCGGCGAGGTTGTAGAGCACGTGCTTCGCGCCGATGCCGGTCGCGACGTTCTTGCGCGTGTAGCCGCTGAGGCCGGTGCCTTCGAGATGCTTCAGGAACGCATCGAGCAGCGCGTCCGCGCCGCGGTTCGAACCGTACTGGCCGCTGTCCTTCGTCAGCGCGTCGCGCACCGCCGTGTAGACGTGCTCGCCGGGCAGGAAATTCGGTACGCCGATCGAGAAACTGATGATGTCGCGGCCTTCGGCCTTGAGCTGCTTGGCCTTGTCGGCCACGGCCATGATCGCGCTGGGCTTGGCGCGGCTCATGCGCGCGGCGAGAGTCAGCATGGAAATCCTCGTGCGGAAAAGGTGTTGCGAAGACGGGAAAGTTTACCACAGCGGATTTTCCGGCCGCCTCCGCCATCACCCGCTGATCGCCCCCACTCGCACGTGCGCAGACATGCGCGCAAACTTCTGCAACGATAGCCATGCAGGATGCACGCAGAATTTCGATCGCGCCAGAATATCCCCCGCGTCACCCCTTCGCATTCACACGCACAGGAGATCGGCAATGGAAGTATTCGGCGGTACGCACAACCTCTTCATGGTCTTCATCATCGGCCTGATCGTCGGCGTCATCGCGAAATTCCTGACGCCCGGCCGCGACCCCGGCGGCTTCATCATCACGGCGATCCTGGGCATCGTCGGCTCGTTCGTGGCGACCTGGCTCGGCAAGATGATCGGTTGGTACCAGCCCGGCCATACCGCTGGCTTCATCGGCTCGGTGATCGGCGCGATCATCGTGCTCGTGGTCTATCACCTCATTCGACGTCGCGGCACCTAGGCCCAACGGCACCGGCGCCGGATTTGATCATCCGGCGCCGGTGCCGCCCGTGTCACTTCGCGCGATCGAGCACCGCGTTCCACTGGTCGAGACGCGCTTTTTCCTTCGCGAACAGCGGCTCGGCGTCGCCCTTGATCGTGATCGACTTGATCTCATCGCCGCCCTTCACCTTGTCGACGATCGCCTGATCGGCCGCGCCGACCACGGTTCCAAACACGGTGTGCTTGCCGTCCAGCCACGGTGTGGCGACATGGGTGATGAAGAACTGGCTGCCGTTCGTGCCCGGACCCGCATTCGCCATCGACAGGATGCCGGGGCGGTCATGCCTGAGGCCGGGGACGATCTCGTCCTCGAACTTGTAGCCCGGGCCACCGGTGCCGCTGCCGTGCGGGCAGCCGCCCTGGATCATGAAATCGGGGATCACGCGATGGAAGGTCTTGCCGTCGTAGAACCCGCGTTTGGCGAGGTTCACGAAGCTCGCGACGGTCATCGGAGTCTGCTCGGCGAACAGGCGGACATGGATCGTGCCGTGGATCGTGGCGATTTCGGCAATGAGGTCGGAGGTGCTGGTCATGGGAGGTTCCGCTGTGGAAAACGCACAGCGTACCAGCCCGCGGCGGCCGGGGGATCCCCGCGCGGCGTCGATGCTGCAGCGCAACGCCGCGAACCTGCGTATAATCCGCCTCCCTTTATCTCCCCTGCTGCGACGCCCCCGCGGGCGCCGCCCATTCGCATGTCCATCGAAAACCTCCGCAATATCGCAATCGTGGCCCACGTCGACCACGGCAAGACCACGCTGGTCGATTGCCTGCTCAAGCAGTCCGGCACGTTCAGCGAGCGCACCGTGCTCGCCGAGCGCGTGATGGACAGCAATGACCAGGAAAAGGAACGCGGCATCACGATCCTGTCCAAGAACACCGCGATCACCTGGAACGGAAACCGCATCAACATCGTCGACACGCCGGGCCACGCCGACTTCGGCGGCGAGGTCGAGCGCGTGCTGTCGATGGTCGACACCGTGCTGATCCTGGTCGACGCGATGGACGGACCGATGCCGCAGACGCGCTTCGTGACCCAGAAGGCGTTCCAGATGGGCTTCAAGCCGATCGTGGTGATCAACAAGGTCGATCGCCCCGGCGCGCGTCCGGACTGGGTGCTGAACCAGACCTTCGACCTGTTCGACCGCCTCGGCGCGACCGACGAGCAGCTCGACTTCCCGGTCGTCTACGCCTCGGCGCTGCACGGCTATGCCGGTCTCGATCCGGACGTGCGCTCCGGCGACATGACCCCGCTCTACGAAGCGATCATGAAGCACGTGCGGCCGCCGCAGGTGGATCCGGACGGCCCGTTCCAGATGCGCATCAGCCAGCTCGACTACAACAACTATGTCGGCCTGATCGGCATCGGCCGCATCCAGCGTGGCAAGGTGCGCACCAACATGCAGGTCGCGGTCGTCGATCGCGAAGGCAAGAAGCGCAACGCGAAGGTGCTGCAGGTGCTCGGCTTCATGGGCCTCGAGCGCCGCGAAGTGCCGGAAGCGGAAGCCGGTGACATCATCGCGATCAACGGCATCGAAAGCCTCGGCATCTCCGACACGATCTGCGCGCCGGACGCGCCGGAGCAGCTGCCGGTGCTGCATGTCGACGAGCCGACGATCAGCATGACCTTCCAGGTCAACAATTCGCCGTTCGCCGGCACCAAGGAACACAGCGGCGGCAAATTCCTCACCTCGCGCCAGATCCGCGAACGCCTGATGCGCGAGACGCTGCACAACGTCGCGATGAAGGTCGAGGAAACCGAGGACCCGGACAAGTTCAAGGTGTCCGGCCGCGGCGAACTGCACCTTTCCGTGCTGATCGAGACCATGCGTCGCGAAGGCTATGAACTGGCCGTGTCGCGCGCCGAAGTCATCATCAAGGAAATCGATGGTGTGCTCAGCGAACCGTTCGAGCAACTCGTCTGCGACATGGAGGAACAGTTCCAGGGCGGCGTGATGGAACGTCTGGGCGCACGTCGCGGCCAGCTCACCAACATGGAGCCGGACGGCAAGGGACGCGTGCGTCTCGACTACATGATCCCGGCGCGCGGACTGATCGGCTTCCAGACCGAGTTCCGCACGGTCACCGCCGGCACCGGCCTGCTGTTCCATGTGTTCGACCACTACGGCCCGAAGTCCGAAGGCGCGATCGCGAAGCGTCAGAACGGCGTGATGATCTCGAATGGCCAGGGCCCCTCGCCTGCCTATTCGCTGGTGAGCCTGCAGGAACGCGGTCGCCTGCTGATCAGCGAAGGCGACAACATCTATGAAGGCCAGTTGGTCGGCATCCATTCCAAGGACAACGACCTCACCGTCAATGCGCTGCGCGCCAAGCAGATGACCAACATCCGCGCCGCCGGCAAGGATGAGACCGTGCAGCTCACCCCGCCGATCAAGATGTCGCTGGAACAGGCACTGGAATTCATCGAGGACGATGAGCTCGTCGAGGTCACGCCGAAGGCGATCCGCCTGCGCAAGAAGCACCTGACCGAGAACGATCGCAAGCGGGCGTCGCGGCAGGCCGCCTGATCAGGAAACCCGCCGGCGTTGTCGGCGGGAACCGAATACGCGACCTCGGGTCAGTGCGCGGCGTGTCGGTCGGATCGACCACGCCGCGCGACCGGTGGCATCGTGATGATGTGCCGGCGACTGCAGCGGCCCGCTTCCTGGCGCCGCGCGCCGGTACACGCGGCCAGCGATCGCGCTGACGCAATCGTGAAACAGTGCGGCGGCAAGCTGCTTGGTCGTTTGCGTTGCGGGACGATCAGCCACCTCGCCCGCCCGGCCGCCGGACCCGCACGAGAACAACCGCAGACTCCATCCTCGATCGACCCGAACGAATGGTCGACGCGACGTGACCGAATCGAAGCACGCCCGATGACCAGGAATTCCGCATTCCGCATGCGATGGCCAATCGTCATGCTCGTCGCCGTTCTGGCGGCGCAACCGCTGCGTGCCGAGGAGCCGACGGATTTCGTGCCGCAATTCCTCGGCGCGCAATACACCTTCATCGACCAGCACCAGGATTCGCTGCATTCGCCATACAGCGGCCCGCTGAGCATCAAGGCCAACGGCGACACCGCGCGCTCGCACACGTTCGGCGCGTACTTCGGCGCGTCGCTGCCGGCGCATTTCCAGTTCTATTTCGACGCTGAGATGTTCAAGGGCGAAGGCGTCAGCAACGCGGCCGGTCTCGGCGGATTGACCAACGGCGACGTGATCCGCTCCGGTACGGTCAATCTCGGCAAGCGTCCCTACGCGGCGCGCCACTACCTGCGCTACGTGCTGCCGCTTGGCGAAGAGACGGTCGACCCGGAACATGCGCAGGACCAGTTGCCGGGCAAGGAGTACGCGCGACGCGTCGAGGCCAAGCTCGGCAAGTTCGCCGCGAACGACGATTTCGACAAGAACCGCTATGCGGATTCGACGCGCACGCAGTTCATGAACTGGAGCCTGTGGAACAACACCGCGTGGGATTTCGCAGCCGATACGCGCGGCTACTCGAACGGCCTGATGCTGGCATGGATCGATCGCGGCTGGTCGTTGCGCTACGGCGTCTTCCAGATGCCGACCGAGGCGAACGGCCAGGCGCTGGAACGATCGCTGACCCGCACACGCGGCGAGCAGGTCGAGTTGACCGTGCAGCCGGCGCCCGGCGATTGGGCGCTGCGCTTGCTCGCTTTCCGCAACATCGCGCGCATGGGCAACTATCGCGATGCGCTCGCGCTGGCCGCTCGGAGCGGCCAGCCACCCGACATTCGCGCCGACGACCGCGACGGGCGCCGCAAATACGGCTATGCCGCGAACCTCGAACTGCCGCTTGCCGACGGCGGCGAGACCGGCCTGTTCGCCCGCGCCGGCTGGAACGACGGCCGCACCGAATCGTTCGCGTTCACCGAAGTCGATCGCACGCTCAGCGTCGGCGCGCAGATCTCCGGCGTGCACTGGCGGCGCGCGGACGACCGCCTCGCGATCGCGATCGCGGTCAATGGCCTGTCTTCCGATCACCGCGACTATCTCGCCGCAGGCGGCAACGGTTTCCTGCTCGGCGATGGCCGCCTGAACTACGGCCGCGAGCGGATTCTCGAAGCGTACTATCGCATCCAGCTGCTGCCCCACCTGCAGGTCAGCCCCGACATCCAGCTGATCCACAATCCGGGCTACAACCGCGACCGCGGCCCGGCGCGCTACATCGGGCTGCGCACGCATCTGGAATTTTGAGGGACCGCGCACTCGCCGAGGTGATTCCATGAAGGCGCTGTGTTTCGACCATTTCGGCGCGCCGGACGTGCTGCAATACCGCGACCTGCCCGATCCGGTTCCCGGCAACCATCAGGCCCTGGTGCAGACGGCTGCCATCGGCCTCAACTTCGCCGACATCTATCGGCGCAAGGGCAACTACCACCTGCGGGGCAAACCTCCGTTCATCGCCGGCTACGAAGCCGCCGGAACGGTGCTGACTGCACCGCCGGAAAGCGGCTTCGTCGCCGGCCAGCGCGTGGGCTTCGCGGACATGCCGTTCGCGAATGCGGAGCGCGTCGCCGTCGATGTCGACAAGCTCATCGCCTTGCCGGATGACATCCCATTCGGAACCGCAGCCGCGGTCCTGCTGCAGGGCCTGACCGCGCAGTACCTGGCGCGCGACAGCCATGGGGTGCGCAGGGGCGAAAGCATCCTCGTGCATGCCGCGGCCGGCGGCGTCGGCCTACTGCTGACGCAGCTGTGCCGCGCGCTCGGCGCACGGGTCATCGGCATGACATCGAGCACCGCGAAGGCGCAGCAGGTGCTCGATGCGGGTGCGGATGCCGCGCTGCTCTACGACGAAGACTGGGTCGCCGCCGCGCGTGCATTCGGCGGAGCCGGCGTGGACGCGGTCTACGACTCGGTCGGCGCGACGCTGACGCAAAGCCTCGAGGCCACGCGCATCGGTGGCCACGTCGTGTTCTACGGCATGGCCGGTGGCGATCCGGCGCCGGTGGATCCGCGCCTGCTGATGGACACCTCGAAGACGCTGACCGGCGGCGACCTCTGGAACGTGCTCACCGGCGCCGAAGAACGCCGGCGCCGTGCCGCGGAACTGTTCGGCTGGGTGCGCGACGGCCTGCTGAAGGTGCACATCGACTCGCGATTCCCGCTCGCCGAGGGCGCACTTGCGCACGCGCGGATCGAAAGCCGCGCGTCCAGCGGCAAGGTGCTGTTGATTCCATGAACGTGTTGACGACGTGACTGCGTCGAGCGGCGCGATGCATCGAAATCGACAGGCAGCTCAAGGCGACATTTCATTTCCCATGTCTTCGGGCGATGGGGAAGTCGGGCCCGCGATCCGGCCATCCCGCTCCACCACGATCACAGTCGGTACGCGATGGACGTCGAAACGACGGAACAATGCGCCATCGCGATCGAGCGCCATCGGCACCTGGATATGGTGCTCGTCGCGGTAGTCGCGCAGATCCTTTTCCGAGGCCCATAGACCCGACGCGATGCCCACCCACCGCGCGCCGCGATCGCGGCCGAGCGCTGCCAACTGCTCGCGCAGTGCGCGGCATTGCCTGGAGGACTGCGGACGCGTCTTCTCGAAATAGCCTTCGCACCAGGGCGACAGGAATGCGAGTACGGTCCGGCGCTTTCCCGTCGGATCCCTGAGCGGGATCTCGTCGCCGTCCAGGGTTTTCACCTTCGTCGAAGGCACGATATCGCCTGCGCCCACAGCTTTCGGCGTGGCGGCGCTCTGCTCTGACAAGGTCGTCGCGACCGGCACAGTCGATCGCCGCGCACTCGCCAGCGCGGCATCCAGCCGGGCATCGGCCAGATGACCGACGTACTGGATCCGGCCATCCTTGCCGATGATCACATGCTGCGGCGTTACGCGCAGGCCGAACAGCGCGCCCACCCTTCCGTCATCGTCGCGCACGATCGGCATGGTGAGGCCGAGCTCGCGGCGATACGCGTCGATCTGCTCCGGCGTGTCGTCGAAGCCGATGTTGATGGCAATGACCTCCAGGTCATCACCCGCAGTGCGCTGCGCCTTCTCGAAATGCGGCATCTGCTCGCGACACGGCGAACACCAGGTCGCCCAGAACTTCAGGTAGACGGCCTTGCGCCCGCGCAGCGCGGCCAGGTCGATGGTCTGGCCATCCATAGTGGTGAGCTTGAGCGGCGGCGCGACGCTGCCCAGCAATCGCGCGCCGGCCTGCGTGGCGTAATCCTGACCGGTTTCGGCGCGCGCCGGCGATGCACCGGCCGACAGAAGCGCCAGGACAGACAGGCCGACGCAAGCCAGCCATCGCGCCCATGCCAGCTGTCGGGAAAAAGAAAATGTCACGGACATGCGAAATCCCTCCGGATTCGGTTTCATTGATTGGCCGTCTATCGATCCACAAGGTCATGCACCGGCAAGCCATGCTCGCGGCAGTAACGGTGGTAGTCCGCCAGTTGCGTACTGGCCGAAGCGCTCGCGCGCACGATGCCATCAGGTCCGAGGAACTCGACGGTGCCCATGACGACTACCAGTGCAACCATCGGTTCGTCGCCGACGATCTTCCACCAGTCGATCGTGCCGGGCGGCTCGTAGACGTAGTCGCCGGGGCCGATGACCTCGCCGGTGCACAGCTTGCGCGAGCCCGACAGGTTGTAGGCGTGGATCTCGCCGGTGTGGCGATGCAGCGGCATGACGATGCCGGGCGCCATGCGCAACAGTTCGACGAAGCCGCGATCCTCGGCGAGGAACCGCAGCGGCTTGGAAGACTTGCCGGGTGTCGCGGAAGGTATCCAGGGCAGATCGGCCGTCGAGCCGAGTCGCGCAGGCAGATGGGCTCGCAAGGTGTCGAATCCGGCGGACATGGCGATGAACTCCTCTAGTGGTTGGACGCGTACAGCTCGGTGACAGCGTCAGCTGGAGACAGCTTTCAGGTAGCGATCAAAGGATTCGTCGACCGCCGCGCGGGCGCCGCCCATGATGTTTCGCCCCCACGTGTAACCATAGACGTCTTCAAACTCGTATCCCTCGAGGCGAGAGCGAATGCTCATCACGTCGCTGGTGTTCATCGGCATGTAGTTGGGGTAGCTGTACATGAAGGTGACGTGGCGCCGGTCGAGCACGACCTGCAAGGCGTCGCCTGGAAACAGGGCGCCGCCGGCGCGCGGCCCATCTTTCCAGTGGATGGCGGCGCTGCCTGGGAAATGCCCACCGCAGCGAATCAGCGTGACGGCACCGGACAACCGATGCTCGTCACCGCTCCAGAACTGGATCCGCGGAGACGGCCTGCGCACCCATGTCTTGTCCGCTTCGTGAAGCAGGATCGGAACGCCGCCCAGGGCCTCGCTCCATTCCACCATGGAGGAGTAGAAGTGCGGGTGCGAGATGATGATCTTGTCCACGCCTCCGCGCGCACGCAGTGTGGCGACCGCTTCGTCGGTGACCAGACTGACGCATTCCCAGAGGATGTTGCCCGCGTCCGTCGGCAGCAATAGTGCTCGCTGCGGGATCGCGAAGTCCGGGACCAGCCCGATGCCCAGCAGGCCGCCATCGTCTTCGAGCCGCAGCTTGTATTTGGCGCCCAACGCCTCATGCGTCGTCCAGGTCTGTCCGTTCCATCCGACGTATTGGCGTTCGTCCTCGCACACAGGGCATTGCGCCGGAGGATCGGGCGTTTCCGCGTACTGGGTCCCGCAGGTTTCACAAATATAGAGTGGCATGACCGAGCCCTTGTTCGAGTTACTTGCGAAGAGATGGGTGCACAGGCGCAATCGGTGCGTGCGCCATCGATTCACTCGACGAGGTTCAACACGGGCAGGCCGTGCTGCCCGCAGTGAGCGTGGTAGGTCTGCAGCTGCGTTTGCGCCGACAGATGTCCAGTGACCCCATGGTCGGGGCCGAGAAACTCCACGCGCCCCATCACGACCACGAGCACGGTCAGCGGTTCGTCACCGACCACTTTCCACGTGTCGATATTGCCCGGCCGCTCATAAACGTAGTCACCCGGGCCGATGACCTCGCCCGTGCACAACTGGCGCTGGCCGCCGAGATTGAACGCGTGGACCTCACCCGTGTGCCGCTGCAGCGGACTCATCGTGCCGGGCTCCATGCGGAACAACTGGACGAAGCCACGGTCGTCGGCGAAGAAACGCAGGGGTTTCCACGATTTCTCCGGCGAGATCGGGATCCACGGGAGATCAGCGCTGCTGGCAATGCGAGCCGGGGCGTACTCGATGAGCGATTGCGGCTCGGGGCGGGACAGGCGAGTCATGGCGAAGGCTCCGTTTAAGACGCAGCGGGTCTTGGCGGCCCGTGACTGATACCGTACGCTTGTTCTGGTTCTCAAAATAAGCCAGTTCTTATGACTTCATTGGAACCAGTTTTCGAGCTTGCGATCGTTCTCGGCGGAGCCGGCCAAGGCAGCCGGATGCGCTCGCTGCATGAGCAGTTGCGCGCCGCCATCCTCGACCAGCGCCTGCGCCCCGGCTCGGAACTGCCTTCGACGCGCCGCGTCGCCGTGGCCTACGGGATTGCCCGCAACACCGTCATCGCGGCCTATGACCTGTTGGCGGCAGAGGGTTATGTGGCTACGCGTGTCGGCGCGAAGGCCGTGGTGGCCGATCTCGGCACGAGATCGGTCAAGGCCGCGCGTCAGAGCCCGCGCCCGCAGGACGATCGACTCAATCCGCAATGGCGGCTCCCTGCATGGACGACGATGAATTTCTCCGCGGAAGCGCGGACCCCCGGGTTTCAGCTCGGCACGCCCGAGCATCGCTACTTTCCATTCGACATCTGGCGTCGACTGCTTGCGCGTGCTTTCAATCCGCGTTTTCCTGACGCGTTCGGCTATCAGGATCCGCACGGCCGTCCGCGGCTGCGCTCGGCCATCGCGCAGCACGTGTCATTCGCACGCGCCGTTGCCTGCAGCGCCGACGATGTAGTCGTCACGTCCGGCGCGCAGCAGGCCTTCGATCTGCTGGCGCGCGTGCTGGTGACGCCGGGGCGCACCAAGGTCGCGGTCGAAGACCCGGGCTATCCGCTGTTGCGCACCGCGATGGCCGCGGCAGGTGCGCTTTTGGTGCCCGTTCCCGTGGATGAGGAAGGGCTCTGCGTGGATCAACTGCCGAGTGACGTGCGCATCATCTACGTCACGCCCTCGCACCAGTTCCCGACCGGAGCGGCGATGTCGATGCCGCGCCGCATGGCGTTGCTGGCTTTCGCGCGCAGGCACGGCGCAGTCATCATCGAGGACGACTACGATGGCGAATTCCGCTACGGCAATCGTCCACTCGACGCGCTGCAGACGCTCGATCGCGACGCCTGCGTGCTTTATGTCGGCACCTTCTCCAAGAGCCTGTTCCCGTCATTGCGCGTCGGCTATGTCGTCGCGCCGGCGTGGGCACACGAGGCACTGCTGGCCGCGAAGCAATGCGCCGACACTACCGGCAACGTGCAGGTGCAGGACGCGCTCGGCCACTTCATCCTCGAGGGCCACCTCGCCCGCCACGTGCGCAAGATGCGCAACGTGTATGCGACCCGTCGCGAGGCTATGCTCGACGGTCTCACGCAGGAACTGCGTACCTGGTTCCGCCCGATCCCTTCGGAAGCAGGCATCCACCTTTCCGCCCGCTACCGGGATGCGGAAGCGGCTCAGCGGATCCTGTCGAAAGTGCGACAGCATGCGCCTGGCGCACAACCCATTGGCAACTTCGCGATGAGCAACGACCAGGCCATGGGTATCGTCTTCGGCATTGGTTGCATCGAAGCAGATGCCATTCGTGACGCTTTGCGGAAGTTGTCGGCCTCTCTTGAACGTTAGCCGGGCAGGCGCTCAGGCGAACGGATTGACGCCGATCCAGCGCACGTGCAGCAGGAACGCAAAGACCGCCCACAGGGCCACGCCGATCGCCAGCGTCGCCCCATCGCCCGAGAGCGTGCCCGCCGGATACGTCGTGCCGGCCCGACGATCGCGCCGGCGCGAAACCACGAAGTCGGCGATCGCCCAGAGCAGGAACGCGCCGAACAGCACCACGTCGTGCAACATGCCGGTCGCCAGCAGGTGCCCGAACGCCCACAGCTTCACGCCGGCCAGCATCGGATGACCGATCGCCGCTTTTGCATGGTTGCGCGGCACATAGGCCGCCGCGACCAGCACGAATGCGACCAGCGTAAACAGCGCGTTGAGATGCTTGAGCACCGCCGGCGGCGCGTACAGCAGCACCGGCTGCTGGCGCGCCAGGCCGAAACCCCACGCGATCAACACGAAGCCGACGATCGAGACCAGCGCAAACAGCCCTTTCCAGGCGTTCGCGCCGAACCGCGCGATCATTCGCGTGCGCCAGCCGTCTGCGAAGACGCGCAGCGAATGCGCACCGAGGAAGATCAGCAGGCCGAGGATCAGAAGCGACATGGCGGGTTTCTCCGGTAGCGATACTACGGCGCCGATTCTGCCGGCGCCTCGATGCGGATGTCACCCGGCGTCGGCACATGGAGTTCCGATAAGCCCGCCTGCTTCAGCTGTGCATTGAGCGACACGAGATCATGCTCTCGCAACGCCTGCCACTGTAGCAGTGCGCGATCCAGGCGCGCGCGGTAGTCGGTCAGCACCTGCTCCTGCGGCGGCGTCGGGGCACGGTCGGCGCCTTCGATATCGGTTTCGAGCGAAGTCAGCACCTCGCTGATCTTGCCGAGGTTCGGCGCGGACTCGCCCTTGCCGGCGCGCAGCGGTTCGAGCTTCGCGGCGAACGCGGCAAGCGCTTCCTTGAGCGGCGACTGCGTGGCCGCACCCCGCTGCTTCACCAATGCATCGAGCTGCTTGTGCACCGCGTCGACTTCGCCGTAGCCCTGCCAGACACGCGCGAGCTCGGTGCCGATCGCCTGCGAGAAATGCAGCGCCTGTTCGAGTTCGGTGCGCGACACCTGCACGCGCGGATCCACCTTCACGACCAGCGGCTGGCGGAACTGCTGCCCATCTACGTTCAACACGACCTGATAGTCGCCCGGCAGCACCAGCGAACCTTCCGGCGTCAATGGCGTGCCTTCATTCCACACCGCGGCGATCGAGTAACCGTACTCCACCGACTTCGGTCGCGGATACCGCAGATCCCAGACGAAGCGGTGCGCGCCGGCGCTGCTGGCGAGCTTCTGCGCCGGCTTCAGCCAGCCCTCCTGAAAGTAGCGTTCGGCGCTCGCATCCAGCGTTGCGTCGCTGCTGCTGAAACGACGCACGCTGTGGCCATCGGCATCGCGAATCTCCAGCGTCAGCTGTTTCGCAGGCTGCGCCAGCGTGTAGTCGATCACGGCACCGGCCGGCGGATTGCTGCCGAGCGCGGTTTCCGGCGGCGGCGGCGTGTCCTTGTTCTGGTCGTTGCGCACGCGGATCGCCGGCGCCGGCACGAACAGGTGTGCCGCCGCCTTCGCGCTCGCCGTGTCGATCTGGCGCAGTGGGCTGACGTCGTCGAGCACCCAGATCGCGCGTCCTTGCGTCGCCGCGATCAGGTCGTTGCCGTGCACCAGCAGATCGCGCACCCAGGCGATTGGCAGATTGCGCTGCAGCGGCTGCCAGTGCGCGCCGTCGTCGAGCGAGACGAACACGCCGGCATCGGTGCCGGCATAGAGCAGCCCGCGCCGTTCCGGGTCGGCACGCACGACGCTGACGAAATGGCCGTCTGGAAGGCCGTTCGTGATCGCGACCCAGCTCTTGCCGTAGTCATGCGTGCGGAAGACGCGCGGACGGAAATCGTCCTGGCGATGATTGTCGACCGCGGCATACACGGTGCCGGGCTGCAGCGCGGAAACGTCGAGTGTGCTGATCTTGGCCCAGGCCGGCACGCCCTTCGGCGTGACGTTGCTCCAGCTCTTGCCGCCATCGCGGGTCATCTGCACGAAGCCGTTGTCGGTACCGATCCAGATCTCGTCGTTGCCGTGCGGCGATGGTGCGATGCTGAAGATCGTGCCGTAGCCGCAGGCGGTCGCATCGGCGATCGCGACATCGCCCTCGCAGCGCTTCGCATCCGCGCGCGGACCGGTCAGATCGGGGCTGATCGTGTCCCAGTGGCGGCCCTGGTCGGTCGAGTGGAACAGCACCTGTGCCCCGAGGTAGAGCGCGTATGGCGCCTGTCTGGAGAACGCGATCGGCGTGATCCAGGTGTAGCGGTACTTCACCGTGCCCGGCCGCGCGGCGTAGCTCGACACCGGCCACGCTGAGACGTTCTGCACTTCGCCGGTGCGCGAATCCCAGCGCGAGATGCGCCCGCCGAGACCGGAGCCGTAGACGATGTTCGGATCGGCCGGATCGGGAATGTCGTAGTCGCGCTCGTCGCCGCCGACCGGATGCCAGTCACGGAATGAAGGCGCGCCGTAGTCGCCGCGGCTGGCGATGCCGACCGTGCCGGAATCCTGCTGGCCGGAATAGATCCAGTACGGGAACTGGTTATCGGCGGCGAGATGGTAGAACTGACCGGTCGGCTGGTTGTACCAGTTGCTCCAGCGGCGGCCGCCGTCGACGCTGACCACGACGCCCTGATCGCTGGCCGTGATCATGCGCTCGGGATGCTTCGGGTTGATCCACAGATGATGGTAGTCGTCGCCGCCGGGCGCGCCCTTGATGATCTCGCAGTGCGCGCCGCCGTTGTCGCAGCGGCGGATCGAGCGGCCGACGACATAGACCGTATCAGCCTTGCCCGGTGCGACGGCAAGCCGCGAGAAATACGCGTTGACGAGTTCACCGTCGCCGTTGACCTTCTGCCAATGGGCGCCGGCATCATCGGAGCGATACAGGCCGCCGCCTTCGTGCGCGACCACGGTCG
Organism: Dokdonella soli; assembly: GCF_039523175.1. Classification (NCBI taxonomy): domain Bacteria; kingdom Pseudomonadati; phylum Pseudomonadota; class Gammaproteobacteria; order Lysobacterales; family Rhodanobacteraceae; genus Dokdonella; species Dokdonella soli. Next base: position 463,870 of record NZ_BAAAEU010000001.1, read on the forward strand.
CGTAGACATGCGTGCCGGTCGCCGCGTGCGCGACGGCGAGCCCGATGCGGCCGAGCGGACCGGCCGGCAAGCCGTCACCGGCGAGGCGCGTCCAGCTCGCGCCGCCATCAGTGGACTTGTAGATGCCACTGCCCTTGCCGACGACCGGCGTGAAATAGCTCAGCCACGGCCAGTGCCGCGCCTGCCAGGCGGCCGCGAACACGACATTCGGTTGCGCCGGATCGGCGGCGAGATCGACGACGCCGGTATCGGCATCGACGAACAGCGTCTTCGTCCAGGTCTTGCCACCGTCGGTCGAACGGAACACGCCGCGCTCCGGATTCGATCCGAACAGGTGGCCGAGCGCGCCGACCAGCACGGTATCCGGATTCTTCGGATCGACCAGGATCGCGCCGATGTGGCGCGTCGCGGCCAGGCCGACGGGCTTCCAGTGCACGCCGCCATCCGTGGATTTGTACACACCGTTGCCGGCGGCGACGTCGTAGCGCGGCTCGGGCTGGCCGCTGCCGGCGTAGATCACGTCCGGATTCGACGGTGCGATCGCAATGGCGCCGATCGAGGCCGCGCCAAGCCCGTCCGACATCGGCTGCCAGGTGTTGCCGGCATCCGTCGTCTTCCATACGCCACCGCCGGCGGCGCCGAAATAGAACATGTCCGGCTGATCGGCGACACCCGTCGCCATCGTGCCCCAGCCGCCGCGGAACGGGCCGAGCAGGCGCCATTCGAGGCCGTTGAGCTGTGCTTCGGGAAGCGCTTGTGCGGACGCGAAAGGCGCGGGAGCGATCGCGGACAGCACCAGCGCGGTCACAAAAGCGAGGCGAAAACGCTGACGCTGATGCATTCGGATGGCCCCTTGGCGGTGCGTTGCAAAAGACGCAACGATACTCCGGAAGGCGGCCGCGGCGTAACACGCGACAGCATGTAGAAGCGGCATCAGCCGCGATGCTTGTCCTCGGGCCAGGTCAAAAGCGCAAAAGCGTCGCGGCCGAAGCCGCTCCTACACAATCAACCGATCCGAAACATGGAATCAGCCGAGCGCGGCACCGCCGCGCTTGCGCACGATCAGCATCGCGAGTTCCAGCGACTGTTCGTAGTTGAGACGCGGATCGACCTGCGACTTGTAGGCACGCGCCAGGTCCGACTCGGTCAGGTCGCGTGCGCCGCCCATGCACTCGGTGACGTTCTCGCCGGTGAGCTCGAGGTGTACACCACCGAGGCGCGTGCCGGCGACTGCGTGCGCGTCGAATGCGCGGTCGAGTTCGTTGCGGATGTTCTCGAAGCGGCGCGTCTTGACGCCGGTGCCGAGCGTCTCGGTATTGCCGTGCATCGGATCGCAGACCCACAGCGGCTTGCGCCCTGCCGCCTTCATCGCGGCGAGCAGCGGCGGCAGCGCGGTCTCGACCTTCGCGGCGCCCATGCGGTGGATCAGCGTGAGCCGGCCCGGGTCGTTGTCCGGGTCGAGTACGTCGACGAGGCGCAGCAACTGGTCCGGCGTGACCGAGGGGCCCACCTTGACCGCGATCGGATTGCGCAGGCCGCGGAAGTATTCAACGTGCGCGCCGTCGAGCGCCGCCGTGCGCATGCCGATCCACGGGAAGTGTGTGGACAGGTTGAACCAGCCCCACTGACGCGGCACCTGGCGCGTCAGCGCCTGCTCGTAGTGCAGCACCAGCGCTTCGTGCGAGGTGTAGAAATCGACGCGCTGGAAGCTGCCGATCGACTCGCCGGCGAGCGTCTCCATGAAACGCAGCGAATTGCCGATCGACTCGACCATCGCGCTGTATTCGTCCTGCAGCGGCGAATGCTCGACCCAGCCGAGATCCCAGTATTCGGGATGGTGCAGGTCGGCGAAACCGCCGTCGACCAGCGCACGCACGAAGTTCATCGTCATCGCCGAACGCGCGTGGCCGCGGATCAGCCGCTGCGGATCGGCGCGGCGCGCCTCGGCGGTGAACGCGGCACCGTTGACGAGATCGCCGCGGTAGCTCGGCAGCGACACGCCGTCGCGCTCCTCCATGTCGGCCGAACGCGGCTTCGCGTACTGGCCGGCGAAGCGGCCGACGCGCACGACCGGGAGCTTGAGGCCGTGCACGAGCACCAGGCTCATCTGCAGCATGACCTTGAGGCGGTTCGAGATCAGCGGCGACGTGCAGTCGTCGAAGCTTTCCGCGCAATCACCGCCCTGCAGCAGGAAGCGCTTGCCGTCCGCGGCTTCGGCGAGCAGGTGTTTCAGCGCGAGGACCTCCCAGGAGGTGATCAGCGGCGGCAGCTCGTGCAGCTGCGCAAGCGCGCGCGCGAGCTCATCCCCGTCCGCATACACCGGCTGCTGCGTGTGCGGGCACTGCTGCCACGACGAAGGCGTCCAGCCGGTGGCTTCGCGGACAGGTTGGATGGTGCGCTTGTTCGATCTCATGGCGATCACGTTTGCTGCACTGCGGAAAACGATAATGCCACAGGCTTGGCGCCGTGCCTAATGACGAATACGGGCCCTCAGGAACGCCGCGCCGGCAACGCATCCGCGCGCCTGCGGAATCCGGCCCACAGTGCGCCGCCGCCGAGCAGCACGAAGCAGATCAAGGTCCAGCCCGGCATCGTCAATCCAAGGAAGGTCCAGCTGATCTCGCCGCAGTCTCCACTCGCCATGAACGCCTTCTTGATCGCCTCGGCGATCGGGAACGCATCGAGCAGGTAGTTGAGCCCGGGCCCGCAGCCCTCCATCAACGGATCATGCGGCGTGAACTGCACGATCAGGTGGCGTACCGCGACGACCGCGCCGACCGCGGCAGCGATCGCGACCAGGATGGCGTAGATGCGCCGACCGCTCGCGCGCGGCGCGTGCAGGCCGCCGACGATGAAGAAGATTCCCATCGCGATGAACGCGACGCGCTGAAAGATGCATTTCGGGCACGGCTCGATGTGCATCTGGAATTGTTCGAAGAGCGCATACGCAAGCAGCGCGATGCAGGCCAGTGCGCCGGTGAGGAATTGCGCGCGGAAGGACCAGGCAAATGGATTCGGATTCATTGCGTGTCCGTACAGGAATGAAGGGAAGGGTTCCGCCCCGGATCGCGGGCCTATAGGAAGAACCGGCCGCCGATGATCCCGGAAAACGCGTAGACCGCAAGAGCCAGCCAAAGTGCCAAGGTCGCATATTCGATCGCGCGACTGCGATGCTCGCGGAACGCGAGCCAGAGCACGAGCGGCACCAGCACGTAGCGCTGTTCGATCAGCCACGACGCGGCGAGGAACAAGGCCGCGAACGGATACAGCCAGGCCGCCTCGCGCGGACGCAGCTTCGTCGGCGCGAGACCGCACGCGGCGAGCACCATCACCACGCCGGCCAGTGCGCGCCACACCGCGTCGCGATCGAGCGCCTGCAGGAACGCGTTGCGAGGATAGAAGTCCGGCAGCGCGGAATTGTAGGGATTGTCGGCGTGAAACGCCCACCAGTAGAGCGCGAACAGCACAAGCGGAACGACGATCAGCCAGGGCCGCGCTCGCGTCCATTCCGCGAATCGACGCAGGCCCGCCAAGGTCTGCAACGGCAGCAATGCGCCAGCAAGGAACAAGGCGAAGAACGGATTGCCGAGGTGCAATGTCAGCTCAGGATGCAGCGCCGCTTGGCCGTGCGACAGCGAAATCGAGCCGTTCCAGGCCCAGAACGCGAGGAACAGCGCGATCGGTGCCGCATACGGCGCGCCGATCGCCACGAGAGTTCTCCAGCGCGCGAGACCATGCTCACGCCACGTCGGCCATATCGCGACCGCGCCGAGAAACGCGGCCCAGACCACGTCGTTCTGGCGGACCAGCACGACGCAGCTCAAGGCCAGCACAGCCAGTGCATGCCGGCGCGACAACGTGGCAACGCTCGCCCACAGGATCAGCGCAAGCGCGAGCACGTCGGTATAAACGAGGAAGCACAACGGCACGAGGATCGGCAGCGCGATCAACTGGGCGGTCGCGATGCTCTCGGTGTCAGGCCACAGGCGGCGGCGCAGCGCGTGGAACCCGGCCAGCGCGGCGAGTCCGAACAGTGCATTGATCGCGCGCGCTGCGCCGAGCGAGTCCAGCCCGGACATCCAGAGCAGCGCCGCGACCGCGGCGTGATAGCCGGGGATCGTCGTCAGGTAGACGTCGAGTAAGCGGAAATCGCCGTGACGGAGCAGATGGATCTGCGCGTAATGGTAGATCTCGTCGCCGCGTGCCGCGCCGTGGAGCGAAAGCACGATCGCCGCCACATAGAGAACGCCAAGCCCGATGCCGAGCATGAACGTCGAGCGAGCCGACGCAGTCGATCGCGCGGGATTTCGGGAACCCGGAAAAGCAAAGCCCCGGTCATGCCGGGGCTCGCTTGAACCGGGTGAGCCTGCGCTCAATCGGCCGCCTGTTCAGCACTGTCGGTGCGCGGACGGTCGACCAGTTCGACATACGCCATCGGCGCATTGTCGCCGGCGCGGAAACCGCACTTCAGCAGGCGCAGATAGCCGCCCTTGCGCTCGCGGTAACGCGGGCCGAGCTCGACGAACAGCTTGCCGACCGCCTGCTTGTCGCGCAGGCGCGCGAACGCGAGGCGGCGATTCGCGACGCCGTCAGTCTTCGCCAGAGTGATCAGCGGCTCGGCGACGCGGCGAAGTTCCTTCGCCTTCGGCAACGTGGTGCGAATCAGCTCGTGCTTGAACAGCGACGCGGCCATGTTCTTGAACATCGCTTCGCGATGGCTCGACGTGCGATTGAGTTTGCGGCCGGATTTCATGTGGCGCATGGTGAATTCCTCGATATCTCAATTGTTATGAAAAGCCGGCGGCATGGCCGGCTTCCCGCGGAGAATCCCGCTTATATTGACTTCATTCCGGCGCGGAGCGACCGGGTACCACTCAGCCCAACTGCATGCCGTGCACGAGACCCGGCGGCGGCCAGCTGTCGAGTTTCATGCCGAGCTGCAGGCCACGCTGGTAAAGCACGTCCTTGATCTCGGTGAGCGACTTCTTGCCCAGGTTCGGCGTCTTCAACAGCTCGACTTCGGTCTTCTGCACGAGGTCGCCGATGTAATAGATGCTTTCGGCCTTGAGGCAGTTCGCCGAACGCACGGTCAGCTCGAGGTCGTCGATCGGTCGCAGCAGCACCGGGTCGACGCCGCTCTTGTCGGCCTTCGCGTCAGCGCTCTCGCGGCGCGTGAAATCACCGAACACGCTGATCTGGTCCTGCAGGATCTCGGCGGCCTTGCGAACCGCTTCCTCGGCATCGATCGCGCCGTTGGTCTCGACGTCAAGCACGAGCTTGTCGAGGTCGGTGCGCTGCTCGAGACGCGCGCTGTCGACGTTGTAGGCGACGCGACGGACCGGGCAGAACGAGGCATCGAGCTGCAGGCGGCCGATCGGACGCGCTTCTTCGTCCGGCAGGCGACGCGCCGTGGCCGGCTGGTAGCCGACGCCGCGCGAGACCTTCAGGCGCATGTTCAGCGCGATGTCCTTGGTCAGGTGGCAGATCACGTGATCCGGGTTGACGATCTCGACCGTGTGGTCGACCTTGATGTCACCCGCGGTGACGACGCCCTTGCCCTTCTTGCTGAGCGTGAGCGTGGTTTCTTCACCACTGTGCATGCGGATCGAGACGTCCTTGAGATTCAGCAGAACCTCGATGACATCTTCCTGCAGGCCCTCGAGCGTGGTGTACTCATGGAGTACGCCGTCGATCTCGACCTCGATGATCGCGCTGCCCGGAATGGACGAAAGCAGCACGCGACGCAGCGCGTTGCCAAGCGTATGGCCGAAGCCGCGCTCCAGCGGCTCGACGACGACCCGGGCGCGGTCTGCGCCGATGCGCTCGACTTGGATGCTGCGCGGACGCAGCACGTTGATGGACGATCCCGCCATATGAGGTTGACTCCAAGAATCCAGGTGGACTCTTCAGGTGGTGTGTATATCGCTGAAAACCAGATGCAACGGGTTTTCTTACTTCGAGTACAGCTCGATGATCAGGCTTTCGTTGATGTCCGACGGCAGATCGGAGCGCTCCGGCAGCGCCTTGAGCAGGCCGCTCGCCTTCTTCGCGTCGACTTCGATCCACGACGGCACCAAGTCCATCTCCTGCGACACGGTCAGCGATTCCTGCACGCGCAGCTGGCTCTTGGCGCGCTCGCTCAACGCGATCTCGTCACCGGGGCGCACCTGGTATGACGGCAGGTTCACCTTCTTGCCATTGACGCGGACCGCGGCGTGCGAGACCAGCTGGCGCGCACCGGCGCGGGTCACGGCGAAGCCCATGCGGTAGACGATGTTGTCCAGGCGCGATTCCAGCATGCGCAACAGGTTTTCACCGGTGTTGCCCTTCTGGCCCGAGGCCTTCTGGTAGTACGAGCGGAACTGACGCTCGAGCAGGCCGTAGATGCGCTTGACCTTCTGCTTCTCACGCAGCTGTACGCCGTAATCCGACAGGCGACCGCGCTTGGCGCCGGCAGCGCCGTGCTGGCCGGGCTTCTGCTCCAGCTTGCACTTCGAATCGATCGCGCGCGCGGGGCTCTTGAGGCTGAGGTCGGCGCCTTCGCGGCGCGCGAGCTTGCAGGTGGGTCCGATGTAACGAGCCATTCTCTTGCCTCCCTTACACGCGACGCTTCTTCGGCGGACGGCATCCGTTGTGCGGAATCGGCGTCACGTCGATGATGTTGGTTACCTTGAAGCCCGCGTTGTTCAGCGAGCGCACGGCGGATTCGCGACCCGGGCCGGGGCCCTTGATGCGCACTTCCACGGTCTTCACGCCGTAGTCGGCGGCAGCGCGCGCAGCCTTGTCGGCGGCGACCTGCGCCGCGAACGGCGTCGACTTGCGCGAGCCACGGAAACCCGCGCCGCCGGCAGTCGCCCAGGAAAGCGCGTTGCCCTGACGGTCGGTGATCGTGACCACGGTGTTGTTGAACGAAGCCTGCACATGGGCGACGGCATCCGTCACCACGCGCTTGGTCTTCTTCTTAGCCTTGACTGCAACCGGCTTGTTCATGGGTCCGGGGTGTCCTCGTTATTTCTTGATGGCGCGACGCGGGCCCTTGCGGGTGCGCGCGTTGGTGCGAGTGCGCTGGCCGCGCAGCGGCAGGCCGCGGCGGTGGCGCAGGCCGCGATAGGTGCCGAGGTCGATCAGACGCTTGATCGACATGCCGACTTCGCGACGCAGATCGCCTTCGACGCCGAACTTGGCGATCTCATGGCGCAGCTTGTCGACTTCGGCCTCGGTCAGGTCCTTGATCTTGGCGGCCGGATTCACGCCCGCAGCCGCGCAGACTTTCTTCGACCGCGAACGGCCGACGCCGAAAATGCTCTGCAGGCCGATCACGACATGCTTCTGAACCGGCAGATTGACACCCGCAATGCGTGCCATGCTTGATGATCTCCAAATACTACTTAAGTGCGCAGGGAACTTGACATTATATCCGGATTGTCGCAGCCGGGAAACCCCTCGCCGCACCACTCCGGATTGTGACTTCTTGAGCTCAACGGCCGCGCAGGTTCGCCTTCTTGAGCAGACTTTCGTACTGATGCGAGACCAGGTGTGCCTGGACCTGGGCGGTGAAGTCCATGACCACGACCACCACGATCAGCAGGGACGTGCCGCCGAAATAGAACGGCACGTGCCACGCGTTGCGCAGCAGGTCGGGCACCAGGCAGACCGCGACCAGGTACAGCGCGCCGGCGCCGGTCAGGCGGGTCAGCACGCCGTCGATATAATCGGCGGTCGCCTTGCCCGGGCGCAGGCCCGGAATCAGCGCGCCGGAGCGCTTCAGGTTGTCCGCGGTTTCCTGCGAATTGAACGTCAGCGCCGTGTAGAAATACGCGAAAATGATGATCAGGAGCGCGTAGATCAGCATGTGCAGCGGCTCTCCCGGCCCCAGCGAGGCGGTCAGCACCTGCAGCCAGTGGATCTCGCTCGAGTTGTTGAACCAGGTCGCCGCGGTCGCCGGGAACATCAGCAGCGACGACGCGAAGATCGGCGGAATCACGCCCGACATGTTGATCTTCAGCGGCAGATGCGAGCTCTGGTTCATGTACGCCTTGCCGGCACCACCCTGGCGCCGCGCATAGTTCACGGTGATGCGGCGCTGGCCGCGCTCCATGAACACCACGAACGCGGTCACCGCGAGCACCAGCGCAAAAACGATCAGCACGCGCAGGATCGGCATCTCACCGGTCTGTGCCATGCCCAGCGTATGCACGACAGCGGCCGGCAGACCGGCGACGATGCCGGCGAAGATCAGCAGCGAGATACCGTTTCCGATGCCGCGCTCGGTGATCTGCTCGCCCAGCCACATCAGGAACATCGTACCGGCGGTCAGGCCGACCATCGTCGTCAACACGAAGCTCGGGCCCGGCGCATAGACGATGCCGGCCTGGAGCTGCAGCATGGTCGCGACACCGAACGACTGGAAGATGGCCAGCGCCAGCGTACCGATGCGCGTGTAGGTGGTCAGCTTGCGCCGACCCGATTCGCCTTCCTTGCGCAGCGCCTGCCAGCTCGGCACCACCGTCGCAAACATCTGCACGATGATCGACGCCGAGATGTACGGAATCACGCCCAGTGCGAATATCGACATGCGGCTCAACGCACCGCCCGAGAACATGTTGAACATGTCCAGCAGACCACCTGCCTTGCCCAGCAGCTCCGCCATCCGCTCCGGATTGACGCCCGGCAACGGAATGAACGAGCCGAGCCGGTACACGACCAGCGCGCCGACCACGAACAGCAGACGCTGCTTGAGCTCGGTCAGCTTGCCGAGTGAAGCGAGCGGGTTGGACTGCGAAGACGCCACGCGCCTACTCCACGCTGCCGCCGGCAGCCTCGATGGCCGCCTTGGCGCCTGCGGTCACGGCGACGCCCTTGAGCTTGAGGGCGCGCTTGATCTCGCCCTTCTTGACGATCTTGGCGCGCACGGCGCGCGTCTCGATCAGGCCGGCGGCCTTCAGTGCGTCGAAATCGACGACATCGGCCTTCAGCGAATCGAGCTGGTACAGCAGCACTTCGCTGACTTCGCCGGCCTTCTTCGAGCGGAAGCCGACCTTCGGCAGGCGACGCTGCAGCGGCATCTGGCCGCCTTCGAAACCGGCCTTGACCTTGCCCTTGCCGGAGCGCGCGAACTGGCCCTTGTGGCCGCGGCCCGCGGTCTTGCCGAGGCCCGAGCCGATGCCGCGACCGACGCGGACACGGTCCTTGCGGGCGCCTTCGGCAGGCTTGAGTGTATTGAGACGCATGGAATCGACTCCAGAATGATTCTTCATTTTCGGGCACTGAACCCGTGGTTCAATGCCCGCGACGCGTTAGGCGCTTTCTTCGACGCGGACCAGGTAGCTGACCTGGTTGATCAGGCCGCGCACCGACGGAGAATCCGTCAGTTCGCGCACGTCGTTGAGCTTGCGCAGGCCGAGTGCGCGCACGCTGATGCGATGGCGCTCCTGGCATCCGTTGATGCTCTTGAACAGGCGCACACGGATCGTCTTGCTTGCGTTCGTCTTGGTCTTAGCCATTGCCGAGCACCTCATCGACCGTCTTGCCGCGCTTGGAAGCGATGCGCTCCGGCGACACCATCGCCTGCAGGCCGTTGATCGTCGCGCGGACCAGGTTGATCGGATTGCGCGAACCCACTGCCTTGGCGAGAACGTTCTTCACGCCCACGACTTCGAGCACCGCGCGCATCGCGCCACCGGCGATCACGCCGGTACCTTCCGATGCGGGCTGCATGAAGACCTTGGCCGCGCCATGATTCGCCTTGACCGCATGGAACAGCGTGCCATTGTTGAGCTGGATCTTGACCATGCCCTTGCGCGCACGCTCCATCGCCTTCGAGATCGCGACCGGCACTTCGCGTGCCTTGCCGTAGCCAAAGCCGACGCGGCCATCGCCGTCGCCAACCACGGTCAGCGCCGTGAAGCTCATCTGGCGGCCGCCCTTGACGGTCTTCGCCACGCGGTTCACGGCGATCAGCTTCTCGAGGAAGCCGTCGCTGTTTTCACGTTCGTTGCTGTTCGCCATGTTTCACCTTTCGTGCCGCCCCGGAGGGTGCGGACTTCTGCTTGCGGCGATGCCGCTTGGAGTTGTGTTGAATCTGTCGACAGTCAAATGCCCAGGGCCAATACGGCCTTAGAACTTCAATCCCGCCTCGCGCGCCGCTTCCGCGAGCGCCTGGATGCGACCGTGGTAGCGGTAGCCCGAGCGGTCGAACGCGACCTTCTCGATGCCCGCCTTCAAGGCGAGCTCGGCGACCGTCTTGCCGACCGCGGCCGCGGCCGACCTGTTCTTGGTGCCGTTGAGGCCTTCGGCGACGGACTTCTGCACCGTCGAGGCGGCCGCAATGACCTTGTCGCCATTCGCGCTGAACACCTGCGCGTAGATGTGCTGGCCACTGCGATGCACGCTCAGGCGCGGCACGCCGAGCGAACGGATGTGCGCACGCGTGGTCTTGGCGCGGCGGAGTCTTGCGATGTTCTTTTCCACTGTAGTTCTCCGAAGAAGCGGATCGGCTAGGTTTGGCTGCCTTTGTGAAGAGTGCGGCCAGGGATGGCCGCTTCCACACGCAGGGATAGCGTACTTACGCCTTCTTGGCTTCCTTCAACGTGATCTTCTCACCCGAGTAACGCACGCCCTTGCCCTTGTAGGGCTCCGGCGGACGGAACGCGCGGATCTTCGCAGCGACTTCGCCGACGCGCTGCTTGTCGGCACCCTTGACCAGGATCTCGGTCTGCACCGGCACTTCGATCGTGATGCCTTCCGGCGCCTTGAACATGACCGGGTGCGAAAAACCGAGCGTCAGGTTCAGGTCCTTGCCCTGCAGCGCGGCGCGATAGCCGACGCCAACCAGCTCGAGCTTGCGCGCATACCCTTCGCTGACACCCTTGACCATGTTGTTGATCAGGGCGCGCGCGGTACCGGCCATCTTGTTGTCGCCCGGGTTCTTCGCACTCAACTTGATTTCGCCGCCATCGATGGCGACTTCGACACCGGCCGGCGCCGCGATCGCGAGGGTGCCCTTCGGGCCCTTCACGGTGATCGCGTCGGTCTTGACCTGGCACTCGACACCCTTCGGCAGGGCAATGGGTTTCTTGGCTACGCGTGACATGTTTCAGTCTCCCTGATCAGGCAACCAGACCGATGACTTCGCCGCCCAGACCCTTCTTGCGGGCCTGCGCGTCGGTCATGATCCCGGACGAGGTGGACACGATGGAAATACCGAGACCGTTGAGGATCTTCGGCAGATCGTCCTTGCCGCGGTACACACGCAGGCCCGAGCGGCTGACGCGCTCGATGCGCTCGATGACCGGCTTGCCTTCGTGGTACTTGAGGGCGATCTCGAGTTTCGGCTTGCCCTCGGCGCTGCTGGTCTGGACGTCGGCGACATAGCCCTCGTCCTTCAGCAGGTTCGCGATCGCGTGCTTGACGCGCGACGCCGGCATCGCCACGGAACGCTTGCCCGTGGCCTGCGCATTGCGGATGCGCGTAAACATGTCGGCGATGGGATCAGTCATGCTCATGGTTCAATTCCTTCTAGCATCGATATCCAGGAATCCCGCGTGGGCAGGACTCCGAAGATTGGGTTGTGTTACCAGCTGGCCTTGCGCAGGCCCGGCACGTCGCCGCGCATGGTCGCTTCGCGCAGCTTGTGACGGCCGAGGCCGAACTTGCTGTAGACACCGCGCGAACGGCCGGTCAACGCGCAGCGATTGCGCTGGCGCGACGGGCTCGAATCACGCGGCAGTTTCTGCAGCTTGACCGCCGCGGCGGCCTTTTCGTCATACGAAGCCGTCGTGCTGCTGACGATCTTCCTCAGCTCTGCACGCTTGGCGCCGTGCTGCTTGACGAGCTTGGTCCGCTTGACTTCGCGGTTGATCATGGAACGCTTTGCCATTTCTTATTCCTTGCGGGATTGGGATCGCACGCAATCAGTTACGGAACGGGAAGCTGAACGCTTCCAGCAGTGCCTTGGCTTCCTCGTCGGTGCGCGCGGTCGTCGTGATCGCGATGTCCATGCCGCGCAGCGCATCGATCTGGTCGAAATCGATCTCAGGGAAGATGATCTGTTCCTTGAGACCCATGTTGAAGTTGCCACGGCCGTCGAACGAACGGCCCGAGATGCCGCGGAAGTCACGCACGCGCGGCAGCGAGATGTTGATCAGGCGATCGAAGAATTCGTACATGCGCGCACGGCGCAAGGTGACCTTGCAGCCGATCGGCCAGTTCTCGCGGATCTTGAACGTGGCATGCGCCTTGCGCGACAGGGTAACGATCGGCTTCTGACCGGCGATCTTCGCCATGTCGGCCACCGCGTTCTCCAGGATCTTCTTGTTGCCCACGGCCTCGCCCACGCCCATGTTCAGCGTGATCTTCGAGAGGCGCGGCACCTGCATCGGGTTGGTGTACTTGAAGCGCTCGGTCAGCTTCGGCGTGACCTGCTCTTTGTAGAACTTTTCAAGACGCGTCGTCATCGCGGCGGACCTCAGGCGTCAATCACTTCGCCGGAGGGGCGGAACACGCGGACCTTGCGCCCATCATCGAGCGTCTTGTAGCCCACGCGCTCACCCTTGCCGGTGGCGGTGTTGAACAGCATTACGTTGGAAATATGGATCGCAGCCTCACGCTCGACGATGCCGCCGGGCTGGTTCGCCTGCGGATTCGGCTTGGTGTGGCGCTTGATGAGGTTGATGTTCTGCACGAACACGGATTCACCCGCGACGCGCGTCACCTCGCCCTTCTGACCCTTGTTCTTGCCGGCGATCACCAGGACCTGGTCGCCTTTGCGGATACGGTTCATGACATCAACCTCGTTACAAAACTTCCGGCGCCAGCGAAACGATCTTCATGAAGCGTTCGCTGCGCAGTTCGCGCGTGACCGGTCCGAAGATACGGGTGCCGATCGGCTCGAGCTTGTTGTTCAGGAGGACGGCGGCGTTGCCGTCGAAGCGGATCAGCGAGCCATCCGCGCGGCGCACGCCCTTGCGGGTGCGCACGACGACGGCGTCGTAGACTTCGCCCTTCTTCACCTTGCCGCGCGGAATCGCTTCGCGCACGGAAACCTTGATCACGTCACCGATCCGCGCATAACGGCGCTTGGAACCACCCAGCACCTTGATGCACATCAGTTCACGTGCGCCGCTGTTGTCCGCCGCGGCCAGCGTGGTCTGCATCTGGATCATGTCGCCTTCTCCTTCCGCTCTTCCACGCTCAGGCTTCAGCGCGCGTGACGACTTTCACGACGCGCCAGTTCTTGGTTTTCGACAGCGGACGGCATTCCGCGATGCGGACGACGTCGCCTTCCTTGCACTCGCCGGCCTCGTCGTGCGCATGGACCTTGGTCGAGCGGCGGATGATCTTGCCGTACAGCGCATGCTGCACCTGGCGCTCGAGCAGGACGGTTACCGTCTTGGTCATCTTGTTGCTGACGACGCGCCCTTCGAGGGTACGCTGCGTTTTCTCGTTGTCGCTCATTTCACTGTCCCTGCTTTCTTCGCGCCGAGCAGGTGCTTGACCTGCGCGATCTCGCGGCGGACGCGGCCGAACTGATGGGTCTGTGTGAGCTGGCCGGAACCCTTCTGCATGCGCAGGTTGAACTGTTCGCGGCGCAGTTCGCCGAGATGTTCGTTGAGCTGCTGCTCGTTCTTCTGGCTGAGTTCTTTCAATTCCATCACAGCACCGTCCGGGCCACGAATTGGGTCTGCACCGACAGCTTCGCGGCGGCCAGGCGGAACGCCTCGCGTGCCTCGATCTCGGCGATGCCCTCGATTTCATACAACATGCGACCCGGCTGCACCGGAGCGACCCAGAACTCGACGTTGCCCTTGCCGTTGCCCATGCGGACTTCGATCGGCTTCTTCGAGATCGGCTTGTCCGGGAACACGCGGATCCACAACTTGCCGCCGCGCTTCACATAGCGCGTGATGCAGCGGCGCGCGGCCTCGATCTGGCGTGCGGTGAGGTGGCCATGCGTGGTTGCACGCAGGCCGAACTCGCCGAAGCTCACCTTGTTCGAGACATAGGCCAGACCGCGGTTGCGGGCCTTCTGGACCTTGCGGTACTTGGTGCGTTTGGGTTGCAGCATGACTTACGCTCCCGCCTTCGGCGCGCGGCGCTGCGGACGTTCTTCCGCGGCTTCGGCCGTCGCTGCCTGCTGTGAGGCATGCAGGTCGAAGATCTCACCCTTGTAGACCCACACCTTCACACCGATGATTCCATACGTGGTCTTCGCCTCGGCGAAGCCGTAGTCGATGTCGGCACGCAGCGTGTGCAGCGGCACGCGACCTTCGCGGTACCACTCCGAACGCGCGATCTCGGCGCCGTTCAGACGACCGCCGACGTTGACCTTGATGCCGAGCGCACCGAGACGCATCGCGTTCTGCACCGAGCGCTTCATTGCGCGACGGAACATGATGCGGCGCTCCAGCTGCTGCGCGATCGACTCGGCAACCAGCTGCGCGTCGAGCTCGGGCTTGCGCACCTCGGTCACGTTGATGTGGGCGGGAACGCCCATCACCGCGGAGACTTCCTTGCGCAGCTTCTCGATGTCCTCGCCCTTCTTGCCGATGACGACACCCGGACGAGCCGTGTGGATCGTCACGCGCGCGGTCTTGGCCGGACGCTCGATCAGGATCTTCGAGATGCCTGCCTGGGCGAGCTTCTTCTTGAGGAGCTCACGCACCTTCAGGTCAGCACCGAGATACTGAGCATATTCGCGCTTGCCCGCGAACCACTTCGAGTTCCAATCCTTGCTGATGCCAAGGCGGATACCAGTGGGATGAACTTTATGACCCATCGTGTCAGTCCCTGTGCCTTATTCGCCAACAACCACGGTGATGTGGCTGGTGCGCTTGGAGATGCGGGAGCCGCGGCCCTTGGCGCGTGCATGCATGCGCTTCAGGATGGCGCCCTCGTCGACGAAGATGCGGGCGACTTTCAGTTCGTCCACATCCGCACCGAGATTGTTCTCGGCGTTCGCGACTGCCGACAGCAGCACCTTCTTGATCAGGTGCGCCGCCTTCTTGTCGCTGAACTGCAGCAGGTTCGTGGCCCGTCCGACCGGCAGACCGCGCACCTGGTCAGCGACCAGACGGGCTTTCTGCGGGGAGATGCGCGCGCTGCGCAGGATCGCTTTGGCTTCCATCGTGCTCACCGTCACTTCTTGGCCTCAGCGGCCTTCTTGTCGCCCGAATGGCCCTTGAAGGTTCGCGTGACCGCGAACTCGCCGAGCTTGTGGCCGACCATGTTCTCGTTGACCAGCACGGGAACGTGCTGGCGACCGTTGTGGATCGCGAGGGTCAGGCCGACCATTTCAGGAATGATCATCGAGCGACGCGACCAGGTCTTGATCGGGCGCTTGTTGTTTGCCGCACTCGCGACTTCCACCTTCTTCTGCAGGTGGTGGTCGACGAACGGTCCTTTCTTGAGGGAACGTGCCATGGCTCTCTATCAACCCCTGCGATCGCGGACGATGAACTGCGTCGTGCGCTTGTTCTTGCGAGTCTTGTAACCCTTGGTCGGCATGCCCCACGGGGACACCGGATGCGGGTTGCCCTGGCCGGCCTTGGCCTCACCACCACCGTGCGGATGGTCGACCGGGTTCATCGCGGCGCCGCGCACCGTCGGGCGCACACCGCGCCAGCGGCTCGCACCGGCCTTGCCCAGCTTCTCCAGATTGTGCTCGGAGTTGCCGACTTCGCCGATCGTCGCGCGGCACTCGGCCGGCACCTTGCGCATTTCGCCGGAGCGAAGGCGCAGCGTTGCGTAACCCTGCTCACGCGCGACCAGCTGCGCCGATGCGCCGGCGGAACGTGCGATCTGCGCACCTTTGCCCGGCTTCATCTCGATGCAATGCACCGTCGAGCCGATCGGGATATTGCGCAGCGGCAGCGAGTTGCCGACCTTGATCGGCGCGTCGTGGCCCGCCATCAGCTGGTCGCCGACCTTCGCACCCTTCGGCGCGATGATGTAGCGACGCTCACCGTCGACAAACAGCAGCAGCGCGATATGTGCGGTGCGGTTCGGATCGTACTCGATACGCTCGACGCGGCAGGCAATGCCTTCCTTGTCACGCTTGAAATCGATGATGCGGTAGTTCTGCTTCGAACCGCCGCCCTTGTGCCGCGTGGTGATGCGGCCGTAATGGTTGCGGCCGCCGGTCTTCGACTGCGACTCGGTCAACGGCGCGTAGGGTGCGCCCTTGTGAAGTCCAGGCGTGACCACGCGCACAACGGCGCGACGTCCGGCTGAGGTGGGTTTTACTGTAATCAGTGCCATGATGTTTTTTTCCTGATTTCCATGGACGCCAACGGCGCCCACATCCACCTTAGGCCTTGGCCGTCACGTCGATGGTCTGGCCATCGGCGAGTCGCACATAAGCCTTGCGCTTGTTGCTGCGCGTGCCAGCGCGGTTGCGGAATGCCCGGGCCTTTCCTTTCAGGTTGACCAGGTTTACCGACTGCACTTCGACGCTGAACAGTCCTTCCACGGCCGCCTTGACGTCGGCCTTGGTCGCGGTCTGTGCAACCTCGAACACGTATTGGTTGGTTTCCTGCAGACGCGCACTCTTTTCGGAGATGTGCGGCGCGCGCAGGACGCCCAGAAGACGCTCGTTCATGCCAGCCACTCCTCGATGCGCTTGAGCGATTCGACGGTCATCACGACATTGTCGGCGCCGACCAGGCTGACCGGATCCAGCGCGGCGACGTCGACAACGTGCAGATAAGGTACGTTGCGCGCAGCGAGGAACAGAGCTTCCGGCGCGTTCTCGGCAACCAGCACGACGCGGCCCGTTGCCTTCAGCTCATCGAGCTTGGCGGCCATGAGCTTGGTCTTCGGCTGTTCGACACCGAACGATTCCACCAGCGAGATGCGGCCCTGGCGATTCAGTTCCGACAGGATCGAAACCATCGCGCCGCGGAACATCTTGCGGTTGATCTTCTGCGCGAAGCTGCGCGGACGCGCAGCGAACGTGACACCACCGCCGACGAAGATCGGAGCCGTCAGCGCGCCATGACGCGCACCGCCGCCCTTCTGCTTCTTCGACTTCTTGGTCGTGCCGTTCACTTCCGAACGCGACTTCTGCTTCTTGGTTCCGGCGCGCCCCGCGTTGCGGTAGGCGACGACGACCTGATGCACGAGGTCTTCGCGGAATTCCTTGCCGAACACCGCCTCGGAGACGGCGACGGGCTTGGCGCCAATGACGTTGAGTTCCATGGCGTCCTCCTTACTTCGTCTTCACGGCGGGACGGATGATCACGTTGCCGCCCGGAGCACCCGGAACCGCACCCTTGATCGCGATCAGATGACGCTCGGTGTCGATCTTGACGACCTCGAGGTTCATCGCCGAACGGTTCACGTTGCCCATGTGACCGGCCATCTTCTTGCCCGGAAACACGCGGCCCGGGGTCTGACGCTGACCGATCGAGCCCGGCGAACGATGCGACAGCGAGTTGCCGTGCGTCGCGTCACCCATCGAGAAATGATGGCGCTTGATCGTGCCCTGGAAGCCCTTGCCCTTGCTGACGCCGGCGACATCGACCTTCTGGCCGACCGCGAACACTTCGTCCGCCTTCAGCTCGCCACCGACCGCGAACTTGCCGAGTTCACCGGCTTCGACGCGGAATTCCCACAGACCACGACCGGCCTCGACCTTCGCCTTCGCGTAGTGCCCGGCCAGCGGCTTGTTGACCAGCGCCGCGCGCTTCGCGCCAGCGGTGACCTGGATCGCGCTGTAACCATCGACTTCGACCGTCTTCACTTGCGTCACGCGGTTCGGCGTCGCTTCGATCAGCGTCACCGGCACCGAACGACCATCCTCGGTGAAGACGCGGCTCATGCCGCATTTACGACCTACCAACCCGATACTCATCGTCGTATCCCGTTAACTTGCGTATTTCAGTGCAACTTGATCTGAACGTCGACGCCGGCCGCCAGGTCGAGCTTCATCAGCGCGTCCACGGTCTTGTCATTCGGGTCGACGATGTCCATCACGCGCTTGTGAATCCGCGTTTCATACTGGTCGCGCGCGTCCTTGTCGGCGTGCGGCGATACCAGGATGGTGACGCGCTCGATCTTGGTCGGCAGCGGAATCGGACCGCGAACCTGTGCGCCGGTGCGCTTCGCCGTCTCGACGATTTCGCTCGCCGAACGATCAATCAAGCGATGATCGAAGGCCTTGAGCCGAATACGAATCTTCTGGTCCGCCATTGCCGTTTCCTAATCTGAAAGAACGTTGATTCTTCGACAGCGGGATTTCTTGAACCCCGCCCGCGAACCCAAACCGAAGGATCGCCCGCCACTTGTCACATCTGCCGTCGTGCACCCGGCGCTCGAGCCCGGCTTGCCTCTGCGGTTTCTTGATGCCGGCGCCGTGGATCCGCGTCGTACCGAAACCGCACCACCGGAACTACGAAAGAATGGGCGGGCCGCTGCCGGCTCGCCCAAACTCGGAAAACCCATCGCGATCAGCACGCATATCGACAAAGCGGTTGAGGCTTTGCGACCGCGACCGACGCGGTCGACATTCCATGTCGGCGAACTCGAAGCGCTTCCTGCGCCTCATTTCGCTGTCTTCGCCGCCCCGCATTGCCACCGGGCCGGCAGTGAGTCGCCTACTATAGTACGAAAAAGCGCAGAAGTGAAGCCTAAAAAACAGCCAGCGTCGCTTGAGCGTTACTGGATGATCTTCGCCACCACGCCCGCGCCGACGGTGCGGCCGCCTTCGCGGATCGCGAA
>NZ_BAAAEU010000002.1:0-96826 GCF_039523175.1 Dokdonella soli
GCCTCTTCGTCGCGGAGCGGGAATCTTGTGACCGGTTGACGAGGGCGGCGAAATGGTGACCCGCGTTTCTTCTGCCAAATCCATGCAAGACATGCTACGCGGATATCCGCCAACGCGGCATGTGCTGGACGGCTTACTGATCGAATACGACCCGGCTCTCGTTCTGCGATGTGGAATGGCTCCGTGCTTTCGCGTGCAACTGGCCGTTGTCGCGGCGTTGGCGCTGCGCGACGGTATGCATCGTTTTTCCTGTGACTTGCTGCGCCCCGTTGCCGGGGCGAGCGTCGGCACACGGCGCGAGTCGCGAAACCCCCTGCGGTACACAGAAGGAACTTGGCATGAAGAGATTGGCATTCGCTACCTGTGCCGCGCTGGCAGTCGGATTCGTCGCGTGTGATCCATCGTCGCCGGCTATCGCCGCGTCCGGCAGTACGGCGCCGCACTGTCGTGCGCCCGAGTACCGCCAGTTCGATTTCTGGCTGGGCGACTGGGACACCTACCGGGTGAACAAGCCAGGCCAGCCGTCAGTGGCGCGAAACCGCGTCACCTCGATCCTCGGTGGCTGCGTGCTGTTCGAGGTCTATGAACGCAACGACGGCTATACCGGCGAGAGCTTCACCACCTACGATGCCACTCGCAAACTGTGGCACCAGAGCTGGGTCACCAACGAAGGCGAACTGCTGGTCGCCGAAGGCACGCAGCAGGGCAAGCGCATCGTGTTGACCGGCGCGAGCCGCGACGCCAAGGGCGAATCGCTGCTGAAGGTGAGCTGGGAACCGCAGGCAGACGGCGTGCGCGAAATCGCCGAGGAATCGCGCGATGGCGGCAAGACCTGGACGCCCTCGTTCGACATCCTGTTCCGGCCGCACTCGGGGTAGTGCGGAAACCAGCACAGCTGGGGTCAGAGTGCACTTTCTTCGAACGCCAGGCTCTGGAACGTCGACTGTCCCCTGTTTGGACCCGTTGAATCCGCGACCCGGACCTTTGTCAGCCGATCGGCGGCTTGCCAGTGAACACCGCCCATTGAGCGGCGAAAGCGCGTTTGAAGGCCGGCCGCGCTTCGCCGCGGGCGACATAGGCGGCGAGGTTCGGATACTCGTCCAGCAGGCCCGATGCTTTCAGCCGGAGCAGCACGCCGACCATCATCAGGTCGCCCGCGCTGAACGTACCATCGAGCCAGTCGGCGTCACCAAGGCGCGCGGAAAGTTGCTTCAACCGGTCGCGGACGCGATCCTTGACCAGAGGCAGGCGCTCCTTGCTCCAGGGCTTGTCGCCCTCCAGAAGCCGGGCGGTTGCGAGTTCAAGGATCGGCGGCTCCACCGTGTTGAGCGCGGCAAACATCCATGCGATCGCGCGCGCCCGGGCATTCGCATCGTCCGGCAGCAGGCCCGCATGGCGCTCCGCAATATGCAACACGATGGCCCCCGACTCGAACAGGGCGAGGTCGCCTTCTTCATAGGTTGGAATTTGCCCGAACGGATGAAGCGCTCGATGCGCGGGTTCCTTCATCGCACTGAACGAAACAAGACGAACCTCGTAAGGTTGGCCCACTTCTTCCAGCGCCCAGCGAACGCGCATGTCGCGCGCGAGTCCTCTGCCGCGATCGGGCGAACTTTCAAAGGCAGTGATGGTGGGGGGCATGGGAAGTTTCTTGAAGACTTGGTTAGTGACGATGCTCAACTGCATAAAGCCCCTCTCCCGCCGGGAGAGGGGTGAGGGTTCGGGTGCGCGCGACGTGCAGGATTCGATATGCCTGTGATGCCTTGCTTCTCCCGAACCCTCATCCGCCCTTCGGGCCACCTTCTCCCGAGGGGAGAAAGTAAGCGAGCTAGCTGCGCCGGGCGGCCTCGATCGCGGCGATGTCGATCTTCGTCATCGTCATCATCGCGTCGAACGCGCGCTTGGCGACGGCAGGATCAGGGTCGGTGATCGCGTCCATCAGGACGCGCGGGGTGATCTGCCAGGACAGACCCCACCGATCCTTGCACCAGCCGCAAGCGCTGGCCTGGCCGCCGTTGCCGATGATCGCGTTCCACAGGCGGTCGGTTTCGGCCTGGTTGTCGGTTGCCACCTGGAACGAGAACGCATCGGTGTGCGGAACCCCGGGACCACCGTTCAAGCCCAGGCACGGGGTGCCCATGACCGTGAACTCGACCGTCAGCACATCACCCTGCTTGCCGGCGGGATAGTCACCCGGCGCACGATGGACCGCGCCCACGGCGCTATCCGGAAACGTCTTGGCGTAGAACGTCGCGGCATCCAGGGCGGTGCCGTCATACCAAAGGCAAATCGTGTTCTTGCTGACCATGTGGGTCCTCCTGGTTCAGGGCGGCGAGGGCGCCCTTCATTCTCTTCGACGAACGACGGGCGCGCAGATCGACACGCGTAAAAGGGGGCAGAGTGCGTACGAAGGCAAGTGACTTCGCGAGAGGAGACCACGGCACGCAGCGTCCGTGCTGCTGGATCAAAACGGGACGGAGTGAACCGTCCCGCTTCGGCTAGCTTGACAGGCTCACCACCGGCACGAAACCGCCGAAGATCATGCGCTTGCCGTCGAAGGGGCAGTCGCTGGCTGCCGCCATGCGCGGATCTTTCATGAATTTCTCCATGCCGGCATCGCGGGTGGCTTTGTCGGGCCATTCCACCCAGGAGAACACCACGGATTCGTCTTTCTCTGCCTGCACGGCGCGACGGAAATCAGTGAGCTTGCCTTCGGGCACGTTGTCACCCCAGCACTCCATCACCCGTGTGGCGCCGAACTCCAGAAAAATGGCGTCAAAAGTTTTGGCGTGCTCAATGAACCGCTCGCGGTTGGCGTTAGGTACGGCGATCACGAAACCATCGATGTAGGACATGGCTGTTTCCTTGGCAGCGGCCGGGATGGCCACCTTCGTTCTAGGGAACCTCGAAAAACCTGCTTCTGATCGTCATTCCCGCGAAGGCGGGGATGACGACAGATTTTTCGAGATGCTCTCTAGCGACGAACGAAGGCGCGCAGGATCGACATGGGCCTGAAATGGGTTCGATCGAAGTCACCCACGATTGCCTCAACACCGGGGGCCGAGTCGAGTCGACTTTTGGCTGAAAATTTCCTACCGCCCGACGGACTCTCGCTTGTGCGGGAGCGACGGCACGCGGACTGCGGTTGCGCGTAGGCGCGAGGCGCCTACTTGTTCGCCCCTTTATCGCGATACCGCTCGAACCACGCCAGAATCGCCGACGCCTTCGCCGCCGACTGTGACGGCCGGTCGGCGAGGCCGCCATGATTCGCACCCGGCACCTTGACCAGCGCGGTCGGGATGCTGCGCAGTTGCAGCGCTTCGTAGTACTGCTCGGCTTCGCTGTCCGGCGTGCGGTAGTCGTCGCTGCCGACCACGACCAGCGTCGGCGTCTTCACGTTGCCGACCAGCGACAGCGGCGAGTGCGCCCAGTACGTCGGCATGTCTTCCCACGGGTACTTGCCGAACCAGTAGCGCGAGAAGTACGGCGTCATGTCCGAGGTCAGCACGAAGCTGGACCAGTTGATGACCGGTTTCTGCGACGCGGCCGCGCGGAAGCGGTCGGTCTTGCCGACGATCCATGCGGTCAGCACGCCGCCGCCGGAGCCGCCGGTGACGAACACGTTGTCCTTGTCGATGAAACCCTTGGCGATCGCGGCATCGACCGCGCTCATCAGGTCGTCGTAGTCGTGGCTCGGGTAGTTCTTGTCGATCTTGTTCGCGAACGCTGCGCCGTAACTGGTCGAGCCGCGCGGATTGGCGTAGACGACGGCGTAGCCGGCCGCGGCGTAAAGCTGGTCGTCGGTCGAGAACGAAGGACCGTACGAGGCGAACGGGCCGCCGTGGATTTCGAGGATCAGCGGATATTTCTTCGCGGGGTCGGGGTTTGCCGGATCAAAGCCGGGTGGCGTGACCAGCCACGCGTCGATCGGCAGGCCGTCGAACGCGGTGACAGGCAGCTTCTCGACGTTGCCGAGCTTCTTCGACGCGAACAGCGATTCGTTGAGCCGGGTCAGCTGACGCGCCTTGCCGTCGCGCGCGATCCAGACGTCCGGCGGTCGCTGCGTCGAGCCGCCGGTGTAGGCGACCGTACCGTTGCGCGCGACGCTGAACTGGCCGCCGCTGTACGGACGATCCAGTTCGCCGGCGCCGGTCAGGCCTTCAGCGACAGTGCGGACCGAACCGTCGAGGCCGACGCGCGCAACGCGCACGCTGCCGTGCTCGTCGTAGCCGACGTAGATCGCGCGGCCGTCCTCGGCCCAAGTCGGCGCGTCAACGCTGCGGTCGAGGTTCGCGGTCAGCACGCGCGGCCCGCTGCCGTCGCGCTTCATCACCGACAACTGCTGGTTCTGGTAGCCGAGGTACTTGTCGTCGAAGCCGACATAGGCGATCGACTGGCCATCCGGCGAGACGGCTGGCGCGTTGTCGGGGCCGTTGCGATGCGTGAGCGTGTGCACGTCGAACGTGTCGATCGCGACTTCGTGCACGTCGCTGTTGACGAGGTCGCGCTGCCAGTCCGGCGAGAGGTTCGCGCTGAAGATCACCGAGCGTCCGTCGCGGGACCACGACAGTCGTCCGCCGGCGTTGCGCGCGCCGAACGTGAGCTGCGTCGGTGCGCCGCCGTCGGCGGGTACCCAGAAAATCTGCTCGTAGCCGGGTTTCTCGTAGCCGCCTTCGTCGGTGCGATAGACGACCTTGTCGATCACCTGCAAGGGTTCGGCCCATTTCGCGCCTTCGGGTTTTTCCGGCGCCTTGCCGAGCTTGGCGCCTTCGTCGGGCACGAACATCGCGTAGGCGATGCGCGAGCCGTCCGGCGACCAGGTGATGCCATGCGGCGTGGCGGGCAGGGCGGTGATGCGCGCGGTCGCGCCGGTCTTCATCCAGCGCACATGGAGCTGCGCGCCGGCCTTCTCGTCGGCGCTGGAGATGTAGGCGAGCTTGCTGCCGTCGGGAGACCAGCGCGCCTGTCCATGCGAGCCGGGGCCGGTCACCAGCGGCGTCTGCGCGCCGGTCGCGACGTCGATGATCCAGATCGACGAGCGCGTGCGGTCGGTCATGATGTCGTTCGTGCGACGCGCATAGACGACCGTCCTGCCGTCCGGTGAAATCTGTGGATCGCTCGCGGCTTCGATGTTGAACAGGTCGGCGCCGGTGAGCACGCGTGAAGGGCCGTTCGCCGGCGTCGCGAATGCTGGTGCCGCGAAGGTCACGGCCAGCAGCAGGACGGTGAACGGGCGGATCTGCATGTTCGATCTCCTCGGAAAAATCGGGCGCCACCGGCTGCGGCGGCATCGCGCAAAGGTGGCAGAGGCGGCATTGCGCAACCCGTGTCGGAAGTCACTGCGCGAAAGCAAGTATCCCTGGCTGAGGCGGGGCCTTCGTAGCGGGAACCGCTCAAAGCGGCCGAGAAGAGCAACAGCTTGACGGTCCGAAGCGGCTCGCAAGGTCGCCCCTCACGTGGGTGCGCGTTCACGCTGCCGTCCGCCTTCTCGTCGACGCCGCCATCTCATGCAGATAGGTCGTGAAACCATCCTTCGCTGGCGCAACGGAATTGAGCAGCATGACGGCGCTGACCTGTCCGCGGTGACCTATCCCGTGGGTGATCACATGCATGAGCATCTCCTCGCGGGACATGCGACCCGGGGCGCCGTCAGTGAACACGAAGTCGATTGACTCCGCCAATTGGTCGCGATCGAGCGCCGACACGCAATCGATGTACTCCCGATCGCTTTCTCTGATGCCCATGGACAGATCTTCCAGCGTCGGCATCTCGCTCAGGTTGGCCGACGTGTACGGGTGGGCTTTTCGTCGCAGGTGCGCGGCGAAGATCCGATCGACGACATAGCTGTGGCTCAAGGCCTTGATAGCCAAACCGGTGATGGGGGATTCGCCGCCAAGCCTGGCCAACGCTGTCAGCAGTTCGTCGTTCGCCCAGGCTTTGTATCGAAACAGATGCTGCAATGTGTCGTGCATGTTGTGGCCTTCCGTAGGACTTGCGCGCTGCGCAGGGTCGTGGCGTGTCATCGCCACGACTGGCAGAATATGAGCGATCATTCGCTTTTGATACTCGCATAGGCGGGATCGAAAAATGGCGCGCAAGCCGCTCACAAAGCCCAGGAAAGTCGCCTCCCAGGAGCGATCGCGTTCGACGGTCGACGCGCTGGTCGAGGCGACCGCTCGCATTCTCGTCAAGGACGGCTTCGACAGGGCCAGCACCAACCGCATCGCGGAAGTGGCGGGGGTGAGCGTCGGCTCGCTCTACCAGTATTTCCCTGGCAAGGAGGCGCTCGTTGTCGCCGTCATCGAGCGCCACCAGCAGGAGATCATGCAGACGGTCCGCTGCGAGTTGGCGGAGGTTTTGGCCCAGCCGGTGGAGAAGGCGGTGCGCAAGCTCGTCGCCGTCGCGGTCAAAGCGCATCGTGTCGATCCAAAGCTGCACCGTGTGCTCGCGGAGCAGATTCCCCGCGTGGGCAAGCTCGAAAAGGTGGAAAGCTTCAACCGCGAGAACTACACCCTGTTCAGGACGTATCTCCAGAGCCACCAGGACGAACTGCGCGTCAATGACCTGGAGCTCGCATCATTCATTTGCGTGACCTCGATCGAGGCGCTGACGCACAACGCGATGCTGCACAATCCGAAGATGCTCTCGGATGATTCGATGGAGACGCTCGTCGAGGAGGTCGCGTGCCTCGTGACCGGATATCTGAAGGGCGAACAAAACGGGGTCCAAAGTGCAGGTAGCCGTCGTCACCGGCCGGACTGACCAGGCGCACCTGACGCGCGCTTTCGCACGCCGTTGCGGCGTCGCATCGGCGCGCTATCAGCGGCAAGTGCGCACCTGAGTCGACGCACGGCGGCAGTGCAATCGCGATTGCACGCAGGGCAGATCTCGCGTTGCGTGCGCAAACGACATACAGCACGCTGCGACGTCCGGTAAGATCGTCGAGGCCGATCAAGAACAAACCGTTCAGGGGGAAATCCAGATGCGTCCAGGCGCCCATGGTGCGTCTTGCGTAGCCGTGTGCACGCAAGCGAGGTGGAAGATGATCGAGCCCGAGTCGATCTTGCGGGCTCTCGCTCTGTTCATCGTCCTTGCGGGGAGTGTTGCGGCACGGGCGCAGACCATTACGGTCACCGACACCGGTGCGCCCACGGCGACCACCTGCACGCTGGCTCAAGCGATCAATGCAGCGAACGCGTCGAACGGCGTGTCGGCCAGCGCCGTCGGCTCGAGCACGCCCGTGGGCAACTGCGCCGGCGCCTTGTCGGGGCCCAACACAATTTCGATATCCAACCTGCCGACGATCACGCTGACCGCGATCGACAACTACTGGTACGGGCCGAATGCCCTGCCGCCGATCGCCAGTCCCGTCGTCATTTCCGCTTCCGGCGACGTCGCCACGATCCTCGCCGTGCACGCGGGCGATCCGACGCCGGTGACAGCGAATGCATTCCGGTTCTTCTACGTCTCCGGCGGCATGGAACTGCCCATGGGGTCACTCACCTTGGTGAACGTCGTGCTGCGGGGTGGCTACGCCAAAGGAGGCGATTCCGGACACGGCGGCGGCGGAGCCGGCATGGGCGGCGCAATCTTCAATCAAGGCACCTTGACCTTGTCGCATGTCGCATTGATCGGCAATACGGCGCAGGGCGGAACAGCCGGCTCCGGAACCAGCCTCGGCGGCGGCGGAATGGGTCAGGATGGCGCAAGGGCCGGCGGTGGTTTCGGCGGCAGCATCGGCGGCGCTTACGGCGGCCCAGGTTCGTCCGGGGGTTCTCATGGAGGCGGGGGCGGCGGCGGATTTCTCGGCACGAGCGGTGGAGGGGTCAGCGCCAGTACCGGCGCGCCTGGCGGCGGCATGGGCGGCCTTGGGGGCGGGGGCGGGATTCTCCTCTTTTCCGGCGGGAGCCCCGGCGATGGCGGCGGCGGTGGCGGCAGTACCGGCTCCGCCGTCGCCGGCGGTGGCAGTTTCGGTGGCGGTGGCGGCGACAGTAGCGGGGGCGGTGGCGGCGGTGGCATTGGCGGTGGTGGCGGCTTCGCCGGTGGGGGCGGCGGTTTCGGTGGCGGCGGCGGCTATAGCTCCGTCGCCGGTGGCATCGGCGGTTTCGGAGGCGGTGGCGGCGCAAACGCCAACAGCGTCACCGTCAGCGGTGGTTTCGGCGGCGGAGTCGATGCCTCGGGGCACGCGACGGGTGGTGCGGGTATGGGCGGCGCGATCTTCAATCACACCGGCATGGTGAACCTGCTCAACGTCACCGCCTACGGCAATGCGGCGCGCGGTGCGGCCGGTGCTTCGCCCGGCGGAGGCGGCAGCGGCCTCGGTGCGGTGTTGCTCAATCTCAACGGTACCGCGACCATCGATTTCTCGACGCTGGCCGGCAACAGCCTTTCCGGCAACAACGGCCAGGCAGACGCCAAGGGACCCGAGGATGGTGCGGTCTATTCGCTCGCCTACGGCAACAAGATCGAGGACGGCATCGCCAGTGCCGCATCACTGACAATCCACAACAGCATCATCCACGGCACTCAAGCCGACGGTGGTCTGAAAAGCGATGTCAGCGTCAATCTCGTGAATGGCGCGCAGTCCAATACGTCGACCCTGGTCTATACCGGTCGAAATCTTGTCGGACAGCCGTACATCGTCAGCGGAGTCGCACAGCTGGGTACTTCGCCGAGTGCGGCCGATCCGTTGCTCGGCCCGCTGAGCCTGTACACAGGTTCTCCGGCCATGAATCCGAATGGCACGCCGGTGTTTCCGATCGACGCGAACAGTCCGGCGTACAACACGGCGCCGAGTTGCCTCCAAGCCGATGGGGCGACGACGCTGACGACCGACATCCGCTTCGCGGCGCGGCCGTATGCTGGCCAATGCGACGTCGGCGCGTACGAATTCGACGGCGACTACATTTTCGCGGATGGATTCCAGCCGCGGTTGTGAACCGCGGCCCCGCGGGTCTGGCGTGGCGGATGCCTCTGGCAAGCGATTGATGCGCCGGCGTCGCCGTCCTGCCGCGCTCTTGAGCGGAATAAGCGGCAGGTTCAATTATCGGATGAAAGGACGGAGGAATGATCCGATCGAAGTCAGGTGAGGTTGGCGCGTCTCTCCCACTCATCCACGTTCACGCCCTTCACCAGCAGCCATAGCGCGAACGACGTCTCCGCAATGAGGCACGGCATCAGAATCGCCGGGAACATGCTTGCGGCGACGGCCGGAGCGAGCAGCAGCGCGACGCTGTTGACGAGGTAGCACACGCCCGCGATCTGCATCAGCCAGCCGATCAGGCGTGGCAGATAGCCCGATTTGCGGATCAGGTAGCCTTCCATGAGGCACACGAATCCGAAAAAGATCAGGCCGATGCCGAAGCCGCGTTCGTGCATCCTGATTGCGATGTACGACCATGCCTGCAGCTGCGCCGGGTCGAACGCATGGAGATAGGGCGCGTTACCGAGCAGGAACAGCGGGACGAGCAGGGTCGACTTGTTCGCGACCAGTACGGCGGTCTGGACGAGATTGAAGAGCAGCACCAGCAAGGCCAGCTTGCGGTTGACCGGCCTCAGCAGCACGTAGATCGCCCACATCACGACGACGTCGCAGACGTGCATGGCGAGGTCGCCGATGATGCCGAGGCGCCACAGCGATTCCGAGGCCATGATGCGAGCGGCAGTGGCCGCCGCGTCGCCGGACACGACCAGCTTGTCGCGGATGAAGAGCTCACCGAGTCCACCGGCGACGATGATGAAGAGATAGAGGAGGCCGGCGATCCGCGCATAGGTCTGCGGTGATGCGTCGGAAACGGGCTTTGCCATGACGAACTCCTCTGGTCGATCCAGACGGCACCCCGAAAATGGGGATAGTGGTAGGTAGGTCAGGGGGACCTTTCGCTGCTGCTCGACGGTGGTGATGACTTTACCGGCGTGTCCCGCTTCGAAGTAGCGAACGCCTTAAGTCAGCCACGCTTCCAGCGCTTTCAGCGCTTCCTGTTGTGGGTAGATCAGCGCACCAGCGGGCTCATATCGACGCCCTTCATAGGCAACGACCAACTCACCGAACGGGTCATCGACCGAATCGGTTTCCTCGATGACCAGTTCCAGGTCTTCCAGCGCTTCTTCGACGTTGGCGACGTCGAGCGGCATGTGCAGGATCACGAGCCAGGTGACGAACGTCGCAGCGGCATCGTTTTCGCGTGCGGTGCGCACGGCGGCTGCGAGCGCCGATGAGCGGCTGGCGAAGTGCGCACGCGCGGGAGCCTCGGAAGGGAACACGGTGATCGCCTCGCCTTGCGACTGCAGGTCGCCGGTGTCGACGTTTTCGAAACTGGAGATGGCGACGTAGCTCACTCTGGTTGATCCTTGTTCGATATGCGCCGAAGCGTCGCCCATCCGCGGACGGAGGGCAATGGAGTTCACCTCAGCAACGCTTCGCGCAGGACAGGCCATGTTTCATCTCGGGCAGGTCCACGGCTCCATAGAAGGTTGCGAGAGGACTCGCGCGAACCCCGGGCGCCAGGCCAGGACCGATTTCGAACAATGGATCCATCGCGCCCGTTCGCCCATGAGTGCAAGTGGCGCGGCAATTTTTCCCCAAGTGGCCCTTCAGCGGATGGGGGGCGTCATCGCAAGATCTGGTCGACCGACAGCGGGGATTTGCAAGTCGTCGCGCCGCGGACCTTGTCGGCGGTGCGGGAGAGTAGGCATGTTGCATGAATCAAAGGAGGTGTTCGTGAGTTGGGTTAACGAGATTCGGTTTGCCGGCATGGCGTCGAACAAGCGCAAAGGCCTCGCCTGCGCTGTCTTGACGCTGATCGCGACGCTCGCGTTATCGAGCGAGGCCTCGGCCGCGGAACTACCGAGCGCGGCGATTGCCGCAGCGGTCGTCGATTCGTCGCGTCCGGCCACCGACACGGTCCGCGACACTAATCGCAAACCGGCGGATACGCTGGCGTTTGCTGGCATCAAGCCAGGCGACAAGATCGCCGACTATGCCGCGGGTGCCGGTTACTTCACCCGGCTTTTTGCAGCGGTGGCCGGTGCCAAAGGGCACGTCTATGCCAGTGTGCCGAGCTCCCTGTTCCAGTACCCCAACATCGTCAAGGGTATCGCCGAGGTTCAGACCTGGGCCGTCACCCATCCGAATGTCAGCGTGACCTTCGCGTCGGCGCTGGAGGCCGCGAAGTATCCGGAAAAGCTCGACGTATTCTGGATTTCCCAGAACTACCACGACCTGCATGACAGCTTCATGGGTCCGGTGGACATGGCCGCGTTCAACCGAACGGTCTATGCGGCGCTCAAACCCGGTGGAACCTATGTCGTGCTGGATCACGTGGCGGCCAAAGGTTCACCCGCCGATGTCACCGACACCCTGCACCGCATCGAGCCGTCCACGGTTCGTCGCGAAGTCGAGGCCGCGGGCTTCACGTTCGAAGGTGAGAGCGCGGTTCTCGCCAATCCAGCGGATCCGCATACGGCAGGGGTCTTCGACCCTTCGATTCAAGGGCGGACCGACCAGTTCATCCTGAAGTTCAAGCGGCCGCGCTGATCCACGATCCTTCAGCTGCGTCATTCCGGCGTGACCAGCCATGCGCTGCGCAGCCGCCTGTAGCGGCACCCGCGTTGTCGACTTGGGTGCTGGGATTGCTCGGCGGATTGCTTGCGCTGATCGGCGTTGCGCGCGTGCGGTACACGCGGGGGTAAGTATCCCCCGGCAAAGCCGGGGGCCTTAGTAGCGGAGCCGCTCAAGGCGGCCGAGAAGAGCAACAGCCGGACGTTCCGAAGCGACTCGCAAGGTTGCTTTGCTCACGTTCGTCATGCCTCTCATCCGTTCGTGCTGAGGTATCGAAGCATGAACGGCGCGACACCGCGTGGGTTCGCCGTGACTCGCGCCATCCTGACGCTCGCCCTTCGGGCCGGCTGCGCCGTTCGCGCGCGCTCCGGCGCGCGCAGTCGATACCTCAGGGCGAACGGCTCCGTCGGGACACCGCAGCAACTGTCAAACTTCTACTGCCTCCCCGGCTGAGCCGGAGGACTCCCTCAGTTCGTCTAGACCTCGGTTTGCGGAAGAGCATGACCCGCTCCTCAGGGAGCGGGTGAATTGTTCAGACCTTCCCAAGAGCGGCGGAACAAGGTCGGGTTCATTTCGACCAACGCTCTCTGCATGTTTTCAGGCATAGCGGTCAGCGAGCGCGTCCGTGGCGCCGACCAGGACATCGACGATCGCAGGATCGGCCGCGCTGTGTCCGGCCAATACGACATGAAAGGTCGCCTCCGGCCACGCACAGGCGAGGTCGTAGGCGCTTTTCATCGGGCAGATGATGTCGTAGCGACCTTGCACGATAGTGGCGGGGATGGCGCGGATGCGGTCGACGCCGCGCAGCAGTTGGTCCGGCTCCAGGAAGATCCGGTGCCGGAAATAGTGCGCTTCGGCGCGCGCGACGCTGATCGCGACTTGCGGGTCCTCGAAGTTGCCGGGTTCGTCCGGATCGTGCAGCAGCGTGGTGCTGCCACCTTCCCACCAACCCCACGCTTGCGCGGCGGCGAGCCGTACCGCTTCGTCGTCGCTGTCGAGACGGCGCCAGTAGGCCTCGACCATGTTGCTACGTTCTTCCACCGGAATATGTTCGAGGTAACGACGCCAGCGCTCGGGAAAGATCCACAAAGCGCCACCGTCGAGTTCGTTGAACCAGCGCAGCTCGCCCGGCCGGCCGAGGAAGATGCCGCGCAGCACCAGGCCCAGCACGCGCGCGGGATGTGTTTGTGCATAGGCCAGTGCCAGCGTCGAACCCCAAGAACCACCGAAGGCCACCCAGCGCTCGATGCCGAAGTGTGCGCGAATCGTCTCGATGTCGGCGACCAGATGCTGCGTGGTGTTGTCGCGCAGCTCGGCGTGTGGCGTCGACTTGCCGGCGCCGCGCTGGTCGAACAGTACGATGCGATAGCGCGCTGGATCGAAGAAGCGGCGATGGTAGGGGGACAGGCCGGCGCCGGGGCCGCCGTGCAGGAAGATCACCGGCAGGCCGGCAGGATTACCGCATTCCTCGATGTACAGCGTATGGATGTCGTCGACGGCAAGGCGATGGGTGCGATAAGGCTCGATCTCGGGATACAGCTCGCGCATGGGATCGTTCTGGAAGGGAAGGGAGCGAATCAAAGATAACTGAGCCACCAGTCCTTGCGTCGTTGCTTTACGTCGGCATACCAGCGGCAGAGCGGATAGAGGATCAGCACGACGAGTGCCCACAGCAGGTAGATCGTGGGCAGGCCAAAGTCCCAGCCCGGCGGCGCGGTGAACGGGAAATGGCCGAGGTCGGGCGAGTGGAACATGCCGCCGACGCTGCCGAAGCACAGGTAACAGGCAGCGACCGCCAGCAGGTGGATCAGGTAGAAATGCACGACGTAGAAGAACAGCGGCACCTTGCCGATGATCCATGCCGGGCGCAGCGGCCTGGGCACGCCGCCGTCGAAGGCGCGCAGCAGGAGCAGCGCCGGTCCCAAGGTCATCAGCAGGAACAGCAGCGAGGGCGGGTACTTCCGCGTGTCGAGGAACGACAGCGCCGTCCAGAGCGGTGATTTCTGCACCGACCACGCCACCGGGTCGCCGTACACATTGACCAAGCGCAGTGCCAGAAAGCCGAGGCTGAGTCCGATGCCGAGCCAAAGCAGCAGGGTCTGGCGCCGGTCCGCGCGCCAGCGATACGCGCTGCCGAGGGCGTAGCCCAGCGCGGTCACGCCCACCCAGGGAATCAGCGGATAGGCGACGAACACGATGTGTTGGGCGCTGTTGATGACGAAGCCCGGCGCATGCAGCACCGACCATAGTGGGGCGAAGCTGCCGAGTGCCTCGGCCTGAACGCCGTCAAGCAGATTGTGGCCGGCCACCAGGACGACGCCGAAGGCGACGATGGCCCAGGTCGGCAGATGGATCAGCACCGCCAGTACGATCATGGCCCAGCCCAATGCCCACAGCACGGTGAGCATGGTTACCTGGTAGTCGAGGTTGAACTGCAGGGCGAAGCGCATCACCACCACTTCGAGAACGATCAGCCACAAGCCGCGCGTGACCAGGAAGCGCGATAGCTCGCGCTTCGACATGCGCTGCAGCGTCAGGCAGGCGCCGGCGCCGGTGAGCAGGAAGAACACCGGGGCGCAGAAGTGGGTGATCCAGCGGGTGAAGAACAGCGGCGCCGTCGTGGTGGAAAGATCGGTCGGGCTGGCGCCGGGCGCTCCGAAGAAATCGTGGACGTGGTCCAGCGCCATGATCACGATGATGATGCCGCGCAACAGGTCGATCGACTCGATGCGGCTCCGTTGCGGCGGACGGTCTTCGATAATCGCCTGCGCATCCGCGACGAGCGCCTCCGTCTTGTCTTCAATCATGCCTGGCGACTCCTGGCAGTATCGAGCGCGATCGTTCGCTCGACTGTTGGCAGCGGTATCGCTAATCCGGTTCAGCGGTCACACGGGTGGCGATCTGCTGCGCGGCGCGCTGGCGCGCTCGCGCGACCTGGCGTTCGGCCCAGCGCTTGAGCACACGCGCTCGCCGCGCGCCGGTCTGCGGGTCACGCACGACTTCTTCGACGCGGGCGAGGAGGGCATCGACATTCTCGCGTTGTGGTGACTGTGGGTCGCGCGCGCCGGACCACATGTCGATCCAGTGCTCGGTGTGCTCGCCGAGCCGCAGGACAGCGCGGAAAAAGTGCGGCTCCTGCCGTTTCAGCAATGCGAGATCGATGAGCGCGGCGGCGAGCGTGAGCGGACTCAGCACGAGGTCGCGTGCGGCGCCGAGAAGCAGCTTCAACTGCAGCAATGCGACCGCTCGTATCAGCGGGCCGGCCGTGCGTGTGGATTCTGGATTCATGTCGCGAGCGTAAGGCAGTTCGCCGCACATGGAAACCGTGCGCGGCGAAGTCAAAGTGTCTCATGCGTTCATGGCGCCCGATGGAAGGCCGTTATCCAGTTCGTCTCCCCGCCATCGGGCGAGAACGCCTGCTTCCAGCGAGCGGAGGTCGGCGTGATGTGCGACCACGTGAACCGAACGCGGATCGGTTTGCCTCGCAGCGTGATCCTCTGCGGTTGCGACGTTCATGGCGCGTCGAACGTGCCGTTCATTTTGTCGGAGCGTCTGCCACTCGCGTGTCGATCGCGATCCAGTTCACTTCCCAGGTCTTGCCTCCGTCATCCGAGAACGCCTGCTCGAAGCGACCCGAATTCGGAGTGATGTCCGACCAGACGTTGCGGACAAGAATGGTTCGACCATTCAGTGATTCCTGATCATAGAACTCGCCGCGCCCATCCTTGAACTCCCCGATCGTGGGCACGCTCAGCGTGCCGCTGCTGCTGTTGGCGAAATTGAGACTCCATTGATGGGACTGGGGGTTGTACAGGCGCAGGGATAGTCCTTCGATGTGACCGCCCGGGCCATCGACCTCGAGCTCGATCAGATTGGCACGACCATTCCAGACCTTGCGGACGACGGATGTTCCATCGAACTCAACCCAGGTCGTGGATCCGGTCAACGGGTGCAGGAGGCGTTTCAAGTGGGTCTTCCAGGTACCTATCTCGAAATCGAAATCGTGCTGTCCGTCGTGCTGCATGGAGGTCGGCCGAGCGGCTGGTTTCGGCGCTTCGGTATCGGCGAGCGCGAAACCGGAATACAACATGATCACAAGACCGCATGCCCAGAGTTCGGTCCTGACATGATTGAGCGTGTTCATCGCGGCTGCCTCTCATCCGATGGTCGGTTCGTTGCGTCTTCGCCGCGCGCATTCGCGTCGGTCGGCGCGCAGTCGACGTTGTCCACGGTGCGCGAAAATGCACCGTCGCCATAGATCCACTTTCCTTTGCATTCCCCCATGCCAATTGTCGAAACGATCGACAGCCTGCGTTACCGCGGCTCCCGCGGAAAACAGGCGGACTGGCTCATCACTTTCGAAAGCCGGATGCCATGAATGCGAGTACCGGTCATGTTGATCGGCAGCGCCGGGTACGGCGTGATCAGCGCTGCCGTTGATTGGCCAGGAGTGGCGAAGGTCTGCTGGGCGGCAAAGCTCAGCGTGGCTGCGCCCGGCGCGGCGGTATTGAGCAGCGTCGAGACGGTGTTGCCGCCGTCGTTCGCCACGCTCAGGTCGGGTTGGCCGTCGCCATTGATGCCCCGAGTTCGCTTGTACAACCCCGCCACACATCAGCCTTGTCGTGGAGGCGAATCCCAGGGATGCGACAAGGCCAACATCAAGCAATCATGGGAACCGCGTCGGCGGATCCATTCTCCGACTCACCATCCTCATGGGAATAGCTGACTCGGTTGCGTCCATTTTTCTTGGAGCGATACAACGCTTCGTCGGCGCGACGCAAAACGTCTTCCCAGTGCCTGTCCGTTGTCCCTCGCAAGGCGATACCAACGCTCACGGTGGTCGAAAGGGATGTGCCGTTGGTATTCAACGCTGAACCTTCGATGTGCTCGCGCAGGCGCTCACCCATCGCGATCAAACGTTCTTGGTCAGCGTCCGTGATCAAAACGACAAACTCTTCGCCGCCTATGCGAAACCGGGCGTCGTAACCGCGCAATGTGCCGGCGGCCAGGGTGGTGACGTGACGAATGGCCGTATCGCCAACGGCGTGTCCATGCGTGTCATTGATCGACTTGAAATGATCGATGTCGAAGATGACAAAGGCCAGGGAATGGTTGCCACGACCCCGACGATTGAATTCTCGATGGGCGATGTCCTGCAATGCGTGCCGATTCAACCAACCGGTCAGATGGTCGGTACGTGACGCTCGGCGCAACGCCAGCTCCTGATGGCGTATCACAATGAGGGCGCATCCCATTGTCGCTACTGACAGAAACACGAGCAACGCCAACGATCCGGAGGTTTGCATGAACTGACTGCCCAGGAATGTCAGCGTCGTTTGCGCGTTGAACACGATGAATAGTGCGCGCAAAAGCAATTGTGCGAAAAAGAAAAGTTCGATCAGGGCAAGTGGCCAATACGCCGGCTTCATGTCGTTTGCCGGCGCTCGCCATAACAGCAACACAACGCCGAGATTCAACGCCATGATGATGGGGTAGAACAGCATCAGCCGGTAGGTGATCGATGCGTGCACGAACGTCAGCCAATGTGCGGCGAAAACCAGCACCGACACTACGAGCAGCAAGGCCCAACCAGGTTGCCGCCCCAGATGGCGGCGCACACCGGCCAACAAAGCGCCGTGTCCCGCTATGTAGAGCGCATTGCCGATCGCTGGAGCAACCCAAAAGGGAACCCGATAAAACGTGGCCACCACGCCGACGCAATTGGTGGCCAGAAAGAACACCCCGGCCCAGAACCAGTCCAGCAGGGACGCTTCGCGCGGACTGGCACGATGCAACACATACATCGTTGTCGTCATGATTGCGCTAGCCAACGCTGCAGCGAGCAATAGAGTCAACGTATCCATTTCGTCGATTCTCCGTGAATCGCCGTATCGATCCGCAAGTCCGCGTACTGACACACCTGCGCGAACCCATCACCACGCCGCTCCGCGCACATTGCGGCGGCATCACACACACAGGCATGTGGGTGCGTGATGCCCGCCGGACCGGCGAGTGTTTGGATAATTATTCGAATCCGTTCGCGAAAATATAGTCGTGCACGATCGTACCGGTGGCGGGGCTGCCAGCGAATACCGCTTGATACTGCGTGTTGAGCAGCACCGAGACGGTGTTGGAACCCGAGTTCGCCACGATCAGGTCGGGCTTGCCGTCGCCGTTGATATCGGCGGAGGTGATGGAAACGGGCCCCGTTCCCGTGCCGAAGGTCTGCTGGGCGGCAAAGCTCGGCGTGGCGGCGCCGGGCGTGGTGGCATTGAGCAGCACCGAGACGGTGTTTCCGCTGTAGTTCGCCACGATCAGATCCGGCTTGCCGTCGCCGTTGACATCGGCGACGGTGACCGAAGCGCGCCCCCCTCCCGTGGCAAAGTCCTGATGGGCGGCAAAGCTCGGTATGGCGCCTGGCGTGGTCGTGTTGAGCAGCACCGAGACGGTGTTGCCGTTGTAGTTCGCCACGATCAGGTCGGGCTTGCCGTCGCCGTTGACATCGGCGGCGGTGATGGAAACGGGAGCTGATCCCGTGCCGAAGGTCTGCTGGGCGGAAAAACTTGGTATGGCGGCGCCGGACGTCGTGGTGTTGAGCAGCAACGAGACAGTATTGTCGCCGCTGTTCGCCACGATCAGATCCGGTTTGCCGTCGCCGTTGACATCGGCGGCGGTGACGGATTGGGAACCTGATCCCGCGGCGAAGGCCTTCCGCGCGGCAAAGCTCGGCGCAGCGGCGCCAGGTGCGGTGGTGTTGAGCAGCACCGAGACGGTGTTGTCGCCTCCGTTCGTCACGATCAGGTCGGGTTTGCCGTCGCCGTTGACATCGGCGGCGGTGACGGAAATAGGCCCCGATCCGGTGACGAAGGTCTGCTGCGTGGCAAAGCTGGGCGTCGCGGCAGCGGGCGCGGTCGTGTTGAGCAGCACCGAGACGGTGGAGACGAAGTTGAAGTTGTAGTTCGCCACGATCAGGTCGGGTTTGCCGTCGCCGTTGACATCGGCGACGGTGACGGATCGGGGACTCGTTCCTGTGGCGAAGGTCTGCTGGGCGGCAAAGCTGGGCGTGGCGGCCCCAGGTGCAGTCGTATTGAGCAGCACCGAGACGGTGTTGTCGTTGGCGTTCGCCACGATCAGGTCGGGCTGGCCATCGCCGTTGAGGTCGGCGGCGGTGACGGAATAGGGACTCGATCCGGCGCCGAAGGCCTGCTGCGTGGCGAAGCTCGGCGTCGCGGCCCCAAGCGCGGTGGTGTTGAGCAACACCGAGACGGTGTTATCTAAGAAGTAGTTCGCCACAATCAGATCGGGCGTGCCGTCGCCGTTGACATCGGCGATGGTGACTGAAAAAGGAAGCGATCCCGTGGCGAAGGTCTGCTGCGCGGCGAAGCTCGGCGTGGCGGCGCCAGGCGCGGCGGTGTTGAGCAGCACCGAGACAGTGTTGCTGCCGTTCGCCACGATCAGATCGGGCTTGCCGTCGCCGTTGACATCAACGGCGGTGACGGAATAGGGAGTCGTTCCCGTGGCGAAGGTCTGCTGGGCGGCAAAGCTCGGTGTGATGGCGCCGGGTGCGGTCGTGTTGAGCAGCACCGAGACGGTGTTGTCGCCACGGTTTGCCACGATCAGGTCGGGCTTGCCGTTACCGTTGACATCGGCGGCAGTGACGGAATCGGGCCCCGTTCCCGTGCCGAAGGTCTGCCGCGGGGCAAAGCTCGGCGTGGCGGCACCGGGCGCGGTCATATTGAGCAGCACCGAAACGGTGTTGTCGCTCTGATTCGCCACGATCAGATCCGGTTTGCCGTCGCCGTTGACATCGGCGGGGATGACGGACCGCGGATTCCATCCGGTGGCAAAGGTCTGCTGCGGGGCAAAGCTCGGCGTGGCGGCACCGGGCGCGGTGGTGTTAAGCAGCACCGAGACGGTGTTGGCATTACGGTTTGCCACGATCAGATCGGGCTTGCCGTCGCCGTTGACATCGGCGGCGGTGACGGCAACAGGAATCGATCCTGTGGCGAAGGTCTGCTGCGTGGCAAAGGTCGGCGTGGCGGCGCCGGGCGCGGTCGTGTTGAGTAGCACAGAGACCGTGTTGTCATTGAGGTTCGCCACGATCAGGTCGGGTTTGCCGTCGCCGTTGACATCGGCAGCAGTGACTGAATAGGGATTCGATCCCGTGGCGAAAGTCTGCTGGGCGGCAAAGCTGGACGTGGCGGCGCCGGGCGCGGTCGTGTTGAGCAACACCGAGACCGTGTTGTCGCCGTAGTTCGCCACGATCAGATCGGGCTTGCCGTCGCCGTTGATATCGGCCGCGGTGACGGAATCCGGTTTCGTTCCCGCGGCGAAGTTCTGCCGGGCGGCAAAGCTCGGCGTCGGGCCGATACCGGTCGCGCCATCGAGCTGCAACTGGAACGTGCGGTTGGCGCCGCCGCCGGTTTGGGAGCTGAGCGTGATCGGAATCATCGCACTGCCCGCACCGGCGGGAACGGTGATCGTGCCGGAGGCTGCCGAATAATCCGTGCCGGCGAGCGCTGTGCCATCCAGCGTGTGGTAGTTCAGTACCGCTTCGTAGCCCAGGTCGCCGCTGCGCGTCACCGGAAACAACATCGTGACGGGCGTTCCGCTGCTGCCTTTGCTGGCGT
Organism: Dokdonella soli; assembly: GCF_039523175.1. NCBI lineage: Bacteria > Pseudomonadati > Pseudomonadota > Gammaproteobacteria > Lysobacterales > Rhodanobacteraceae > Dokdonella > Dokdonella soli. The sequence continues at coordinate 20,194 of NZ_BAAAEU010000002.1, forward strand.
TCGCCACCGTGAGCGTCGTGGTGTCGGCGTGGGCCGATGCGGCCAGGCACAATGCCAAGGCACCCAGGAACGATACCGGGCGACGCGTTATCCAGTGACGCCGGTTCGATGCGCTCGTTGACATGGCTTTCCTTCAGGTCGAGGTGAGTCGGATGCGCGACAAACCCGGGGTCTTAGCAAGAGCCATGCCGTTGACCCGTAAGGGGGGCTAGCACCGCTCGATCGCGGTAGCCGTTGCGTGCGCCAAGGATGTCCCGCGCATCCGGTGGGATGAATCAGAGCCCGCAGTTCTCAACGCGCCAGACTCACGACGATCAATCCTCCGGGGAGGACATCGATTGCGGTCCACCGCGCGGTCTCGACAAACGCCAGCGACTCGACCTCTGCTCCGCGAGCGGATCGAGTGATGTCAGCATCGGCCAATCGCAGCTTCAGAAACGTGGCCGATTGACGCAATGCGTGCCGAAAGACTGGCGGGGATTCGCTCTCCGCACATCCTGCGAGCCTAGCGGCCGTCGAATTCGTTCCCGCCATCACGTACCGCTGATCGCGTTCGGTCCCTACCTTGCGCGTCGCATTCAGCACGCGGTTCGTTGCCGAAATTCGAGCGTAGCTGCTCGGCAGGCGCTGAGTGTGGAGGGCGTCGCTGGGCCCGCATGTATAGCGCGGCTACCACCAGCAGATGAACCTACTACCGTCGGATTCATCATCGGCGTGAGGTTCACATCCAGCAGAAAACACCTGATTCAACATCGGCGCAGCTGTGCAAGCAATTTCGGAACTCCAATCTATCAGCAACGCAAAACGCAGAGGGCTGCCTCCGGCACTGAAGCAGACAATCGCCAAACGAATGGGGCAATCAAGAACTGGAGAGCGCGTGACCAAGTCGCACGGCATCCGTCATGGCGGCACGATAGGCGCGGCCCGTGGGAAGGAGAAGGCCATCGTGCAATCTGACGTCGGTCGCCGAAATCGAGCGTATGAAGCGCATGTTGACCAGATGAGACTTGTGGATCCGCACGAAGCCGAAGGGCGTCAGCCGCCGCTCGAGTTCTTTCATCGCCTCGGAAGCGAAAACCTGCTCGTCTCCCGTGTAGACAATGGAAAAGTTGCCCGCCGCTTCGATCCTCAAAGTCCGCGCAGGATCCACCAGCCGATGTGCACTTCCGCATTTGATCGAGAGCCGTGCCGGCGTCTTGACTGTGGATTCGGTTCTCGCTGCCAGCAGCAAGGGGCGGATATGGTCGAGACATCGGTACAGACGCTGCGCGGACACAGGCTTGAGAAGATAGTCACGCACACCGAGTTCGAACGCGCTCAGGGCGTGCTCCATGTGAGCGGTCAACAGTACCGTCACCGGCGGGTCGGCAAGTGCGCGGAGAAAATCCAAACCGCTCATCTCCGCCATTGCGACATCAAGAAAAAGCAGGTCGGGGCGCTCGGCACCGAGCGCAGACAGGGCGCGCGAAGGCGAGGTCCATGTCGCCGCGAGCTCGATATCGGAAACGTTCTTCAGCAGCGCCCGAAGCGCCTCGTGCGCGCTCGGCTCATCGTCAACGCTAACGGCCTTGAACCGGCTCATGGCGCGATGTCGATCGTGGCACGGTACACACCCTCTTCCGCGTGCGTACGGAACGCGCTCTTTTGGGGATAGAGCAAGTGCAGACGATTCCTGACATTTGTCTGCCCGATGCCCATGCCCCTGCCTGCCTGTTCCGGCACTGGGAAACGGTTCGTCACTTCGAACTGCATCTGCGTCTCAGCGACGCTGACGGAAATATTGATTTCAAGTGTTCCATCGGGAAAGCGCCCGTGCTTCACAGCGTTCTCGAACAGCGTCGCGAGCAACATCGGCGGCACGGGAACGTCGAGATCGCCGTTCGTTTTGATCGTGATCGCCACGCGCTCGGGATTTCGTGCGCGTTCCAGCACGGCATAGTGATCGATGAAGTCGAGCTCGTCGTGCAGAGGAATCCAGCGTTTGCGCGTGCGGTCGATGACATGGCGCAGTGCTTCGGACATCGCCAGGAATAGCGGTATCGCTTTCTCGTGATCCGTCAGTAGCACCGAATACACGGTGTTGAGCATATTGAAGAGCGCGTGCGGCGCCAGTTGCGCATCGAGTAGACGCAATTCCGTCTGAGCTTGCAGCTCGAGCGCTCGGGCCAGACGCTTGCGATAGAGGAAGCCGCGCACGGCAAACCACGAAGCGACACCGAAGAGGGGTATCAGGGCGAAGTTCGTGACGCTTTCGCCCATCGAGGGCACAAACCCGAAGGCGGGGTAGATCACGGCGCGCTGCAGCGCGAGCCACACCAGTGCCAAGCCGTAGGTAGCAAGAATCCGCGGAGCCAGCGACAGCCGGCTCTTCGTGAGCTCCATCAGCCAGTAGTAGGAGACCAGCGGCGGGACCACAAGCAACACCGTCGCCGCCGAAACCGCCACGGCGTCCGCACGATCGAACCGATAGGCGGAAAACAGCACCGCCCACAACACCAATGCAGCGACGAGGCCGATGGCGGCCAGCGCTGTCCCGTCGTTCGTCACGTCGAACGGGTGTTCGTCATTTCCGGTTTGCATAGGCGCGGAACCCTCAACTACGTTCCACTCATCGACGAATCGCGTCGCCAGCGCAATATACAAGGACGCTTCGATGAGAATAGCCACCTTCACCCTCGCCATCATCGCGACCTGTTTGAGTTGCGTGAGCGGCGACGCGCGCTCGGATGATTTGCCAGCGGCGGCAGGCAAGACGTTTGCGTCCGGCGGTTTCGAGCGCGCCGCCTTGTTGGATTCGGGTGTTCCGCTGGTGATCAAATCCCGGCGCGTCGCCGGTGTCGGCATTGCCGTCATTCGCGGCGGCCGCGTCGTCTGGACGGGCTACTACGGCGAACAAGGTCCCGGCGTGCCGGCAACCCGCGAAACCCTGTTCAACACCGCGTCGCTGGCGAAGTCGATTACAGCTGAGACCGTGTTGCGACTGGTTGCACAGGGGAAGGTGTCGCTCGATGAATCGATCGCCGCGTACTACGTCCACCCCGATCTCGCCGGCGACCCGCGCTACAAGAAGCTGACTCCGAGGCTCATTCTCAGCCATCAGCCCGGGCTTCTGAATTGGGGATACCTGTACAAGGACAACAAGCTGGCATTCGTGGCCGACCCTGGCGTGCGATTCGGTTACTCGGGTGCCGCTTACGACATTCTCGCCAGGTTCCTCGAGAAGAAGCTTCACACCGACTTCGAGACCCTCGTCAAGAAGTCGGTGTTCGACCCGATCGGCATGACCAACGTCTCGATGAAGCGACGTCGCTCGATCGACGCGCATGTCACGACGCCGATGAACAGCAATGGCGTCTACGAGGCCCCCTATACAACGTCCCAGCCGGATTGGCACCACGGCACCTGGAGCTCGGCTTCCGATCTGTTCGTCACCGTCGACGACTATGCCAAGTTCGTGATCAGCGTCATGAAGCACGAAGGTCTGCCTCCGTCATTGGCGGCCGAGCAGATCCGTCTTCACTCGTCATTTGTCGGTGCGCCGGAGTGGGAATGTGCCCCCGACTCATCGCTCACCTGTCCCGATCGCTACGGCTTCGGCTTGGGATGGATGGTGTTCGAGTACGGCACCACGAAGATCGTCTGGGGTGGAGGAAACGATTCGGGCGAGAATGCCATGGTGTACTTTTCGCCCAATGCGCCGGGCGACGCAGCGATTGTGTTCGTCAATGGCGGCAACGGAGTCTTCGCTGCGCCCGACATCATCGATTTGATCGACGACACGCAGAAGCTCGGCGCGTACATTCGGCAACTGATTGACCGGCATGCGCACGCGAAGGCTCCGCAGCAATGATCTGATCGTCGAACCACTCATCGTTCGAACCACTCTTGGTGATCAACGGCGGCGCGCTGATGCATCCCGACCGGAGCCGTGATCACGATCTCCCGGCACACGCGCATGAAGTCTGGCGATCCGGCCGGCAGTCCGGGCCAGTTGTTCACGCAATGCGGGCGGTCCGACCACGATCACATCGATGCCCAACCGCATCAATTCGCGGATGCCGAAATCGATGGACTCGATCGGCAGCCGGCAGCGCACCCAACCTCTCCGATCGGGCTTGCCGGCGCTTTTCGAGGCTGCGCTCGTCACATAGGGTCCGAGAAGCTCGAGTCGCTTCATGCCTTCGGGTGAAAGTCTTACGTCTGCGTGCTCGTGATAGACGCTCGCCTCGTAGTCGCGCACGGTTTCTTCCCAATGCGCCGCCAGATCGAAATTCTTAGGCCGCGTGAACACCTCGTCACACATCTCGGCGTCGTGAATGTTCGCCGCGCGGTAGGTACGGACGGATTTTCCGCTCTGCGCCACGAGGTACCAGATGCCACCCTTGAGCACGAGGCCGAGTGGAGCAAGGGTGCGCGAGCGTGCTTCCGTTTCGCCGGCGCGGCGGTAGCGCAGCTTGAGCATGCGCTCGCTCCACACGGCGCGCGCGAGTACGGGCAATGACGGCAGTTGATCGACCTCGTGAAACCAGGCGCCCGCATCCAGATGAAAGCGCGCAGCGATGCGCTCGGCTCCGGGCTGCACGTTTGCTGGAAGTGCCGCCAGCAACTTGAGCCGCGCCGTGGAAAGAACTTCGGCAAGGCCCATTTGCGCGGCGGGGCCGGGGAGGCCGGCGAGAAAGAGCGTTTCCGCCTCGGATTGGTTGAGGCCTGTGAGCATCGTGCGGTACCCGTCCCGCAACCGGAAGCCGCCGTTGCGTCCTCGATCGGCATAGACAGGAATGCCCGCAGCGCTCAGCTGATCGATGTCGCGATGGATCGTGCGTACAGCGACCTCGAATTCCGCCGCCAGTTGGCTCGCGCTCATGCGACCGCGCGTTTGCAGCAGCATCAGGATCGACAGGAGGCGACTCGCCAGCATTTTTTGATGCTATCAAAAATACATGACATCAGTTGACATGTTTTCAGCGGCAAGATGACGCCTGGACAACCCGAGGAGGACCATCACGTGAATAGTTTCCGCGTCGCGCTCGTTGCCATCATCGTGGCCGCTGTCATGGGCTCAGTGACTCCTGCATACGCATCCCAGGATGTTCCACAGACCGCGCAAGCTGCGCCCAACCTCACTGGCTTGCACGATTTCGATTTTCTCGTCGGTGAATGGCATGGCCATCACCGCAAGCTGAAGGAGCGCCTGGCCAATAGCCATGAATGGGTGGAATTCGAGGGCACGCTCAGCATGCGCAAGCTGATGGACGGCTGGGCCAACGTGGATGACAACGTATTCAACGTGCCGGGTGGCACCTATCGTGGCGTCGGGCTGCGCTCGTACGATCCGAAAACCGGGCAATGGGCGATCTGGTGGCTCGACGGGCGCAATCCTTTCGGCGAGCTCGATCCGCCGGTCAAGGGGCACTTCGAGAACGGCGTCGGCACCTTCTACGCCAACGACACGCTCCGGGGCAAGCCGGTCCGCGTGCGCTTCATCTGGTCGCAAATCACACCCACATCCGCTCGCTGGGAACAGGCCTATTCACCCGATGCCGGAAAGACATGGGAAACGAATTGGATCATGGAATTCAAGCGGGTTCCGTAGAGTCCCTGCTCGTCAGGTCCCGGAAGATCGTATTCGGGCCTGACGAGCAAGGTGGGTTGACGTTCGCGCCAATCGGCGTAGCGCATTGATCAGGGTCTTGAGAGGCGAAGGTCGGAGCGCCTTTCCGGATTCCGCTTCATCCCGGTAGGATGGGGTTTCGCAGGCATGCGGTGAACTGGCTCCACGTGCCGATGATCAAGCAGACATCCTCACACGCGATGACGCCACATCCTCTCGACAATCCGGTCTGGGCCTCGTTGAACAGCGACCACGCCGTGTTGGCGCGCATGGCCGGAAGCGCGGGACGCTATCCGGCGGATGTGGCGCCGTTCGTCGCGGTCGGGGCCAGTGATACGCAGGCCGAGGAACAAGCCGCGAGTCTGGTGGCGGCGGGTGAATCGGTCTGCTTCGTCGGCCTGGCGCCGCCGCTGTCGGCGGTCTGGAGCGTCGAGCAGTCGGTCGCCATCGCGCAGATGACCTGCCGTTCGCGGCTGGAGGTCGTCGACGGCCCCGCCATCATCGAGTTGTCCTGGATCCATCTCGCGGACATGCTCGCATTGACCGCACTCGTATATCCCCACTATTTCCGACCACTCACGATCGAAATGGGCCGCTATTTCGGCATCTATGACGGCGATACGCTGGCGGCGATGATTGGCGAGCGGATGCGCTTCGACGGTCATCAGGAAATCAGCGCGGTCTGCACGCATCCCGACTACACGGGTCGCGGCTACGCCCAACGCTTGGTCGCGATGCTGACCAACGACATCCTCGACAGCGGACGCCTGGCCTTCCTGCACGTGAGTCACGAGAATGCGCGCGCGAAATCGCTGTACGAGCGCATCGGATACGCGTTTCGCACCGACATTCCGTTGCTCGCGGTGAAGCGCCTTGCGGACGGCGTCGGGTAAGTATGCCCGGCAAAGCCGGGGGCCTTAGTAAAGGAGCCGCTCAAGCGGCCGAGAAGAGAACAGCCGGACATTCCGAGCGACTCGCAAGGCTTGCCTTGCTCACGTTCGTCAAGCCTCTCATCCGTTCGTGCTGAGGTATCGAAGCACGAACGGCGCCAGTCTCTCGGCACGCGTTGCGTCAATCGGCCACGTTTCCGATGCTGCGATTGGCCGATGCTGACATCGCTCGATCCGCTCGCGGAGCAGAGGTCGAGTCGCTGACGTCGTCGAGACCGCGCGATGCAACCCGATGCTCTCCCCACAGGCTTGGGCCGGCTTGAGCTTGGCGCGTTTTGGCGAGCGCGCGCCATCGGAGGTGATCCTCATACGCAGGCGCATGCGGGCTAGGCGCAGGGCATGGAGATCGGCGGGATCTGATCAAGCGAGCAGGGGTGCAACGACCGCGATCGATGGGCGCCCCGAAGGCGTGCGGCCATTCATCAGTGGCATGGCTCTTGCTGAAACCCTCGGTCCTTTCTATGGTGCATCCGATTGTGTTGCGCATCCGACTCACCTCGACCCGAAGGAACACCATGTCAACGAGCGCTTTGAACCGGCGTCACTGGATAACGCCTCGCCCGGTATCGTTCTTGGGTGCCTTGGCATTGTGCCTGGCCGCGTCGGCCCACGCCGACACCACGACGCTCACGGTGGCGAACGCCAGCAAAGGCAGCAGCAGCACGCCCGTCACGATGTTGTTTCCGGTGACGCGCAGCGGCGACCTGGCTTACGAGGCCGTGCTGAACTACCACACACTGGACGGCACGGCGCTCGCCGGCACGGATTATTCGGCAGCCTCCGGCACGATCACAGTTCCCGCCGGTGCGGGCAGTGCGATGATTCCGGTCACGCTCAGCCCCCAAACCGGCAGCGGCGCGAACCGCACGTTCCAGTTGCAGCTCGATAGTGCAACGGGTATCGGGCCGGCGTTCAGCGCCGCCACTCAGCAGACCTTTGCTACGGGATCGAATCCCTCTTCTGTCACCGCCGCCGATCTCAATGGCGACGGCAAACCGGATCTGATCGTGGCGAACGTCAACGACAACACCGTCTCGGTGCTGCTCAACACTTCCGCGCCCGGCGCCGCCACGTCGAGCTTTGCCACGCAGCAGACCTTCGCCACCGGATCGAGTCCGTATTCCGTCACCGCCGCCGATCTCAACGGCGACGGCAAGCCCGATCTGATCGTGGCCAACAGAGACAGCAACACCGTCTCGGTGCTGCTCAACACCACCGCGCCCGGCGCTGCCACGCCGAGCTTTGCCACGCAGCAGACCTTCGCCACGGGAATTGGGCCCGTTTCCGTCACCGCGGCCGATGTCAACGGCGACGGCAAACCGGATCTGATCGTGGCGAACCGACTCAGCAACACTGTCTCGGTGCTGCTCAACACCACCGCGCCCGGCGCCGCCACGTCGAGCTTTGCCGCCCAGCAGGCCTTTGCGACAGGAACGTATCCCACTTCCGTCACCGCCGCCGACGTCAACGGCGACGGCAAACCTGATCTGATCGTGGCCAACAGAGACAGCAACACCGTCTCGGTGCTGCTCGACACCACCGCGCCCGGCGCCGCCACGCCGAGCTTTGTCACCCAGCAGACCTTCGCCACGGGATTGAGTCCCTTTTCCGTCACCGCGGCTGATGTCAACGGCGACGGTAAGCCCGATCTCATCGTGGCGAACTACGACGACAACACCGCCTCGGTGCTGCTCAACACCACCGCGCCCGGCGCCACGACGCCGAGCTTTGCCACCCAGCAGACCTTTGCCACGGGACGTGGTCCCTTTTCCGTCACCGCGGCTGATGTCAACGGCGACGGCAAGCCCGATCTCATCGTGGCGAACTACGGCGACAACACCGCCTCGGTGCTGCTCAACACCACCGCGCCCGGCGCCGCCACGCCGAGCTTTGCCACCCAGCAGACCTTTGCCACGGGAAGTGGTCCCTTTTCCGTCACCGCCGCCGATGTCAACGGCGATGGCCAGCCCGATCTGATCGTGGCGAACGTGATCTCCAACATCGTCTCGGTGCTGCTCAACAGCACCGCGCCCGGCGCCGCCACGCCGAGCTTCGCCGCCCAGCAGACTTTCAGCACGGGATCGGGTCCGTATTCCGTCACTGCCGCCGATGTCAACGGCGACGGCAAGCCCGACTTGATCGTGGCGGACTACTTCAGCAGCAACGTCTCGGTGCTGCTCAACACGACCGCGCCCGGCGCCGCCACGCCGAGCTTCGCCGCCCAGCAGACTTTCAGCACGGGATCGGGTCCGTATTCCGTCACCGCCGCCGATGTCAATGGCGACGGGAAACCTGATCTGATCGTGGCGAACCGCCTCAGCAACACGGTCTCAGTGATGCTCAACACGACCGCGCCCGGCGCCGCCATGCCGAGCTTTGCCGCCCAGCAGACCTTCGTCACCGGAACGAATCCCGAATCCGTCACCGCCGCCGATATCAACGGCGATGGGAAACCGGATCTGATCGTGGCGAACTACTTCAGCAGCAACGTCTCGGTGCTGCTCAACACGACCGCGCCCGGCGCCGCCACGCCCAGCTTTGCCGCCCAGCAGACCTTTGCCACGGGATTTGGTCCCTCGTCCGTCACTGCCGCCGATGTCAACGGCGATGGGAAACCCGACCTGATCGTGGCGAACTACAGCGGCAACGCGGTCTCGGTGCTGCTCAACACGACCGCGCCCGGCGCCGCCACGCCGAGCTTTGCCGCCCAACAGGCCTTCGTCACGGGAACGGCTCCCACTTCCGTCACTGCCGCCGATGTCAACGGCGACGGCAAGCCGGATCTGATCGTGGCGAACGCCAACGACAACACCCTCTCAGTGCTGCTCAACACGACCGCGCCCGGCGCCGCCACGCCGAGCTTTGCCGCCCAACAGGCCTTCGTCACGGGAACGGCTCCCACTTCCGTCACTGCCGCCGATGTTAACGGCGACGGCAAGCCGGATCTGATCGTGGCGAACGCCAACGACAACACCGTCTCGGTGTTCCTCAATACGACCTCGCCCGGCGCCACCACGCCGAGCTTTGCCGCGCAGCAGACCTTCGCCACGGGAGCAGCTCCCGCTTCCGTCACCGCCGCCGATGTCAACGGCGACGGGAAATCGGATCTGATCGTGGCGAGCCTCAGCGACAACACCGTCTCGGTGCTGCTTAATACCCAGTATCAAGCGGTATTCGCAGGCAGCCCGGCCACCGGCACGATCGTGCACGACTACATCTTCGCGAACGGATTCGAATAGCTATCCAAGCACTCCGCGTTCCGGCGGGCATCACGCACCCACATGCCTGTGTGCGTGATGCCGCCGCGATGTGCGCAGAGCGGCGTGGCGTGGGTTCGCGCAGGTGTGCCAGTTTGATGTTGGCTTTGTCGCATCCGCGGGATTTTGCCTCCGCGCCAAAGCTGATGTGTTGCGGAGTTGTACAAGCGAACTCGGGGCATCAATGGCGACGGCCAACCCGACCTGATCGTCGCGAACGACGGCGGCAACACCGTCTCGGTGCTGCTCAATACCACCGCGCTCGGCGCCGCCGCTGAGCTTTGCCGCCCAGCAGACCTTCGCCGCGGGAGCCGGTCCCCATTCCGTCGCCGTCGCCGATATCAACGATTGCGGGAAACCTGATCGGATCGTGGCGAACAGCCGTAGCCGCTAAGTCATTTTTAGAATTCAACCTTCCCAGCAGCAGCTGCAGGATCGAAATCACACATCAAGGTCGTCGGAATGCGCACCTTGCCGCAAGGCCCGGATTCTGCGACGCGATAGACTTCCCGGATTTCGCGTAGGGAGATGTACAGAGTGGCCATCTGCACGAACTGCGGTGCGACACTGGCGGGCGAGTTCTGCCAGGCCTGCGGACAGAAACGCTTCGTCGAAAGCGATCGCCGCTTCGGCCATCTGATGCATCAGTTCCTGGCGAGTGCGACCGATCTCGACGGTCGCATCTGGCGCAGCCTGCGTGCGCTGCTGTTCCAGCCCGGCCTGCTGTCGCGCGAATACTTCATCGGTCGCCGCGCGCACTGGATCGCACCGATCACGTTATTCCTTGCCGTGAACGTCGTGTATTTCCTGGCGCCGCTGCACGGGGGTGACCTGGCATTGCAGTTCAACCGGCAGGTATCCGGCCGAGTCGAGGCGCTGGCCAGCGGGCCGGACGAAAAGCTGAGCGAAGCGCAGCTCGCCTCGACCGGGCAGGCTCATACGCCCTTCACGATGGGCTGGATCGACGCGCGCGTGCGCGCCCGCGACGCCGCGGCGCGCAAGGCCTCGCACGGCGCGAGCGGCTACAGCTACCACGACTATCGCGTTGCCTACGATGCGAAGGCGGACGACGTCAGCAAGGCGCTCATCATCCTCCACGTGCCGTTTGTGGCGCTGGTCCTGATGTTGTTGTTCGCGCGCCAGCATCGTTACTTCGCGGAGCATTTTGTGTTCGCGCTGCATTTCCTCGCATTCACGCTGCTCTCGTTGCAGCTGACCATGCAGATCCATGCGTTGATGAACGTCGCATTGCCGGCAGCGTGGGTGCCGTCCGGAACGGCGCTGGACTGGTTCCTTCGCTTGCTGTTGCCGACCTATACGGTCCTCGCCGTGCGGCGCGCCTATGCCGTGGGATGGATCGGCTCGATCGCTGCCGGGGTAGGCGTGCTGGCGGCTGTCCTGGCCGTCAATCTCTTTGTGTATCGCGCGGTGGAATTCGCCGTCACGTTCGCGCTGACCTGACAGGAAAGAAGGCTCCTTCTAGGGAAGGTGTGAACAAGTCAGAGCTAGTCATTCCGGCGAAGGCCGGAATCCAGTTTTTCAACGAGTTGCCGTAGAGCTGGATCCCGGCTTTCGCCGGGATGACGGCTTGTTCAGAGGTTCCCTAGAAGTCTTTCTCCAGTACCACCGATACATGGCGCCCGCCGACGTTGTAGCCATTCAGTGTGTAGATCGCGGGGTCGGCCGTCGTCCAGCTGTAAGCCAGCGTGAGGCTTGTGCCGAGGCCGAAGCCCCGGGCTATGGACAGTTTGTAGTCGGTGTAGGAGAACTGCTTCGCATTGTCCGCTCCGGTCAGCGGATTCCTGCCGCGCGATTGCCGGCGGCCGAGGTGCGCGCCGAGATTCCAAGAGTCGGCGAAAGGCCAGTTCGCATTCGTGTCGAGGTACCAGGAGCCGCGCGAGTCCGGCGTGGCGAACGAATCGGTGACGTCGTAGTTGAGCCGCGCACTGACGCCATTCCAGCCGATGTAGCCGAACACCTCGGTGGTGTCGGGGCGCTGCACGGGCGGCGACTGCAATTTGTAGCGGCCGGGAAACTGCATCTGCAGCACGCCGAACTTCATTTCGCCGCTGCGCCCGAACTTCTCGCGCCAGCCGATGACGCCATCGACCTCGATGTGGACGCTGTCACCCGGATAGACCTTGTCGATCCAGCCGATATGGACCGCGCTCAGGTTGCCATAGAGACCGCTGCCCGGGTTCACGTCGATTTCCGCCTGCAGCGACGGCTTGCCGACACTCTGGGACAGGCCGCGGCCGATGTAGTTGTTCATCAACTGCACGTAGCCGTAGAACAAGTTGGGTGCTTCATCGGCATGCGCGGGCGCGATACCCGGCAGGCACGCAATCGTGAGAACGGCAACAAGAACCTTGGCTCGCATTGAAAGACCCGGGCAGTCGAAACGGAGGGGCGCATCATCGACGGATGCTCTCCGGCCGATCCATCCGAGTCTTGCGCGCCACCGTGCGCGCGTGACAGGGCCACTCGCACCACTAACGGATGGGCCACTGCCTCACCCGATCGTTGGAGGGGTGGGTCAGAGGCGCGCGAAAGAATTGGAGGACGCTGAGGCGAACGTCGGACAGCATCGCGTATGCTTGCTGGCAGGATCAGTCATCGGAAGCCGGGCATGCGCTTGCGGGCAATGAGAGTTCTGGCAGTTCTCGCCCCATGGTTCGCACTGATCGGCAGTGCGTACGCGGACACGACCGTGCGGGTGGTTGAAACCTGGCCGATAGGAAGCGACGTCACGTTGGCCGGCAACCAGAAATTCTATCTGCGCCTGGCCTACACAACCGATGTGCCGGTAAGCATCTGGGCCAGGCCATACTTTCATGGGAAGCAGATGTTCGCGGGCAGCAATCCATCAGGCAAGTACAACGGAAGTGGTGAGGCACTCGGCTGGTTCTTCCTGGAGCAGCGCGGTGACGAGGTGGACGAGATCCGCATCGTCGCGGGCGACGCCGGTTCCGGTGCGCCGGTCGTCGCGACCTATCGCGTGCATGTGCTGCGGGGAAGCGATCACGTCGTCGTAGAAGCTGAGCCTGGCTGGCTGGTCGATTTGCGGGCAAGTTCGCAAGCCGCATTTGAAAAGGCCTACCGCGCGCAGCAGAAGGAATGATCGAATTGTCTTCCGATTCAACCGTAACCCATGTGCAGGTGATCGGCATCGCTGCAGCGCTGGTTCTGGTAGCCGGTCCCTTGCTCCTTGGTCTGTCGGGACTGATCCGCACGCACCGCACGTCGGAAGGCGCAACGGTCGAGTCCGCCACGCGCTGGAACTGGAAGCTGACGATCACGTCGGCGTTGATCTACACGCTCGCCTTCAACCTGACGTTCTTCGTCCAGGAGTTTTTCCTGGTACTGCCCAAGGCGTTCACGCCAGGTCTTCGCCCCACGCTCTTTCACAACAACCACAGCTGGGAAGGAGAGAGCCCGCTGGCAAGCCTGTTCCAGGGCACGGGCGCGTTGGCGACTTTCGTCACTGCCATCATCTGCGTACTGCTCTTGCGGCGCGGACTTGGCTGCTCGACCGCGGTCCGGTTGTTTCTGATCTGGATGGCGTACTGTGGATTCTTCATGGCCCTCCCGCAGGTCGTCATCGGCGCACTCAGCTCCGGGAGCGATGTCGGCATGGCGATGGATTACTTCCACCTCGGCGCGATGGCCAAGACCGTGGCGGCGTTAGTCGCGCTCGCCGCGATCCCTCCGATTGCGCTCTGGCTGGCGCGTGCGCTGCTCAGCCTCGCCGAGGACACGACGCAAATCGCCAGCGCGCGGGCACGAACCCGCTTCCTCTTTCGGGCCGCGACGCTGCCGGCGCTGCTCGCAATCCTGCTGATTGTTCCGTTCCGCATGCCCCGCGAACTCGTCGAGGTGGTCGTGCTGCCGGTGGTGGTGACCCTCATCGGGACCGCGTGGATGCAGGCCGGCGCCAGCCGCATCGGTGGGGTGAAGGCCGAGGAGGGCGGTTCGGGTGCCGGATCGATCGCCTGGCTGCTCTGCGCTGTGTTGCTGCTTCTGCTGGTCTTCCAACTTCTGCTGAGGCCGGGCATCCGCTTCTACTGAGCCGGCGGGTGCGCAAGGGGAGGGTATGCAATAGACTTCGTCCGAGTGCCCGAAGCATCAAGAAGAACCGACTCTCATTGCCGGCAACCGGCCGAGCCAGTCGCGGTGAGGGCACCGGTCGCAAATCGTAGTTGTCGTCACAGGGGGCGACACCTTCAATGGGGCTTTCGAGTCAGGTCACGCTTTGCACGAATCCAGCATCTGTCACGCGGACGGCGCCTTGTCCGTGCGGAAGCTCGAAACGCTACAAGCACTGCTGCGGCAAGCCCGCGCAGGAGCAGCGTTTCGCAACGCCTGTCGCGCCGACGGCGGAAACGATCCTCGAACACGCCCTTTTCCTGTACAAGGCCGGTGAAGCGACGAGGGCTGCCGAGCAGTTGGCGCTTCTGGATCGCGAGCACCTGCGCAGTGGTCGCATCGCACGAATCGCCGGCGAGCTGTATCTGGACATGCATCTTCTGCAGCCGGCGCTCGCGCTGTTGCGGCAGGTGCTGGAGACGGGGAGCGACGATCCTCACGCGACCGCGGCCTTCGAAGAATGTCGTTATCTGGCCGACCGCTCGGCGATATGGCAATCGGCGAACCGGACGATAACCGAGTCGCTGGCGCGGCTGAACGCGTGTGCGCGGGGGCGTGGCTCGTCCGTATCCGGTCCTATTCATATCGTCTGCAAGCTGGACACCATCGGTGGGACCGAGCGACGCGCGCTGAACCTGTATCGCAGCCTGTCACCACACGCCGATGTCACGCTCTGGTCGACGCAACCGGCCATGCCGTGTCATCGCAACGAATTTCCAGTGCGGCATATCGCGGCCGGCGATGCGCCGGCAGGCGGCACCCTCGTGCTGGTCGGAACCTACTTTGCCTGCGAGGCATGGCTGGAAGCGTCACCGTTCGAGCGCGTCGTCATCTGTCACAACCTCGCTGAGCAGTACGCGAACCTGGCCAGCCGACTCCGGCAGATCGAGGCGAATCCGTCGCGGCCGCGGGTCGAACTGACGTTCCCGTCCGGGCTCTTCCAGCAAACCGTCGGCCTGCCGGGTCGCGTGGAATACTCGCCGGTCGATATGGATGCGTTCCGCCCTGAACGCTCGCGCCGAGTAGCCACCGGCCGTCTTGTGATCGGGCGACATGGCCGAGCCTATCCGCTGAAATTCCACCCGAACGATCCTTCGTTCTTCCGTGC
Organism: Dokdonella soli; assembly: GCF_039523175.1. Lineage (NCBI taxonomy): Bacteria > Pseudomonadati > Pseudomonadota > Gammaproteobacteria > Lysobacterales > Rhodanobacteraceae > Dokdonella > Dokdonella soli. The sequence continues at coordinate 35,266 of NZ_BAAAEU010000002.1, forward strand.
CGTCATGGCGCGCGGCCATCGCGTCAGGGTTCTGGGCGGCACCGCGATCGCGCCGGCCTTCGCGCACGATCGGGCGCCCTTGCCCGATCTGCTTGCGGTCGGCGCGGAGTCCGCTAGGGACTTCCTCGGGAGCCTGGACGTATTCCTCTATCGCAAACACCCCGAGCTCTTCGAAACGTGTGGCACCGTGATCACCGAGGCGATGGCAATGGAATTGCCGGTCATCGTGTTTGCCGAGCAATGCGGCGCCTCGGAATTGATCGAACACGGCGACAACGGGTTCCTCGTGCACAGCGAAACGGAGGCGATGCATCTGATCGATCGGCTTGCGGAGGAACCGGCGCTCCGCGAGCGCGTGGGACGTTCTGCGCGCGCCACCATTGTCGAATTGATGCGCCGTCAGGAATCCGCCGTCATCGAGTACTACCTGGATGGTCGCGATTGATGCGGGAAGCGGGCGTCCGTTTCCGTCATCGCACAGAGGTTTCCCCATAGACGCCGCCACCGGCACTCTGGTTCATGGCTGCAGGGTGTCTTCCGCTACCTGGGCGCAATCGCCTGGTCGTATTTCCTGGCGATATCGTCGAGCAACGACTGCAAGTCGACTGCCGCATACCAGTTCCCTTTCGCCATCACGCCGAGCGGTTTGCGAAGGGTCGAGAGATCATCGAGCGGGTTCTTCGCGGAGAGGACCAGGTCGGCGCGGCTGCCGGGTGTGATCGTGCCGAACGGCTCGGCACCGGGCAGGGAACGACGGATCAATTCGCCGGGAGTGCGGGTCGCGGCGGAGAGCGCCTGGTAGCGGGTGAGGCCAGCGTCCTCGAGTGCGTGAAGATCGTCATGCAACGAATAACCGGGCGCAAGGCCGGGAATCGTGGGCGCGTCGGTGCCGGTGATCAGCGGCACGCCGGCATCGCTCATGTCCTTGGTGAAGCGTTTCAGGAACTCGAGGTTCGCACCGAGATCGCCCTTGTGCGTGTCGTAACCGGCTTCCTTCCATTTGATGCGGCGGTCGGGCGAGAGATAGCGGACCTCCGGTTGCCGCAGGAAGCCGTCGACGACATCAGGCTTGCCCCACTGCCGCGCGATCGTCGCGTAGGTGTTGAGGTCCGCGGTGACGAATGCCTTGTTGCGCTGGATCAGCGCGATCGCGGCGGGTATGCGCGCGGGATCGGCTGCGAAGTCGGTCTGTCCTTCCTTCGCGTGCGCGAAGTACGTGTACAGGAACTCCTCCGCGTGCGCGACCATGAGCTGGCCCGCATCGAGTTGGCGTTCGATCCCCACGCTGGTGACGCCATGGCCGACGACGGGTACGTGCTGGCGCCTGCCTTCATCGACGAGCGCCTGGAAACATTCCGGCGAGAGGTTGTTGTAGACCTTGATGAATTCGTAGCCGTTGGTCCTGGCCAGACGAACGATCGAGCGCGCCTCGTCCGGCGTGGTCACCGTGAAGTGGCCGTAACGCGGCGAGCCGTCGACGAGGAAGCTGGCGTAGATGTGCGGTCCCGGTTTTTTGCCTTCGTTGATCGCCGGCCGTACCTGCGCCATGAATCCGTACGAGGCCTCGCCCATGTTGAGCACACTGGTCACGCCGTTGGCGAGATAGAGCTTCATGTCGTCGGCCGTGTCGGCATGCGTGTGCATGTCGGCGAGGCCTGGCGACAGGAACGCGCTGCTGTGGCCGTCGATGACGCGGGCATTCTTCGGAACCGCAAGCTTCGGGCCGATCGCGCTGATCTTGCCGTTCTCGACGAGAACGGTCTGGCCGGACAGCACGCGGTCCGAATCCATCGGCAGCACATTTACCGAGACGAAGGCCGTGATGGTTGGTTGTGGTTGCGGGGTCTGTGCGGGAGCGGACGTGCAGAAGAGGAGCGTGAACAGGATGGACACGAGCCCCATCACTCGGTGCCTGGCCATCGCATGATTCCTGCGATGGCGGAGAGGTGCGGGAGAGGGTGTTCCGGTCGGAGCGAAGGCGTTCAAGAATGGATTCCTGTCGAAGACATGGGGACGCACGAGGTTCAGCGCTTCAAGCCGGGGGCCTGCGATCGCGAACGCTGGCTATGCGACGGGCAGCACCCTCCTCTGATGGCAGGAACGATGGATTTGGTTTAGTAGTGAGCCGCAATACGTCGCGGACGAGATCGCCGCATCTACTGCCCGCGGGTCACTGCCGATGGCCGTGGTCCGCGCCCGGGTCGTCGCGCGCGAGCGCACGGCACAGCGCTGCCGTCGCGTCGTCCACCGGAAAGCAGCATTCGATGTGCAGCTCGTCGATGGTCACGTCCCGTGGTGTTCCGAAGGTCGTGATGGTCGAGAAGAAACGCAGCTCCTGGCTGTCGCGGCGAAGCACCGTCGTCGGCAGAGGCGAAGGCGTGGCGCATGACATGGGCACTGGATCCCGAGCATTTGTTCGAAGGCGACCGTGCCCATGACTCGAGCAGGCGCGATACCATCGCGTGGTGAGTACCTACAGCGCATACCTCGCCCGCATCAACCGCGTCTTCGACTACATCGACGCGCATCTCGCCGAGCCTTTGGACCTGGACACACTTGCCACAGTCGCGCATTTTTCGCCGTTCCACTTCCATCGCCTGTTCAAGGAATTGACGGGCGAGACGCTGGCCGAGCGTGTGCGTCGCCGCCGAGTCGAGGTGGCTGCCGGTCGACTGGTCGCATTGCCGGATGCCGCCGCGGCGCGCATCGCAATCGAGACCGGTTTCGCGTCGCCGGAAGTGTTCACGCGCGCGTTTCGCGCGTACTTCGGCATGACGCCGACAGCGTGGCGCCGCGACGGTCATGCCCGCTGGGCGGCGCTGCGTCACGAAACGCTCAGCAAGATTCATCAAGCGGAAAGCAAGAAGCATCAAGCCGCGCTGCAGGCGATCCGGGAGGATGGAGACATGTGGCCGCGTGGCCACGTCACCGCCAACGGAGGTTCTCCCATGCACGTCGAAATCAAAACTTTCAAGGATGCCCGCGTCGCCTACATGCGCCATGTCGGACCGTACGGAAGTGCGGGCATCTCGCAGATGTGGCGGCGCTTCGCCGCGTGGTGCCACGAGCAGGGCCTGATACCGCCGCCGCGCATCATGTACGGACTGTGCCTCGACGATCCCGGCGTGACGCCCGCGGACAAATTGCGCTATGACGCCTGCATTGAAATCGGTGACGACTTCAAGCCGCAAGGGGAGATAGGCGTCGCAACGGTGAAGGGCGGCCGCTACGCCTGCGCAATGTTCGCCGGTACCGCGGCCGAGATCGCCGGTGCCTGGGGCCGTTTCGTTTCCGGCTGGCTGCCGGACAGCGGTTATGCGATCGACGGCGAGGCCATCGAGGTCTATGGCAAGGACTTCAAGATGGACGAGAAGACCGGCGTGTTCAACTGCGAGCTGTGCCTGCGGGTGAGACACACCTGACCCGCCATCCGGTCCCCGCGAACACCGTGCCGCGCAGGCATCACCGGAAGGCTGCGCGACACCGATGCTCAGGTCTAGAGTTCCACGATCGGCTTGAAGCCGCCCCAGAACATCCGCTTGCCGTCGAACGGCAGTTTCTTCGGGTCCATCATGTCCGCCAGGCGCGGGTCGGACATGACTTTCTTCATGATGCGGTCGCGGTCCCTGCGTGACTTGTAGACGATCCACGAGAACACCACGACCTCGTCGGGCTTGAGCTTCACGGCTTGCGGAAACGAAGTCACTTTGCCGGGCTTCACGTCATCGGCGACGCATTCGGTGTACTGCAGCGCACCGTGTTCGCGCCAGATCTTGCCGGCCTTGCGGACCATGCTGCGATAGACCGCCAGATTGGCTTTCGGGACTGGCACCACGATACCGTCGACGTAGCTCATAGGTCCTCCGTCAGGGTGAGAGTTCGCCGGGAAGGGTCGACCTGTACGCGGCGTGCGTCAAGCCTCGCGCGTGCCAGGACCCGTCCGCAGACAGCGCTCGGTGCGCAAATCTCTCTGGGCGTGCCTTGTCTATCTGCCGGTGTATGCGGTCGGCATTCCGTCCCCGCGCACGTCGGTCCGGGCCGTGTCCCTCTTGGGTTTCGCGATGGTCGCCTGCCCATTGTTCCGAGCGCGCGGCGATCTGGCTATTCAGCGATGCTCCTTGCCTCCGAATGCCGGACAGTTCGGGCTGGCTGAGCCGCTGCGGGCGGTCGAGCAGCCGGTGCATGAACACGGCGCCGAGGATGACGGCGGCGCCGATATGGGAGATCGCGGTCAGTTCCTGCGGCTCGCTGAAACATGGGTGAAAAGGCCCGCGAATCATAGAGCGGGCCTGACCTCAAAGCCGTGCGCTTCGTCCACCTTCCCGGTCGAACTTGGGTCTAGGGTGCCCGCATCGCGCTCCGTATCGGAGCGCGATGGGCTGCGGGTGCTCGCCGGCAGCCTGCGCGTGGAAACAGTGTTCCGAAAATCCATTCGAGGAGATTCACATGAACATTCAGTTTGAACGCACCGGTTCCCTGACCGAACTCACGAGTTATCCGCAATGGGCGCAGGACATGGTCAATGATTGCGCCTATGCAAAGCAGAGCGTGCTCGATCACGACGTCTGGCGGTTGATGCGCGAGGGCCGACTGGATGCGGCCTCGACGCGCAATTTCATGGTGGGCGTATGGCCGGTCATCGAGCGGTTTCCGGCTTACATGTCGCTGAATCTGCTGAAGACGCGATTCGGGCGCAGCGTCGGTGAAAACCTCGCACGGCGCTGGCTGGTACGCAATATCCGCGTCGAGCAGAACCACGCGGAGTACTGGTTGAACTGGGCCGACGGCGCAGGTGTCGAAACGTCCGACGTGTTGAATGGTGCAGCGCCGCATGGAATGCAGACGCTCGCGAACTGGTGCGAGGACATCAGCGCGCGCGGTTCACTGGCGGCCGGCGTCGCAGCCACGAACTACGCGGTCGAGGGTGCGACCGGCGAATGGTCGCAACTCATCTACGACAGCGTCGCGTATCGCGAGAGTTTTCCCGAGGAGACCCGTGCGCACAGCCTGCGCTGGCTCCGGCTGCACGCAGCCTACGACGATATGCACCCTTGGGAAGCGCTCGAGATCGTCTGCACCCTGCTCGGCACGTCGCCTCACGCGGACGAGGTCGCGTATATCGGCGAGTGCGTCCGGCGCAGCTACACGAGCATGCGGATCACACTGGATCGTTGCGAAGAAGTGCGCCGCGAAGCGCGTGAGTTGAGCGATGTGGCTGCCTGAGGTGTAGGATTGAGCCGAAATACGCGTAAGCCAGGCTCGCCGGCGGACATGGAGCCCCCGATGCGCACAGCCCGTACTTCGCAAAGGCCCTTGGCGCGGCGATTGCTGCCGCTCGCCTACGCATTGGCCGCAATCGTCGCGCTGATCCTTTTATTGACGTGGGGCGCCCTGCAGGTTCAGGTCACTCTCGCCGGGTTTCTCAACGGCGAGAGTGTCTGGTCCAAGGCACAAAAGCAAGCAGTGATCGACCTCGACACGTACGTGGTCAAGGGGGCTCCTGCCGACCTTGCCGACTTCCGGCGCAACTACGCAATACTCGAATCGGACCGCTGGGCGCGCGATGCGATTGCCGCCGGGGATGTCGAGCAGGCGCCGATCGCCGCGGCGTTCCTTCGCGGCGGGGTGATCCCGGCTGCGATCCCCGGCATCATCTTCATGTTGCGTCATTTCCCCGGCGCGCCGTACATGAAGGACGCGCTCGAAGCCTGGCACTCCACGGACGCATCGATATCCGAGTTTGCCGTGATCGCAGCCCAGGTCGAGGGCGCCCGTGCAGATGACAGCTGGTCCGAGCAACAAGCCGCTCGCCAGCGCGAGCGCATTCATGAGCTGAACAGCTTCGTCGAACCGCGCGCCAACCGTTTCTCGCTGGATATGGCGCAAGGAGCGACCGAGCTCGGCGGCGTGTTGTTCGGCAGCGTGTTCGTCGCGGCGTTTCTCGCTTATGTTCTCTGGTTACGGATGGCGCGCCGAATCCTTGCAGGCATCCGCGGCACCGAAGAACGTTATCGGTTGCTGTTCGACAGCGCCGCCGACGCGATCGTGATGGTCGACGAGGCGGATGGGCGCATCCTCGGGGCGAATCGGAAGGCATCGGAATGGATCGGGCGCGATGCAGGCGATCTGGCCGGCATGCGCTTCGCGGACCTGTTCACGCGGGGTGATCCGTTCCAGCGCAGCGTCTCGGAGCTGAGTACGCTGCGCAGCCTGAACGGAGATGACCGGCTGGTTGAGACGCAGAGCAGTCTCGCCGTCTGGGGCGAGCGCAGCGTGCGCCAGGCGATCATCCGCGACGTCACTGAGCGCGTGGCGATGGAGCAGGAGTGCCGCATCGCCGCCGAGGCGCTTGGAAGCATCGCAGAGGGCGTCATCATCGCCGACGCGCAGCGCCGCGTGCTCGCGGTGAACGCGGCGCACACACGCATGACCGGCTACACCGCGCCGATGCTCGTGAACCGTCGCTTCGACGAGACGCGCAGGCTGCCGAACGGTCTGCCGCTGCCGCCGTCGATCTGGAATACGATCGCAGTCAGCGGCAACTGGCTCGGCGAAGTGGACAGCCAGCGCAACGACGGCAGATCGTACCCGGAACTGCTCAGCATCAGCGCCGTGAACGACGCCGATGGTCAGCTGCTGCGCCTCGTCGCCGTGCTCACCGATATCACACACACCAAGGCCAACCAGCGCCGCCTGGAGTACATGGCCACGCATGATCCATTGACCGGTCTCGTCAATCGCGTCGAGTTCCAGCGGCGCTGCGCGCAGGCGATCGCGGTCGCCGCGCGCGAACGTCATGCAGCGGTCGTGTTGTTCGTCGACCTTGATGGCTTCAAGGCCGTCAACGACAGCTACAACCACGCGATCGGCGACCGCGTGCTGATTGAAGTCGCTGACCGGATCTGCCGCACACTCAGGCCGGATGACGTGGCCGGTCGCATCGGCGGCGACGAATTCACCGTGCTCCTCAGCGGTCCTGCCTCGCGTGAGGACGCTGGCCCGGTTGCCGAGCGCGTGCTCGCGAATCTCGCCGCGCCGTTGCTGTTGGATGATCACGAGATTGCGCTCGGCGCATGCGTCGGTGTTGCCGGCTACCCGCTTGACGGTGACGATCCCAGCACCCTGATCACGAACGCCGATGCGGCGATGTATGCGGCGAAAACCGAGGAGCGCGGCGGTGTGCGCTTCTATTCGCCGTTGATGCACGCCGATGCGAGCACGCGCCTGTTGATCGGCGCGGACCTGCGCCTCGCGTTGGGCCGTGATGAGTTCGAGATTGTCTACCAGCCGAGCGTGGAACTGCGTAGCGGACGCATCGTGGCCGTCGAGGCGCTGTTGCGCTGGCGGCATCCCGAGCGCGGCATGCTCATGCCCGACGAATTCATCCCGATCGCGGAAAGTCTCGGCCTGATCCGTCTCATTGACGAACGTACGTTGCAGGCGGTGTGCGCTCAGATGCAGGCCTGGGATCGCAACGGAATGCCGGCGGTGCGCGTGGCGATCAACGCCTCGGCGAGCACGTTTGGCCATCGAGGCTTCGTCGAAGCCGTGCGCTGCGCCCTGCAGATGGCCGCGCTGCCGCCATCGCGGCTGCTGATCGAAATCACCGAGAGCGCGATGTTGAGCCTCGGCGAGGAGACCGAACGCAAGTTGCACGCGCTGCATGCGCTTGGGGTTGGCGTCGCGATCGACGACTTCGGCACCGGTTATTCATCGCTGGCCTACCTGAAACTGCCGGCGGTCGCGTTCCTGAAGATCGATCGCTCGTTCGTCACCGGCGTGCCTGATGAAGCCAACGACGTCGTCATCGTCGAGGCGATGCTGGCGATCGCGAAGAGCCTCGGTCTGCGCGCGATCGCCGAGGGCATCGAAACCGAGGCGCAGCATGATTTCCTGCTGCGCCTGGGCTGCGTCGAAGGTCAGGGCTTCCTGTACTCACGGCCGCTCCCGCCTGCGGAGATCGAGCGCCTGCTGAGACCGAGCCGCAAGCACGCGCCAGCGCGGCTGAGAGTGGTGCCCCCCTGAGGATGATTCGTCGCCTCAGCGAATGTTGGAGTTTCGCCTGCAATGGACGCTGCCGTCACTCCGCGGCAGTCTTCGCCTCGGCGACGCCCAGCATCTCCGGCTGCGTCAGGCGCGCCGGTCGGCTGATCAACGGATGCACGAACACGGCGCCGAGGATGATGGCCGCACCGAGATAGAAGGTCGTGGTCAGTTCACGCTGCTCGCCGAGCAGCACGGCCGCGAGCACGATCGCGTAGACCGGTTCCAGATTGGTCGCGAGCTGCGCCGCGAACGCGCTCATGTGACGCAGCGCGACCAGCGACAGCGTGAACGGCAGCAGCGTGCAGGCGATCGCCAGACAAAGCAGCAGCGCGGCGTCGCGCAGGTCAGGCAGCACGAACAGGCTGCCGGCGAACGCCGGAAACAGCCACGGCATCAGCGGCGCGAGCAGGGTCAGCGCAAGCGTGCCCGCGCCGAGTTCGAGGCCGGTGACCGCCAGCGGGTCGCCGTGTTCAACCAGGCGCTTGTTGAGCGAGCTGAACAGCGCGACGAACACCGCCGACAGTGCGCCGACCGCGATGCCGAGGCGCATCGAGACCGGCACGCCGCCGACCACGAGTGCGACACCAGGCAGCACCGCGATGCCGAGCAGCAGCTCGCGGACCGAGAAGCGCCGTCCGGCGAGCTTGGGTTCGATCAGCGCGGTGAACGGCGTGGCGAGCGCGATGCAGGTCGCGCCGACCGAGGCATTCGCGAGCTTGATCGAGCCGTAGAACGTCAGCCAGTGCAGCGCGACGAGCACGCCGATGCCGGCGTAGGCGAGGGCCAGCCGCGGCCGGATCGCGCGTATTCCGCGCCAGGTCCGCGGAACCAGCGCGAGCGCCGCGATGACCAGCAGCATGCGCCACCAGACCAATGGCAATGCAGTCATCGAGATCAATTTGCCGAGTATCGCGGTGAAGCCCCAGAGCAGCACGCAGAAATGGATCTGCAGCTGCGCCTTGGCGACGGGAGTGATTGCGCTCACGGGATATCCGATGGGCCGATGAAGGAAAGCCCGACATCCTAGCGCAGCGCATGCAACGTCACGTCGATCGCCGGGCTGTCAATCGGATCCTCGGGCGTGGCGCGACAGGCACTCGTTGCCGCGGCAGGCGTCCGGCATGGACAATCCGGACATGAATCGTCCGGCCAACTACCGCATCGAGCTCAACGGCTCCCCCGCAAGCGTTGAAGATCTACGCGCCGTCGCGCTGGTGAACTATGGTCATTTCACCTCGATGCAGGTGCAGGGCGGCTGCGTGCGCGGTCTGGGCCTGCATCTCGACCGGCTCGAGCGCTCCACGCGCGAGCTGTTCGGTTGTCCGCTCGACGTTGATGCAACGCGAGGCTGGATGCGCCAGATCGCCGGCGACGACAATGCAGCATTGTCACTGCGCGTGAATGTGTTTTCACGCAAGCTCCACCGCGACCATCTGGCCGAGCCGGCGGAGCCCGACGTGCTGATCGCCGGTGGACCTGTGCGCGCGATTTCCGCCGCATCGCTGCGCGTCAGGAGCGTGCGTTACGACCGCGAGGCGCCGCACATCAAGCATGTCGGCACGTTCGGGCTGTTCCACCAGAAACGCCTTGCGCAGACCTTGGGCTACGACGACGCGTTGTTCGTCGATGCGGGCGGGGCGGTCGCGGAAGGAACGATCTGGAACATCGGCTTCTTCGATGGCGAGCGCGTGGTCTGGCCGGATGCGCCCGCGCTGGAGGGCATCTCGATGCAGCTGCTGAAGGCCGGATTGCGCGAATGTGGCGTTGACACGATCACGCGACGTGTTCCGCTCGGCGACGTCGGCACCTTCCGCAGTGCGTTCTTCACGAACTCATCCTGCACAGCCGTGCCGATCGCCGCCATCGACGACGTCAGCTTCATGGTGGATGCGGCGCTTGCGAAAACTCTCCACGCCGCCATGTCCAGCCAGCCTCTGGAGCGCATCTGAGACGGTGCATCGTCGCGCGATTTGCACCGTACGTCGCACACAGGCACGTCAAATGGAACATTTCCACCGGCGGCTGGTCGCATGCAGGTCCGCGCTCAGCGCCCATCGAGTATCCCGCATGAAAAGCAAGCAGACTCGCCTTACCGGAATCGCTGTACGTGCCGTGCTCGCATCCGGTCTGGTTATTTCCGCAATCAGCCATGCGGCTGAATCATCGGTAGCGGCGGCCGGCCCGCAGGTCTTCGCGCCCGGCGTGATTTCCGGCCCCGCGCACGATTCGGCGCCGGCGTTCACGCCCGACGGCAACACCGTGTACTTCGGACGCAGCAGCGCGGCGCAGTCGACGATTCTCGTTTCACAGCGCGCCGGATCGGGCTGGTCGGTGCCGCAGATCGCGCCGTTCTCGGGCGAGTGGAACGACATGGAGCCGGCCATGGCGCCGGACGGTTCATACCTTGTGTTCGTCTCCAACCGGCCGGCGAGCGCCAGCGGCGCGCCGATCGAGGGCAAGTTCAATGGCGGCGCGCAGAAAGGCGGCAATATCTGGCGCGTCGATCGCCGTGGGGAAGGATGGAACACACCCGTACGCCTGCCGGACGCGATCAATACGAACACCACGACGTTTGCGCCGAGCCTCGCGGCGGATGGCAGCGTCTGGTTCATGACCACCGACGCGACAAGCGGGAAATTCAGGCTCTACCGGTCGCAATACCGGAACGGCGCATATGAACCCGCAGTGGCGCTGCCGTTCAGTGACGGCAGCGTCACGGACGTCGATCCGGCAGTCGCGCCGGACGAGTCGTTCGTCGTGTTCGGTTCGGGGCGCGTGCCCAAGCGCGGCATCGACCTGTTCATCGCGTTCCGCGACAACGGGCACTGGAGCGAGCCGGTCTGGCTCGGCGACGTCGTCAACAGCCCGGGTTCGGATGCGGAGGCGCGCCTGAGTCCCGATCATCGCACGCTGTATTTCAGCAGCGAGCGGACCGTGCCGGTGACGTTTCCGCGCAGTCGCACGCAAGCCATCGCCGATCACGCGCGCATGCAGGCCTGGGACAACGGCAACTACAACATCTGGAGCGTGTCGCTCGCGCCGTGGTTGGATGCCCATCGCACGGGTGTCGCCATCAGCACGATTGCGCCTGCATCGAAATGATCAGGCCGGCTGATGCAGTCGTCCGATCAGGCTCATCGCGGCGTGCGGCGCACGCTCCTTGGCACCGTTGATGAAGTAGACAAACACATCACGCGCGTCTGTTTCGGCGATGGCGGGTCCGATGCGCCGAAGGTCATCCGGCTCGCCGCCGCCGGCCCAGCGGCATGCACGTGCCGCCCATGCGTCCAGCGCTGCCGGCGCATAACCCGTGGTGAGCGCTGCGTCGCTGCACATCAGCCTTGCGTAGACGAAGTTCCCGGTCACGTCCGCGAACGAGGGGTACTTCGGCGAGTCGGTGAACACCGTTGCCACGCGGTGGCTGCGCGCGAGTGCGAGATAGTCCGCGCAGGCAAACGTTTCGTGGCGCACTTCGAGCACATGGCGCAGCGCGCGACCATCGAGTTCGCGCGGCAACAAGGCCAGGAACGCGGCGAAATCGTCGGGCTCGAAGCGCTTGTAGGGAGGAAACTGCCAGTTGATCGGGCCGAGCCGATCGCCGAGCTCGGCAATGCCGCCATTCACGAAATCCGCAATCGTCTTTCCGGCATCGGCAAGTCGCGTGCGGTCGGTCGTGTAGCGTGGCGCCTTCAGCGAGTACACGAAGCCGTCCGGCGTTTCCGCCCGCCACTTCGCATAGGTCGCCGGCTTCTGCGCGCCATAGTAGGTGCCGTTGACCTCGATCGCGGTCACGTGCCGGCTCGCATATTCGAGTTCGCGCCGTTGGGCGAGCTTGTCCGGGTAGAAATTGTTGCGCCAAGGCGCATAGGTCCAGCCGCCGATGCCGGCGCGTACACGGGTGTCGGTACGCGTCGGCGACGCAAACAGGTCGACGGGTGCGGTACGGGAATTCGACATGCCGGAGCTTCCATACATTGCCGTGGAGGTTGCGCCATCGCGCCATGCGATCGCACCTCTACCGGCCGACGCAGACGTTATGATGCGGCGCCATCGGGTGCAAACCCTTCGCGGTCCATCATCGCATGCCCAAGCCGTCCCTCGATCGCCTGTTCGCCGCTGTCGTCGCGCTGGTCGCATGGACAGCACTGCTCCTGCAGTACGTGTTGCTGATCGGTGTCACTCGGCATGACATCGGGCCCGTGCTGGCGACGCTGCGCTTCTTCAGCTTCTTCACGATCCTGAGCAACCTGCTGGTCGCATCGGCGACCACGTGCGCCGTCGTAGTACCGCGCACGATGATGGGCGATCTGTTCACGCGGCCCAGTGTCCGCGGTGCGGCTGCGCTCTGTATCAGCATCACCTGCGGCATCTATTTCTTCCTGCTGGCTTCGACCTGGTCGCCACAGGGTGCACAGCTGGTCGCTGACATCATGCTGCACTACGTCGTGCCGGTGCTCTACATGCTCTGGTGGATCGCATGCGTCGAGCACAAGCGGCTGGTCTGGACCGATGCCATACGCTGGTTGCTGTTGCCGCTCGGGTTCCTGGTCTGGACGCTCGCGCGCGGGGCCTGGCTGCACGAATACCCGTATCCGTTCGTCAATGTCGACACACTCGGCATGGCAATGGTCGCGCGCAACGCGTTCGGCATCGGACTGCTGTTCCTCGTCATCGGTCTGACCCTTGTCGCATTCGATCGCGTCACTGGCCGGAAGCGGTAGCGATGGAACCTCACGTACTGGTTCTCGGTGGCGGATTCGGCGGGCTGTGGGCGACGCGTGCGCTCGCATCCGCGCCCGTGCGCATAACGCTGGTTGATCGGACCAACCACCATCTGTTCCAGCCCTTGCTCTACCAGGTCGCGATGGCCGGGCTGTCCGCGCCGGATATCGCGGCGCCGCTCAGGCATATCCTGCGCAGGCAACGCAACGTCGGCGTGCGCATGGACGAGGCGCTGGCGATCGACGTCGCCACGCGTCGCGTGACGTTCGCACAGGGCACGCTCGAATACGACTACCTGATCGTCGCCACCGGTTCGCGGCATGCGTATTTCGGGCACGACGAATGGGCGAGCCATGCGCCCGGCCTGAAAACGTTGGATGACGCGGTGATGATCCGCCGGCGCATGCTCGAGGCGTTCGAGCGCGCCGAGCGCGAGAGCGATCCTGATGTGCAGTCGGAATGGCTGGACTTCGTGATCATCGGCGGCGGTCCGACCGGCGTCGAACTGGCCGGCACGCTCGCCGAGATTGCGCGCCATACCTTGCCCCGCGAATTCCGGCGCTGCGATCCGCGCAAGGCGAACATCCATCTGGTTGAGGCGGGCCCGCGTGTGCTGCCGTCGATGCCGGAGTCGCTGTCGGCGAACGCGCGCAGCCAACTCGAACGGCTCGGCGTCCGTGTGCATACCGGCCGCGCCGTTACCCGGATCGATGACCGCGGCGTGCTGCTCGGCGATCAACCCATCGTCGCGCGCACCGTGCTCTGGGCCGCGGGTGTCGCGGCGTCGCCGCTGGGTGCACAACTCGGTGCCGAGCGCGATCGGGCAGGGCGCGTCAAGGTCGAAGCCGATCTGTCCGTGCCCGGTCATCCGGAAGTGTTCGTGATCGGCGATCTGGCGAGCGTCGTGCAGGATGGCCAGCCGGTCCCGGGTGTCGCGCCGGCTGCGAAGCAGATGGGCGCGCATGCCGCGCGCGCGATCCGCAACCGCATCGCCGGTCGCGCGTCAGCGCCGTTCCGCTATCGCGACTACGGCAATCTCGCCACGATCGGTCGCATGGCCGCGGTGGTCGATCTGCGCGGCCTGCGTTTCTCCGGTGCGTTCGCGTGGTTGTTCTGGCTGGTCGCGCACATCTTCTTCCTGATCGGCTTCCGCAACCGCATGGTCGTGATGAGCGAATGGATCTGGTCGTATTTCACGTACCAGCGCGACGCTCGGATCATCATCGGCCGGGAACGCGACGCTCGGGACTGAAGCCCCGGCGTCAACGAGTTTCCGGTTCCCACGGATCGTAGCTGCCGAACGACCAGAGATGGCCTTCGATGTCGCGGCAGGAATAGCCCGCGCCGCCGTAGTCCTTGGTTTCCAGTTCGTCGACGATCTGCGCGCCGGCCGCCTTGGCGCGCGCATAGTGCGCCTCGCAGTCGGAGACGATCATGTAGGGGCACTGCGTCTCACGGCCACCGATCTCGTCCGGCTGCGCGATGCGCTCGCTCCAGGGGCTGGCGTTCGCGGTCGAACCGAGCATGATCATGCCGTTGCCGAAGACCAGCTGCGCATGCTGCACGACACCCTTGTCGTCGGCGTGCACGGCCTGCTTCTCGAAGCCGAAGGCACGGCAGAGCCAGTCGATTGCGGCCAGCGCGTCGCGGTAGCGCAGGCTCGGGATGATCGTCGCGGTGGTGCTGGCGGCGAGGCTGGGCATGGGAATCTCCATTCGTTTGACGAACACGCGAAGGTTAGGCCCTGGTCGCTGCTGCGTCTTGTAGATTTCGGCAGCGAGCCCGAGCGCCCGATCAGTGACTGTGAGGGTGAAGCTGCATGGGAACACCGGGGCGGTCGAGGCCGCCTTGTTCCAGCCAGCGCCTCGTGGTCAGCGCACCACGCTCGATGAGGTTTGCCGCGCCGGAGTAGTCATACGACGAGCGTTCGAGGGGGCACGGACTGGGTACGATGCGCAGCTCCACGTCCCCCGCAAAGCGCTCGGCGTCGTGCACCAGTTGCCGCGCAACCAGCAGATTGAGTGCGTGCATGGCGCGTCCGATTGCCCCGGTGGGCACGTGCTTCAATGCGCAGGCGAAGCCCGTCGGCAACACGATGATGCGGGTCGCTCCAAGCCGCATGGCCGCGGAAATCGGCGTGTTGTTCGCAACCCCTCCGTCGACCAGCAGTCGTCCATCGATGTTTATCGGCGGAAAGATGCCCGGTATGGCGGCGCTGGCCAATACGGCATCGACCACTGCACAGCTCGAAAGCAGCACTTCTTCACCCGTCACCATGTCCGATGCGACGACGTGGATCGGAATGGCCGCGTCCTGAAGGTGCCGATACGGCAGGTGTTGCTCGAGCAATCGCCGCAGGCCGCTGGAATCGACCAGATGGGCGCGTCGCGTCAGCAGTCCGAGAATGCTTCGCAGATTGAGCGGGAACAGGTCCCGCCGTTTCAGGCCGGCCCAGATCGCTCCCAGCCTTGCGACGCATGCCAGGGTCGGATCGGCCGCAAAGAACGCTCCGTTGATCGCGCCTGCCGAGGCTCCGACCACGAACGACGGGACTTCGCCCCAGGCCAGCAGCTCACGCAGCATGCCGACTTCGACGGCGCCCAGACTCCCGCCACCTGCCATGACGAAAGCCGTGCAGTGTGAATTGACATTGCCCATCTTCAGCCCTCGCCTGATGAAGACGATGCCGGTGACGCCATTCAGTCCGGCAGCGCGATGTGGTTCACGTGCTGGCCGCGCTGTGCAACGTAGGCAGCGGGCGTCATGCCGGAGAATTCGCGGAACTCGCGGACCAGATGTGGCTGGTCGTGGAAACCGCAGTCGGCAGCGACATGCGCCCACTCGATGCGGCACCCGCGCTGTACCTGCGCGACCACCGCGCGGAACCGCTGCATGCGCGCGAACCGCTTGGCGCCGATGCCAACCTGCTCGCGGAACAGCGTGCCGAAACGGCGTGCCGACATGCCGCTCGCGTCGATGACTTCACCGACGCGTTGCACCAGTGGAGACGCACTGAATACGCCGAGCGCGAACCCGACGGCTGGATGCAGCGGGATCGCAGCGAATCGAGCCGCCAGCCAGCGCTCGAGGATCGCGAGCCGCTCGCGGGCATCGCGCGCATGCAGCAGTCGCTCGCGCAATACACGTCCTGGCGCACCGGCCAGATCCTCCAATGCGGTGTGCCGATCGCAGAGCAGGTCCATGCGTTCGCGGAAGAAGGGAACCGTTCCGCCGGGCCGGAACGCCACGCCCATCACCGCGATCTGCTCGGCCGAATCGATCACGAAGCTGCGTGTGGACTGGCCGCTGAATACCGTGCCGGGCAGGCGCTCGCAACGGCGCTCCTCGTCATCGGTGTAGACGCGGGTCTGGTCCTCGAGCAGGTTGATGATCAACGCGGAACCGGGCTGCGGCAGGACGCGTTCGAACCGGAAATCGCCGGGATCGACGACCCAGTCCCAGATCGTCTCGATCGCACCGCGCAGGGGAGGCGCCGGAGTGACTGTCGTGAAGGCCATCGATCGGAGTCCGTTGCAGGCTGCCAGAGCCTACACCGGCTCGGGTTTGTCCGCTTGCGCGCGGAGCGCGTATCGTGCGCCACCTGGATTCGTTCGCCGAAGCAACAGGAGGCATGATGGATGTGAAGGTCGTCCGCAACGAGCAGGCGAGTCGCTTCGAAGCCGTCGTCGACGGCGCGCTGAGCGTGCTCGACTACCGCCTGCGGGATGGCGTGCTTGCGATCGATCACGTGATCGTGCCCGATGCGGTCAGCGGCCGCGGCATTGCCGGTGCACTGACGAAGGCGGCGCTCGACCTCGCGCGCCACGAACACTGGAGGGTGATCCCGAATTGCGCCTATGCCGCCGCGTATATCGAGCGGTATCCGGATTATCGCGACCTGGTCAGCCGCGCGTAGCGACGGCCGGCGGATCGGTGCACCGGGTCGCGATTCTGCTGTGATCCAGGTCCACTGCCGCCTGGCGACCCGTCGGATGTGTGCAACAGCCGGGCTGCTAGAATGTGTCCAATCGTTACGGCGACGCAGGCGACGCGGATCGCGCCCCACAGTGGAGTCGCGATCGCGCGCCCATGCCCCTTGAGGGGCCTTGCTGAGCGGGGGGTTGGTCGAGGTTCAATCCAATGGGAGCGATGAAATGAACAAGTCGATGTTTGCGGTATTGCTGGCGCTCGCCGGTATCGCGGGTTCTGGTTGTGCGTTCGCGGCCGGCAAGCCGTCGGTTGGCGTCGCCGAGTTCAAGAACGAATCCGCGGCCGGCTGGTGGCGCGGCGGCGTGGGCTGGGAACTGTCCGGCATGCTGTCGAACGAGCTGTCCAGCAGCGGCGATTTCCGCGTCGTCGAGCGCAGCAAGCTCGGCAACGTGCTGGAGGAACAGAACCTCGCTGCATCCGGCCGCGTGCGTTCGGGCACCGGCGCGAAGATGGGCAAGGTGACCGGTGCGGACTATCTGGTCTTCGGCACGGTCACGGCCTACCAGGAGAACACCGCGAGCACCGGTGGCGGACTCAGCTTCCGCGGCATTTCTCTCGGCGGCAAGAAGTCGGAAGCCTATATCCGCATCGACGTGCGCGTGGTCAACGCGACCACGGGCGAGGTCGACTTCTCTCGCGCGATCGAGGGCCGCAGCTCGGGCGGCGGCTTGTCCGTCGGCGTGTTCCGTGGCGGTTTCGGCGGCGATCTTGCGCATGAGGAGAACACCCCGGCCGGCAAGGCGATCGGCGCGGCCCTGGTCGAGATCACTGATTACCTCGACTGCGTGATGGTCAAGCGCGGCAGCTGCGAATCGGAGTTCAACGCGAAGGAACAGAAGCGTCGCGAAGGCGACAAGAAGGCGCTCAAGCTCGACTGAGCGGGATCGGAGCGTGGCATAAAAAACGGCGGGTTATCCCGCCGTTTTTTTTTGCCGACAAACAATCGCGTTTCAGCGCGGCGGACGCGGACCGCGCCGGCGATTCGGGTTGTTGCCGCCGGGTCGACCGCCGCCGGGGGTATTGCCGTCGTACAGCGAATTGCCGGGCGAACCGCCGCCGTGATGCGGTTTGCGCGGCCCGTTCGGGCGTGGCCCCTTGGCTTGCTGCGGACGCCCTTGATACGGGCTGCCCGGATGCCGATTGCCGTCCGGCATCACGTTACCGGGAGACCCTTCCCGCCGCGGTCCGCGTGGCCCGTTGCCGCGCGGCGCGTTTGGATTCTGCGGATGTGCGCGATTGCCGCGCGGTGCATCCGCATGGGGCGAATGGGTGTGGAACGGACCTGGCAGGGCTTCACCCGGACGTGCTCCGCGACGCTTGCGGCCCGGCTGTCCGGCGGTTTCGGGGAACCAGCTGCGCAGAACGGCGGGGCTGAGGCCCGGCTCGCTGAAGGCCGCGTTCGGGTGCTGGCTGCGGCCTTGGCCTTGACCTTGGCGCTGCCCCTGACTCTGCTGACGTTGCCCCGGACCACCGCGTCCCTGCGCGGGAGCACCGCGACCCTGGCCCGGACCACCGCGCCCTGGACCGCCGCGCCCCTGAGCTGGGCCGCCACGTCCTTGGCGTGCCGGCGCGCCTTGTTTCGGACCGCCGCGAGGCTTGCGCGAAGGCTTGCCCGCGCCGGCGCGCCAGCCATCGTCGCGCATGCGATCGTAAGCGG
Source organism: Dokdonella soli (assembly GCF_039523175.1). Lineage (NCBI taxonomy): Bacteria > Pseudomonadati > Pseudomonadota > Gammaproteobacteria > Lysobacterales > Rhodanobacteraceae > Dokdonella > Dokdonella soli. The sequence continues at coordinate 53,681 of NZ_BAAAEU010000002.1, forward strand.
CGAACTCGCGCGCTTCCTCGTTGCGGGCACCGGTCCAGGCCTGCTGTGCCTTCGGATTCGGCCGGAACTCGGTCGGCGTGGCGCGGCGCTGGCCGATCACCGGCGCCAGCGTGAGCCGCGGCTCAGGTTCCTTCACGCCCGCGCGTTCGCGCAACGTGGCGACCTGCGCTGCGTCGAGTTCGGTCGACTTGCCGCGCAGCAAGCCGCGCGGCAGCTCCACGATGCCGTAGCGGATGCGCTTGAGCCGGCTGACCATCAAGCCCTGCGATTCCCACATGCGGCGCACTTCGCGGTTGCGGCCTTCGCGCAGCACGACGCGGAACCAGGAATGGCTGTTGCCGCGGCTGATCACCGCGATCTCGTCGAAATGCGCCGGACCGTCCTCGAGCTCGATGCCGTTCTTCAGGCGCTCGATCGTCTCATCCGGCACCTCGCCGTGGACGCGGCAGATGTATTCGCGTTCGATCTCCGAGCGCGGGTGCATCAGCGTGTTGGCGAGGTCGCCGTCGGTGGTCAGCAGCAGCAGACCGGTCGTGTTGATGTCGAGACGGCCGACCGCGATCCAGCGCGCGCCTTTGATCTGGGGCAGCTGCTCGAACACGGTCGGGCGGCCTTCCGGATCGTCGCGCGTCGCGACCACGCCGTCGGGCTTGTTGTAGACGATGACCTGCGCATGTTCGGCATTGTCGGCGATGACGACGAAGCGCTTGCCGTCCATTTCGACGCGATCACCGCTGCGCACGCTCTGGCCGAGCGTCGCCGTGGCGCCGTTGAGTTGCACCTCGCCGGCTTCGATGCGCTGCTCGAGCATGCGCCGCGAGCCGAGTCCGGCGTTCGCGAGCACCTTGTGCAGGCGTTCCTCGACCGCGGGCGCGTCAGCGGCGTCGGATGTGCGTTTGAGCTTCAGGATGGAGCGGGCGGGGGAGGTCATGCGGTGGATTCCGAGGTGTCTTCGTGCGCGGCGCCGATGGTCGGCTCTTCGCTGGGGGATGAGGGGAGGTGTGCTGCGGCATCGTCGTCGTGTGCGACAGCCGTGGTGGTGTGCCCGGCGTGATCGTGGAAATCTTGGGTCGTAGCGTCCGCCATTTCCTCGTCGGCGGATCCGGCTTCGAAGGCATCGCCCTCGACCGAAATGATTGCGGGTATCGCATCACCCGTCGTGTCGAACGCGAGTTGCGGATCGAGGTCCTCAATGTCGCGGATCTCGCTCAGCGGCGGCAACTCGTCCAGTGATTTCAGGCTGAAGTAGTCGAGGAACTGCTTGGTCGTGCCGAACAGCGCGGGCTTGCCGGGCAGGTCACGATACCCGACGACGCGTACCCACTCGCGTTCCTCGAGCGTGCGCACGATGTTCGTCGACACGGCGACGCCGCGGATCTGCTCGATCTCGGCACGCGTGATCGGCTGGCGGTAGGCGATCAGCGACAGGGTTTCGAGCAGCGCACGCGAGTAGCGCGTCTGGCGTTCGCTCCACAGGCGCGAGACGAACGGGTGCACGTCCTGGCGCACCTGGTAACGGAAGCCCGAGGCGACCTCGACCAGTTCGACGCCGCGATCGGCGCAGTCACCCTGGAGTTCGCCGAGCGCCCGCGCCAGATCGTCGTGCGGCGGCATGTTGAACTCGTCGAACAGGCCGGAAATCTGCAGCAGCGTCAGCGGCTGCGCCGAGGCGAGCAGGGCGGCTTCGATGATGCGTTTGAGTTGGTGCGTTTCCATTCTGGGTCTCACGCCGTTGCCAGCGACTTCAGGTAGATCGGCGCGAGCGCCTCCTCCTGCATGATTTCGATGAGTTGTTCCTTGGCGAGCTCGAGCAGGGCCAGGAACGTGACGACGACGCCGCGCCGGCCCTCGCTTACGTCGAACAACTTCTCGAAGCGGTGGAACTCGCCGTCGCCGAGCGCTCGCAGCACGTCACTCATGCGGCTGCGCACGTTCAGCGCCTCGCGCTGGATCGCGTGATGGCCGTACAGGTCGGCGCGCTTCATCACATCCTTCAGCGCCAGCAGCAATTCGCGCAGCTCCACCGGCGGCGGCAGGCGGATCACGTTGCGATCCTCGACCACGAGGTGAGCGATCGCGAAATCGCGCTCCTGGCGCGGCATCGCGTCGATGTCCTCGGCGGCCTTCTTGAAGCGTTCGTATTCCTGCAGGCGCCGTACCAGTTCGGCGCGCGGGTCGAGTTCGAGGCCTTCCTCCGCCGGCGGCCGCGGCAGCAGCAGGCGCGACTTGATCTCGGCGAGGATCGCGGCCATCACCAGGTACTCGGCCGCGAGTTCCAGCTTCATCTCCCGCATCAGCTCGATGTAGTCGACGTACTGGCGCGTGATCTCGGCGATCGGGATATCGAGGATGTCGAGGTTCTGGCGGCGGATCAGGTAGAGCAGCAGGTCGAGCGGCCCCTCGAATGCGTCGAGGATGACCTCGAGCGCGTCCGGCGGGATGTACAGGTCCTGCGGAATCTCGAGCATGGGCTGACCGCGCACGACCGCCAGCGGGATCTCCTGCTGCTGCGGTACCTGCGGAAACGCGCTCGGCTGCGGTTCTGGACTTGGCTGTTCGCTGATGCTGGTCTGATTCATGCTCGATCCCATGACCTCGATCCCATGCGGGAGGCGCCTCACGGCGCGGGCCATGCAAAGATCACGTTAGGAGTCTGCCGCCCTGAATCCGACAGGCTCCGGGCTGCGGCGTCACGCTTTGGTCAGAAAACTGCTGTCCGGCGCGGCGGCCTGCAACGGAGGACGCCCGGATCCCCGGAAATCCGGAAGTCGACAAACCCTTCAAAGGCTCGAGAGGTGCGGCAGGGTGGACAGGTCGCCGCGTCGTTCGCGCGGGACTCCGGCCTCTCGATACGCGTCTAGCGTACGTGCAAACAGGCGAATGCGCAAATGCGCGATCGGGCCGGCCTGTATCGGCGTTCGGCCCCGGTCCGCGACCGTCCGTTCCGGTGGTTCGGCTACCATAGGAGTTTGCCCCAGGACGAACGCCATGTGGTACGCCATCACTGGAACCGATGTTCCCGATTCGCTGGTGCGCCGGCAGTCCGCGCGCGCGGCACATCTGGAGCGCCTGAACCGGTTGCGCGATGAGGGACGCCTGCTGCTGGCGGGGCCGTTTCCATCCATCGATGCCGAGGATCCGGGTCTGGCCGGCTTCACCGGCAGCCTGATCGTCGCCGAGTTCGCCGATCTCGCCGCCGCTCAGATCTGGGCCGATGCCGACCCGTACGTCGCGGCCGGCGTCTATGCGCAGGTCAGCGTGCGACCGTTCCGCAAGGTGTTGCCTTGAGCGGACGTATCGAGCAGATCCGCGCTCGCCTGGCCGCTGAACTGGCGCCGCTGGAACTCGAGGTCGAGGACGAGAGCCATCGCCATGTTGGCCATGCCGGCGCGCGCGACGGCCGCGGGCACTTCCGCGTGCGCGTGGTCAGCGCCGCATTCCGCGGCCAGGCGCCGCTCGCGCGTCATCGCGCGGTCTACGCGGCGCTCGGCGACTTGATGCAGACCGACATCCACGCGCTGGCGATCGACGCCCGCACGCCGGAGGAAGTCTGATGAATCGCGACGCGGGCGGGATATGCCTAAGATCGCTGGCGCCGGAGCCATAGCGGCTTTGCGCCCCGTTGCAACCGTTTCCGCGTCCCGGGTTGCGCCGGCGGCGGCGGCTTCCGGAAAATGCCGCCCTTGCGCCGGCGTCCCCGTGCTCGCGTCGAACCATCCGTATCGCCAGCCCCTGCCGTCGTCGCGTTCTGCGTCGCCCGCGTCCCCGAGGTTCCCGTTTCCATGCGTCTGACAACGATCAAACTGGCCGGCTTCAAGTCCTTCGTCGACCCGACCACCCTGCACCTGCCGACCAACATGACCGGCGTGGTCGGTCCGAATGGCTGCGGCAAGTCGAACATCATCGACGCGATTCGCTGGGTCATGGGCGAGAGCGCGGCGAGCCGCCTGCGCGGCGATGCGCTGACCGACGTGATCTTCTCCGGTTCGAGCAGTCGCAAGCCGGTCGGCAGCGCGATGGTCGAGCTGTTGTTCGACAATTCCGATGGCCTGATCGTCGGCGAGTACGCGAGCTACAACGAGATCTCGGTCAAGCGCGTGGTCAGCCGCGACGGCCAATCGCAGTACTTCCTGAACGGTGTTCGCTGCCGGCGCCGCGACATCACCGATCTGTTCCTCGGCACCGGCCTCGGCCCGCGCAGCTATTCGATCATCGAGCAGGGCATGATCAGCGAGATCGTCGAGGCCGATCCCGAACAGCTGCGCAACCATCTGGAGGAGGCCGCCGGCATCTCCAAGTACAAGGAGCGCCGCAAGGAGACCGAAAGCCGCATCAAGGCGACGCGAGAGAATCTCGACCGCGTGCGCGATGTGCGCGACGAGGTCGACAAGCAACTGGAGCACCTGAAGCGTCAGGCGCGCACCGCCGAACGCTGGCAGGCGCTGAAGGAAGAACAGAAGAAGAAGGAAGCCGAGGTCAAGGCGCTGCATCTGCGCGCCGCGCAGACCGATCTGGACGGACATTCCAGCGCACTGCGCAAGGCCGAACTCGCGATCGAGCAGCAGCTCGCCGGACAGCGCCACACGGAAGCCGCACTCGAGACCGGCCGCGAGAAGCATGCCACGGCCGCGGAACACATGAACGCGGTGCAGGCCGAGGTCTACCGCGTCGGTGCCGAGATCGCGCGGGTCGAGCAGCAGATCCAGCACAGCAAGGAACTCAGCGAGCAGCTCGAACGCGCACGCCATGAGACCGAACGCGCGCACGGCGAACTCGCCGAGCATATCGACACCGACCGCCAGCGCTTCGAGGAACTCGGCGCACTGCTCGCCGATGCCGAGCCGCAGCTCACGACCTTGCACGAGGCGGACGAAAGCGCCGGCGAGGCACTGCGCGCGGCCGAGGCAAAGCTCGCCGAATGGCAGACCACCTGGGACCGGCACGCGCAGGCGATCTCGCAGGCCGGGCAATCCGCGGAAGTCGAGCGCACGCGCCTGGACTATCTCGACAAGCAATGCCTGCAGGCCGACCAGCGTCGCACGACGCTCGAGGCCGAGCGCAGCGCTGCGAACATCGACGAACTCGGCCAGGCTCTGCAGGCGCTCGACAATGAGCACGGCGGCCTGCGCGAGCAGGTCGAGGCGCACACGGCCGCGCTGGACGAGCGCCGCCACATGGCCGAAGCCGCACTCGAGCAGGAACGTGCGACGCATACGGCCCTGAGCGGCCGGCGTGGCGATCTGGAGAACCTGCGTGGCCGGCTCGGCTCGCTCGAAACGCTGCAGCACGCGGCGCTCGGCGAAACCGGCGGCGCCGCGCAGGCGTGGTTGCAGAATCTCGGCCTCAGCGAATCGCGCCGGCTCGGCGGAACACTGCAGGTCGACGCCGGTTGGGAGCGCGCGGTCGAAACCGTGCTCGACGGCTGGCTCGAGGCGGTGCTGGTCGACGATCTGTCGACACTTGCCGGCGATCTCGGCAGCCTGGATGGAGCTGACCTGGTCCTGATGGGCGAGCGCTCGGCGTATATCGATGCGCCGGCCGATTCGCTGGCCGCGCGCGTGCAGGGGCCGGTCGCGGCGCGCGCATTGCTGGCGCGCGTGCGCACCAGCGAATCGATCGCTGTCGCGCGCACCGCGGCGAATTCCCTTGCACCCGGCGAATCGCTGGTCACGCCGGACGGCGAGTGGTTCGGTCACGGTTTTGTGCGCGTGCGGCGCGGCAACGGCGCGCAGGTCGGCGTGATCGCGCGCGAACGCGAGATCCGCGAACACGGGGCTCGCATTGGTGAACTCGAACGCGAGATCGCCGAACACGCCGAGTCGCTGGATCGTGGCAAGCAGGAGCGCCTCGATGCCGAACGCGTGCGCGACGACGCGCAGCGCGAGCTCTACACCGCGCATCGGCGTCTCGCCGAAGTTGCCGGTCAGTTGCAGAGCCAGCGTGGGCGCATCGACAGCGCGCAGGAACGCCTGACTCGCGTCGCGCGCGAACTCGAGGAAGTGAACACCAAGCTCGACGCCGATCGCGAGCAGGCGCGCGAGGCGCGTGGCCGGCTCGATACCGCGGTCACGCACATGGGTGATCTCGAGCAGCGCCGACAGGAACTCGACGGCGAACGCCGCACGCTGCTCGAAGCGCGCGAGGAAGCGCGCATGAACTCGCGCGAGGCGCGCGACGCGGCGCACCAGCTGGCGCTGTCGATCGAATCGCGGCGCGCCGCGGTCGCCTCGCTCGAGCAGTCGCTGCAGCGCATGCATGGCCAGCTCGCTCAGTTCGAAACGCGACGTGCCGAAATCGCGACGCAACTGGCTTCCGGCAACGACCCGCTCGCCGGCCTCGAGAGCGAACGCCAGGTCCATCTCAACCAGCGCCTGCTGGTCGACCGGCAGATGGTCGAGGCGCGCCAGGCCTTGCAGGAGCAGGATGCGGAGCTGCGCCGGCTCGAGCAGGATCGCCATCGTTTCGAGCAGGTACTCAACGAACACCGCGAGCAGGTCGCAGACCTGCGCCTGCGCGAGCAGGAGCATCGGCTGCGCGCGCAATCGCTCACCGCGGCGATCGCCGAGGCCGGCTTCGAGCTGCAGGCGCTGTTCGACGCGCTGCCGGCCGAAGCCGAGGCGGCGCAGTGGCAGGGCGAACTCGGCGAACTCGAACAGAAGATTCGCCGCCTCGAACCGGTCAACCTCGCCGCGATCCAGGAATACGAGGAACAGTCGCAGCGCAAGACCTACCTGGACGCGCAGCTCACCGACCTCAACACCGCTCTGGAAACGCTCGAAGGCGCGATCCGCAAGATCGACAAGGAAACGCGTGCGCGCTTCAAGGAGACCTTCGATCGCGTCAATATCGGCGTGCAGGAGCTGTTCCCGCGCCTGTTCGGCGGCGGCCACGCGCATCTGGAGCTGACCGGCGACGACCTGCTCTCGACCGGCGTGACGATCATGGCGCGTCCGCCCGGCAAGCGCGTCAGCTCGATCTCGCTGTTGTCCGGCGGCGAGAAGGCGATGACCGCGGTCGCGATGGTGTTCGCGATCTTCCGGCTGAATCCCGCACCGTTCTGCCTGCTCGACGAGGTCGATGCGCCGCTCGACGAGGCCAATGTCGGCCGCTTCTCCTCGCTGGTTTCGGAGATGAGCGAGCAGGTGCAGTTCATCTTCGTCACTCACAACAAGGCGACGATGGAAGCCGCGCGCCAGCTCTGCGGCGTTACCATGCGTGAACCGGGCGTGTCGCGACTGGTGCAGGTGGATCTCGCGGAAGCGGCTAAACTCGCCGGAGCCGCCTGACATGTTTTCTGCAAAACCGCGCTCCTGCCGCGGTTTGCAACAAACGGTCGCGGCGAAGCCGCGCCACGTTTGTCGCATCATGCACGTGCGTGCATGATGCGGCGGCACATCCATGTGCCGAGGCATACTCCTCGACTCGAAACGAGGTAAGCAAAATGGATTGGAATCCTGCCGTCGGCATTCCGCTCATCGTCATCGGCGCGATCGCGCTGGTACTGATCTATCTGTTCGGGCGGCCGCGGAAGCCCGAGCAGGGTGAACGTCGCGCCGCCAGACGCGGCGGAGACGGCGAGCGTGTCGAACCGACGTTCGGCGACCCGAATGCGCCGGGACAGCCGGAACAGGGCGAACTTGATGTGTCGATGCGCAGCGAGCTCGACCGCCTAGGTGCTGCAGTCGCGGAGCATGGTGGCGGCCCTTCGCATGTATCACCGGTCCGCTCAAATGTCGGCGTGCGTCCGGACCGCCAGATCGAACGCATCGTCACGCTGTTCGTCGCTGCGCGCGCCGGCGACACGCTGGCTGGCTCCGACGTCGTCGTCGCCGCCGAGAAGGCCGGGCTGCAATTCGGCGACATGGGCATCTTCCATCGCCTCGTGCTCGGCAAGAAAGTCGAAGGCCCGGTGTTCAGCATGGCCAACATGGTCAAGCCCGGCAATTTCGACATGACCCAGCTCGACAGTGTGCGCACGCCGGGCGTCACCCTGTTCATGACCTTGCCCGGCCCGCTGCCCGCGCTCGACGCGTGGGAAATGCTGCTGCCGACCGCTCAGCGCCTCGCCGAGCTGCTCGATGCGCAGGTGCTCGATGAGGGCCGCAATGCGCTCGGCCGCCAGCGCATTGCACACATCCGTGACGAGCTGCGCGCGTGGGATCGGCAGCAGGAACGCAACCAGATCAGGCCGGGGCGGTAGGCGACGGTCGTATTCAAACGGATATTTCCCGCCATTTTCCTCCGGAACCAGAGGTAGCTGATGCCGTGAGTGCGGCTGAGGAATACAAAAATGGGGGCCAATGTGCGCAGCTTGGAGGTGGGTGTTCGGGTCAAGCACAAGATCAGGAAAGAATTCGGTTTCGGAAAGGTGATCGCTGTTTACGACGGGGGCCTCTGCGACGTTGACTTCGGATCTTGTCGGTTCAGCGGTGTGCCGACAGATGCGTTTGTGTCTGAAGATGAGGAGCGCATGTATGCACTGCGAGCAGGCTTATGCGTGCGAGTAGAACGATCGCTTCGGAGATGTGATCTCGCAGGGGCCGATCATCTTTATGAGTCAGAGTGCTCTGGATGGTGGCCGAGAAATGAATACGAGGTACTAAGGACTGCGGCGCTAGCCAAAGTCTTGGAAGCGGACCGACTGGGACAACAAGCCAAGGCACGAGCCGGAGCGATCAGAGATCTTCAATCCTGCTTAATGGCGGACTACCTTGCGGCAGATGCCCTGTATCGCGAGAAGTTCGCGGACGTGCTCGAAGTAGCACAGTACACACAGATCAGGCTCGACTTCGTGCGAGCATGGCTTCAGGATAATCTGCACGTATCCCCCGATAAATTTCCAGACGACGAGCAAATTGCGGCCATTGCTGCTGTCACTGGAACCGTTCAGGTCACGGCGCGCGCGGGTAGTGGCAAGACCACGACGCTGATCCAGCGAACCTATTTCCTGCTGCGCCATTGCCGGGTGCCGCCCGAGCAAATCCTCCTGCTGGCGTTCAATCGCAAAGCAGCACTGGATGTACACAGGAAATTGCTGGCGATACTCTATCCATCGGCAGAGAGCACGATCGCCGAAGAAATGCGCGCCAGGGAGAAGTCCATCAATAAGGCGGTGGATCGCGAGGTGGCTGCCGTCGACAACGCGATCCGTATGCACGACGTATCGATACCTAGCGTCATGACCTTCCATGCGCTCGCCTACGGGTTGGTCAACGCGGAAGAGTCGCTGCTAAAGGATTCGGACGAGGAACGCGACTTTGGTTTGAGCAAGGCCTTCCAAGCCGTGATCAACAACCATATCCAGGACGAGGAGCGGATGCCACGCATCCGTGCGCTGATGCTGGCGCATTTTCGGAACGATTGGGAACGGATCGAGCATGGCGGATTCCATCTGACGGATCGTGCGGCGCTGATCGCGCATCGTCGGTCGTTGCCGCGCGAAACGCTTGGTGGCGAATACGTGAAGTCGCAAGGCGAGAAAGCCATTGCGAACTTCCTGTTCGAGCACGGCGTACCTTACAAGTACGAACGCAACCATCGGTGGGGAGGCTTCAACTATCGCCCCGATTTCACGCTCTTTCGCACGAAGAAGAGCGGAGTCGTCATCGAGTATTTCGGACTGAAGGGCGAGCCTGATTACGATGAGCAATCCGCTCGCAAGCGCGAGTATTGGGCCAAGAAGGCCGATTGGGATTTCCTGGAGTTTCAACCATCAGACATCGCTAGTGAAGGCGTCGATATGTTTCGGGCGCGGCTTCGCGCGGCACTCATCCCGTTGGGGTTTCCATGCGTTCCGCTGTCAGAGGACGAACTTTGGGCGAAGGTGAATGAGCGGGGACGCGCAATAGGTCGTTTCACGAAAGTCGTGGGCGCGTTCATCGGACGGTGCCGGAAGCTTCTCATGACGCCCGAGAGGCTGGACGAGTTGTCTGCATCACACATTGCGATGACGGAAGCCGAGGAGCAATTCATTCCGCTGGCACGCCAGTTCTATGCTGAATATCTTGATGCACTCGTTCAGACGAACAGCGAGGATTTCGATGGCATCCTCCAGCGTGCCATCAAAGCCATCGAGTCGGGAAGTACGCTGGTGCGACGTGGGCAAGCGGTGGTCTGTGATCTGGCGCACGTTCGCTTCCTCTCGGTCGACGAGTTCCAAGACTTTTCCGAATTGTTCTATCAACTCGTACGGGCGATTCGCCAAGCTGGCGAGGGCGCGCACTGTTTTTGCGTTGGAGATGACTGGCAGGCCATCAACGGATTCGCTGGCTCCGACCTCAAGTATTTTCGAGACTTTCCCAAGTACATGGGGCCGTCCACCCAGCTAACGATTACCACGAATTACCGTTCCGGCCATGCCGTCGTTTCTGCGGGCAATGCTGTGATGGATGGCCGGGGGGAACCCGCGCGCACGAGCCGCGGTTTGGCGGATGGTTCCATCATGATTGCCGGAATGGAAGAGTTGGAGACAACCATCGTGGAGCTTCGCAAACATCAAGGTGACGACATTACACCTGCAGTGCTTCGTGTCGCAGCGAAATCCGTAGAGGCTGGAAAGAGCGTCGCTGTGCTATACCGCACGAACTCGATCCCTTGGTTTGTGAACTGGGATGATGCGCCGGACTATGCGACGCTCATGCAAAGATTTCTTCCCAACGATCGACGGCAGCAGATTTCGGTATCCACCGCACACAAATCCAAGGGGCTGGAATGGGATGACGTAATCGTGATCGATGCCGTCCGCCGCAGTTATCCGCTCGTTCATCCCGACTGGGTGTTCGCAAGGGTCCTTGGCGCGACGATAGAGCAGATCGAAGCTGAAGAACGCCGCTTGTTTTACGTGGCGGTGACTCGTGCCAAGAGCTCTGTGATCCTCTTTACAGAGAAGAAGAACGAATCCCCGTTCTTGACCGAAATCGAGGCGCGGACTCAAGTGGGCATGATCGATTGGAATTCATATCCTCCTCGCGATATCGCTTCCGAATTCTTCGCTGTAAGCGTGACGAGTCGGCCCGGATACCGTATCCCGAATGAAAGTGGCGGCCAAGACGTCCCGACGTATGTTCTGCGCGACTTGCTTGGAGCCTCCGGCTACATGTACAGGGATAAGGGAGTTTGGGAAAAAACAGCGCGAGCAGAGGGATTTAACATCGCCATGCTTGGCGACGAACCTTGGGCACAGGATGCCAAAGGCATCGATGTGACGGTGCGCGACGGCTGCGACCGAATTGTTGGCGAGTGGACTGTCGATGATGGTGTATTCCGTTCTGTCGGATAGTCAGTCCCTCAGTCAATCTGACAGCCGAAAATGAGCCGAAAAAGGGAACGGACGAAATATCCGTTTGAATGCGGCCCTCCCACGGCTTTCGGTGAGCCGATCGGTGCCTATCGAACGTACGTCGCGGCCAGCGTATTGAGGTGGTAGCGCTCCGCGTCACGCAAGAACGGCGCGATCAGCATCATGACCTGGTGGATGCCGCGATTGAGGTCGGCTTCGTCGGCGTCCGGCTTTCCGCCACGCACCGCGTTGAAGTTCATCCAGAACGTCGCGATCAGCAGGATGTTCTCGGCCAGTGCGCGGATCTCGTCCGCGCTCGCACGCATCACGCCGGCGCGCACGAGTCCACGCAGCAGATCCGTCGCGCTGCCCGCGGCGCGGTTCATGATCCGCACGAAGCGCAGCTTCAGCTTGCGGTTGCGCGCAAGGATGTCGACCAGGTCGCGGTACAGGAAGCGGTACTGCCAGAGCGACTCGAACACCAGGTGCAGCTGCAGCCAGATGTCCTCGAGGTTCGGCGCGCGGCCGTCGGGCAGGAGCAGGGCATCGCCGATGCGCGCCTCGTAGCGCGCGAACAGGTGCTCGACGATGTCGTCCTTGTTGCGGAAGTGGTAGTAAAGATTGCCCGGGCTGATGCCGAGCTCATCCGCGATGTGGTTCGTGGTGACGTTCGGCTCGCCCTGCGCATTGAACATCGCGAGGCTGGTCTCGAGGATGCGCTCGCGGGTCTGGCGCGCCATGCGCGGAAGCAGCGGCTGCAGCTTTGATCAGTGTGGCGCGATGGCGCGATGGCGCACTCGCTCAGCCACCGAGCTTCTTCACGAGATCGACGTACTTCTGCATCGCGTCCTCGCTCTTGGTGCCCTTGAGCTTGGCCCAGGCTTCGTACTTCGCGGTGCCGACGAAATCGAAGAAGCCGGGCTTCGGGCCGGATACGTCGCCGTCGGAACCCTGCTTGTACAGCGCATAGAGCTTCAGCAGGGTGTCGTTGTCGGGGCGCTCGGAAAGTTTCTTGACGTCTTCCGCGGCTTTTTCGAAGCGGGTCTTGAGGTCGGACATGGCTCTTCCGGTCATTGGGCGCCTGGCGAATGCCGAGCTTACAACAGCGCGTATGCGCATGGTCAACCGGCGTAGCCAGCAATGATCGCGCGCGGCTATGCTTGCCGCACAACGCGAGCGGGCAACGGGAGGAGACGGGCCATGACGTATTTCGTGACCGGGGCGACCGGCTTCATCGGGCGGCATCTGCTGGAGCGTCTGCTCGAACGCAAGGGAACGATCCATTGCCTCGTGCGCAAGGAGTCGCTGGCGAAGTTCAAGGCGCTGCGCGATGAGCTTGGCGCCGACGAGAAACGCCTCGTCGCGGTCGTCGGCGATCTGGCCAAGCCGAAGCTCGGCCTCACTCCGGCCGTTATGCGCGAGCTGTCCGGCAAGATCAAGCATTTCTTCCACCTCGCCGCGCTCTACGATCTTTCCGCGGACGCGGAGAGCCAGGTGTCGGCGAATGTCGATGGCACGCGGCACGCGCTCGAAGTGGCCGAGGCGGTCAAGGCCGGCTGCTTCCACCACATCAGTTCGATCGCGGTCGCGGGGCTCTACGCGGGCGTGTTCCGCGAGGACATGTTCGAGGAGGCCGAAGACCTCGATCATCCGTATTTCCGCACCAAGCACGACGCCGAGGCGCTGGTGCGCAAGGAGTGCACACGGCCGCACCGCGTGTACCGGCCCGGCATCGTGATCGGCGACTCGCGCACCGGCATGATCGACAAGATCGACGGGCCGTACTACTTCTTCCGCCTGATCAAGAAAATGCGCGAGACGCTGCCGCCGTGGATGCCGACGATCGGCCTCGAAGGCGGGCGCCTCAACCTGGTGCCTGTCGACTGGGTCGCGGCGGCTCTCGACCACATCGCGCACAAGCCCGCGCTGGACGGCCACACGTTCCACCTGACCGATCCGGCGCCGCGCCGCATCGGCGAGGTGCTGAACCTGTTCGCGCGCGCCGGCCACGCGCCGCAGATGACGATGCGCCTCGATGCGCGCATGTTCGGCTTCATTCCGGGCAGCGTACGTGCCGCACTCGGCAACCTGCCGCCGGTGAAACGGGTCATCAATGTGCTGCTGCGCGACCTCGGCATTCCGGCTGCGGTCATGCAATTCATCAATTACCCGACGCGCTTCGACTGCCGCGAGACCGAGCGCGCGTTGAAGGGCACGAAGATCAAGCTGCCGAAACTTGACGACTACGCGTGGCGGCTCTGGGACTACTGGGAACGCCACCTGGATCCGGACCTGTTCGTCGACCATTCGCTGAGCGGCAAGGTCAGGAACAAGGTGGTCGTGATCACCGGCGGTTCGTCCGGCATCGGCAAGGCGGCCGCGATGAAGGTCGCAGCGGCCGGGGCGAAGCTGGTGATCTGTGCGCGTGGCGCCGAGGAGCTCGAGGCCACGAAGAAGGAGATCGAGGCGACGGGGGGCGTCTGCCATACCTACCAGGTCGACCTCGCCGATCTCGCTTCATGCGATCGATTTGTCGTGCAGGTGCTGGCGGATCATGGCCGCGTCGACATCCTGATCAACAATGCGGGCCGCTCGATCCGTCGCGCGATCGGCGCCAGCTTCGACCGCTTCCACGATTTCGAGCGCACGATGCAACTCAACTATTTCGGTGCGCTGCGGCTGATCATGGGCGTGCTGCCGGGCATGGCCGAGCGCCACCGCGGCCACATCATCAACATCTCGTCGATCGGCGTGCTGACCAATTCGCCACGCTTTTCGGCCTATGTCGCCTCGAAAGCCGCGCTGGACGCGTTCTCGCGCTGCGCGCAGGCCGAGTATTCGGACAATGGCGTCAGCTTCACCACGATCAACATGCCGCTGGTGAAGACGCCGATGATTGCACCGACCAAGATGTACGAATCGGTGCCGACGCTGTCGCCGGAGGAAGCCGCCGACATCATCATCGAGGCGATCGTCGAGAAGCCCGTGCGCATCGCGACGCGCCTCGGGATCTTCGCCCAGGTGTTCTACGCGCTGGCGCCGCGCGTCTACGAAATCGTCATGAATACCGCGTTCCGGCTGTTCCCGGATTCGCAGGCCGCGAAGGGCATGAAGGGCAGGGCGGAAGCAGAGCAGCCTACCAGCGAGCAGATCGCGTTTGCCTCGCTGATGCGCGGGGTCCACTGGTAGAAAACCCCGCGTTTACGCGATGCCCTCAGGCACCGCACGCGGGGTTTTCTGAGGAGGCATGGATGCCGACTGGCGCCCGCACCAGGGACGGTTGCTTGCGAAGGCCAGAGGCGAGCGCTCATGCGGTGCCCTCAGGCACCGCATGCTCGCTTTTCTGGGGAGGCAGGATGCCGACCGGCGATCGCGCCATGGATGGCTGCTTGCGAAGGCGAAGGAGCGAGCGCTCATGCAGTGCCCTCAGGCACCGCATGCGTGCTTTCTGGGAAGGCAGGATGCCGACCGGCGACCGCACCAGGGGTGGTTGCTTGGAGAAGCGAGAGCTTTTACGCGATGCCCTTCAGGCATCGCGTACGGGACGAGTACGACACATCGCATTCGTGCCGGACCCCCACCGCAACCCCTCTCCCGAAGGAAGAGGGGCTCAGGCTTTTTACTTCGCGGCGCGCTTCGCAGCGGGGCGCTTTGCCGCCGCCGGCTTGTCGCTGAGCTTGCGCACTTCCCGCGAAAGCTCCTCGACGCGCTTGGTCAGCGCCTTCAGTTCCTCGTGACCCGGGATGCCGAGGCGGCCGAGTGCGCGGGAGACGCGATCTTCAAACACCTTCTCGAGCTTGTCCCAGGTTTCCTGGCTGCGCTCACGCACCTGGCCGAGAGTGCTTTCGACATTGCCGCGCGCCTCATTGACCTTGGCTTCGGTGAACTTGCGCGTCTTCGCGTCGAGCGCGGCGCCTTCCTTGACCAGCGCCTCGAACAGCTTGCCGCCTTCCGCCTGCGCCTTGGCGAATGCGCCGAGGCCGGCCAGCCAGATCTGCTGCGCCGAATCCATCACGGTCTTGCTGACGCCGCGAGCCTCATGGGCCGCTTCCTGGGTCTTGCTGCGCGTCTTGAGCTTGGGCTTTGCCATGGTCATGTCCTCGGGTCGATAGGCGCGGCAAGTCACCGCGATCGCGAGCGACTTTCGCGGCTCGCGCTAGAGCAGACACACTATTGACGCGAGCCGCGAACAACTCGTGTTCGACGCACGCACATCGAGCGCCGGATCAATGCGCCTTGGCGATCGAGAATGTGATCTTGCGAAGGGACTGTGGCGGTTCCCGGAAAGCAGTCAGCCCCGTGAACGTGCGGCGGCCTTGCGCGTTCTGCGTCCGGACACCGACGGTGCCTGCAGCGCCTGATCGAGGTCGTTGAGCGCGCTGTGCAGGTTGCGCGTTGCGCGCGTGGCGCCGGGAGGCTTGCGCAAGCCGCCGACCAGGGTGCGCGAGGCATCGTCGAGCACGTCGTCGCGCAGGTGCAGGCCATGCCGTGCGAGCAGCGGAGCGATTTCCGCGCGGCGTACGCGCAGGTCCGCACGCGTGGCCCGGTAAGCATGCTCGGCCAGGCGCTGGCGTTGCGCGAAGCTGAACACGTTCGTGAAGAACATCTCGACGTCGTCAGGATTCGGTTCGAACAGAGCGAGATCCGCGTTGGCGTAGCGCAGTGCGTAGCTCGAGGCACCCGCCTGCGCGCGCGATTGCAGCAGGGTGCGGAACATCTGCGAGAGCACCGCGGGCAAGCCGCCTTCGATCAGCGACGGTGGCGCGCGCTTGCCGCTGGCCAGTGCGCGTGTGGTGTCGATCGGCACCAGCGGATTGATGCCGATCACCAGGTCTGCGCCGGCATCGAGTGCGACCGACGCATGAAGGGTGCGTCGCAGCGCGCCATCGACGTAATAACGGTCGCCGATCCTGACCGGCGGATACAGGCCGGGCAGCGCGGCGCTGGCCTCGATCGCGAGCGAGATCGGCACGTCGTCGTGGCCCGGTGCGCCGAACCGCACCGCCTCGCCGCTGTCGAGTTCGACGGCAACGACGTGGAGCTTGCGGCCGAGCCTGCGGAAATCATTGCTGCGTCCATTCGTGCTGAACAGGTCGGCGAGAAAGCGGCCGATCGCGGCGTTGTCGAACAGGCCGGTCGGCAGCAGGCTGCCGAAACGCAGCAGCGCATCGGACATGCGCATGTCGAACGGATTGCGTGCGATGTCGCCGAACCAGCCGAGCAGCATGCGCGGCATGCCGGCGGCGCGGCGCAGGTATTCGAAGAACGCCGGGCGCAGGAAATCCTCGGGACGGAATTTCGCCTGGTCGGAATCGTCGGTGATGAAGATGCGGCAGAGTTCGGCGGTATCGAAGCGGTTCGCGAGCCCGGCCGCGAGGAATGCGCCGGAGCTGATGCCGACGTAGACATCGAGCGCGCGCAGGTCGAGTCCGTCGATCGCCTCGTCGAGCGCACGCAGCGCGCCCATTTCGTACATGCAGCCGATCGGACCGCCGCCGGCGACGGCGAGGCCGATGCGGGCACGGCCGGTGCGCTTGCGCGGTCGCCGGGCAGCGTTCAGGACGAGCATCGGGAGTCTTGCATGGGCACGGAGGGAAGGATTCCAGGTGAAACCGGCGCGACCGCCGTCGCGGCCGCACACACCGGCAGGTCGCGCATGGCGATCAGGCGACGTATTCGTCGAGCCGGCGTTCGATCTCGCGCTCGATGACCGGTTTCAATGCACCCATCAGGAAGCCCAGTTCGACGCGCACATGCACATCGTTCTTCGCGACCTTGATGTACCCCTTGACGCCTGTACGGTCGAAATGCAGATCGTCCCCGGTCCAGTGGTGATCGATGCCGTATTCCTTCGCGATCGCCTTGGCGACGCGTTCGACCGCGGCCTTTGCGGACTTCACGCTGCTCTTGTGCGTGCGGCGTATGTCGATGACAGGCATGGTTCCCTCGAGATCCGGATTGCGAATGTTCACATGATGCCCGAGCCTGCACTGCTTGCGCAGCCTCGCATCGGTGCTGAGAGCCGGGAAGCGTGTGATAGAGTGCCCAATCGCTCAACGAATTCAATGCGATGCGACTCAGCTTTGCCAACGGCGAACACGCCGATTTCATCATGGATGGGAGCGCCGTAAGTCTCGGCAATGCGGACGGCAATACGCTGGTGTTGCACGACCGGGATGTCGCTGCGTGGCATGCGCGGGTGACCGTCGATCCGCGCGGCATCGTGCTCGAGGTGCTCGATCCGTCGGCGCGAACGCACGTGAACGCGCGCCCGGTGCGCGAGAAAGCGCTGTTGCGCTGTGGCGACGTGCTCTGCCTGGGCAAGGTCGTCGTCAACCTGAAGGCGGACAGCGACGATCTCATCGAGACCGACCTGCCGCCCGAAGCACCCGCCACTCCACCGCCAGCGCAACCCGCCCGGGTGATCCTGCGCGGTGTTTCCGGCAGCCATTTTGGCAAGACGATCGCGGTGAACCCCAGGCTGGTGATCGGCCGCGACCCGGCCTGCGGTCTGGTCATCGACGATGCGCGCATCGCGGCGCGCCATGTCGCAATCGAGAATGTCGGCGACGCGATTTACCTGCGCGATATCGCGGCCCCCAACGGCAGCAGTGTGAACGGTGTCCAGATCGACAGCGCCATCGTCTATCCGGGTGACCAACTCGCGTTCGAGCGCAGCCATTTCATCATCGAGGCGCCGGGGTTGCCGCTGCGTGGCGAGGATCGCGCAGCTGCCGATCAACTGAACATCGGACCGGCGGATGTGGAGCGCTCGGCCGATGCAGCCGCGGAGTCACCCCAGGCCCAGGGCGCGATCTGGTGGTTGATCGGGGCCGCTGCGCTGATCGCGCTCGGGCTCGTGCTGCTGATCCATCGTGGCATCTGATGCGCGCGGTCGCGCTGCCTTGGCTTCCGGCGAAATCGCCTTCGTAACGACTGTCTTGCGCGGAGCCGACGTGGCGCGTGGCGTGCGCCAGCGTTTGATCCAGCCCGGCACGCGCAGCGCGAGCAGCGCGATCAGGATCGCCAGATAAACCAAAGGCTCCTGCACCGCGATCTTGTTGCCGAACTTGACCTGCCACATGAAGTGCAGCACGCCGAACAGGCCGATCACGTAGACCAGGCGGTGCAGGCGCAGCCAGTTGGCGCCGAGCCGGCGGATCATGCCCTTGGTCGAGGTGGCGGCGAGCGGGATCATCAGCAGCCACGCCGCGAAGCCGACCGTGATGTAGGGCTTCTTCGCGATCTCGGCGAAGATCTGCGACCAGAAGCCACCGAGGTCGATGGCCAGATAGATGGTCAGATGGATCGTCGCGTAGAAGAACGCAAACAGGCCGAGCAGGCGCCGGTAGCGCGTCAGCCAGTGCCATTTCGTGAGCAGGCGCAGCGGTGTGATCGCGAGGGTCGCGAGCAGGATGCGCAAGGTCCAATCGCCGCTGCGTTGTTCGAGTCGCGCGACCGGATCGGTACCGAGCTGCCCGTGCAGCGCGTCCCAGACCAGCCACGCCAGCGGCAGCAGGCACAGCATCCAGACCAGCGGTTTGCTCGCGGCGATGCGATCGACGTGCTTGCGCTGTGCCAGTCCGTGCACGGCTTCGGCGGGGCGTCCCATCAGAAGTTCCTGCGCGGGTCCATGCCCGCGTACAGCGACGCGACCAGGTCGGCGTAGCCGTTGAACGGCAAGGTCTGCACGCGGTTGCCGAACAGGCCGAAACCGCTGCCGGCGATCCGGCGCTCGGTGGCCTGGCTCCAGCGCGGATGATCGACCGACGGATTCACGTTCGAATAGAAGCCGTATTCACTGGGCGCCGACAGATTCCACGAGGTCTTCGGCTGTCGATCGGTGAACTCGATGCGCACGATCGACTTGATGCCCTTGAAGCCGTATTTCCACGGCACGACCAGACGCAATGGCGCGCCGTTCTGGTTCGGCAGCGCGCGGCCGTACATGCCGACTGCGAGCAGGGCGAGCGGATGCATCGCCTCGTCGATGCGCAGGCCTTCCTGGTAGGGCCAGTCCAGCACCCCATACGACAGGCCGGGCATCTGCGCTGGCCGATTGACGGTCGTGAACGCGACGTACTTCGCGTCCGCAGTCGGCTTGAAGCGCTTCAGCACGTCGCCAAGCGGGATGCCGACCCACGGAATCACCATCGACCACGCCTCGACGCAGCGCATGCGGTAGACGCGCTCCTCGAGCGAGTGCGGCTTGAGCAGGTCCTCGAGCGTGAACTTGCCGGTGACCTCGGCGTGTCCGGCGATCTCGACCGACCACGGCTTGGGCTGGAATCGCCCGGAGTTGCGTGCCGGATCGGACTTGTCGGTGCCGAATTCGTAGTAGTTGTTGTAGTGCGTCGCGTCCTGGTAGCTGGTCTGTGGCTCGTTCGTGGCGAATGCGCCGCGCTTGGCAATCGCAAGCTCCGGTAGCGCGCTGCCCTCGGCTGCGACCGGTGCATTTGCATCGGCATCGGAATTCCTGCCGCAGCCGATCAACAGGGCCGGCATCGCGACCGCGAAACCCTTGAGCCATTCGCGACGGCGCCGGTAGACACTTTCGGACGTGATCTCGGACGACGGAATGTCGGCGGGCTTGCGGATGTGCATGGGGACTCCTTGTTGCTGACCCAGAGACCGGCGCCGTCGTGCGTCCATTGCATGCGGCAACGGGATTGTTCAGTGCGGGCGGTACCGGTGTCTGTGTCGGAAACCCACCCGCCGTGCCACCCCAGTTGCCAGTTTGCTGCGCCGCGGCATAATGCGGCTTGAACCGGTCAGCTCGATCGGCCTCGCCAGGAGTCCTTCGTGAGTCGTGGATACAACTTCAGCGCCGGCCCCGCCGCGCTGCCGGAAGAGGTGTTGCGTCAGGCCCAGGCCGAACTGCTCGAATGGCAGGGCGCGCGCGCGTCGGTGATGGAAATCAGCCACCGCGGCAAGGATTTCATCGCGCTCGCCGAGGAAGCGGAGCGCGACCTGCGCGAGCTGTTGGCGGTCCCGGCGAACTACAAGGTGCTGTTCCTGCAGGGCGGTGCGACGCAGCACTTCGCGCAGATCCCGCTGAACTTCGCGCGTCGCGACCAGAGCGTCGACTACGTGCTGACCGGCGACTGGAGCGAGAAGGCCGCGAAGGAGGCGAAGCCGCTCGCACAGGTGCGTATCGCGGCGACATCGAGCGCGACGAACTACGATCGCATCACGCCGCGCGGTGAATGGAGTCTCGATCCGAACGCCGCCTACGTCCACGTGACGCCGAACGAGACGATCCGCGGTGTCGAGTTCCACGAGGTGCCGGACGTCGGCAACGTGCCACTGATCGGCGACGTGTCCTCGACGATCCTGTCGCGGCCGCTCGACGTGTCGAAATACGCGCTGCTCTATGCCGGCGCGCAGAAGAACATCGGCCCGTCGGGCCTGGTCGTGATGATCGTGCGTGACGACCTGCTCGAACGCTGTCCAAAGGACATCCCGAAGATCTTCAACTATGCCGAGCATGCCGCGCAGGGTTCGATGCTGAACACGCCGAACACCTGGGGCTGGTATCTGGCAGGGCTCGTGTTCAAGTGGGTCAAGCGGCAGGGCGGCGTTGCCGCGATGGAGGCGCGCAACCGCGCGAAGGCGGAACTGCTGTACGGCTACATCGACGACTCGGGCTACTACCGCAATCCGGTCGAGAAATCCGCGCGTTCGTGGATGAACGCGCCGTTCACGCTGCCGCGCGAGGAACTCGACAGCGTGTTTCTCAAGGAATCGGAAGCGGCCGGGTTGCTCGCGCTGAAGGGCCATCGCGCGGTCGGCGGCATGCGAGCGTCGATCTACAACGCGATATCGATCGAGGGCGTGCAGGCACTGGTCGATTTCATGCGGGATTTTGCGAAGCGGAACGGTTAGACGGGTTTCGCCGGGTCCACATCCGTTCGTGCCGAGGTATCGAAGCGCGAACGGCGCGCAGCGCACCCCATCCGTTCACCCTTCGATACCTCAGGGCGAACGGATGGTCGGTGAACTCCACAATGCTTTTGCAGAGGCTGAACCTCGATGTTCAAGATCCAGACCCTCAACAACATCTCGCGCAACGGTCTCGACCGACTGCCGGCGACGCTGTACAGCACCGCGAACGAAGTCGCCGAGCCCGATGCGGTGCTGGTGCGCTCGGCGGACATGCACAAGGCGCCGATCGCAGCCAGCGTGAAGGCCGTCGCGCGCGCCGGCGCGGGCGTGAACAACATTCCGGTCGCGGCGCTGTCCGCACGCGGCGTGCCGGTGTTCAACGCTCCGGGTGCGAACGCGAATGCGGTCAAGGAGCTGGTCGTCGCCGGCATGCTGATCGCTGCCCGCAACATCGCTGACGCGCTCGGCTTCGTGCGTGGCCTGCAAAGTGGCGACGACCTGCATCATCGCGTCGAGGCCGAGAAGAAACGCTTCGTCGGCTCGGAGCTCTCCGGCAAGACGCTCGGCGTGGTGGGCTTGGGCGCGATCGGCGTCAAGGTCGCCAATGCGGCCTACGCGCTCGGCATGCGCGTGGTCGGCTTCGATCCGCACATGACGGTCGATGGCGCCTGGCAGCTGTCGTCGGAGGTCGCGAAGGCCGGCTCGCTCAACGAGTTGTTCGCCGCGTCGGACTACCTGACATTCCATGTGCCGCTGAACGACAAGACCCGCGGCGTGTTCGGCGCACAGGCGCTCGATCTGATTCGCCCCGACCTGGTGCTGCTGAACTTCGCACGTGAGGGCATCGTCGATGCCGTCGCGCTGCGTCGTGGCCTGGACGACGGACGCATCGGCCGCTACGTGTCGGACTTCCCGGAAGCCGATTTGCTGGCGAACCCGCGCGTGATCGCGCTGCCGCATCTGGGGGCATCGACCGGCGAGGCCGAGGAGAACTGCGCGGTCATGGTCGTCGACCAGCTGCGCGACTTCCTCGAGCACGGCAACGTGCGCAACTCGGTGAACTTTCCGGAGACACGCATGGCACGCGCCGGCAGCGCGCGCATCTGCATCGCGAACAGCAATCGGCCCAACATGATCGGCCAGCTTTCGCACGTACTCGGCGAAGCCGGCGTCAACATCGCGCAGATGCACAATGCTTCGCGCGGCGAGCTGGCCTACAGCCTGATCGACGCCGACTCACCTGTACCTTCAACGCTGATCGGCGCGATCGCCGCGATCGATGGCATCCTCTCCGTGCGCGTGATCGGGAGCTGACGCGAATGAGCGACAAGACGACGCAGCACGCCGAACCGGCGCCCAATCTTGCCGACGTGCGCGCGCGCATCGACGGCATCGATCGCCAGATCCAGGCGCTGATCGCCGAGCGGGCGAACTTCGCGCACCAAGTCGGCAAGGCCAAGGGCAAGCTCGCCGCTGCGGTCGACTACTACCGACCCGAACGCGAGGCGCAGGTGCTGCGCATGGTCGTCGATCGCAACGAGGGCCCGCTCAGCGACGAACTGCTCGTGCACGTGTTTCGCGAGATCATGTCGGCCTGCCTGGCGCAGCAGGAGCCGTTGAAGATCGGCTATCTCGGCCCCGAAGGTACGTTCAGCCAACAGGCGGTGCTCAAGCATTTCGGCCGTTCTGCGCATGGCCTGCCGATGGCCAGCATCGAGGAAGTGTTCCAAGAGGTCGAAGCCGGCAACGCGGACTTCGGCGTGGTGCCTGTCGAGAACTCCGGACAGGGCACGATCCAGGTCACGCTGGACATGTTCCTGACCTCGAACCTCAAGATCTGCGGCGAAGTGGAGCTCCGCGTGCACCAGTACCTGCTGTCGCGCTCGGGCAGGATCGAAGACATCGAACGCATTTACGCTCATCCGCAGTCGTTCGCGCAGACGCAAGGGTGGCTGCGCAGCAACCTGCCGAAGATCGAGAAGATCCCGGTATCAAGCAACGCCGAAGGGGCGCGCCGCGCGCGCAATGCCGAGGACGCGGCCGCTATCGCCGGGGAGTCCGCCGGTCATGTCTATGGCCTCAAGAAGGTCATCATGAGCTCGATCGAGGACCATGCCGACAACACGACGCGCTTCCTCGTGCTCGGTCGCCAGCTGTTCCCGCCGTCCGGCCATGACCGTACCTCGGTGCTGGTCTTCATCAAGGATCAGCCCGGCGCGCTGTTCAACGTGCTGAGCCCGTTCGCGCGCCACGGCATCAGCATGAACCGCATCGAATCGCGGCCGTCGCACCAGGCGAAATGGGAATACGGCTTCTTCATCGACCTCGCCGGCCATGTCGACGACGAGCCGATGCAGAAGGCGCTCGCCGAACTCGACGCGCATGCGGCGCAGATCAAGGTGCTCGGCTCCTACCCGGTCGCGGTGCCGTGAGGAACCTCGCGCACAAACCGGAACGCGCGGGATCCCCGGACAACCCAGAAACCTTTGACGCGGCAAAGCTCGCGAATGCGGCGACCGCAGCACTGCGCGCCTACGATCCCGGCCACGACCTGCCGGCATTGCGCGCGCGCTTCGGTGCGCAGATCGCCGAACTCGGCTCGAACGAGAATCCGCTGGGTCCGAGCCCGTTTGCGCTGGACGCGATGCGCGCGGCGCTACCCGAAAGCTTCCGCTATCCGGATCCGCGCGGTGCATCGCTGAAGGCCGCGCTGGCCAGGCATCTCGGCGTCGCGGAAGACCGGATCGCGCTCGGTAACGGCTCGCACGAACTGCTGATCCTGCTCGCGCAGTGCTTCGCCGATCCGGCGCATTCGGTCGTGTTTTCACAGTACGGTTTTGCGGTGTTCCCGATTGCCACCGCGGTCGCCGGCGCACAGCCGATCCGCGTGCCGGCGCTGCCGCGCGAACACGCGAGCGCGCCGTTCGGCCACGACCTCGACGCGATCGCCGCAGCGATCCGTGCCGACACGCGCCTCGTCTACCTGGCCAATCCGAACAATCCAACCGGTACCTGGTTCGGCGACATCGAGCTCGAACGATTCGTCGCGCGCGTGCCGGAAAACGTGCTGGTCGTCGTCGACGAGGCCTATTGCGAATACGTCGATGTAGCCGGCCTGACCAGCGCGCTGCGGCTTGCCCACCGCCACCCAAACCTGATCGTCACGCGCACGTTCTCGAAGGCGTACGCGCTGGCCGGACTGCGCATCGGTTATCTGCTCGCGCACCCCAGCGTGGTCGCGGTGCTGGAGCGCCTGCGCGAATCGTTCAACGTCAACAATGTCGCGCTGGCCGGCGCAGAAGCCGCACTGACCGACCACGGCCACCTCGATCGCGCACGTGAGTTCAACACCGGCGAACGCACCTGGCTTGCGGATGCACTGGCGAAGCGCGGCTATGCCTGCCTGCCGTCGCAGACGAATTTTCTGCTGGTCGATCTCGGTCGCGATGCGGCCGAACTCGAACGGCATCTGTTCGAACGCGGTGTCATCGTGCGGCCGATGGGTGGCTACGGGTTGGCGCAGACGTTGCGCATCAGCGTCGGCAGCCGCGCCGAGAATCAGCGTTTGCTGGACGCGCTGCCGTGAGCACGCGTGTCGACTGGATCAGTCACCCGGCCGGTCCGCTTCGTGGCGATGTCGTCGTCCCCGG
Organism: Dokdonella soli; assembly: GCF_039523175.1. Taxonomy (NCBI): domain Bacteria; kingdom Pseudomonadati; phylum Pseudomonadota; class Gammaproteobacteria; order Lysobacterales; family Rhodanobacteraceae; genus Dokdonella; species Dokdonella soli. Next base: position 78,494 of record NZ_BAAAEU010000002.1, read on the forward strand.
CGACAAGTCGATCTCCCACCGCGCGATCATGTTGGCCGCATTGGCCGAGGGCATCTCGCATGTCAGCGGCTTCCTCGAAGGCGAAGACACGCGCGCGACCGCGGCGATCTTCCGTGCGATGGGCGTGGCCATCGAGACGCCATCGGCGTCGCAGCGCATCGTGCACGGCGTTGGCCTGCGTGGCCTGGCCGAGCCGGGCGCGGCGCTCGATTGCGGCAATTCCGGAACCGGGATGCGTCTGCTTGCCGGCTTGCTCGCCGGGCAACGCTTCGATTCGACCTTGATAGGCGATGAGTCGCTGACGCGGAGGCCGATGTTTCGGGTGACCGGCCCGTTGAGCGCAATGGGCGCGCGGATCGAATCGGGTGAAGGCGGACGTCCGCCGTTGCACATCCGATGCGCGAGCGGTCTCTGGGGTATCCGATACACGCCGCCGGTGGCCAGTGCGCAGGTGAAGTCGGCGATCCTGCTCGCCGGTCTGTACGCGGACGGCGACACCGAAGTACACGAGCCGCATCCCACGCGCGACTACACCGAACGCATGCTTGCCGCATTCGGCTGGCCGATCGCGTTCGAGCCGGGCAGGGCGCGACTCTCGGGCGGCCATCACCTGCGCGCGACCGACGTCGTCGTGCCAGCCGATTTCTCGTCGGCCGCGTTCTTCATCGTCGCCGCGACCTTGGTGCCGGATTCACGGCTGCTGTTGCGCGCGGTCGGGCTGAATCCACGCCGCACCGGCCTGCTGGCCGCGCTGCGCCTGATGGGCGCGGACATCCGCGAACACGATGCGCGCGAGCAGGGCGGCGAACGTGTGGCCGATCTCGAAGTGCGCCATGCGCGACTGCGCGGAATCGAGGTGCCGGTCGAGGTCGTGCCCGACATGATCGACGAATTCCCGATCCTGTTCGTCGCCGCGGCGGCGGCGCAAGGAACCACGACGGTCCGCGGCGCAGCCGAGTTGCGGGTCAAGGAGTCCGACCGCATCGCGGTGATGGCGAAGGGCCTGATCGAACTCGGCGTGCGTGTCGAGGAGACGCCGGACGGCGCCGTGATCCACGGTGGCAGACTGCGCGGCGGAGTGGTCGACAGCGCCGGTGACCACCGCTGCGCGATGAGCTTCGCGGTCGCGGGACTGATCGCGCACGACGCGGTACGGATCGCCGATTGCGCGAATGTCGCGACCTCGTTCCCGGGGTTTGTCGAGATCACGCAAAGCGCGGGCTTCCTGCTCAATGCGGTGGCGCCTGACTGACCTCGGCCGTGCCGGCGCCAACCGGATAGAATCGCGCGCCCCCGATGAGTGCCCGTCATGACCAAGTCCGACAAGCCCGTTCCCGTGCTCGCGATCGATGGTCCCTCCGGCTCCGGCAAGGGCACGATCAGCCGCGCGGTCGCCGACGCGCTGGGCTGGCATCTGCTCGACTCCGGCGCGCTGTACCGTGCGGTCGGCTATGCGGCGAGCATGGCGGGCATCGACCTGTCGGATTCAGCCGCGGTCACGCGCTGCGCGGAGACCACGAAGATCACGTTCCGTGACCTGAAGGACGGCGGCGAGACGCGCGTGATCGTGAACGGTCATGACGCGACCGACGAGATCCGCACCGAGACCTGCGGCGCTGCCGCTTCGGCTATCGCGGCCATCCCGGCGGTGCGGACGGCGTTGTTCGACAAGCAGCGCTCGTTCCGGAAGGCGCCCGGGCTGGTCGCCGACGGGCGCGACATGGGCACCGTGGTTTTCACCGACGCGACCTACAAGATCTTCCTCACTGCCAGCGCCGACGAACGTGCACGCAGGCGTTATAAGCAGTTGAAGGAAAAGGGGTTGGCTGTTACACTCTCATCCCTTTTGCGCGAGATCGAGGCGCGCGACGAGCGTGACGCAACCCGCAAGGTTGCGCCGCTCAGGCCGGCAGCCGGGGCATTGATCATCGACACGACCGGAATTCCGGTGGCCGAGGTGATCGCCCGGGTGCTGACTGTCGTGCATACCGGCTGAACTCTGCAACGAAGGGAAACGCCCGCAAGGGCAAGGGCCCGGCACCTGTGCCGGAACGCAACGATGCGGCGTATTCCGCATCCACCGAAGGTGGGTTGTCGATCCCGTTACGTCCGGACGACGGCCTGTTTCATCACTGGAAACCAACATGACTGAAAGTTTCGCTGAACTGTTCGAACAGAGCCAATCGCTGGCCAAGCTGCGCTCCGGCGCGATTGTCACCGGCACCGTCGTCGAGATCCGCTCCGACGTAGTCGTTGTCAATGCAGGCCTCAAGTCCGAAGGCATCATCCCGATCGAGCAGTTCAAGAACGAGAAGGGCGAACTCGAGATCAGCGTCGGCGACGACGTCAAGGTCGCGCTCGACGCAATCGAAAACGGCTTCGGCGAGACCATGCTCTCGCGCGAGAAGGCCAAGCGCTCGCTGGTGTGGGACGAACTCGAGGAAGCGCAGACCGCCAATGCCGCCGTCACCGGCCGCATCTCCGGCAAGGTCAAGGGTGGCTTCACGGTCGACATCAAGGATGTCCGCGCGTTCCTGCCGGGCTCGCTGGTCGACGTGCGTCCGGTGCGCGACCCGTCCTACCTCGAGGGCAAGGAACTCGAGTTCAAGATCATCAAGCTCGACCGCAAGCGCAACAACGTGGTCGTGTCGCGTCGCGCGGTTGTCGAAAGCGAGTTCAGCGCCGAGCGCGAACAGCTGCTCGACCGCCTGCAGGAAGGCGCAGTCGTCAAGGGCGTGGTCAAGAACCTCACCGACTACGGCGCGTTCGTCGACCTCGGCGGCATCGATGGCCTGCTGCACATCACCGACATGGCGTGGAAGCGCGTGCGTCATCCGTCCGAAGTCGTCAACGTCGGCGACGAGCTGGATGTCCGCGTGCTGAAGTTCGATCGCGAGCGCAACCGCGTCTCGCTCGGCCTCAAGCAGCTCGGCGAGGATCCGTGGGTCGCGATCGCGCGCCGCTATCCGACCGGCACGCGCCTGTTCGGCAAGGTCTCCAACGTCACCGACTACGGCTGCTTCGTCGAGCTGGAGCCGGGCGTCGAAGGCCTGGTCCACGTGTCCGAGATGGACTGGACCAACAAGAACGTCAACCCGGCCAAGGTCGTGCAGGTCGGCGACGAGGTCGAGGTCATGGTGCTCGATGTGGACGAAGAGCGCCGCCGCATCTCGCTCGGCATGAAGCAGGTCAGCGCGAATCCGTGGGAAGCGTTCGCCGCGATCCACAAGAAGAACGACAAGGTCTCGGGCACGATCAAGTCGATCACCGACTTCGGCATCTTCGTCGGTCTCGACGGCGGTATCGACGGCCTGGTGCACCTGTCCGACATCTCGTGGCAGACCACCGGCGAAGACCTCGTGCGCAACTTCAAGAAGGGCGACGAGATCGAGGCGGTCGTGCTGGCGGTCGATCCGGAGCGTGAGCGCATCTCGCTCGGCATCAAGCAGCTCGAGCAGGATCCGTTCGGCCAGTTCATGGCGGCGCATCCGCGCGGCAGCATCCTCACCGGCACGGTTCGTGAAGTCGACGCCAAGGGCGCGACGATCGATCTGGGCGACGGCGTCGAGGGCTATCTGCGCGCGAACGACATCGCCAAGGAACGCGTTGACGATGCGACGCAGTACCTCAAGGTCGGCGATTCGGTCGAAGCCAAGTTCACCGGCATGGACCGCAAGGGCCGCAGCCTGCAGCTCTCGATCCGCGCGAAGGACGAGGACGAACTGCAGAGCACCCTCGAGGAATACCAGAGCGCTTCGGGCGGCACCACCAAGCTCGGCGCGCTGCTGAAGGAACAGCTGAACCGTTGATGGCCGCAGCGCGCGGCGTGATCCGCGCGCTGCCACGCAACCCGCGCGCACCGGCGACGGTGCGCGTTTTTTTGAACCGAGAACGCAACCATTCCCATCGCGATGACCAAGTCGGAGCTGATCGAGTCCCTGGCCCAGCGGCAGAAGCACCTTGCTGCGAACGACGTCGAACTCGCCGTCAAGAGCGTGCTCGAGCAAATGAGCCATTCGCTCTCGACCGGCGAACGCATCGAGATCCGCGGTTTCGGGAGTTTCTCGTTGCACTACCGGCCGCCGCGCATGGGCCGCAACCCGAAGACTGGCGATTCGGTCGCGCTGCCGGGCAAGCACGTTCCGCATTTCAAGCCGGGCAAGGAGCTGCGCGAGCGCGTCAACGAGAAGGTCGGGCCGGCGAAGACGGCGGAAACCGCCTGATCGCCAGCGACGACCAGATCACGCGCCGCTGACGGCGCGGCTGCAACGTCGACATTCCGGAGTCGCCGAATGCAGTTCATCGCGGACCCTTTATCATGCGTGGGCTTTCGCATCGCCTGCCGACCATGCGCTTGATCCTGATCATCCTGATCCTCCTCGTCGTTGCACTGGGTGCGCTGTTCGGCGCGCTCAACGGTGCGCGCATTCCGATTGACTTCTACTTCTTCCAGCTCGCCATGCCGACCGGCGCGGCGCTCCTGGGCGCATTGCTCGCCGGCTGGCTGCTCGGTGGCCTCGTCGCGTGGGTCGGGCAGGTACCGCGACTGCGGCGCGATCTGCGCACGGTGCATCGCGATCTGCGCGAAGCCCGGACGCTGCCGTCCGCCGGGACGCGCGAGGACGCATGAACGAACTCGCCCTGCTGTTCCTGCTGCTGCCGGTCGCCGCGTTTTCCGGTTGGGTGCTCGGACGCCGTCGCAGCGAGCGCACTTCCGGCGCGCGCGTCAGCGAACTGTCGACCAGCTATTTCCGCGGCCTCAACTACCTGCTCAACGAGCAGCAGGACAAGGCGATCGAGGTGTTCCTCAAGCTCGCCGAGATCAACCGCGACACCGTCGAGACGCACCTTGCACTGGGCAACCTGTTCCGGCGTCGCGGTGAGGTGGATCGTGCGATCCGCGTGCATCAGCACCTAATTGCCCGACCGAACCTCAGCCAGGACGAGAAGACGGTCGCCTTGCTCGAACTCGGCGAGGACTACATGCGCGCCGGCCTGCTCGACCGGGCCGAAACCCTGTTTACCGACCTCGTCGCGATGGATGCGCTGGCGCCGTCCGCGCTGAAGCACCTGATCGCGATCTACCAGCACGAGCGCGACTGGGACAAGGCGATCCAGAATGCGCAGCGGCTGGAGCAGGTGACCGGCGAGTCGCAGGGTGCCGTGATCGCGCAGTTCTATTGCGAACTCGCCGAGCAGGCCCGCGCGCAGGGTGCGCGCGACGATGCGCGGGCGCGTGTGGCGGAAGCGTTCGCAGTCGAGCCCGAGTGTGTCCGCGCGAGCATGATCGAGGGCCACATCGAGTCCGCCGCCGGCAATCTCGACGCCGCGATCCGCGCCTTCGAGCGCGTTGCCGAGCTCGATATCGACTACATGCCGGAGATCCTCTCGCCGCTGCTCGACTGCTACGCGCGTGCGCAGCGCATGCAGCGTGCCGAGGAATTCCTGCTCGACATCACCGAGCGCTACCAGGGCGTCTCGCCGGTGTTGGCCCTTGCAAAACTGTACGCGACGACGCGTGGCGAGGCCGCGGCCGTCGATTTCCTGAACCGGATCCTGCGCCAGCGCCCATCGGTGCGCGCGCTGATGGCGCTGATCGACGTCAACCTGCACACCGCCAGCGGCGAGGCGCGCGAGAACTTCCTGACCCTGCGCGACCTGACCCGCCAGCTCGTCGAGGGCAAGGCGATGTACCGCTGCAACAAATGCGGCTTCGGCGCGAAGGCGCACCACTGGCAGTGCCCGAGCTGCAAGAGCTGGGGCTCGGTGAGGCCGATTCACGGCGTGGTCGGCGAGTAGGGCTCGCGATGGCCGTCTGGTCGCTGGCAGAGTGGGCAATTGTCGCTGCCGTCGCCCTGGTGTTGGCCGCCTCGTGTACGCACTTCAGCATCGCGTACGCGCTTCACCGGCAACTGCTCGACCAGCCGGGGCAGCGCCGCTCGCATCAGGTCCCGACCCCGCGAGGTGGCGGCATCGGGATCGTGGTCGGTGCGCTCTTCGTGATCGCACTCTTCGCCGCGCAATCGGAGTCTTCGATCCGCGCGCTCGCACTATCGGTGATGGCCGCGGTCGTTGTCGTCGGCATGGTGGGCTGGATCGACGATCACGGTGGTCTGCGTGCGCGCACGCGCCTGGCCGCGCACTGCCTCGCGGCACTCGTGTTGCTCGCGACGCCCGCAGTGCTGATCGGTCTGTCGGATCCCATAACCGGACGAGGTGCGCTGTTGATGTACACGCTGGCCGCGGTGTTCCCCGGTCTTGCGATCGTGTGGTCGATCAACCTGCACAACTTCATGGACGGCATCGATGGGTTGCTGGCGCTGCAGGCAATGTTCGTGCTGGGCACGCTCGCATGGATCTGCCTGCTCACCGGCTACCCAGGCCAGGCCGGATGCATCGGCGCATGTGCGATCGCTGCCGGTGGCTTCCTGCCATTCAATTTCCCGCGCGCACGCATTTTTATGGGGGACGTCGGCAGTGGCGTTCTGGGTCTGCTGGTTGCGATCGCGGTGCTGTGGCAGATGGCGACCCCGGGCATCGCGCTGGCCAGCGGCATCGTGCTGTGTTCGGCCTTCGTCACCGACGCGACCTGCACGCTGCTCTCGCGCATGCTGCGTGGCCGGCGTTGGTATAGTGCGCACCGCGAGCACCTGTACCAGTGGCTGGTGCGCTGCGGCTTTTCGCATGCGCGGGTGGTCGCGCTCTACATGGGATGGAATCTGCTGATCGTGCTGCCCGCCGTCTACTGGATGAATCGCATGGCCCGGACCGGCGCGTCCATCGTCGATGGGCCGACAACGAACAGGTTTGGCCCTGCCGTTGCGGTCTACGCGCTGGCCTGCACAGTCTGGTGGCTCGGCAAGCGCTGGTGTTTGCGCAACGTAACGACGCGGAGTCGCCATGCTGCTGCGTAAGACCATCGCCGGCATCCATCCGCGCCTAGCGGTCGTCGCCCACGACATGCTGATGGTCTGGCTGACCTGGACCGCGGTCAGCATGTTGCGCTGGTCGCTGGCGCCCAACCCCTCGCCGGTCTCGCTGTTCGGGCACGAAGTCTGGCTGGTGCTCGCCGCGCAGGGCCTCATCTTCTGGTGGACCGGCCTGTACCGCGGGCTGTGGCGCTTCGCCAGCATGCCGGACATCTGGAACATATTCCGCGCGTGCCTGCTCGGCGCATTCGCGGTCGCGATCACGCTGTTCGTGTACAACCGCCTGGTCACCGTGCCGCGCACGGTGCTATTGGTGTACCCGCTGGTACTCGCGGTCCTGCTCGGTGTGCCGCGCCTGGCCTACCGCTACTGGAAGGACAGCCGCCTCGACTTCGTCACGCGCGCGCCGAGCCAGCGCATTCTCGTGCTGGGCGCGGGCAAGGCCGGCGACGCGCTGGTGCGCGATTTGCGCCGCGAGAACCGGTATACCCCGGTCGGTTTCCTCGACGACAACGTGCAGCTGCGCGGATCGCGCCTGCACGGCATTCCGGTGCTGGGCACGCTCGATCAACTGCCGCAGCTCGCACGCGAGACCGCTGCGGAAATGCTGGTCATCGCGATGCCGGCCGCGAACAAGGTGCAGATGCGCCGTGCGGTCGATCTGTGCGAGGAGTGCAACCTGCCGTTCCGCACGGTGCCGCGGCTCGAGGACGTGGTCGCCGGCCGCTCCAGCTTCAACGAACTCAAGGAAGTCGCGATCGAGGACCTGCTCGGCCGCGAACAGGTGCAGCTCGACTGGACCGCGATCCGCACGCGTCTCGCCGGCAAGCGCGTGCTGGTCAGCGGCGGCGGTGGCTCGATCGGCTCGGAACTGTGCCGACAGGTCGCGCGGCTCGGTGCCGAATCGCTGACCGTGCTGGAGCTGTCCGAATACAACCTCTACATGATCGAGCAGGAACTGCGGCGCGACTATCCGGACCTGCTGTTCAACGCCTGGCTCGGCGACTGCGGCGACGCGATGACGTGCGCGCGCGTGTTCGAGCAGGCGCGTCCGCAGGTCGTGTTCCACGCGGCCGCGTACAAGCATGTGCCTCTGCTGCAAGGGCAGGTTCGCGAGGCGTTCCGCAACAACGTGCTCGGCACCAAGGCGCTGGCCGAGGCCGCGGATGCGCATGGCGCAGACAGCTTCGTGCTGATCTCGACCGACAAGGCGGTCAATCCCACCAGCGTGATGGGCGCCTGCAAGCGTGTCGCGGAACTGTTCTGCCAGAACTTCGCGCGGCAGTCGCACACGCGCTTCATCACGGTGCGGTTCGGCAATGTGCTCGATTCTGCGGGATCGGTCGTGCCGCGCTTCCGGGAGCAGATCCGCGCGGGCGGACCGGTCACAGTCACGCATCCGGAGATCACGCGCTATTTCATGACGATCCCGGAAGCCTGCCAGTTGATCCTGCAGGCATCGGTACTCGGCAATGGCGGCGAGATCTTCGCGCTCGACATGGGCGAGCCGGTGAAGATCCGCGACCTTGCCGAGCAGATGATCCGTCTCGCCGGCAAGCATGAGAGCGGTGATATCCCGATCATCTATACCGGCCTGCGCCCCGGCGAGAAGCTGTTCGAGGAACTGTTCCATCCGCACGAGCAGTACACCGACACCGCGCACGCGAAGATCTTCCTCGCACAACCGCGCAGCATGGCCTGGAACCTGCTGACGACGCAGTTGCGCCAGGGCGAACTCGCGGTGCGCGACTTCGACGAGGGCATGCTGAGGCGCATCCTCGATCAACTGTTGCCCGAGTTCGCCAGTGACGGCACGCCCTCGGATGGTGTCGTCGTCGCATTCGGATCGCGGTGAGTTTTTGTGCCCGCCATCCATGGCGGTCACCGTTCGGACCATCGCTGGCGCGATGTCAAAAACGTCTCCGGGAAGTTTTTTGCGATCGATCCTTGATCGCGGAATCAAAAAGCGGCATTCATGGTCGCACTTCATTTTTCTTTGCGATCGTTCCTTGATCGCCTGAATCAAAATGCGGCCATCCTTGGCCGCACTTTCAAATTACACAAGGACACTGCATGAGCAAGCGTTTGCGCAAGGTCGTTTTCCCGGTTGCCGGTCTCGGCACGCGCTTCCTGCCGGCGACCAAGGTCGTCGCCAAGGAAATGTTGCCGGTACTCGACCGGCCTCTGATCCAGTACGCGGTCGACGAGGCTGTCGACGCCGGCGCGGACACGTTGATCTTCGTGACCAACCGCTACAAGCATGCAATCGCGGATTATTTCGACAAGGCCTACGAGCTCGAGAGCAAGCTCGCGCAGTCAGGCAAGAAGGACCTGCTCGCGATGGTGCAGGGCACTTTGCCGCGCAACGTGCGCTGCGTGTTCGTGACCCAGCCCGAGGCGCTCGGTCTCGGCCATGCGGTGCTCTGCGCGAAGCCGGTCGTCGGTGACGAGCCATTCGGTGTTGTGCTGCCCGACGACCTGATCTGGAACGGCAAGCGTGCTGGCGCGCTGCGCCAGATGGCCGAACTCTCGGCGACCGAGAACGCCGGTGTGATCGCGGTCGAGGAAGTCCCGCACAATCAGACCGACAAGTACGGCATCGTCGACGCGACTGCGGTTTCCGAGCGCGCCGCGAAGATCAGGCTGGTCGTCGAGAAGCCGAAACCCGAAGTAGCCCCGTCGAACCTTGCGATCGTCGGTCGTTATGTGCTGCCAGGCCGCATCTTCGAGTTGCTCGAAACGACCAAGCCCGGTGCGGGCGGCGAGATCCAGCTCACCGACGCGATCGAGGCGCTGCTGTCAGAACAGTCCGTGCTCGCGTACCGCTTCGAGGGCACCCGCTTCGATTGCGGCAACAAACTCGGCCTGGTCAAGGCGACGATGGCGATGGCGCTGGAGGATCCGCAGCTGGCTCCGGCGGTGCGAGACTGGATCAGTACGATCTGACCGATCGAGCAGGGGAGCGCGGCATGGATCTCAGCTGGATCCTCAACCACCTCGGCGAGGACCGTGAGCAGTACTTCGGCGCGGTCGCGCCACCGATCGTTCAGTCGTCGATCTTCGCATTCCCGACCGTTGCGTCGATGCGGACGGGATTTCGCGACGAACTCGGCAACCATGTCTACACGCGCGGCAACAATCCGACTGTCGAGATCCTGAGGAAGAAAGTCGCCGCACTCGAGGGCGCCGAGGATTGCCTGATGTTCGGCAGCGGTGCGGCGGCGATGTCGGCCGCTGCGATCGCCTGCGTATCCGGCGGCGACCACGTTGTCTGCGTCGCCAAGCCGTACAGCTGGACGCGCGCGGTGCTGAAGGATCTGCTGGGCCGCTTCGGCGTTTCAACGACGTTCGTCGACGGCACCGAGATCGCGAACTTCGAGTCGGCGCTCACCGAGCGCACACGCCTGATCGTGCTGGAAAGCCCGAACTCGATGACGTTCGAGCAGCAGGATCTGGCGGCGGTCGCTGCGCTGGCCAAGGCGCGTGGCATCCGTACCTTGTGCGACAACAGTTATGCGACCCCGCTGAACCAGTCGCCGCTCGCACTCGGCATCGACCTCGTCGCGCATTCGGCGACCAAGTACCTGAACGGCCACAGCGACGTGGTCGCCGGCGCGCTATGCGGCGGTGCAGTGCTGATCCGCGAGGTGTTCCGCGGTCCGTACATGACGCTCGGCGCGATCCTCGCGCCGCACGATGCCTGGCTGATGATCCGCGGCCTGCGCACGCTGCCGATCCGCATGGAACGCATCGCGGCGACCACTTCGCACGTGCTTGCGTTCCTCGAAGCGCATCCGCGCGTGCGTCGTGTGTACTCGCCGCGCGCGCACGGCAATCCGCAGCTCGGCCTGAGCGAGCGCCAATTGCACGGCGCGAGTGGCCTGTTGACGATCGAACTCGATGCAGCGGATGTCGCCGCGGTCGAGCGCTTCTGCGACGGTCTTGAACGTTTCCTGATGACGGTGTCGTGGGGTGGCTACGAATCGCTGGCGTTCCCGGTATGTGCGGTTTACCCGGCCGATGCGCAGTTGCATCCGCCGCCCGGCCTGTCGCTGAGCCTGGTGCGCCTGTCGATCGGGCTAGAGGAGCCTGAGGTGCTGATTGCGGACCTCGATGCCGCGCTGGCGCGCCTGTAGGAGCGGCTTCAGCCGCGATGCTTCGGCTCTCGCGCCATCGGAGGAAAAGCATCGCGGCTGAAGCCGCTCCTACAAGGCTGAGTATCCGGCAGTGAACAGCCGCCAGCTCACCACACCGACGCCGATCGCGAGTGCGATCAACGCGACCGCGACGAGGTTCAACAGGCGGGCCAGGCGCAGCGCGGCGGCATCGCGACGGATCGGCGTGTCGCGCAGCACGCGCGTGCCCGCGAGCGGCCAGCGCCGCTCAGCGATGACACGGCGCGCAAGGCGTGCCGCGTAGCCGGCGAGCACCAGCAGGCACAGTCCGCTTCCGGTCAGCAGCATGCCGATCCAATGGCGCAATTCAACGATCATCTGTTCGGTCGGCAGCCGTTCGACCTGCTGCAGCATCCAGCGCTGCAATGCGAATACGAACAGCGCGGCGGCAAGCGTCGCCACAACCAGGACGACTACGGTGATGCGGCGCAGGCGCGGATCGGCGCGCTGGATGTCGGTGGTCATGCGATCTCCCCGGAAGAGCCGGCGCACTATAGCGAAGGCAATCCGCGCGCAGCGTGCCGCCCGTCGCCGAATCGGCGAGACGGTCGCGGCTGCTATGCTTGGGGGATGAACCGGATCATTCTGTCATTGCTCGTGTTGCTGTCGTTGACCGCCTGCCAGAATGCGCTGCATGCCGGTGCAACGCGGAGCGTCGCCGGTGCGCCCACGATGGCCGATGGGATGCTGGTCGGCGAGTTCGACAATCACGAGCAAGTCTGGACCGCGCGCGAGAACGCCGCCGCGATTGCGCCGGCGCACGTTGTCGTGACGCTGGAACCGACCTCGCACGCCGACTGGACGCTGTGGCGCATCCATCTCGACGCGACACCGGCCATGGATGCGGTCTGGGCGATGCAACAAGTGGCCGGCGCGAACGGTGCGACCGCGTTGCTGCCGCATCGCGCATTGCTCGCGGCTCCGGCGATGGGCGCCGCGTTCGATGCGCAGCAATGGGCGCCGCTCGACGCTTGCGCCTTGCGCGGCACGATCGCAGGCACGGGCATCAAGGTCGCCGGCGATCCGGCCTCCTGCGCGGCGATCGTTCCCGGCATCGGGCCGCAAGCACCGCTGCTGCCGATCGCGGTCGAACGCGAAGGGGAGTGGCTGCGCCTGCGACTCTATGCAGATCAGGCGCGCGGCACGGAAGCGCGCGAGGACGCGCGCAGGATCGTGTTCTTCGGTGGCTGGGCCGCGGTCAATGGCGCCGGGCCGACTGCAGCTGCGGACAGCAAGGACTGGCACATGGACCGCAGCGTCCGTCTCGGCAGCGAGGGCGGACGCGCCGCGCTGAAGTGGCGTGACGGCAGCGCGTCCGGCTACTCGTTAGGACTGGAGCGCCTGACCTATCGCGACGGCAACGTGCCGGTACTCAAGCTCTCGGTGATCGACGACCGCAACGGCGGCACGCTCGCCTATGCCTGGGCGAATCCGGAAGCGCAGCGGATCGGCATCAATCTCGGCTGGGTACAGATCGGCCTGCAGCGGGAAACGGAAGCCGGCGCAGCGCGCCGCTGATCAGGAACAAATCCGATGGTGGAAAACGCGACGATCGGCTGGGCCGATTTCGAGAAGGTGTTGATCGTGGCCGGCACGGTGACGTGCGTCGAGCCGTTTCCCGAGGCGCGCAAGCCTGCGTACAAGGTCTGGGTCGACTTCGGCCCGTACGGCGAGAAGAAGACCAGCGCGCAGATCACGAATCTGTATTCGGCAGAAGAACTCGTCGGACGTCAGATCGTCGGCGTGATCAATTTCCCGGAAAAGCAGGTCGGTCCGTTTCGTTCCGAGTTCCTGCTGACCGGCTTTCCGACCGACGACGGCGTCGTCGTGACCTCGATCGAGCGGCCGGTGCCGAACGGGACGCGGCTGGCGTAGGTTCCGTGCTCCCTCTCCCCCAACGTCTTTATGTTGGGGGAGAGGGCTGGGGTGAGGGGGTGGAGCCGCACGCATGCGCTGTGCAGAAATCTTGCGTTGCGCTCATCCAAAAAGCGCTTGTTCAAGCGGCCGCAACCAAACTTCGTCGAAACCCCGCCCCCTCACCCAACCCTCTCCCCCGAGCACGCTCGGGGGAGAGGGCTTTCACGTGTCGAGGCACATGCGGTCCGAGTTCAAACCGCCTCGAAGATCCCCGCCGCGCCCATGCCGGTGCCGATGCACATCGTGACCATGCCGTACTTCTGTTTGCGCCGGCGCAGGCCGTGGATCAAGGTCGCCGCGCGCACCGCGCCGGTCGCGCCGAGCGGATGGCCGAGTGCGATTGCGCCGCCGAGCGGATTGACCCTGGCTGGGTCGAGGCCGACGTCACGGATCACCGCGAGCGCCTGTGCGGCGAATGCCTCGTTGAGCTCGATCCAGTCGAGCTGTTCTTTCTTCAGCCCCGCCTGTTCGAGCGCCTTCGGGATCGCCGCGATCGGTCCGATGCCCATGATTTCGGGCGGCACGCCGGCGACCGCGAAGCCGACGAAGCGTGCGAGCGGGGTCAGGCCGTAGGCCTTGATCGCGTGCTCGCTTGCAAGCAGCAGCGCGCCGGCACCGTCGGACATCTGCGAGGAATTGCCCGCCGTCACGCTGCCGCCCATGCGGAACACGGGTTTCAGCTTGGCCAGGCCTTCGAGGCTGGAATCCTTGCGTGGGCCTTCATCGATCGAGATCACGCGCGCGTCGTCACGGATCGCGTGCGTCGAGAGATCCGGGTAGTGGTCGGCGAGCGTGAACGGCGCGATCTCGTCCGCGAAGTCGCCACCGGCGATTGCCGCCAGCGCCTTCTGGTGCGAGGCGAGCGCGAACGCGTCCTGGTCCTCGCGGTTGACCTTCCACTTTTCCGCGACCTTCTCGGCCGTGATACCCATGCCATAGGCGATCGCGACATTCTCGTCGCTGAACGCGACCGGATTCATCGCGATCTTGTGGCCCATCATCGGCACCATGCTCATGCTCTCGGTGCCGCCGGCGAGCATCAGGTCGGCCTCGCCGAGGCGGATGCGGTCGGCCGCCATCGCGATCGCCTGCACGCCGGATGAGCAGAAGCGGTTGATGGTGACTCCGGGCACCGAATTCGGCAGGCCGGCCAGCAACACGCCGATGCGCGCGACATTCATGCCTTGCTCGGCCTCGGGCATCGCGCAGCCGATGATGGCGTCGCCGATACGCGCCGGATCGATGCCGGGGGCCTTCGCGATCGCCGCGCGGATCACGTGCGCGAGCAGATCATCGGGACGCGTGTTGCGGAACACGCCGCGCGGCGCCTTGCCGACCGGCGTGCGCACGGCGGAGACGATGTAGGCGTCCTGGGTTTGCTTGGTCATTGGATTCTCCGGGAATCGGGAATGGGGAATCGGGAATCGTCGAAGCAGGTCGATGGATCGTCGGCGCCTAGCGCTCTGAACGATTCTCCATTCCCGATTCCCGATTCCCGGCTTCTCAGTTTCTAAGCGGCTTGCCGGTCGTCAGCGTGTGCTGGATGCGTTCCTGTGTCTTCGGCATCTGCGCGAGTTCGAAGAAATGCTTGCGCTCGAGATCGAGCAGCCAGCGTTCGTCGACCTGCGAGTCGCGTTCGATCACGCCGCCGCACAGCGTGTCGGCGATGCGCGAGGCGATCTCGTCGTCATGCGGCGAGATGAAGCGGCCTTCGAGCATGTTGACCAGCATCATCTTCAGCGTTGCGGTGCCGACGTCGCCGGCAGCGATCACGTCACGCGCACGCAGCGGCGGGCGATAGCCCGTCTCCGCCAGCGAGGCCGCGACCTTCTTGGCGACATGCAGAAGCTCGAAGCTGTTGAACACGACGACGTCGCTGTCGCGCAGCAGGCCGAGCTGCTTCGCTTCCAGCGCGCTGCCGGAGAGCTTGGCCTGTGCGACCGCCTCGAACATGCGCTTGATCTCCGGGAACGGATCGCCGTCGGCGGCCGCACGCTGCGAGGCGCGTACCGCGATTTCCTTGAGACCGCCGCCGGCCGGCAGCAGGCCGACACCGGCCTCGACCAGGCCGATATAGCTCTCCAGTGCGGCGACCGTGCGCGCGCAGTGCATCTGGAATTCGCAGCCGCCGCCGAGGGTCAGCCCTCGCACCGCGGCGACGACCGGCACCAGCGAGTATTTGATGCGCTGGCTGGTCTTCTGGAAGTTCGCAATCATCGATTCCAGCGCGTCGATCTTGCCGGACTGGACCATGCCGAGCATGCCCTTGAGATCGGCCCCGGCCGAGAACGCGTCGCCGGTCTGCCAGATCACCAGCGCCTTGAGGTTCTTCTCGGCGTAGTCGATCGCCTGCTGCACGCCGTCGAGCACCGCATCGTTGACGGTGTTCATCTTGGTCTTGAACGAGACGATACCGACGCCGTCGTCGCCCAGTTGCCACAGGCGCACGCCGTCGTTTTCCCAGAGCGTGGCGCCGGTGTCGAACTTCTCGCCGATCAGCGCGTCCGGAAACAGCTGGCGCCGGTAGACCGGATGCGACGAGCGCGGCTCGTCCTTGCCGGTATGCGGCGAATACGAACCGGCCGCATGGTGCACGCCGTCGACCTGGCCGACCCAGGTCGGCAGCGGCGCGCTGCTCATCGCCTTGCCAGCCGCGATGTCCTCGGCGATCCATTTCGCGACATCGGCCCAGCCGGCAGCCTGCCAGGTCTCGAACGGTCCGAGCTTCCAGCCGTAGCCCCAGCGGATCGCGAAGTCGACGTCGCGCGCGGTCTCGGCGATGTCGGCGAGGTGATACGCGGAATAGTGGAACAGGTCGCGGAACACCGCCCACAGGAATTGCGCCTGCGGGTCGCCTGAAGCGCGCAACTTCGCGAACTTCTCGGCCGGGTTCTTGACCGCGAGGATCGCAGCGACTTCATCAGATGGTTTCGCTGCGGATGGAACGTAGTCCTGCTTGCCGAGATCCAGCATGACGATGTCCTTGCCGCGCTTGGTGTAGATGCCGGCGCCGGTCTTCTGGCCCAGCGCGCCCTTGGCAATCAGGGCGGTGAGCCATGCCGGCGCCTGGAAATGCGCATGCCAGGGGTCGCTCGGCAGCGTATCGGCCATCGTCTTGATCACATGCGCCATCGTGTCGAGGCCGACCACGTCCGCGGTGCGGTAGGTCGCGCTCTTCGGGCGGCCGATTGCCGGGCCGGTCAGTGCGTCAACGAGGTCGAAGCCGAGCTTGAAGGCGGCCGTGTGGTGCATGGTCGCGAGGATCGAGAACACGCCGATGCGGTTGCCGATGAAGTTCGGCGTGTCCTTGGCGTAGACCACGCCCTTGCCGAGTGTCGTGGTCAGAAAGGCCTCGAGGCCGGCGAGCACGCCGCGGTCGGTTTCGCGGTCCGGGATCAACTCGACCAGGTGCATGTAGCGCGGCGGATTGAAGAAGTGGATGCCGCTGAAGCGCGGCCGCAGCTTGACCGGCAGCGCATCCGCCAGCGCATTGATCGAGAGGCCTGAGGTATTGCTTGCAACAACTGCAGAATCAGATAGATACGGAGCAATCTTCTTGTAAAGATCGAGCTTCCAGTCCTGTCGTTCGGCGATCGCCTCGATGACCAGGTCGCAGTCGCGCAGCGCCTCCAGGTTGTCGTCGTAGTTCGCCGCGGTGATCGCGGCCACACGCGATTTCTCGGCCAGCGGTGCCGGCGAGAGTTTGGCGAGATTCTGGATCGCCTTTGTCACGATGCCGTTCTTGTCACCCTCCTTGGCAGGAAGGTCGAACAGCAGGGTTTCCACGTCGGCGTTGGCGAGGTGCGCGGCAATCTGTGCGCCCATCACGCCGGCGCCGAGCACCGCCGCCTTGCGGATACGGAGAGGAACGTTACTCATGCAAACCTCACGGGACTGAGTTTTCTTGAAGAGTGCGGCCAGGGAAGGCCGCTCCTTGATTTGGCGATCAGGGAAGATCGCAGGAACTACTCCGCGCGCAGGCCCGCGGCGGCGAAGCGCACAAGGTGCTGCGCGGCCTGCTCGCGGTGGCTGTGCTCGCTCACGTCGTTCTTGCGCTTGATCATGCCGAAGTCGGCCATGGCGTAGGTAAGGGCGCCGGCGACGATGTCCAGTCGCCAGTAGAGCTCTTCCTTGTCCAGATGCGGCAGCAGCTGTGCGAAGGCAGCCGCGAAGTCGCGCAGCACGTGGCCGTAGTTGTCGGACAGGAACTTGCGCAGGCGCTCGTCGTGCTCGGCATAGGCGCGAGCCAGCACGCGCACGAAGGCGGCTCCGCCGGCGCTGTCCATCGACTGCTCGAGGGCGGGCCGGATGAACGCGTCGAGCACGTCCTCGAGCCGGCGGTCCGGCTTCGAATCGACGGCGGCCAGCGCGGCGAGGCGGTGGCGGTTGAGTTCGTCGAGGCGACGGCGGAACACTTCCTCGATCAGGCTTTCCTTCGAGCCGAAGTGATAGTTCACCGCGGCGAGGTTCACCTTGGCCGCGGCGGTCACCTGGCGCAGCGAGGCTCCGGCGAACCCGTGGCGGGCGAACAGCGTCTCGGCGACACCGAGGATGCGTTCCTTTGTGGAGAAATTCGGCTGGACGGTGCGCACGGTTCATGGATCCACAGTCAAACGATCGTTTGAATAGTAGGTGAGCGCATCGGAACGGTCAAACGGCGCGAGTCGATGCGGTGTCAAATTGCGTAAAAATTAGCTAGAATCCTGCGTGATAATGTGAGCTAAGCCCGCGGATTGGCGCGGATTTGGCGTTATAACGGCATCTGTCGCCGTTTCCTGTAAACCTCACCCCACGGAGACCCGGAGCTTATGGCGCTGGAGCGCACCCTTTCCATCATCAAACCCGACGCGGTCGCGAAGAACGTCATCGGCGAAATCTACTCGCGATTCGAGAAAGCCGGTCTGAAGATCGTCGCGGCGAAGATGAAGCATCTCTCGCGCAAGGAAGCCGAAGGTTTCTATGCGGTGCATCGCGAGCGTCCGTTCTTCGCGCCGCTGGTCGAGTTCATGATTTCCGGCCCGGTCATCATCCAGGCGCTCGAGGGCGAGAACGCGGTGCTGAAGCATCGCGATCTGATGGGCGCCACCAACCCGAAGGAAGCGGCGCCCGGCACGATTCGCGCCGACTTCGCGACGTCGATCGACGCGAATGCGGTGCATGGTTCCGACGCGGTGGAAACCGCAAATGTGGAAATCGCGTATTTCTTCGCAAACACCGAGCTCTGCCCGCGTTGAACATGCTGAATGCAAATGATTGAACATCCCGTCCAACATTTGCTCGCCGGGTCCGGCGCAAGTCAGGACCCCGAACCG
>NZ_BAAAEU010000002.1:96862-183879 GCF_039523175.1 Dokdonella soli
GACGCGCGGCCCCTCCGTGGCCCGCAATCCGCTTCCGGTGAAAACCGGCGGCAAGCCGAACCTGTTCGATTACGACCGCAAAGGCCTGCGCGACCTGTTCGCGCAGCTCGGCGAGAAGCCGTATCGCGCGGATCAGGTGATGAAGTGGATCTATCACCGCCACGTCACCGATTTCTCGGCGATGACCGATGTCGGCAAGGTCTTGCGCGACAAGCTGACCGACGCGGTCGAAATCATTCCGCCGAATACGCTGTTCGAGAAGCAGGCTGTCGACGGCACGCACAAGTGGCTGCTCGGCATGGACAGCGGCAATGCGATCGAGGCGGTGTTCATCCCCGAGACTTCGCGCGGCACGCTGTGCGTGTCCTCGCAGATCGGCTGCGGACTGGCCTGCTCGTTCTGCTCGACCGGCACGCAGGGCTTCAACCGCAACCTTTCCGCGGCAGAGATCATCGGCCAGGTCTGGGTCGTGGCGAAGCACCTCGGCAACGTGCCGCACCAGCAGCGCAAGCTCACCAATGTCGTGATGATGGGCATGGGCGAGCCGCTGCTGAACTTCGACAACGTGGTCGCCGCGATGAGCGTGATGCGCGACGACCTGGGTTTCGGTCTCGCCAACAAGCGCGTCACGCTGTCGACCGCCGGTCTCGTGCCGATGATCGACAAGCTGTCCGAATCCAGCGATGTCTCGCTCGCGGTCTCGCTGCACGCACCGAACGACGAGCTCCGCACCGAGCTGGTGCCGCTCAACAAGAAGTATCCGATCGACGAGCTCCTCGCCGCCTGCGCGCGTTACGCGGCACGCCGGCCGCGCACGACGATCACGTTCGAATACACGATGCTGAAGGGCGTCAACGACAAGCCCGAGTACGCGCGTCAGCTGATCAAGCTGATGCGGCGGCTGCCGGCCAAGGTCAACCTGATTCCGTTCAATCCGTTCCACGGCACGCGCTACGAGCGTTCCGACGAGGACGTGATCCGCGCGTTCCAGAAGATCCTGCTCGACGCGAATGTGCTGACCATGGTCCGGCGCACGCGCGGCGACGACATCGACGCGGCCTGCGGCCAGCTCAAGGGCCAGGTCATGGATCGCACACGCCGCCAGGCGGAATTCCGCCGCAAGCTGGAAAAGGATGTCGCCGATGCGGCTTGAGCGCGCGTTTCTCGCGATCGCATTGACCGCGTCGCTCGCGGTGCTGGCCGGCTGCGGTCCGAACACCGGCGGCTCGGTCAAGAAGGAGGACGCGGCCACGCAGCGCCAGGACGCGGCGCGCGTGCATACCGAACTCGGCCAGAAGTACCTGCAGCAGGGCAAGCTCGAGATGGCGCTCGAGAAGCTCAACAAGGCGCTCTCGTTCGACCCGGACTATGTCGACGCGCACACTGTGCTTGCAGTGCTCTACGAGAACATCAACGACCCGGCGAAGGCCGAGGAACACTACAAGCGTGCCGCGCAGTTGCGGCCCAAGGGCGGCGCCGAACAGAACAACTACGGCACGTTCCTGTGCAAGCTGGGGCGCTACGGCGAGTCGCAAGGCTATTTCGAGCGCGCGCTCGCCGATCCTTTCTACAAGACGCCGAGCGTGGCGCTGACCAACTCCGGCTCCTGCCTGCTGAAGGCGGGCAAGCGCGACGAAGCCGAGAAGGCCTTGCGTCTGGCGCTGGAACAAAGTCCGAATGATGGCGAGGCGCTGATCCAGCTCGCGTCGGTTCTGTACGAGAAGGGCGATTACTTCAAGGCGCGCGCATTCGTGCAGCGTTTCGAGGCGACCTCGCAGCCGCGTCCGGATGCCTTGCTGCTTGGCCGCAACATCGAGCTCCGGCTCGGCAACGGCCGCGGCGCCGGAGACTATACGCATCGGTTGCTGCAGGGATTCCCGGATTCGCAGCAGGCGCGCTCATTGAGCGTCCAGGGTTGATCATGAGCAGGAAAGAGGGTCGGTCATCGGCGAGCGCCGAACCGATGGGGGCGAAGCCGGTTGTGGGCGGACAGGCGGTCGACACGTCCGGAACCGGTGGAGCGAGCGAGGAAGGCGGCAGTCAGTTGACACTGCCATTGTCCAGAGGAATTCACGCAATGAGAGCCGTAGAGGCCAGCGAAGTGAATGAGCACAATCAGGGGACAAGCGAGGCGAGCGCTGCACCGATGGAGCTGTACGGTCGTGTCGATGCGCCGCTCGGGCAGCGTCTTGCCCTGGCACGTGAGCGACGGGGCTGGAGCCATGCGGATGTCGCCTCGCGGCTGAAACTTCCGGTCAAGCTGATTGCCCGTCTCGAGAGCGACAACTACGAAGGTTTGACCCAGGGGGTATTCCTGCGCGGTTACCTTGGCAGTTACGCGCGCCTGGTCGGCGTTCCGGACGAGCAGGCGGCCAGCGTCGCCGCCGCGCACACGCAGGCAGCGCCGCTCGTTGCGACCGGCACGATCTCGCGTTCGCGTTACCTGTTCGAACGCTATTCGGTCAGCGCCACCTATCTGGTCCTGACCGCGATCATCGTGGTGCCTGCGGTATGGCTGGCGACGCATGGTGGTCTCGAACAGAACCTCGCGCGCACGACACCGCTGGATCCGCCGGTAAACATCGTTGCGGCGCCGGTTCGTGACGCGGTTGCGTCCAGCGAACCGTCGGCGGACGTCGCCACGACGGAAACCGCGATGACGGCTGCGGCCGACACCAAGCCAGCGCAGGCGGTTGTGTCCGCGCCGGTCGACCAGCCGCCAGTGATCGCCTCGATGACCCCGTTCACGAGCGCGCCGAACCAGGCTCCGGAGTCCGCACCGGCTGAATCGGCTCCGGTGTCGGCCGCGGTGGTCGGCAGCGGCGCGCACACGCTGGATCTGAAGCTCAGCCAGCAGAGCTGGGTCGAGATCACCGCAGCGGACGGCCGCAAGCTCGAATACGGCATGCTGGCCGCGGGCACCGAGCACAGCTATCGCAGTGACGGACCGTTGTCGGTCCGGCTCGGCAATGTGCAGGGAGCTGTGGTGCGCAGCGACGGCAACATTGTCGACCTGGCTCCGTTCCAGCGCGGCAATGTCGCACACGTGAAGCTGTTCGGCGGCGCCAGCGCGGGCATCAGCCGCGTGGAACAGTAGCGCGTTCCTGAATTTTCCTGCACCGCGCGGTGGAGGTCGCCGGCCGCGCCGGTACGGTTTCCTGCTAACCTTGTGCGCCTTCCGGCCGGCCGCCTGCGCGGCTGGCCGCGTCCTTTCGCGTTTTTCCAGGTGAATGCATGTCTTTCGACGTTCTCGACGAACACGAGCAAGGTGAACTGGTCCAGAAATGGTTGCGCGAGAACGCGCTGTCGATCGCGATCGGCGTGGCACTCGGGCTCGTGCTGATCTTCGGGTGGCAACAGTGGAAGGCGCACCGCGTGCGCCATTCGGCCGAAGCCGCGGCGCAGTATCAGGCACTGGCCGATGCTGCCGATGCCAAGCACGACGACGGCGTCGCCAAGGTTGCCGAAACCTTGCGCAAGGATTTCCCGGATACGGCGTATGCCGTCTTCGCGGCCATGCGTGAGGCCGATGCGGCCACCGCGAAGGGCGATCTCGCGGGCGCAGCGACCGCACTCTCATGGGCACAGGAACATGCCGATGTTGCCGGTCTGAAGTCGCTCGCCACGCTGCGCCTCGCGCGCGTCAAGCTCGCCCAGGGCGATGCCGATGGCGCGATCAAGCTCGTCGATGGCGTGCCGAAAGATGACTACGCCGCGCTCGCCGGCGAACTCCGTGGCGATGCACTGAGCAAGCTCGGCCGCACCGACGATGCGCGCAACGCCTACCAGGATGCGCTGTCGCATCTCGATGCCCAGGCGCCGAACCGCGGCTTCGTGCAAATGAAACTGGATGATCTGGCGAGCGCGTCGACAAAGATCGGCGCGCCGGCTGCAGAGAGTTCGCCGACCACGGAGAAGCGCGGCTCATGAAGCGCTCGCTACTCGTCATCGTCGCGCTCACCACCGCGCTCAGCGGATGCACCTGGCTGAAAAGTCTCGGCAAGAAGGACAACGTCGAGCCGCCGACACCGCTCACCGAATTCAAGCCGACCGTACAGGTCGATCACGTCTGGAGTGAAGGCGTCGGCAAAGGCGCCGGCATTTCCGGCGTGCGCCTCACGCCCGGCAGCGCCGATGGCCGGCTGTACGCTGCCGGCATCGACGGCACGGTGGAGGCGATCGATGCGGCCAGCGGACACACACTCTGGCAGAAGCGTCTGGGAAATCGCTCCGGCTGGTTGTGGCGCCGCGGCGACAATTCACTGCGCTGGTCCGGCGGCCCAAGCGTGCAGGGCGACCTGCTCGTCGTCGGCGGCCTCGACGGCCAGCTCTACGCGCTGTCGACGCAAGACGGTGCCGAGCGCTGGCACGTGCAGATGAGTTCCGAGGTGATCGCCGCGCCGGCGATCGCCGAGGGCGTAGTCGTGGTACGCACCAATGACGGTCGACTGGTCGGCCTCGACGCCGCAGACGGCAGCCGCAAATGGATTTTCGATCAGGCCGTTCCGGCCCTCAGCCTGCGCGGCAATTCCGCGCCGCTGATCGCGAACCGTGTCGTCTACGACGGCTTCGACAACGGCAAGGTCGTGGCGGTGCGGCTGGATGACGGCAACGAGCTGTGGGCGCAGTCGCTCTCCGGTGGTGAGGGTCGTACCGAGGTCGAGCGTCTCTCCGACGTCGACGGCAACATCGTCTATGACGGCGCTGCACTGTATGCGGCCGGCTATCGTGGCCAGGTTGCCGCGCTCGCGCCGGACAGCGGACGACCGCTCTGGCAGCGCGACCTGTCGAGTTATGTCGGCGCCGCGGTCAGCGGCAATACGGTCGTGATCGTCGACGCGGACGGCAACGTCTGGGCGTTCGATCGCGAGACCGGCGTGAACCTGTGGAAGCAGGATCAGCTGAAATACCGCTGGCTGAGCGCACCAGCGATCCAGGGCAAGTACGTTGCGGTCGGCGACAGCGAGGGCTACGTGCACTGGCTGAGCCTGGACGAAGGCAAGTTCGCCGCACGCGAACGCCTCAGCCGCAAGCCGATCGAAGGCGCGCCCTTGGTCGTCGACGACGTGCTCTATGTGGAAGACGTGAAGGGACGCATCGGCGCGTACCGCGCGCGGCAATAACGCCCCGCGCCACGCGTTGTCGCGCGCCCACCTGATACCCCCTCGCGCGGACTGATCTGCGCGCGGGTTTTTTCTCCGGAGCCCGCGATGCTTCCCGTAGTTGCCCTGGTCGGGCGCCCCAACGTCGGCAAGTCGACGCTGTTCAACGTGCTGACGCGTACGCGCGACGCGCTGGTCCATGACCTGCCGGGCGTGACTCGCGACCGCCACTATGGCGTTTGCCGCCTTGCGGCCGCGCCGTTCGTCGTCGTCGACACCGGCGGCCTGGTCGACCACGCCGAGGGCATCGAGAGCCAGACCGCGCGCCAGGCCGGTTTCGCGATCGACGAGGCCGACGTCGTGCTGCTCACCGTCGACGCCCGCGACGGCCTGCTGCCGACCGATCGCGCGATCCTCGATCGCCTGCGGCGCGCCAGCAAGCCGATGCTGCTGATCGTGAACAAGGTCGACGGCCTCGACGAACACGGCGCGCTGGCCGAGTTCGCCGCACTCGGCGTCGCCTCGGCACTGCCGGTTTCCGCAGCGCATGGGCGTGGTGTGACGCCGTTGCTGGTCGCGCTCGAAGCGCTGCTTCCGAAGGCCGAAATCGACCCGCTCGCCGTGCTGCCGGACGAAGGCATCCGCGTCGCGATCGTCGGTCGCCCGAATGCGGGCAAGTCGACCCTGGTCAACCGCCTGCTCGGCGAGGAGCGCGTGATCGCGTCCGACGTGCCGGGCACCACGCGCGATTCGATCCGCATCGCGCTCGAACGCGACGGCAAGCGCTACACGTTGATCGACACGGCCGGTATCCGGCGCCGTGCGCGCATCGAGGATGCGGTCGAGAAGTTCAGCGTGATCAAGGCGCTGCAGTCGGTCGATGCCGCGCACGTGACGGTGCTGATGCTGGACGCGCGCGAAGGCGTCGCCGACCAGGACACCGCGCTGATCGGGCACGTACTCGAATCCGGCCGCGCGCTGGTGATCGCGGTGAACAAGTGGGACGGCATGGACAAATACCAGCGCGAGCAATGCGTCGCGTCGCTGTCGCGCAAGCTCGAGTTCGCCACGTGGGCGCGCCAGGTATTCATTTCCGCGCTGCACGGCAGTGGCATCGGCGAACTGATGAAGGCGGTCAACCGCGCCTACGCGTCGGCGAACCACAAGTTCACCTCGTCAGAGTTGACGCGCGCGCTCGAGGCCGCCTATCAGGGCTACCAGCCGCCGCTGGTGCGCGGCCACTCGCCGAAGCTGAAGTACGCGCATCCGGGCGGCTCGAATCCGCCGACGATCATCATCCACGGTTCGCGCACGAAGCACATCGCCGAGGGCTATCGGCGTTATCTCGAGAATTTCTTCCGCAAACGCTACCGCCTCGAAGGCACGCCGATCCGCATCGAGTTCCGCGACAGCGAGAACCCGTTTGCCGGCAAGCGCAACGAGCTGACCGAAGGCCAGCAGCGCCGGCGCTCGCGCATGATCCGCAACGCCAAGCGCGGAAAGCACTGACCCGGCTGGAGCAGGCATGTCCCTGCCGCCGCTCACAGTTGCGATCCTTGCCGGGGGCGCGGCGACCCGACTCGGCGGTCGCGACAAGGGGCTCGAACCGCTGGGCGGACAGCCGTTGATCGCTTGGGTGATCGACGCAGTCGCTGCAATGAATACCGATACGACTTCGGTCGCGCCGACCTTTGAATCCTCTCCTTCAAGGAGAGGGCGGGGTGGCGATGGATTTCCACGCCTTGCAACGTCCAACACGATTGGAGCCGCTTCCACGGCGCCGAATCTGCTGATTGTTGCGAATCGCCATCTCGGCGACTACTCGCGCTACGCGCTCACGATTGGCGACATCGTCGCTGGATTCCACGGCCCGCTCGCCGGTGTCGCCACTGCACTCGCGGCCTGCACGACGCCGTGGCTGCTGACCGTCCCGGTCGATTGCCCCGATCCGCCGCGCGATCTCGCGCGGCGCCTTGCCGAGGCCACGCTCGAGTACGACGCGGCCGCGTTCGTCGCGCACGACGGTGAACGCCGGCAGCCGCTGTTCGCGCTGTATGCCCGCGATCTGGCCGCATCCGCTGCTGTCGCCGTCGATGCGGGGCAGGGCGTCTGGCAATGGCAGACGTCGATCGGCGCGCGCGAGCTTGATTTCTCCGACCGGCGCCGGCAGTTCCGGAATCTCAACACGCCCGAGGAATTCGCAGCGTATGCCGCAGAGCACCGGCTCGAATCCTGATTTCCCGACGCGCCTGTCGGTCGACGAAGCGCGCAGCCGTGTGCTCGAGCTCTGCGCGTCGCGCCGACTGCCGGCCGAATCCGTCGATCTCGACGATGCATTAGGTCGTGTGCTCGCCGAAAACGTGATCGCACCTCACGACCTGCCGCCGTTCACGAATTCCGCGATGGACGGCTACGCGCTGCGCGGCGCCGACCTGCCGGCGCAGGGCGAACGCCGCTTCCGGGTTGCTGGCCAGGTGCTGGCCGGCGCGGGTGACGCACCTTCTTTCGAAGCCGGCGCATGCGTCCGCATCACGACCGGCGCGCCGCTGCCGCCCGCTGCGGATACGGTCGTGATCAAGGAGAACGTGACCGTCGATGGCGACGCGATCGTGATCGCGGCCGGCGAACGCGTCGGCGCGAACGTGCGCCCGGCGGGCGAGGACTATCGCGGCGGAGAGACCGCGCTGCGTGCCGGCGACCTGCTGACCGCTGCGCGTCTCGGCGTGCTGGCCTCGTGCGGTTTCGCACGCGCGAAGGTGGCGCGGCGGCCGCGCGTCGCGCTGTTCGTGACCGGCGACGAACTGGTGCCGCCGGACCGGCCGCTCGGTTTCGGCCAGATCCATGACAGCAATCGTTACAGCCTCGGCGGGCTGCTGCGCGGTGCCGGCATCGAGCCGGAGCCGATCGCACATCTGCGAGATGATCCGGATGCGCTGCGCGTCGCCTTGCGCGAAGCCGGCGAGCGCTGCGATCTGGTGATCAGCAGCGGCGGCGTGTCCGCCGGCGAGGCGGATTTCCTGCCGGGTCTGGTCACCGAACTCGGTCGCGTGCATTTCTGGAAAGTGCGCATGCGGCCGGGCATGCCGGCGCTCTGTGGCGAGATCGGCGGCGCGCTGGTATTCGCACTGCCAGGAAATCCGGTGTCGACGATCGCAACCTTCCTGATGCTAGTGCGGCCGGCCTTGCGGGCGTTGCAGGGTGCGCGCGAAACCGGTACGCGCAGCTGGAAGGCGCGGCTCGCGGCGCCGATCGTGAAGAAGCACGACCGCGCCGAGTTCCTGCGCGCTTCGATCGTGACGCATGATGACGGTGCGCTGTGGGCGACGCCGCTGCGAAGCCAGGGTTCGGGCATGCTGCGTGGCGTCGCCGAGGCCGATGCGCTGATCGTGGTGCCCGAGCACACGCACGAACTCGCGGCCGGCGCGGTCGTGGAAATCATGCCTTTGCCGGGCCTATGCTGAGCACATGAACGCACGTTCCAACGCAATGCCTGCGCCCGGCGCGACCGTGGAAATCGACCCGGCCGCTGCGCTGCTGCGCCAACGCGCCGGCGCGCTGCTGATTGACGTGCGCGAGGATGACGAGCGCGCCGCCGGCAGTGCGGCCGGCTCGACCGGACTCGCGCGCAGCCTGCTCGCCGAGCGCATCGGTGAGATCGCACCGGATCGCGGACGCGAGATCCTCGCGATCTGCGGCAGCGGACGCCGTTCGCTGCTCGCGGTGGAGACCCTGCGCGGACTCGGCTACGCGAACAGTCTTTCGGTACGCGGCGGCTTCGCGCGCTGGAAGCAGGAAGGCTTGCCGGTCGAACAGGGTGTGCTCGACGCGGATTCGGCCGAGCGCTATGCGCGCCACCTCGTGTTGCCCGAGGTCGGGGTCGCCGGACAGCTGCGGCTTTCGAAGGCGCGCGTCGCGCTGATCGGCGCCGGCGGGCTCGGTGCTCCGGCGGCGCTGTATCTCGCCGCGGCTGGTGTCGGCCACCTGACCCTGATCGACGACGACCGCGTCGATCGCTCGAACCTGCAGCGTCAGGTCATCCACACCGACGCAAGGGTCGGCGTGCCGAAAGTCGAGTCCGCACGCATCGCGCTGGGTGCGCTGAATCCGAATGTGCGCGTCGAGGCGATCGCGCAGCGCGTGCAGGCCGCGAATGTCGAATCGCTGCTGCGCGACCACGATGTCGTGATCGACGGTGCCGACAATTTCCCGGCGCGCTATCTGCTCGATGCCGCAAGTCGGCGACTGAAGATTCCGCTCGTTTACGGCGCGGTGCACCGGTTCAGCGGGCAGGTCAGCGTGTTCGATCCGCGCCGCGCGGATTCGCCGTGCTACCGCTGCCTGTTTCCGCTGCCGCCGAGCGCGGCCGAGGCGTCGAACTGCAGCGAAGCCGGCGTGCTCGGTGTGTTGCCCGGCGTGATCGGCATGCTGCAGGCAACCGAGGCGCTCAAGCTCGTGCTCGGCATCGGCATCTCGCTGGCCGGACGTCTGCTCTGCTACGACGCGCTGGCGGGGACTTTCCGCGAGCTGCGCCTGCCGCGCGACCCGGATTGCCCGGGTTGTGGCGCCAGAGCGCATTTCGAAGGCTATGAGGACATCGCGCGGATTTGCTCGGCGCCAGCCTGACGCCACTCGTCGCGTCAGGTGTGCTTCTTCTGCGCCGCTGCGAATGCGGCGAGTTGCTCCGGCGTTGCTTCCGG
Source organism: Dokdonella soli (assembly GCF_039523175.1). Taxonomy (NCBI): domain Bacteria; kingdom Pseudomonadati; phylum Pseudomonadota; class Gammaproteobacteria; order Lysobacterales; family Rhodanobacteraceae; genus Dokdonella; species Dokdonella soli. The sequence goes on from NZ_BAAAEU010000002.1 coordinate 106,662, forward strand.
CTGGTATTTTGCCTTCCACTGCGCAAAGGGCTCGCCGTAGATACGTTCGCGCGCAGCGTCCTTGTCGAGTTCGATGCCGCGCGTGGCGGCCGCTTCGCGGTACCAGTCGGCAAGGCAGTTGCGGCAGAAGCCGCCGCTGATCATCAGGTCGATGTTCTGCACATCGGTGCGCGTACGCAGGTGTTCGAGCAGGCGCCGGAACGCGGCGGCTTCGAGTTCGGTGTCGAGATCGGTCATGGCGGCAATTCCTGTGTCGTGCGCTCGAGGTTTGAGCGCCGCAGCGCGGGCATGGGATAATGCACGCTTTACGCTGGAAGCCCAATGACCGCGCGACTCCTGGATGGCCGCCGCATCGCCGATGAAGTGCTCGATGGCGTCGCCGCGCGGGTCAAGGCGCGCGTCGCTGCCGGCAAACGCGCCCCCGGGCTCGCGGTCGTGCTGGTCGGCGCGGATCCGGCGTCCGCGGTTTATGTGCGCAACAAGCGGCGCGCCTGTGCGCAGGTCGGTTTCCGCTCGTTCGATTTCGACTTGCCTGCGACGACGAGCGAAGCGGAACTGATTGCGCTGATCGATCGCCTGAACGGCGATCCCGAGGTGCACGGCATCCTGTTGCAGCTGCCTTTGCCCGCAGGCGTCAATGCGACGCCGCTGATCGACCGCATCGATGCGCGCAAGGACGTCGACGGCTTCCAGGCCGAAAGCGTCGGCCGGCTCGCACTGCGCCAGCGCGGCTTGCGCCCGTGCACACCGAAGGGCGTGATGACTCTGCTCGCTCATACGGATCGGCCGGTGCGCGGACGCAAGGCTGTTGTAATCGGCGTATCCAACCATGTCGGCCGACCATTGATCCTGGAGCTGCTGTTGGCAGGTTGCACGACCACGGGTTGCCACAAATTCACCGCGGACCTTGAAGGCGAGGTGCGCCAGGGTGACATCGTCGTGGTTGCGGTCGGCAAGCCGGGGCTGATCAAGGGCGAATGGATCAAGCCTGGCGCGGTCGTGGTCGACGTCGGGATCAACCGGCTCGATGACGGGCGACTCGTCGGCGATGTGGAATTCGCGCCGGCCGCCGAACGCGCATCGTGGATCACGCCCGTGCCCGGCGGCGTCGGACCGATGACGGTCGCGACGTTGATCGAGAACACACTCGAGGCCGCCGAGACGTTTTTCGACTGAGCCGTCGTCGTCGACGGATTCACCCTTGATGATCAGCGCCATTGCGCACCGGAACCATCGATATGCCGCATTTCCTGCCATTCCGACTCTCCGTTGTCGCCGCCTGCGCCATCGCAGTGGGCGGCTGCGCGACCGTCGTCAACAAGGCCAGCCAGCATCTTGCCGACGATCTCACCCTCGGCATCCTCGACCAGGACGACGCCGCACTCGCCCGCGACGGCATCCCGGCGTGGTTGATGCTGGTCGACGGCCTGATCCAGGGTGATCCGCAGAACACCGGCATGCTGATCGCCGGCGCGCGCCTGCATGGCGCCTACGCAGGCGGCTTCATCGACGAACCGCAGCGTGCGCAGCGATTGGCCGCGCGCAGCTTCGGTTATGCCAAGCGTGCAACCTGCATTGCAGACGCGGCGCTGTGCAACCAGCTCGATGCACCCTTCGAGACGTTCCAGGGCGAAGTCGCGAAGGTCGCCGCAAAGGACGCCTCGCTGCTGTACGTGCTCGCCGCCTCGTGGGCCGGCCAGATCCAGGCGAACAGCGGCGACTGGAAGGCGATCGCGGATATCCCGAAGGTGCAGGCGTTGCTCGGACGTGTGGTCGCCCTCGATCCCGGCCTCGCGAACGGCGAGCCGTACATGTACCTCGGTGTGCTCGCGACCTTGCGCCCGGCCTCGCTCGGCGGCAAGCCGGAGGAGGGCAAGGCGGACTTCGAGAAGGCCCTTGCATTGTCGGGCGGCAAGAACCAGATGGTGCGGGTGCTGTACGCCGAGCGTTATGCGCGGCTCGTGTTCGACAAGGACCTGCACGACCGGCTGCTGAACGAGGCGCTCGCGGCGGACCCGCATGCACCGGGACTGACCTTGATCAACGTGCTCGCACAGCAGCGGGCGCGCAAGTTGCTCGAATCGGGCAAGGATTATTTCTGACGCGCCCGTTTGTCGGCGCGGAATAAACAACGAAGGTATGGAACGAACACCATGATTACCCTGAGCAAGCGCTTGCTGGCCCTCGCCCTCGGCTTCGCCGCGATGTCGGCCGATGCCGCCACGATCAAGATTGCCACCGTTGCGCCGGATGGCACCGCGTGGATGCGCGAGATGCGCAGCGCCGGCGAGGCGATCAAGGCCAAGACCGATGGCCGTGTCGAGATCAAGTACTACCCCGGCGGCGTGATGGGCGACGACGCCACCGTGCTGCGCAAGATCAAGATCGGCCAGCTGCAGGGCGGTGCATTCACCGGCGGCGAGGCGGCGATTCTCACGAAGGACGCACAGGTGTACAGCCTGCCGTTCCTGTTCCGCAGCGAGGACGAGATCGACAAAGTCCGCGCCAAGCTCGATCCGCTGCTCAGGGCGCAATTCGCGAAGGACGGCTTCGAACTGCTCGGTGTCAGTGGCGGCGGTTTCGCGTACCTGATGAGCACCCGTGACATCAAGACGCGCGATGACCTCAAGGCCGCGAAGGTGTGGGTTCCGCAAGGCGACAAGATCGCCGAGCTGGCGTTCAAGACTTCGGGCGTGACGCCGATCCCGCTGCCGCTGTCGGATGTCTACACCAGCCTGCAGACCGGGCTCATCGACACCGCCGCGAACACGCCATCCGGCGCGATCGCGTTCCAGTGGCATACCAAGCTCAAACACATGGTCGACCTGCCGCTGACCTATGTCGTCGGCGAACTCGTGATCGACAAGAAGGCCTACGACGCGTTGAGCGCGGACGACCGCAAGACCGTCGACGCCGAGTTCGGCGCCGGCTTCGCGCGCCTCGAGAAGACCAACCGCAGCGACAACGCCTCTGCACGCGAGGCGCTCAAGCAGCAGGGTATCGGCATCGCGACTCCTGACGCGGCCGATCGCAAGAGCTGGGAGTCGGTCGGCACCGATGTGTACAAGCAACTTGCAGAGCAGGGCGCGCTCACGCCGGAGATGCTGAAGGCATTGAACGCAGCGTTGGCCGAAGTGCGGGGCGGGGCGGCGCAGTGAGCGGCGTCGGCGCGCTGCGCTGGCTGGATCGCATCGAGACCGGCCTGATCGCCGTGCTCGTGCTGGCGATGGTGCTGCTCGCCGGCGCGCAGATCGTGCTGCGCAATTTCTTCGATACGGGCCTCGCCTGGGCCGATCCGCTGCTGCGCGCGATGGTGCTCTGGGCCGCGATGCTCGGTGCGCTCGCGGCGGCACGTGACGACAAGCACATCGGCCTCGATCTGGTCACGCACTTCGTGCATGGCCGTGCACGGCGCGTGCTGCGTGCCGTGACCCTGCTGTTCGCCGCGGCGATCTGCGCGGCGATGGCGTGGTACGGCGTCGGCCTGATCGAACTCGACTACGGCTCGGGCGCGGCGACCGCCGGCATTCCGAACTGGTGCCTCGAGGCGATCGTGCCGGTCGGCTTCGCGCTGCTCGCGCTGCGCCTTGCGCTGCGCGCGTTCCGGCCACCGCGCAGCCATGCACCCGCACTCGCGCCGGAGCTGCCATGATCGTTCTGGCTGCGCTGTTGCTGATCCTGCTGGCCGCTCTCGGCGCGCCGTTGTTCGCGCTGATCGCGGCGATCGCGCTGCTCGGTTTCCACGCGGCGGGGCAGGAGGGCGTCGCGGTCGCCGTCGAGTTCTATCGGCTCGCCGACATGCCGGCGCTGATCGCGATCCCGCTGTTCACGCTGGCCGGCTACCTGCTCGCCGAGAGCCAGGCGCCGCAGCGACTGGTGCGCGTCACGAATGCGCTGCTCGGCTGGCTGCCGGGCGGCCTCGCGATCGTCGCCGTGCTCGCCTGCGCGATGTTCACCGCGTTCACTGGCGCGACCGGCGTGACCATCGTCGCGCTCGGCGCGGTGCTGTATCCGGCCTTGCTGCAGCAGAAATACGGCGAGAAATTCTCGCTCGGGCTGCTCACCGCGTCCGGCAGCCTCGGTCTGATCCTGGTGCCGTCGATGCCGCTGATCCTCTACGGCGTCGTTGCACAGCAGTTCCACACCACGCCGCCGGTCACGATCGACGCGCTGTTCAAGGCCGGCGTGCTGCCGTGCGCGCTGATGGTGCTGCTGCTCGGCATCTACAGCGTCTGGCATGCGCGCCGAGTCGGCGTCACGCGCGAGCGCGTCAGCGGCACGGAGCTGCTCGCGGCACTGCGCGGCGCGGCCTGGGAGATACCGCTGCCGTTCGTGATTCTCGGCGGCATCTATTCGGGCAAGCTCGCCGCGTCCGAGGCGGCCGCGGCGACCGCGCTCTACGTGCTGGTCGTGACCGTGCTGGTCCGCCGCGAGATCCCGCTCGCCAAACTGCCGAAGGTGGCGCGTGAGGCGATGTTGCTGGTCGGCGCGATCCTGATCATCCTCGGTTTCTCACTGGCGCTGACCAACTGGCTGATCGACGCCGAAGTGCCGGAGAAGCTGTTCGCGGCGATCCAGGGCAGCATCACCAGCAAAGGCATGTTCCTGCTCGTGCTGAACGCGTTCCTGCTCGTGTTCGGCATGCTGCTGGAAGGCTTTCCAGCGATCATCATCCTGGTGCCGCTGGTGCTGCCGGTCGCGCTGCACTACGGCGTCGATCCGGTCCACCTCGGCATTCTGTTCCTGGCGAACCTGCAGCTCGGCATCTTCCTGCCGCCGGTCGGCATGAACCTGTTCATCGCGAGCATGCGCTTCGACAAACCGGTGCTGACCCTGGTCCGCGCGAGCGTGCCGTTCTTTCTGATCCTGCTCGCTGCAGTGCTGGCGATCACCTACTGGCCGGAGCTGTCTCTCGCGCTGGTGCGCTGAGGCACGCGGCGATTACTTGCGCCGCGTATGTGCAGCGCGCCCGACGGGATCGCCCGATGAACAGCCACAGCCTTGAACTCCTGCATCTGGACGAGCACCTCGTCGCGGTGAACAAACCCGCGGGCCTCGCGGTGCACCGCAGCCGCCTGGTCGGCGCCGACGATGACTATCTGATGGACCGCCTGCGCCTGCAGGTGGAAGGCCGGTTGCATGCGGTACACCGTCTCGATCGCGCCACCAGCGGCGTGCTGCTGGTGGCACGATCGACCGAGATGGCGGCCGAACTCGGCCGCCAGTTGATGGCACGCACCGTGGAAAAGACGTATCTCGCGGTCGTGCGTGGCTGGCCCGCCGAGCAGGGCTCGATCGACTATCCCCTGTCCGGCTCGAGCCTGCGCGGCGAGGCCAAGTCGGCGCTGACGCACTGGCGCCGGTTGGCCACGGTGGAGGTGCCCATCGCGCAGGGCCGCTATCCCCAGCAGCGCTACGCCCTGCTCGAGGTGAGCCCGGAAACCGGGCGCTACCGGCAGATCCGCAGGCATTTCCATCACGTCTCCCACCATCTGCTGGGCGACACCAGCCATGGCCGCGGCGACCACAATCGCCTGATCCGCCAGCACTACGGCGTGCATCGGCTGCTGCTGCACGCGCGGCGGCTGGCAGTGGTTCATCCGGCGACGGGGCAGTCGCTGAAGCTGCAGGCGCCGCTCGATGACGCCTGGCTGCGGCTGCTGCAGGCGTTTGCGTGGATGGAGATGCTTGATGCGGACGCCGGTGAACCGACGGTCATGGCCTGAACCTCCGCCGCCGGTGCTTGCTGGCACGCGGGGATCGGAGGCATGGGAGCAACGGGTGGCGGCGGCGCGGTCGAGTCTGTAAAATAGGGCATGCGCATCCTCTCCGAAGCTCTTACCTTCGACGACGTTTCGCTCGTACCGGCTTATTCTGCTGTTCTGCCGCGCGACGTCGATCTCGGCACCCGCCTGACCCGCAACATCCGCCTGAACCTGCCCATCGTGTCCGCCGCGATGGACACGGTCACCGAGGCGCGTCTGGCGATCACGATGGCCCAATGCGGCGGCATCGGCATCATCCACAAGAACATGACGATCGAACGCCAGGCCGCCGAAGTGCGCCTGGTCAAGAAGTTCGAATCCGGCGTGATCCGCGATCCGATCACGGTCGGGCCGCACACCTCGATCCGCGAAGTCATGCAGATCACGCGCGGCCACAACATCTCCGGCGTGCCGATCGTCGACGGCGAGCAACTGGTCGGCATCGTCACGCACCGCGACCTGCGCTTCGAGAAGAAGCCGGACGATCCGGTGCGCAACATCATGACGCGCAAGGAACGCCTGGTCACGGTCAAGGAGGGCGCGAGCGAGGAGGAAGTGCTCGCGCTGCTGCACAAGCACCGCATCGAGAAGGTGCTGGTCGTCGATGACGCGTTCCGCCTGCGCGGCCTGATCACGGTCAAGGACATCCAGAAGGCACGCGACAACCCGAACGCGTGCAAGGACGATCGCGAGCGCCTGCGCGTCGGTGCCGCGGTCGGCGTCGGCGGCGACACTGAACAGCGCGTCGCGGCATTGATCGAGGCCGGCGTCGATGCACTGGTCGTCGACACGGCGCACGGGCATTCCGATGGCGTCATCGAGCGTGTGCGCTGGGTGCGCAGGAATTTCCCGAACGTCTCGCTGATCGCCGGCAACATCGTCACCGGCGATGCGGCTAAAGCCCTCGCCGATGCGGGGGCGGATGCGGTCAAGGTGGGTATCGGTCCGGGCTCGATCTGCACGACACGCGTGGTCGCCGGTGTCGGCGTGCCGCAAATCTCCGCGGTCGGCATGGTTGCCGAGGCGTTGAAGGGCAGCGATGTTGCGCTGATCGCCGATGGCGGTATCCGCTACTCCGGCGACATCGCGAAGGCACTCGTGGCCGGCGCGGACTGCGTGATGATCGGCGGCATGTTCGCCGGCACCGAGGAGGCACCCGGCGAGGTCGAGCTGTATCAGGGGCGCTCATACAAGAGCTATCGCGGCATGGGTTCGCTCGGTGCGATGCAGAAAGGCTCGAAGGACCGCTATTTCCAGGACGACGAGAGCGACGCCGACAAGCTCGTGCCGGAAGGCATCGAAGGCCGCGTGCCGTATCGCGGACCGCTGCGCAGCATCGTGCACCAGCTCGCCGGTGGCCTGCGCGCCGCGATGGGTTATGTCGGCTGTGGCACCGTTGCCGACATGCGCACCAAGCCGCAGTTCGTGCGTATCACCTCGGCCGGCGTGCGCGAGTCGCATGTGCACGACGTGACCATCACGAAGGAAGCGCCGAATTACCGGCTTGATTGATCATCGAGGACGGCGCGAGGGCGGTTCCACCCTCGCGCACGGAGAGAGTTGCCGTTCGCCCCGAGCTATCGAAGGGCGAGCCATCATGCGTCGCGAGCATTCGCGCTTCGATATCCCGGCGTGAACGGATCTCCTTCTCAGTGCTGTTGCAGCGAATGACAAATATCCATAGCGACAAAATCCTGATCCTCGATTTCGGCGCGCAATACACGCAGCTGATCGCGCGGCGCGTACGCGAGATCGGCGTCTATTGCGAGATCTGGGCCTGGGACCACGATCCGGCCGAGATCGCCGCGTTTGGCGCGAAAGGCATCATTCTTTCCGGCGGACCGGAATCGACGACGCTGGCGGACGCACCACGCGCGCCGCAGATCGTGTTCGATGCCGGCCTGCCGATCCTCGGCATCTGCTACGGCATGCAGACGCTGGCCGCACAGCTCGGTGGCGCGACCGAGGCCGCGGATGCGCGCGAGTTCGGGCATGCAAAGGTCGAGGTCGTCGCGCAGGACCGCCTGTTGGCAGGTCTCAGCGACCATGCACCGGCACAGGCACTCGATGTCTGGATGAGCCATGGTGACCACGTCGCCGCCGCGCCACCGGGCTTCGTCGTCACCGCGCGCACCGATCGCATTCCAGTCGCCGCGATGGCGAACGAAGCCAAGCGCTGGTACGGCGTGCAGTTCCATCCCGAGGTCACGCACACGAAGCAGGGCAGTGCGCTGCTGAAGCGCTTCGTCACCGATATCTGCGGCTGCGCGCCGTTGTGGACCCCGGCGAACATCATCGACGACCAGATCGCGCGCGTGCGCGCGCAGGTCGGCGACGACCGCGTGCTGCTCGGGCTCTCCGGCGGCGTCGATTCCTCGGTCGTCGCCGCGCTGCTACATCGCGCGATCGGCGAACGCCTGACCTGTGTGTTCGTCGATACCGGCCTGCTGCGCTGGAAGGAAGGCGACCAGGTGATGGCGATGTTTGCCGAGCATATGGGCGTTACGGTGATCCGCGTCGACGCAGCTGACCGTTTCTACGCGGCGCTGGCTGGCATTGACGATCCCGAGGCCAAGCGCAAGATCATCGGCCGTCTGTTCGTCGAGGTGTTCGACGAGGAGGCGCACAAGCTCGAAGGCGTGAAGTGGCTCGCGCAGGGCACGATCTATCCGGACGTGATCGAGTCGGCCGGGAGCAAGACCGGCAAGGCTCACGTGATCAAGTCGCACCACAACGTCGGCGGCCTGCCCGAGCAGATGAAGTTGAAACTCGTCGAGCCGCTGCGCGAGTTGTTCAAGGATGAGGTGCGCCGTATCGGCGTCGAACTCGGCCTGCCGCGCGCGATGGTCTACCGGCATCCGTTTCCGGGACCGGGTCTCGGTGTGCGCATCCTCGGCGAGGTCAAGCGCGAGTACGCCGAGATCCTCGCGCGCGCCGACGCGATCTTCATCGAGGAACTGCGCAAGGCAGATCTGTACGACCGCACCAGCCAGGCTTTTGCAGTGTTCCTTCCGGTCAAATCGGTCGGCGTGGTCGGCGATGCGCGCGCCTACGAATGGGTTATCGCGCTGCGTGCGGTCGAGACGATCGATTTCATGACCGCGCACTGGGCGCATCTGCCGTATGACTTCCTTGGTGCAGTTTCCAACAGAATAATCAATGAGATATCCAATATATCTCGTGTCGTTTATGACATTAGCGGCAAGCCGCCGGCGACGATCGAGTGGGAATGAGGGACTCAGCCGTCGATCTCAGCGATGGTTCGTATCAGCGGGAATAGGAAGGAAGGCGTGAGTTCTCGTAGGTATGAGGGCTCGAGAGATTTCATGCCTACGTTCGCGCGTTGCATCGAGGTCGGCAGGATGATGGGCAACCCGAGCATTCTGATCTGCGCAATCCGCTCCAGCGTCTTTGGCCTGGGCCTGGTGTTCGGCTTGCCAGCCTGCGCCGCCGACCAACCGACGCCTGTCCCGGACCCGGTCAACTCCGCCTCTTCGCGGGCGATACCCTTCGACTACGCCTCCCAGCACGCGCCGTTGATCGTCGTCCAGGCGAGAATTGGAGAGAAGCTGGAAAAAGCGGACGTCGTCATCGATACGGGCGCGGCACCGCCGTTCTCCGTGTTCCTCAGTGACGCGGCCGCGAAGCGCCTGGCATTGACCCGTTCCCGTGAAATCACGCCAACGGACAGCATCTCGGTCGGACCGCAGCAGCAAAGCTACAGTACCGCAACCTTGCCCCGTTTCGAGTTGGGTCCTGTTGTCCTGGGCCCCACGGAAATCGCCGTCACATCGATGATCGATCGGATGAGCGTGGGCGTGGGACGGCGTGTGGATGCGATCGTGGGCTATCACTTTCTTCGCGACCGCACGTTTTCGATCGACTACGAAAGCCGCTGCATCGACTTGGCGGCGAAGCCGGGTCCCGACGCGGGTGCAACCAATTTCCTCCTGGCTGCCAAGAAGCCGATTCTTCTGGTGAAGGCAACGGTGAACGGCACGGGGCCCTATACGATGGAGATCGACACCGGAGCCACGGGCACCGTTTTGTCGCCCTCCGCTGCGGCGCGTGCGCACGTGGCGACGGAAGGCCAAGGCGTGCAGGGTGGCGCGGGCGGATCGGTGCAAGTGGGGGTGGGCAAGGCCGTGTTCGGCTTTGGCGGCGTCAACCGCGCTCTCGAACGTATCGCGATTTCGGATTCCATGACCACGATCAGCGCCGGCGCGGGTACGCCGATCGATGGAATTCTCGGAACGGATTTCTTTCAGGGCACGCGGCTGACGATCGACTATTCGAGTCATAGGCTGTGGCTTGGCTCCGGTAAATAGGCGATGCACGCGAACGATAGCGATTCGACCTCATCGGTCACGCCAGACGCCGAAGCCGTCGATTGCAGCTGGATGCAGCGCGCGCTGGAACTTGCGCGGCACGCCGAGGCCAGCGATGGCGAGGTTCCAGTTGGCGCGGTGCTCGTGTTGAACGGCGAAGTCGTCGGTGAAGGCTGGAACCGCAACATCACGCTGGACGATCCCACGGCACACGCCGAGATCCAGGCGTTGCGGGATGCCGGGCGCAGGCTCGGCAACTACCGCTTCCCTGGCACTACCTTATATGTGACGCTCGAACCGTGCGTGATGTGCGCGGGTGCGATCGTGCATGCGCGGGTCGCGCGAGTGGTCTACGGCGCCCGCGATCCCAAGACGGGTGCAGCCGGCAGCGCATTCGACGTACTGCAGCACGAACGACACAACCATCGTCTCGAAGTCCGCGGCGGCGTGCTCGCTGTCGAGGCGGGCGAGTTGCTGACCGGATTCTTCCGCAGCCGCCGCTGAGCGCAGCGGTGGCGCTGGCCGCGTCGTTGCTGCGTTACATGGTTAGCGTGTGAATGACCCGTGTCGGATGGATCGGCGTGGCCGCTGAATCCGGGAAACATGGCCGGGTCGCGAGGCCTGTCTGCTCGTCAGCGGCTGCGCGTCACGGGCATCGCGTTCGCAAGAGCTGTTCATACGTCTTCGGACGATTGTTGCCTGCTCTGCGTGGCGTCCGTATAGTCGCTCGCCAATGGGGTGTGGGGATACATCGCAGGCAAGTTTCTTGCCGCCACGATGGCGAGAGCTGGGGCAACGAGTTTCGGGGAGTTCGCTTCATGCTCCACATGTTCGCTGGGCTCGGCACGCGCGTGTCGGCCAAGGGGTTCGCTGTATTTGCGCTCGCGCTGACCGCGTTACCAAGTGCTTCCGCGTTCGCGCAGGAGCATGGAACGGTAACCGTCACTCCTGACGAACACCACGACACGCTGCCGTCGTTGCGCGACACCCCGCCGGCGCCGCACGGTGGCAGACGTGTGCATTTCGAAGGTGAGCTGCCGCCTTTGCCGGGTCCACGGAATCTGCCCGATGGCGCGATTCAGCGAACGATGTCGCCGACGGTGGCGACGCCTGCGCCGATCAGCACGGTGGATGGCATCGGCAATAATTTCACGGGCCCGAACGGTACGTTTGTCGTGAATAGCTCCCCGCCTGATACGGTTGGAGCCGTTGGCCCGAACCACTACGTGCAGGTCGTCAATGCTGATTTCGCGGTCTTCAGCAAAGCCACCAAGGCGGTAGTGTTCGGTCCGGTTGCGACCAACACGTTGTGGCACGGCTTTGGCGGTCTTTGCGAGACGGACGATGATGGCGATGGCATCGTGGTCTACGACAAAGCCGCCGATCGATGGGTGCTTTCGCAATTCGCGGTCACCGGCGCCGACGGCGCGAACACTCCGTTTCTCGAGTGCGTGGCGGTTTCGCAGACCGGCGATCCGACCGGAGCCTGGAATCGCTACGCGTTTGGGTACACGGGTTTCAATGATTACCCGAAAATGGGCGTCTGGCCGGACGGCTATTACACGACCTTCAACATGTTCAACAGCGCCGGCACCACTTACCTCGGTGCGAAACTGTGCGTGTACGATCGCGCCAGGATGCTCGCCGGCCAAGCCGCGACGCAACAGTGCTTCCAGACCGGCTCTACCGACGGGGGCGTGCTCCCGTCAGACATGGATGGTGCGAACCCGCCACCGGCGGGGTCGCCGAACTATATGGTGGAGCTCGGAAGCACCAACGGGTCGCTGAAGCTGTTCAAGTTCCACGTGGATTGGGCGAACACGGCGAATACCACCTTGAGCGCCGGTACTTCGATACCGGTCGCGTCCTTCGCGCAAGCTTGTGGCGGCGGCACTTGCATTCCGCAATCTGGAACGAGCCAGCAGCTCGATTCGCTGGCCGACCGTCTGATGTTCCGTCTGGCCTACCGCAACTTCGGCACGAATGAGTCGTTGGTCGTGAGTCATTCGGTGACGGCGGGCGCCGGCGTGGGGGCGCGCTGGTACGAAATGCGGAATCCCGGGGCTGCATCGCCCAGCGTTTTCCAGCAATCGACCTTCGCTCCTGACGGCAACTTTCGCTGGATGCCCTCGGTGGCGATGGATCGGCAAGGCAACATGATGCTCGGCTACAGTGTCTCCGGTAGTTCGCTGTACCCATCGATCCGCTACACCGGGCGCCTGGCCGGTGATCCACTGAGCACGATGCAGACCGAGGCCTCGATGATCGTGGGCACTGGATCGCAGAGCGGCGTCCAAGGCCTGACTCGTTGGGGCGACTACAGCGCGATGACTGTCGATCCGACCGACGATTGCACGTTCTGGTACACCAACGAGTATCTGAAGGCGACGGGAGAATTCAACTGGAGCACGCGTATAGGCTCGTTCAAGTTTCCGAGTTGCGGTTACACGATCGGCGGCAGCGTGAGCGGTCAGACGAGCGGGTTCACGCTGGCAGTGACGGCGGCCAGCCAGACGGTGAGCGTGGCGTCGGGTGCGACGAACTATGTGTTCCCGGCTGGGGAGCCGACGGGGACGAGCTACACGGTGAGCGTGCAGACGCAGCCGACGGGCCAGACGTGCACCGTGGCCAACCCCTCGGGCACGATCAGCGCGAGCAACGTGACGAACGCGAACGTGACGTGCAAGACCAACCAGACGATCACGTTTCCGAATCCTGGGCCAGTGACGTACAGCGCGGGCGGTACATTCGCGTTGAATGCGACGGCGTCCTCCGGTTTGGCGGCAACGTACACCTCGACGACGACGAGCGTGTGCACGGTGTCCGGTCCGACGGCGACAATCGTCGGTGCAGGCACCTGCGCGATCAACGCGGACCAGGCAGGCAATGCGACTCATAACCCGGCGCCGACGGTCACCGACAACATCACGATCAACAAAGCCAGTCAGACGATCACATACACCTCCACGCCTCCGGGCAGCGCGAAGGTGGGTGGCGCGACGTACAACGTGACCGCAACCGGTGGTGCCTCGGGCAATCCGGTAACGTTCACGATCGATGCGACAGCGAGCTCGGTGTGCACGATCTCGGGCAGCGCCGTGTCGTTCACCGGCGCGGGCACGTGCGTGATCGACGCGAACCAGGCAGGCAATGCGAACTACAACGCGGCGCCGCAGAACCCGCAGTCGTTCGCGGTCGGGCCAGGCACACCAACGCTGGTGTTCACGGTCCAGCCGACCGACGCGAATCAAGGCAACGCGCTGGGTACGATTCAGGTCACTGAAAAGGATCCGCTTGGCCACGTGATCTCCGCCAGCGGTACCGTCGATTTCACGATCACGGCCTGTGGCGGTACGGTCGATCTCGGCAGTGTGATGATGACCGCTGGCGTGGCCACGCTGACGAGTACTCAGCGCTTCTATACATTGGCGGCGGCGCCTGGCTTGACGATCTCCGCGAGTAACGGAACGTTGAACGCGACGAGCAACGGGTTCCGCATCGTCGCTGCCGATATGCTGTTCAGCGACGGCTTCGAGAGTTGCCGGCTGTAACGTAGATTAAGAGGCGCCGTCTGTGTGACGGCGGCGCCTGCTTGGTGGTTGCCCTCGCTTTCATCCTTCGTCATCGAGCACACGGCGGTACTTGCACGAACACCTGGCAATGAGGCTGTTAAGGCCCATCTCACGTCATTGCGCTGATGCATGCCAGGTGATGAGTACCAACGATTTGATGCGAGCGATCCGGCACAGTGATCAAGTCAGTCGGAACCTTGATCGCGCCTCCCGGCACGCGCGTACGTGGAACCGGAGCGTTCAAACCATCGAACGGCTGCGCCGATTCTGCCGAACTCCGAGAATCGACTATCGAGTGGAGGGTGTTGTTCTCCGTTCGGCGCTGCGTCGAATCGCGCGGACCTGGTACAGGTGCGAGTCCGCGCGCCGAATCGTAGTGTCGAAGGATTCATTGTCTTGTCTCACAGCCCAGCCGATGGAGAAATCCGAGGGCACCTCCCCGGGTCCGAGAGTCTGTAGCCGGTCCGCCAACGCGACCGTCGTCGCTTCATCGGCGCCGTCGAGCAATACGAGGAATTCGTCGCCTCCCATGCGCACGACGGCGTCCTCCTCGCGGGCGTGGCGTGCGAGAAAGCGACCCGTGCCGACCAGGACTTCGTCACCACGTGCGTGACCATAGGTGTCGTTGATCGCCTTGAAATGATCGAGATCAATGAGGACGCAGCCCCAGCTGGCCACGCCGTTGTTGTCAGCAAGGTATTCATCCAGGTAGCGCCGGTTGTAGCAACCTGTCAGGGAGTCACGGAGGCTGATGTCTCTCAGCCTGCGTTCGTATTCGCGTCGCGCGGTGATGTCCTGCGCGTGAGCCAGCACGTACGCGTTGTGCTCGGCGTCCGCGCAGAGCACGTTTCGGTACTCCCATATCAGACGATCACCTTGCTGGGTGACCAGCGAGAAATGACCGGAGTCGGCTCCTTGATCTGTGATGCGGCGAAGGTACTCCACGAACCGCGCATGTTTGCGCGGGGGGATGAACTCCGTGAAATCGCGCCCAAGCACTTGTCCGATGGGATAACCCAACGCTTCCGCAAAGGCACGGTTGCCCGACAGCACGACACCCTCGAGATCGTGCGTCCATAGCAATCCGAGACTGTTTTCGAACAAGCCGCGGAACCGCTGCTCGCTTGCTTGCAGCGCAGCGATCGCGCGCTGGCGCAGGCTGGTGTCACGAATCACGACGATCCAGGCGGGACGCCCGCGAAAGGCCAGCGGCTCGGCATTGATCTCGACGGGGAAGACCGTGCCGTCTTTCTTCCGGTGGTGCCACGATCCACTGGAGCGGTCATGTGGACCCAGTGCGGCGAGGGTCTCGCGAAGTCGCGGCAATTCATCGCTGGGGCGGATGTCGAACAGCGAAAGCGCGAGAAATTCCGTCCGCGTGTAGCCGTACATCGCCACGACCGCGTCGTTGGCTGCCAGGAACCGGAGCGTTTCCCTGTCGACGACGTAGATCGGGTTCGGGTTGTTGTCGAAGAGCGCGCGCAGTTCGGTGGCTTGCTCGCGCAACTCGCCATCCAGATGTTGGCGCGCGAGCGCGTAGTGCACCGAACGCGCCAGGGCAGTAGGCGTCACATGGGTCTTGGTGAGTTTGTCCTGGGCACCTGCGGCCAGGGTAGCCAGCCCCGTCTCGGGACTCTCGTCACTCGTCAGCACGATGATGGGAACGTGCGGGTATCGCGCGTGAAGGCGTTCGACGGCTTCGATGCCGCTGGCATCGGGCAGATCCAGGTCGGTCACGATGACATCAAAGGTCTGCCGGCTCAGGGAGGCAAGCGCTTCCGCCAGCGACGCTACATGCTCGATACGGTGCTCACCCAGCGCCGGACTTGCCCATTCTTGCCGGAACAGCAGAACGTCAGCGGGCTCGTCTTCGATCAGAAGCAACTGAAGCGGTCGAGAGGCGTTCGTCATGGACAGCCTTGCTCAATGCCCGGCCTTGGCCACCTTTCGAAGAATACAGCACTTGGGGAACGCTTGCGGGAATTTGACCGACATCGAGACCGGCTGCTTTGAGTCGATCTCCGCGGCAAAGGCCCAGCAGCGCCAGATGCGTTGGGTTTGAAAACCCTGGTTAAAGCCTGCTCCCGGATTGGGCGCTTGGTGGATTCGTCGCCTGGAATTCGCGGGGCCGCCTTCTGCTTCTAGGCAGCGATCCGCCAATTCGTGACTTCGTGACAACAGCGTCCGTGACCGCTTCGATGCCTGGCGTACTTTGGCTTCCAAGGCGCTGGTTAGCGTGACCGGCGTCTCGTCACCCCACTGCGGGTCATAGGCCGCTATGGTGTGCCACATCCCTTCGGTGGCCACATGAATACCGTGCGCCAGCTCGCTCTGGCCATATTAGGGGTATTATTGAGTTCCCTTGGCAATCAGAAGACTGGAAAATGCCCAATATCGGAACGCTGTTAAAGGAAGAAATCTCGCGCCTCTGCCGGAGGGAGATTCGCAAGCACGTCGAGCCCCTGAGGAAGGCGTCTGCCACCTACCGACGCGAGATCGCTGCGCTGAAACGGCAGGTCGCCGGGGTTGAGCGACGGACGACAGTGCTCTCCAAGCAAAGCGCGAAGATGAGCAATGAGGCAGACGCAAGTTCTGCCGAGCGACCGCTGCGATTTGTAGCGAAGGGTTTGGTCTCCTTGCGCGCTCGCTTGGGCCTTTCTGCACCCGAGCTCGCTCGGCTCATGGGCGTCAGTGACCAGTCGATCTACAATTGGGAGCACAAGAAGACCGTTCCTCGCAAGGAACAGCTGGCCACGCTCGCGACTCTAAGAGGACTCGGTAAACGCGAAGTGCGAGCACGCCTTGAAGCGCTCGACGTTCAGAGTGTTCGTAAGCGCCGTAAACGAGCTTCATCGAGATAGGGTAGGGCGACTAGCACAGGTTATCGAGGGCAGGCCAGGCGCGCTTCGCCGGCGGCTTTCGACCCCATTCCGCCGCTCGCCGGCGGCAGGTTTCGGGCAACGCGTCCAGCTGAGGGCGCGCACGTAACCTCAGGGACGAACAAACGGGCCGACCCTCTCAACCTGTGCGCGGTCGGCCCGTTTCTTGTCAGTCGTTGCAGAAGCTTGTCGCTAGCTCATCGATCGAAACCATCGTAGAACAGCTCGTCGTCGTTGACTTGGCGCTGGTATGCGCCGATGTCCGGCGACGTCGGCGGCCGGGAGTAACCAATGCCGCGCTGGTCGACACTCAGGTTGGCGCTGTTGTTTCCCATGCCCAGCGCAGGACTGCTCGCCAGCAACGCGTGCGTCATCGTGTGTCCACCATGATTTCCCAATGGCACCAATTGTGGGTCGCTGGTCACGGTGATGAAACCGGAGGGGAGCGGCGATATGCCGATGGATTGGATCAGATTGTCCGTTCCGGAAAGATTGACGTTCCCCTGATAGAAGTCCTTGGAAAGCGGCTGAAAATCGCTGATGTTGGTTGCAATGATCGAACTCTGAATGGTTGTCGAAGTGCTGCCGCGCACGCCGCCGACATTGCCGTTGTTGAGCGCAATCGTGCTGTTTAGAATCTGCAGTGGGCCCGCCACCTGCAAACCGCCGACTCCGCTCCCCGCACCCGATCCTTTGGCCGTATTTCCGGATATCGTGCTGTTGGAGATGAGTACCGTCGTGGGTTGTCCATTGGCCGTCTGATAGAGGCCACCTCCAGACGGAGCGTAGTTGCCATTCACCGTGGAGTTTTTCAAGCTAAGGCTTCCGGCAGCGACGAACGCACCTCCTCCCCAGTTTTGGTCGTGGCCGCTGCCGGGCGGGGGCGGCGTCACGGAGTTGTTCTCGAGGGTGCTGTACTTCATTGCAAGGTTCGATGCAGAGGGAACGCCGCCGAGCTGCCCAACGAACACGCCACCGCCCTGCGCGCCCCCGGAGTTCGGCGCGCTCCCTGCGTCGGCGACGTTGCCTGAAATCACACTGTTGGACATTTGCATGCCCTTGCGGGCAAAGACGCCGCCACCTTGCGCGTAGTTTCCCAATGTTGCCGCGGGAGTTTGCTTGGCCGCGCAGCCCGTCACCGTCGAGCCCGTCAACACGACCGTGCCGCCGGAGATGATGCACCCACCCGCTGCGGCGGCGGCCTGATATCTTCCCGCTGTAATCGTCAGATAGTCGACTTCCAATGTGCCGGCTGCTGCGTGATTGAAAACGCGGTTGGTCAGATTTCCGGATATCGTCTTTCGATTCGAACTGCTGCTGACGATGCTCAAGTTCGGTACGGCGAAGTGGATTTCGCCGGAATGCAGCGTGATGGTGCTGCAGGAAGTCAATGTGCTGAGGTCGACGATGTCGGTGTCGGCAGCTGCGCCGATTTCGAAGCGCAGCGTTCCGGGCGTCGTAGCAGCGGACGCACTGTCGTCACAGCTGGTCACCAGGTGCGTGGCGGCGAACCCGGGTTTTGCCGCGGCGGCCAGGGAAAAGATCGCCGACAAGCAGGCGGCGATCCGGGTGGGACGTAGAGAATGCATGACAGTTTCCTCTCGGATTGGGGGCATCTGTCACGTTGAACGATGCAGCGGTCGATTTCCGAACATGCCCGCAGATGAACCGCCCCGGCGTTTCTAGAGACTCCCTTTCCTGAGAGGACCCAGGTGGCGCGATTGGACGGGGCTGCAGCTTGGGTCGTCACAAACTGAATCCGACAACAAATGAATGCCTTTACAAGGCGCTGATCTATTTGAATTTTTATTGTTTACCCTGATGGAGGTTGGGCAAAAATAGCCAAGGAGTGAAGGGAATGAGCAACGCACTTGGCGAGCTGGTTGCAACAAGCGGTCCACCGAGCATCCGCTACTGAAGCGTCGCGACGAGTGCCGGGAGCAGACCCTTCCAAAAAGGTAACTCCTGACTGATCAGCAGCACCGGGCTGATCGCGCACTATCCGCGCCTCTGATCAGCTGGACTAGAGTATCCTCGCGTCCGTCAGAGGGGCGATGCGCGACGATATCACCGAGCTTCTGCAACGTGCCGGTGCTGGCGACAGGCCCGCATTGGATGTTCTGCTGCCGATGATTTATGGCGAGTTGCATAGACTCGCTCATGCGCAGCGTCCAGGTGCGCAAGACACGTTCAACACGACGGCGCTGGTACACGAAGCCTATCTGAAACTCCTGGACCAATCACGCCTGTCCTGGTCCGACCGTCGTTGCTTCTTCGCTTATGCCGCCAAGGCGATGCGCAGCATCCTGATCGACAATGCGCGCCGCCGCTCGAGTGACAAACGCGGCGGAAACGAGCGCCGCGACGACGACGCGCTCGAGAACCTGCGCATGGAAGGGGACAGTGCCGACCTGCTCCTCGTCGAACAGGCGCTGGACCGGCTCGGCAAGGTCAGCGCGCGCCTGCGCGAGGTCGTCGAACTGCACGTCTTCGCCGGTCTCGAATTCAAGGATGTGGCTGCGTGCCTCGGGCTGACTGAGCGTACGATCTTTCGCGACTGGCGCAAAGCGCGCGCGCTGCTGCAAAGCCTACTCGACGACCAAGCATGCACGAGCTGATCGCCGCGCGCTGGAGCGAGATCGAACCGCTGCTCGATGCGCTGATGGATCTCGCGGACGAAGAACGCGCCGAGCGGCTCGCGCGCGATTGTGCCGATGACGATCTGCGCGCCGCGGTCGCGTATCTGCTCGCGCTCGACGCGCGCGTCGATAGCGATGTCGACCAGGCCGTGCGCGAGATCGCCGTGCGCGGCAGCGATCTCGAAGGCCGGCGAATTGGCCCATATCGAGTCGAGAAGACGCTGGGTGAAGGCGGCATGGGCGCGGTGTTCCTGGCTACGCGCGAGACGGCGGAATTCACTCAGCACGTTGCTCTCAAGCTGCTGCGGATCGGTCTCTACAGTGCCGTTCAGCAGGAATTGTTCCGGCGCGAGCAGCAGCTCCATGCGCGCCTCGAACACCCGCATATCGCGCGCATCTTCGATAGCGGCATTACCGCGGCGGGCGTTCCGTATTTTGCGATGGAGTACATCGACGGTCTTCCGCTCACCGAATATTGCAAGGCCGGGCGGCTCGATATCGAGTCGCGCCTGAAGCTGTTTGCCACGACCTGCGATGCAGTCGCCTATGCACATCAGAACTTGATCGTGCATCGTGACCTGAAGCCATCGAATATCCTGGTGGATCGCGCCGGGACGCCGAAACTGCTCGATTTCGGTATCGCCAAGCTGTTGCCGGAAGCCGGAGGCACCGGCGAGATCACGCGCAGCGAACCGTGCCGTCTCACTCCGAACTACGCCGCGCCCGAACAATTCGTCGGCGCAACGATCACTACCGCGACCGATGCCTACGCGCTCGGGGTGCTACTCTGCGAACTGCTGACCGACGAACCCGCATGTGGCGGCAGCCCCAGCGCATCGATGAGCGGCGGCATGCCCGCTCGCCTGCGCATCGCGGCGACGGCGTGCGGCTCGAATGTTCCCGCGACGAGGCCGCGCCTCCGCGGTGATCTCGAGTCGATCGTGCGCAAGGCGACCCAGGCCGAACCCGGGCGCCGCTATTCCGGCGCGGCAGCGCTTCGCGACGATATCCTGCGTCATCTCAACGGCAGACCTGTTCGCGCGCGACCGGATGCGTGGACCTATCGCAGCGCGAAGTTCATACAGCGCAACAAATTCGGCGTCGCGGCGGCGGCGCTGATCGCGGCCACGTTGACGGGCGCCTCGGTATTCAGCATTCATCAGGCCGATATCGCGCGTCGCGAGGCGGCGCACGCGCAGGACGAGGCCAATCGCGCTGCAGCCGTAAGCGATTTCCTGTCAAAGCTGTTCGAGACCAATGCGCCGGGCAGCGCGGCGCCAGCGCAGACCGCTGAGGAAATGCTTACGCGCGCGATCGACATGAGCAAGGCCGATTTCACGCGCCAGCCGCGGACCGAGGTGGAGTTGCTGCGCACAATCGGCGATATCCTGCGCCGGCGCGGCCAACTCGATGCGGCGCGCGCGCCGCTCGATCGCGCGCGTATCCAGGCGCAAACCCTGTTCGGGGCGAGCGCGGACGAAACCCTGAAGGCTACATCCGCGCTGGCCGCGCTTGATGAAGCTGAAGGCCGTTTCGCGCAGGGCGCTGCCGCCATCGAACAGGCGATCGCCGCATACCGCGCGCAGCATCCGGGCGACTCGGTCGCATTGGCGCATGCCTTGCAGCTACTGGGGGTCCTGCACCTGCGCAGCGATCGAGCGGCCGATGCGATGGCCCTGGAGCAACAGGCGCTTGATATGTATCGCCGCGTGTTGCCCGACGATCGCGTCGAAATCAACGAGGCGATGTACGGCTTGGCGATGACACAGCAGGCTAATGGAAAGCTGCAAGAGTCGACCGCCACGGCGCAGGACGTCGTTGCGCGCACGCGCAGCCAACATGGCAACCAGCATGTGCTGGTGGCCGAAGCGCTGGGTTTCCTCGCCGGGCCATTGCGCGATCTCGGCCGCATCGATGCCGCCGAGGCGGCGATGCGCGAGGCAGTGGCAATCGACCGCGCGATCTACACGCAACCCAATCCACACGCGACGTCCGATCTGAACGAACTTGCTCTGGTCGAAATGACGGAAGGCAAGTTCATCGCAGCGGCAAAGTTGTGGGCCGAGGAACTTGCACAAGAGCGCGTGTTGTTTCACAGCGACCATCCCGACACTGCGACCACGCTCAACAATCTCGCTCGAGTACGCGATACGCAAGGCGCCTACAACGAGGCGGCAGCCTTGCAGCGCGAGTCGCTGGCGATGGATTTGCATTTGCGCGGCGAGGGCCATCCGTATGTTGCACAGAGCCGCGCCAATCTCGCGCGCTGGCTGATCCATGGTGGCGCGTTCGACGAAGCAGAGCGGCTTCTCGCCGCTGCGCAGGCTTCGAATCGCGAACACTTCGGTGATTCGCATCCGCAGATCGCAGCCGAATTGCTCGTCGAGGCTGAACTCGCCCAGGCACGCGGCGAACCGGCAAGCGCGCAGGCGCTGGCACTGTCCGCCATAGCGATGTTCGAGCACGAGCTACCTCCGCATCATCCGAAGCTGCTCGCAGCGCGACTTGACGCAGGCCGGCTTCTGCTCGCGGCACGCGCCTTCACGCAGGCGGAGCCGATGTTTGCCGCCGCGACAACCGATGCACATGCCGGAACACCGCCGGTCGCGCTGTACCTTGCTCAAGCGCTCGCAGGTCTGGGCGATGTCCAGGCAGCAGGTGGCCACGGCGAACAGGCGCATGCGTCATGGCGCGAGGCGTTGAACACGCTCTCTCTCGCCCCTGAAAACGATACCGCTCTCGCCGGCCGGCTCGTCACGCAACTCGAGAAATCGCCCGCTTCGAATTGACCTCGCCATGAGGTCGCCCCGCCTGCGCCGAACATCGACGATGCTTCGATCGAGCGCGCCCCGCCTATTCCGAATCGCCGACTGAGGCAGCGACGGACGATGTCAGTCGGTGGAACGCTGTTGCGTTCTAGCCGTCATGTGAGCGCGAACGTGCGTGTGCCGGTCTCGGTGCACGATCCGGCCACCGAAGTGCAAGGCGCGCGCAGATCCCGTTCTCGCTGAGGAAGGACAGGCAAATGATCACGCGTTCCTTCAACCTATCCGGCATGCCGGTACGAACGGCCGGTCTCGCCCTGAGGTTTGTTTTCAGCGCCGGCGCGGGCGCCGGCCCATACGCCTATGTCGCGAACTCCGGCGAGCTCAGCTACAACGACAACACGATTTCGGTAATCGACACCGCGAACAATACCGTGGTCGCCGCGATACCGGCGGGAATGCATACGGATTTCCGTGCGGTCGCGATGAATCCGGGCGCCACGCGCGTCTATGTGTCCGATCACTACAACAATGACATCTCAGTGATCAATGCGACGAACAACCAGGTCATCACCAGTATTCCCGTCGACAGCGGACCCACGGGCATTGCCGTGGACAACACCGGACAGCATGTCTACATGGTCAATCCCGGCGACTCGCGCATCTGCATTGCCGACAATGGCAACAATCAGGTTGCAGTGATCGATGCCGGCAACAACAACATACTCGCATCGGTGAATGTCGGCACCGCACCCCTGTCGGTCGGACAGTTCATGCAGGGCGGGGCGATCTTAGCCAATGGCTTCGAAGCATCGCCGAAATAGTGCGGCAGGTCGCCCTGGACACACCATGCTCCACCAGCGCTTGCCACGTGCAGCAAGGAAGGCTTTTGCTCGTGAAGCTCCATTTCTTCTCGACCAGGTGAATGCCATGCGCCGCATAGGTTTCCATTGGCTGCCTCTGATTCTTGCGGGACACGCCGCATGTACTTGCGCGGCGGTGATCACCGTTACCTCGTCCTCCGGCGGCAGCAACGACGGCAGCGGCTGCACGTTGCGCGATGCGATCACCGCTGCGAATACCGACGCGCCTGCCGGCACTTGTTCGCCAGGCAATGGTGCAGACGTCGTCGTTTTGCCTGCGAACGTGACGATCACGCTGACCGGGGCGGACAATGCGATCAGCAGCGGCAATGGCCTGCCGGTTGTCCACTCGGATATCACCGTGCAGGGCAACGGTGCCACCATCCAGCGCGACCCGGCGTTGTCCTGCAACCTCAATGGTGTCAACGAGCCCGGCGAGTTCCGCCTGCTGCGTATCGAGAGCGGCACGGTCGCCTTGCAGCATCTGACCCTGGCAGGCGGGTGTGCCGACGACAACTATGCGACAGGTGGCGGACTGCAGAACTACGGCACGCTGGTGATCAGCAGCAGCGTGATTCGCGGCAATGCGAGCCATGATTTCGGCGGCGGTATTCTCAATTTCGGCGGCCTTGTCCTGATCGACAGCCTGTTGCAGGACAACGTCGGAGGCTCTTCCGGCGGCGCGCTGTACAACTACGACGGCGCTCATGCAGGCATCAGCAGAAGTGCATTCGTGCACAACATCGCGTCATCCACCGGCAACGGCTCGAATCCCAGCGGCGGTGCCATCGCGAACAACGTTGGTAGCGTGCTGGACGTGAGCAATGCCAGCTTCAACGGCAATCAAGCATACCTCGGCGCAGCACTATCGAATGAGCAGGGAACCGTGACGCTGAGCAGCGCCAGCTTCGCTGGCGACGTTGTTGGCGGGAATGGCGCGGGCGGCGTGTTGCGGTCCTACAACCCTCCGGCCAATGGCAGCTTCGGCATCAAGAACTGTTTGATGGGCGCGTCCACCGCCGGTGCGAATTGCTATGTTCAATCCGGCGGATTCACGATGGTCGGCGCAAACTTGTCGAGCGATGCCAGTTGCGCCGGCTTCAGCATCAGCCAGACCGACCCGAAGCTCGCGCCGCTGGGCTACAACGGGGGTCCGACCCCCACGTTCGCCCTGCTTGCGGGCAGCCCGGCCATCGATGCCGCCAGCGATTGCAAGGACATCGCAGGCAACACCCTCGCGACCGACCAGCGTGGCCGCGTGCGGCCGTATGGCCCTGCCTGCGATCTTGGTGCCTACGAGCGCGACGATCTGATCTTTGCCGATGGCTTCGAGTAGCGCCGAGGCGGTCCCTCACCCGTTCTCCATCGCTGCCTGCAGCTTCGATTGCACGGCGATGCGGGTGCGCTGACAGATCCGGCAGTGCTGGACGGGGCGGGCGGTCGCTGATCCGTAAATGTCACCCATGTCAGTCGGCGCGGTAGCAATGCGTTTGCTGTGTCTGCATACCCACCGTTGGCGGCGTGTCCTTCGTGATGCGAATCGCCAAGCAGGGGAGGTATCCGCCGGCTCGGCTCTGTCAGGGGAATTTCATGAAAATTTGGTCATATCTCGTGTGCCTCGTACTGCTTGCCAATGCTGGCGCGCAGGCGTCAACCCTGAACGTCACATCCAACTCCGGCGCGCACAATGTACAGAATGCCTGCGTGCTGCGCGACGCGATTACCCAGTTGAACACGGGCGCTCCAACGGGTGGATGCGGCGTGGTGATCGCCCCGGCGAGGGTCGACGCTTCCGTGACACCGGATTGCCTGTGCACGGCCAACACGATCGTGTTGCCTGTCGGAATCACGATCACGTTGAACGAAGTGGACGATGTCGCGAACAACACCGGGTTGCCGGTGATCACCACCTCGCTGACGATTCAGGGCAACGGCAGCACGATCCAACGCGACCCGATGCTCGTCTGCAACCGGAACGGCGTGACCGACCCGGGTGAGTTCTCCCTGATCGCCAGCGGCACCACGCTGATCCTCAATCAGCTCACGCTCAGCGGCGGTTGCGCGGATTCCGCCGACTACCAGAAGGCCAAAGGCGGGGCGATCACGAATTCCGGTACGTTGACGTTGATCAACGTCGTGCTCAACGGCAACTACGCCAGCAATCGCGGCGGCGCGCTGTACAGCAGCGGAGATGTCGGTGTTGCCGGGGCGAACTACATCCACACAAGCACGTTTGAGAACAATACGTCGCCATCCGGCGGTGCGATCTTTATCGAGGGAAGCAGCGCGAATCTGATCATCAATACCAGTCTGTTCCTGCAAAATTCCGCAGGCCAGTTCTTCGCCGGCGGTGCGCTGCTGGTCGGCCAGGGTTCCGCTGCAAACATAGAGAATTCAACGTTCAGCAAGAACTCGGCCGGGACCGGAAGCGCGATAGAGGCCGATGGCGTCGTCGCGATCGCCAACAGTACGTTTGCGGAAAACGTCGCGAGCGGCGGCGGTGCCAGCTATCAAATCACCGCTGGCGGTGCCGGCCAGCAAACGACGATCAAGAACAGTCTGTTCAGCGAGAACAGCGGCACCGCCGGCAACTGCTCGTTCGGCGCCGGCGTAGTCGCGCTGTTCGGAGTGAATCTATCGACCGACGCCAGTTGCACCGGCTTCACGCTGAGCGGTACCGATGCGAAGCTGTCGCCACTGGCCGACAACGGCGGCCCGACCCTGACCTATGCCTTGAGCCCGCGCAGTCCAGCGGTCGACGCCGTGATCGACTGTACCGACAATAACAGCGTGCCGGTGACCATCGATCAGCGCGGGCACGCACGGCCGCAAAACGTCACCGGCATTGCGCAGGCGCGCTGCGATATCGGCGCGTTCGAACTCGACGATCGGATTTTCTCCAACGGTTTCGAGGTGCCAGCCAATGGCATCTGAGCACCGAGCCAAATGGCACGTGCGCATTCAGCGGAGACTCCCACGTGGGCGGGAAGCTTTTGCGCTACCGTACACCAACCATTTGCGCGATAGGCGGATTCCAGCAAGCAGCGAATCCCAGGCCCCTTCGCTGGCTTAGAGTGGCGGCTCGAAGCCGTTGCGGAAGATGCCGTCGCATGACTCGCCATTCAGGCAAATTCCGCTGCCGACGGTGCTGGTGACAAATGAGAGATCTGCGTCAACCCGCTGCAAAGCGGAGGTATGGGCACACGTTGAGTCGCCAAACGAGCTTGTACCCAAAATCAGAGGGAATCCATCTGCGTCATAGACATAGAGCGGGCCACCGGAATCTCCTTCGCAAGTGCCTGACGAAGTCGAACTAAAGTTGGAATACACGAGATTGGCGTCAAAGCTGTTGATCTGGACGGTCGCCAGCTGCTTGGTCGTATTTGAAAAGGAAGAGGCGGACGTGATGCCATACCCCATGATCAGCGCAAAACGTCCGTTCACGGAAGAGGTCAGCGGCATCGAATTGAGCTTGAACGACAATACCGGCATATCGGCTGTTACATGGATCAATCCAAGATCGTGCCCATTGGAGAGGTTGTTCGGATTGAAGCTCGAATCAAAAGTGATCTGATCGACGCTGTAGGTAGCGGTGGGCGATGCATAGTCTGGCCCGATCAAGAAAGAGGTATTAGGGGGATAGTTGGAGCCGCCAGCGGCCGGGTCAAGGCAATGCGCAGCCGTCAGCACCCATCTGGGTGTGATGGCAGTGCCGGTACAAGTGGCGTATCCCCCCGCAATCTTTGCGTACACGGTACCAACACCGGGCCATTGCGAACTGCCTTTGCCCCCAATGATGTTCGGAGCGACGCTTCCGGCGCGCGTCGAAGTCGTCGACAGTGCCAACAACACACTCAAGATGCCAAGCGCGAATGAAGTACAGAGAGTAGATGGCATCTCTTACCCTGGCGATTGCGAGCGTGCCGAGCCTAGCACGCCACCATCGGCGCCGACATCCCGTATTGGTGATTTTTCAGCGGAGCTCTGCATCGTCTGCAACGCCTTCCGTTCTCGCCTATGGCGTGCATTGTTGATTTTCGCGCTCGCTTGAGCCGCGTTTCCATGAGCCGCTGATCCGAGGCGAAGAGCTTGCAGTTCTGAGCAAAGACCGTACTGACACGGCCCTTCGTTCGGTGAAAACGTGGCTCAATCGAGCACGAAAAAACCAATAGTGTAGCGTCTTGCTGATGTCGGGCAGGCGCCTGACCGGAGCTGCAAGATGACCACCAAGCCTACGCCACGAGATAGGTCAGAGCATGGTTGAACGTGTTCGTCATCGTTTCCTTCATGACTTTTCCCGCGTCTTTATCGCAACAAAGTTCGTCTCCCAGGTCTTGCCGCCGTCGTCCGAGAACGACTGTTCGAATCGATGCGAATTCGGAGTGATGTCCGACCACACAATTCGAACCAGGACAGCCTTGCCATTGAAGGGCTCCTGATCGAAAAATTCGCCGCGCCCGTTCTTGAACTCGCCGATCGCAGGTTGACTCAAGACACCGTCACTGCTGTTGACAAACGACTGGTTCCACTGGTGCGTTTGAGGGTTGTAGAGAAACAGGGTCGCATCTTCGAGGTGACCCGTTGGACCGTCGGCTTCGATTTCCTCAAATTGGGCGCGGCCGCCCCAAACTTTGCGAACGACGACCGTTCCGTTGAGTTCAACCCAGGTCGTGGAACCGGTGAGCGGATGCTGGAGCCGCTTTATGTGCGTTTTCCAGGTGCCCAGGTTGAAGTCGAAATCGTGCTGGCCATCCCGCGCGCCGGCCGTTTCCTGCGGAGCGGCTGTCGAGGCGTTCTGCGTCCAGCCCAGCGTTGGTTGTGCAAAAAAGACCGGCGCCATCGCGAGAAGGCAGGTCCGAACATGTCCGAGTGTCTTCATGGGTACGTTCTCCATAGTTTCCATTGGTTGCCCCTTCAATCAGGAATGACTGGCAGCGGATCTACTTCCCGTGAATCCCGGCTCGTCCGGGTCGAGCTCACGAGCCCGGCCGATTGATGATGTCGATATCGCTTCCGGCACCAGGGTTGCGGGTGTATTCGCGGCGGGTTTATGAGACCCCAGGAGTCCACGACCCATCTACAGTTCCTCGTCGAGTTCGTCCCAGGCACTGACGAGTCCGTCCCAGAAGGAGCGTTGAAGGGGTCATGAGCGCGGGCAGTACGATAAGCTCGCACTCGTCGACTGGGCTGACGAGGCATGCCTCCCGTATTCATGAACAGCAATACATACGTGACGACCGAAGTCGCATCGTTGGCCCTCGCATCGGAGCGTCAGGTCGGCAGGGCTGCGCATGTATCGATGCGCACGCTGGTCCTGATCACGACGCTGTTCTGGTCATACGTAACGCTGTCGAACGTGCTCTATGCACACAGCCTGCAGGCAGACGTCGCCAGGATCAGTGATTTGATCGTGTTCGCGCCGTGGGGCCAACGTGTGCTGCAGCACGTGCTGCTCTTCCCGGCACTGCTCGGTTGCTATTGGGCGTCATTACGCATCGGCTGGACGCCGACGTGGCGCGTTCTGGCCCAAAGTACATTGGGCGTCGCATTCGCAGCGCTGACATTCTGGGCAATGGTGCTCGTCATCGAGTTGCTCCGTCTTTTGCAACTGCAGACCGCGGCGGCAGGTCAGCCGCCGGAGTCCATAGGGGTGCTCTGGATCGCGAGCTTCACCAATTTCTTCCTCAGTTATGGTTTCGGACTCACGCTGGTCACGGGATTCGCCCTCTACCAGCGCTTCCGCGATTCCGAGCTGCGGGTCGCGGCTCTCGAGCGCGAATGGGGTGCGGCTCGGTTGGCAGCGCTGCGCATGCAACTGTCACCGCATACGCTGTTCAATCTCCTGCACACCATTCGCGGTCAGATCAACTGGGAACCACAAGTCGCGCAATCGATGATGGTGCAACTCGCCGATTTGCTGCGGCGGCTACTGAGTGCCGGCGAACGCGACTTTTCGCTGCTCGCGGAGGAGCTGCGCTTCGTACGACTCTACCTCGAGTTGCAGAAACAGCGCTTCGCCGATCGCCTGACCGTCGTGCTACCCGACCTCGAAGCGCAACCCGCAATCTGGGTTCCCAGCTTGATCTTGCAGCCGCTCGTCGAAAATGCGGTCGTCCACGGCCTGGCGGGTCATGGCGGGCCGATCGTGATCTGCGTGGAAGTGCTGCGGTCTTCGGACTCGCTGATCCTGCGGGTCGTGAACACGATCTCACCCGATCACGCCATTGGTTGCGACGGCATCGGTCTCAGCAATGTGCGCGAACGGCTTGCGGTACAGTTCGGACCGCAGGCCAGGCTGAGCGCCGGGCCGACCGACGCCACTACCTGGGTCGCGCGGCTCACGATGCCGGTGCTCCGCGAATTCACGCAGCAGCACCGACCCCCAGGTCAGCCGGTGTTCTGATGGATGTCATGATCGTAGACGACGAACCGGCGGCGCGCAGAATCCTGCGCGGGTGTTGCGCCGCCGAGCCGGATCTCGACGTCGTCGGTGAATACGCCGACGCTCAGGACGCGCTCGCGGCGATCCGCCGTCGCGTACCGCATCTGCTGTTTCTCGACATACAGATGAATACGATGTCGGGTATGCAGCTCGCGCGGTCACTGGACCCCGGCGTGCTACCGCTGATCGTATTCGTGACGGCCTACGATCGCTATGCGCTGGAGGCGTTCGACGTCAGCGCGGTCGACTATCTGCTCAAACCATTCGACGAGGAGCGGTTCCGAGCCATGCTCACCCGCGTCCGGTATCGCTACGGTGCAGAGAGCGTCGTCGACCGTCAGGCCGCACTCGAGACGCTGATCACTCAGCTGGAAAGGACAGCACGGTCGGCTGCAGAAGCGCGTCCCCGACTACTGGCGGATGCCGGCGGCTGCATGCAAATGGTGGATGTCGCGCAGATCGAAGTGGTCGAGGCCGACCGAAACTACGTGACGTTGCGGGTGGGCAAGGATGCATTCCACGCGCGCAGCACCCTGCAGCAGGCCGAGGACGCCATGCGCTCGCAGCCGATGCTGCGCGTCAGCCGCTCCTGTCTCGTCAACGTCAATCACGTGCGCGAGGTCAATCGCACGCCGCGAGGTGACTTCATCCTGGTGCTCGCCGGCGGTGCGACCGTCACGAGTAGTGAGGGCTACCGCGACAAGGTGCGCGCGCACTTTGAGCGACTGAAGATATGAGCGAGAGCCAGCAGAGTCGTGATCCCGTCGTGTGCTGCACCCCCGCTTTGCAGCGCACCTGCCAGCGCCGATCGTACAGAGCGAGCGATCGCAAGATCGTTGAGGTCCGCTCAGCATTTGACCGGCCGAACGGAACCCAGAGCTAAGCGCCCGCTAGTCAAATCCATTCTTGAAAATCGGGTCGCAAACACTGTACCAGGGTGCAGCCCCGGTCGCCGCGTCCCAGTTCGGATCGGAGCTGGGCGTTAGCGGGTTCGGGCAGAGCACGCTCCCTCCTGCCGTCAGGCTATCGGGATTTGGCGGGGCCGGGATGGATCCGCTCAAGCCGTTATAGCCGACGAAGATTGCCAGCAAACTCGAGAGCCCCGTCAACGCGGGGATCGACCCCGTCAGTTGATTGTGGTCGACATAGAAATACTGCAGATTGGTCAAGCCGGCCAAATCGGGAATCGGTCCGGTCAGCTGATTGGAGCCGACGGCAAGATATTGAAACCACGTCAATCCTTGAGCACTCAGGCTGGGGATCGTCCCGCTTAGCTGAT
Organism: Dokdonella soli; assembly: GCF_039523175.1. Classification (NCBI taxonomy): domain Bacteria; kingdom Pseudomonadati; phylum Pseudomonadota; class Gammaproteobacteria; order Lysobacterales; family Rhodanobacteraceae; genus Dokdonella; species Dokdonella soli. Next base: position 137,194 of record NZ_BAAAEU010000002.1, read on the forward strand.
TCAAGGTGGCGTCGAAAGCCTGCAGTTTCGCGAGGCCGGTAAGTACAGGGATCGGGCCCGTCAGTTGATTGGAATCGACGGAGAAGAATTGCAAGTTGGTCAGGGCGGTCAGAGGCGGTATTGTTCCGGTCAGGTGATTGGTGCCGACATTGAAGTTCTGCAATTGAGTCAGCCCATCCAGCGGAGGCAAAGATCCGACCAAATTGTTGTTGGACAGATCGAGCACGATAACGCGCCGGTTCTGGTCACATGTCACCCCATACCAAGTGCAATAGTCGCTGAACAACGTCCCCCAGCCCGACTTATTTGTCCAATTTGCACCGTTTGTATCGGAATACAAACGAAGCAGAATCGTATAGTCCGATGCGGTCGCTACGTGTAGCGACCCGGCCAACATGATTCCGACCAGCGACCTCGCTATCGGAGATACCGCGTGCCGCGGTAAGCGCCTACGCGATACGCATAAGCGCTTCTCTTGAGCGATGCGACGCACACAGTGGCTCGTGCCGAAGAATGTCATGACGTTTCTCCCTGGTTGTTCGCGCCGCCAGACTTCATATGAAGCGTCGTGTTCGCCTGCGTGATTTCGTGATTTGTTTGAAAGTCGAAGCCGTCGGCGAAGCTCGGCGCGCTCAGGCTCGCCGAGATATCAGCGCGTAGGACCGGATCTCGATGGCCCTATGCCGGTCCTGGTCGCACATCGACTTGGCTGTGGTCCACTCAGGCTCAGCACGAAAATAATGCGGATTCGTGCGTGACCTGTGGGAACAAACGCGGTTCGGCGGCGAGGACTGACACCGCGCCATGCAACGCTATCCACCATCATTGCGGTCGCTGACTAGGAGGATGAGTCCGCTTACGTGCTCGAACGTCTGCTTCTGGCCGATTACGGAGGCATGCGCGCAAGCGGGCTCTTATCTAGCGACGGAGCGCTAAGGGAGCGTTGTCGAGGGAAGGGTGGGGCCAATGCGCACTGCTGGCTGCCTGCAACCCGAAAGCGGACGTTTGCCGAACGCAAGCTGAGGAGTGGGGCAACGAGGTGGGCGTTTGGATTCTGCGCGGCTCGAGATGTATAACCCGACCCAAGTCGGTCTATTGGGTACCTAGCCCGCATGAAACTCCGCGGCTCCGTACCCGAAGAAGGTTCTAGTTACGGCACCGGAAAGCGTCGTGGTCGCGCCGGACTGACATCGGCGAACGGCCGAGCACACGACAAAAAGTCCTGTTCATGTGGCTCTGATCACAGAACCCGGCTTCCGCCGCGATAGACGCTAGGCTCGCGTCGGATTCGCGGAGCAGTCGCGCTGCGCGTTCCACGCGAAATCTCGCCGCAGTCTCCTTTAGACCTTCGCCAATCAAGCGTCGATACGCGGGGCCGATCCAGGACGGGCTGCGCCCCACCTCGCGCGCAACGGACCCGATGAGCCGACACGGATCGGCCCGAAGTCGAGCCGTGACATCGTGGGCCCACGAACCATGCTGCCGAGCAGACTCCTGATGCGCGGTCGACAGTAGTCGGCGAACCGAACTCAGGAGTCTTTCCTCAGACAGCCGCGCGTCGCAGGCACGAGCGATTGACCGGGCAAGACCGCCGCAAGCGCCGCCGACGCGCAGCAGTGTTCTGTCCGGCGGCATCGCTGACGGCCCTAGCCACGCGGGATCAAACTCGATTTCAATCTGTTCGAAGCCCATTTCGCCCACGACGTTGCGATGCGCGACGCCCGAACGGTAGAACACCATCGACGGACCTGAGATATCCCGCTCGCCGTATTCCGTGATGTTCCGGTAGCCACCCAGGACGTACAACGAGATCACTGGCCAATCATGCGCGTGTTCGTGGACGACAGCTCGGCTCGGATCGATGACCCGTCGTACCACAGCGCCTGCGAATTCTTGCAGCATGCGAAGTCCGATGAGCGATGAGTCGGGGATCCGGGGATCCGGGGAATCTACTGCGCTATGTTCCGTCGATAAGCGGCGGAGTCAAGGGGCCTTGAATCCGTCCAAGACGCGGCGGGAGACGATTCGATACCGTGCGGTGCCATGACAAGTCACTCCCCAGATGCCGATGCCTTGCACGCGACCGTGTCTCTCGGCCCCTCGAGCTTCCGCGCACGCGTTGAGTCGGGTCAGACGCTCGCCAGCTGTCAAGCGTTGATCGCGCTTTTGCCCTACCGCGGAACCGTGCTGCACGCGCGTTGGAGTGGGGAGGCCGTCTGGTCGCCACTGAGGGCGAGCTGGCCTGCAAATTCCATGCTGCGTCAGGAGAACGCCACCAGCCATCCACGGCCAGGGCAGCTTCTCCTCTACGCTGGGCGTCAAAGCGAACCGGAGATATTGGTCGCGTACGGCGAAACACGATTCGCAAGCAAATTCGGCCCGCTGTTCGGCAATCCCGTTCTGACAATCCTGGAGCGACTCGACGAGCTTGCACGCATCGGCCGCTCGATTCTCGAAACGGGAGCGAGCACGCTCCGCATCGAACTTATGCGTAACTTCTGACCTTGGATCCTGCCGATTATGAGACAGCCTATCCGTTTGCTTGTCGTGTCCGTGCGCTTCCTGCTCGTCGCTGCGTCCGGAATCCTGGCCTCGCTGCCCGCCTTCAGCGAGTCCCTGGAGCATTGTTTCGTCGGCAACTATCACCTCGAGGATAGATCGGACGTCGATATTTCGCCCTCTGTAGACGGCACCTTGCGTTGGAGAAAGTTTGACGGGACGACCGGTGCTCTGCACCCCCAAGCCAACGGTACGTGGACAAGTACCCGCGGATGGACGAAAGCCGCGGACGGCATGGTCGTTTCCTTCGCCGGGTGCGACGGGAATGCGATCCGCTTTGGTGGAATTGCCGGAACACGGACTGACTTTGACGTGCATGAAATCACGTTCGAAAGTCACGGCACACGCTTGGTCGGCAGACTTGTGCTGCCGCGTGGCGAAGCCAAGGTCCCGATCGTCGTGCTGGTTCACGGTTCGGAGCATGACTCGGCTCTCACGTCCTACTCCTTACAGAGGATGTTACCGGCTCAGGGGATTGGAGCGTTCGTATACGACAAGCGCGGGACCGGTAAGTCCGGCGGAACTTACACGCAAGACTATTCGCTGCTTGCCTATGACGCCGTCGCGGCTGCGACGACAACCCGGTCGTTCGCCGGTGCTCGGCTTGGAAGTATCGGATTTCAAGGCGGGAGTCAGGCCGGCTGGGTGGTGCCCCTCGCAGCGTCAAGAACTGCGGTCGATTTCGCCATCGTCGGCTTCGGGCTGGCTGTCAACGCCATCGACGAGGATCAGCAATCTGTCGAGCTCCAGTTGAGTGAGAAAGGCTATTCACGCGGTGAAATTCGCGACGCGCTGAAGGTCGCGCGGGCGGCAGAGAAGGTCATCGCGAGCGGATTCTCCAACGGCTTTGCCGAGCTGGATCGCCTTCGGTCACGTTATTCGGGAGCGCGGTGGTACAAGGATTTGCGCGGTGACTATACCTACTTGATCTTGCCTCGATCCGAGGCCGAGCTGCGGATAATGGCACCGGAATTCGACTGGCACACTCCCTGGAACTACGATCCCATGCCGGTTCTGCGTTCGTCGCGCACGCCACAATTGTGGATACTCGGCGGGGAGGACTACGATGCGCCGAGCCGTGAGACTCGCAAGCGGCTTCAGTCGCTCATCGCGGAAGGGCGCGACTATACGGTGGCTTATTACAAGAACGCCGAGCACGGGATAACGTTGTTCGAGGTAGATGCCACGGGAGAGCGAATCTCGACTCGCTACGCGCCCGGGTACTTCCAGCTGATTCGCGATTTTGCGCTGCACGGCACGGTCTCCGGGCAGTACGGTGATGCGGAACTGACTCGGCCACTGCGGCACGACTGATAGATCGGCTCGTGCGGGAACTCGTCGGCGCGGCGCTCTTCGCGAGCAGTGTGCTTGAATGCCGGTTCCAGTTCGTCCAGCGCCGCCTTGGTGCGATCGAGATTTCCGCGCCAGCAGGCGCCAAGCGCGATCAGACGGCTTCCGAAACAGCCGCATGCAATGCGCGTGATCGGTGACTGAATCCAGTTCTATTACAGCCGGCGTCCACACCAGGTGCTCGGCATGAAGACACCCGACGAAGCCTATGCTTTAGCGGCTTGACCTGAGCAGAAACCGCTGGGTCACTACAAGGCACCTGAAGTGCGCACCGTGTAGGCGCGCCGTCGTGTGGCGGGACAAGCGACCTGATGGAAATGTCCGCTGCCCAACCGAGGCGAGCAGCGGAGACTTCGACATGACTCAGGTCGTTTTTTCTGCGGAAGATCGCAACCGCCGTGCAGCTTCGACCATCGCGGCGAGCGTCGTGCGCGTCTCCGAACATGAGGCGCACGTTCTATCCCTGGAAGAAAAGCCCCGGCATGAATGCAAAGAGCGAGCTGGCCCGCGAACGCAGCAACCGGCAGCAGGCCGAGACCGTGGCAGCCCAAAGCAATGCGAGGCTCGAAGCGATCGAGGGGCTGTTGAAGAAGCTTGGCAAGACGGAAACGAGCGGGGCGGACGCCGCGGCTTCTTAAATCTCGCAGCGGAGATCAACGTGTTCGAACTGGAGTTGTCGAGCATGGCGGAATAGTCAAATTTTATCGACTAACGCTTTAATTCATAACATCTTTTTTTTTGGTTCTGTGATCAATTTTAACACGTATCTCGGCTGAACCCCTACATGAAGCTTATGGGCCGTTCGGTCTGCGAGTCATTGCAAGCGTGTCGACTGTCAAAAAAAAACGAGCCGTGATATGGCGCGACTCGTTTTACGTAATTAAAGTTATATACTATTTTTTTGAGTCGCTTGCGGCGAACGGGCGTGGGTGCCGGGGTCGCGCGGGGCCATCCGGCCAGGGAGGAGGCCTGACCGTGGTGTGGGCGCCGTGCTGTCATCGCTGCTGGGCGGCGTGAACGGGCCACACGGCGGCAGGTCGATGCCCGGAGGCAGCGCGGAGCGCTCTGGGTGCTCGCGATGTTCCCACCAATTTTTGCGCAACGCACAGATCAGCGGGTTGGCGTCGGACGGGCCTGGGTTGTCGGGCTGTGCACCGAGACGGTAGTTGAACGGCTGCTGATCTTCGAGCGTGGCGGTGTTCGCACCGTGCCATAACCAGACTGCGTGATTCACGTGGCGTGCCTCCATTTCCGCGAGTGAATCAGCGAGAAACAGGTCTGCGCCCTCAGCCCAGCGCGTGACGCCGTATTCGGTGACCGCGACCGGCACGCCATGATCGTGACGGAACTGCTCGATTGCAGCGAAGCGCGTTTGCAACCATGCGCGGTCGAAGCCACGCTGCGGATCCGGGTAAAATGTGTACGGCGCTGGCGGGTACTGCATGGTATGGAACGGCCCTTGGTGTGTGTACTCGTGCGGATCGTACTGATGCGCGGTGTAGACGCTGAACGGATCGGCGCTGGGTTTGAGATATGGCAGCCACTCCAGACTAGACCAGCCCATGCCGCCGATCAGCACCGGCAAGTTCGACGATTCGCGCACGGCGCGCACGAGCCGCGGAAACAGCATGTTCCAGTCGTAGCTGCTGTCGGCGTAGCGTGGGTAGAAATCGCTGGGATTGTTGGCGTGCACCGCTTCCTGGCCGTCAGGTTCGACCATCAGATCGAATCCGACCACGGTGGAATTACCATCGTATCGCCTAGCGGTCTCACGCCACATTGCGGCCCAGGCATCCTGCGCGGCGGCATCCTGCCACACGCTGCGATTCTTGGCGCAATGTGCATCGTCGAGGAAAATGCATTCGTTGCGACCGGGACCGGTGCGGAACGCGATCACCGCATGCAGCCCGGCCTTGCCGATCATCGCGAGCAGGCCGTCGAGACTGTCTTGCATGCCCTGGTCCAGCACGTAGGGTGGCGTCTCGCGGTAAAGGCCCGGGTGCGAAATATGCACGTAGTTCGCCCCCATTGCGGCGAGGCGATCAAAGTCTGCTTGTGTGTAGCGTTCCCACACGCCGTCGCTCGTGCCGTCATAGTCCTGATACAGGCGGCGCTGATAGATGTTGACGCCGCGCAGGCGTGTCTGGACGTCGGACCACAACGCCCAGGTCGCATTCTGAGCCGTCGGCTGGGCCGCATCCGCTGCGGATACCTGTGGTGAGCTGAATGAGACGCACGCCGCCATCGCGGCGCTTAGCGCTGACAGAACCAATTTCCGATACATGACTGCCTCCGGTTCGAGGGCAACGCAGGACATCCGCGATGCCTGGATCAATGATAGGCAGCAGCGGCTTACGCAAGACTTATACGTCCGCGGACATGCGGAGGCCCTCGCCAAAACGCTCGCTGGATGTGTTTCAACTGCGCGGTAGGCGCAGTGAGAAACGTAGCACGTGATCCCCGTCGAGTCGGGCCGCAAGCTCGGCGCGCATTGCCACGGCATAGCCGCTCGCCAGAGCAATGCCGAGCCCGGCGTGGTCGCGTGCGGCGTGCGCGCTGTCCTTTCGCCAGAACGGCCCGAACCCCGTCTCACACGAGTGGAAAAAGAGCGAAGCGACACCGCGCGTCAGGCAGCCGATCGTGTCGCCGCCATTCAAGAGGCACTTCGCGCGGCCGAGCGCGCTCAGATCACCTTCCAAGGCTACGACGTCGACGACCGCAGCAAGCAAAAGTCGGAGACGCACGTAGCAGTCATCTGCAGTGGTTCGCCTTTCAGGTGCAAACGGCGCATCAACACGCGGATACGCAATATAGTTCGCTGCGGCAGGCAGTTGGTCATCCGGTTTGGCTCTAGGTTTTCGACGGAGGGCGCTTTTGGCTTCAGCCTGTCCGCCGATGTGGCACCAGCTTTCAGCGCTGATGGCATCAAAGTCTCTGCGGGGGAAGACAGTGTTACCGCGCACGACAGGGTTAACGCGCAAGTGACAACGTTAGCGGGCGCCGACAGCCGACAGGCAGTGTCGGTGTGTGCATACGCTGTCATTCGAACAAATTCATGCAAGATCAATTAGATGGATTGAATTGTGCAAATCGACGCAAGCAAAGGCGCCAGCCTTAGCGACCATTGGCGCGGGCATTCACAGTGTTGCCGCGCATTGGCGCGGCATACAAGAATCCTGTTGCTGCACGCAAACTCACGTTAGTGGGGTAAAACCCTTGTGTAGATATGCGTGCGCGATTGAGCCAAATTTTCGTAAGCCGGAGAGCCACGCGCAAACTGCCTTCTCTCAGAGTGGAGAGCACGTGCAGCCACGATTGCAGCGTCGCGCGCAGCGCCAGCCGGTATCAACCGAACGGTGTTGTCGCTGGGCAGTACCGTGAGCCCGGCGGCGCGAAGGCGTGCGGCGATGAGATCCATCAGGCCGAGCCGCAGCCAGTTATCCTGATCCGAAGCGTCCGCTTCAACCGGCAAGACAACGGTCATGTCGACCGGTAGTGCGGATGTCGCCTTCGATGCGGCATCCGGTGAATGTCGCCACCAGTTCACACTCTCAATCAGCGCGAGCAGGCTCGCCAGTACGGCGATCGATGCTAGATCAGGTTCAACGCGCGCGGCGATAGAGCCACGTCACGTAGAGAACTGCCAGTAGCGGTAGCGCTAAACACCAGAAACCGGCTTTTGCGAAACCCAATCCGCCGACAATCGCGCCGACGGCGAAGCCGAACACAGGCGGCAGCATTTTTTGCAGGCGTGCCTTCGCGGGCGCGACATCGGCGCCATAAGCGACATCGACGGCATCCATCACCGTTTGCGTGACGTTGCCGGTCATCACCGTAGTCGGAGCGTGGCTGGTGAACACGGCGCGCGACGCGACGTTCTGGATCGCCATCGCGGCGACTCCGAACATGCCGATCAGGACCGTGAGCGGCGCATCCGCGTCTCGCATCGGCGACGCCCACACGCCCGTGCTGAGAAACAGCGCGAGAAAGCACGCCTGGCCCAGTAGCACCGCGCGGACGGGATCGTGGCCTGTGCGTTTGCATTGGTGCAGGAACGCCTGCGTTACGGCGACGACGAGCATGAACACCGGAAACGCGAGCAGCTTGGCCAGAATGCCGGGCCGTGGGCTCGCGAGCGCGGCGCCGATCAGTACGAAGTTGCCGGTGACGTGCGCGGTGAACAGACCGAACAATGCGACGAAACCGCAGGTATCGACGAATCCGGCGGTAAACGCCATCAGTGTGCTGACGAAAGTGTCGTTGGAAGATGCCGGCATGTTCTGGACTGTGGTTGTGTTCATGGAATCCTCCTGTGTTGATCTATCACCAGCCCCAGCGTATTTCGGCGCCGACGTAGGTGGAATCGTGTCCGCCTGCGTTGCGCACGACGCGGGCGACCTCGTAGCGGTCGGCCTCGAGCGCCAGCGCGATGTTGCGTGATGTCGCCCAGTCGATACGCAGCTGCGCATAGTCGGCGGTGCGTCGGCCGGGTTCGCCCGCGGTATGCGGCAGGGCGACGCTCGGTTGCGCGAAGACGGCGTCGTGCGTGGTCTGCCGCCACAACGCACCGAGCGCGGCAAGCACCTTCACGCCGGGCGCGGGCTTGAGTGTCAGCGATGGTTTGAAGTGGATGAAATTGCTGTAGCCGGTGTAACCTGACAGCGTCACGTAGTAGCCGTTCGGGAACATCGGATTGAAGGTGCCGACGCGGGAATCGTGCGGATCCCGATCGCCCGACGCCGCGTCGAGCTGTACGCCGAGCCTCGGCTCCCATGGTGCCGCCGTGAATGTGTAACCGCCGAGTGCCCCGATCGCCCAGGCATCGACGGACTTGCCGCCGAGGCTGCCGCCCTGGCGCATGCCTTCGACGTCCCAGTCGAAATCGCGTGCGGCGCCGACCCAGCGCATGTCAAGATTGCGCCGGTGTTCTTCGCCTGCGCCGGCGGGAAAGCGTGCGCTGTCGTTGCGGTATTCGGAGAATGTTGCACTGATTTCGCCGCCGGCGACGTTCCGCCGTTGTGCACGCATACCGCTGTACATCAAATGCTGATTGCTGAAGTCGTCGAACGCGGAATGGCTGCGATATTGCACGGGCTGGCTGATGAAACCGCTCAGGCGCCAGTCGCCGCGCTCGTAGTCGGCCCAGATCGCGTCGTAGGCCTGCCGTACGTTGGGGCCGTCTCGCACCGAGATGAAGCGTTGCAGGTCGAAGGCCATTTCCTGTCGACCCACGCGCCATTTGACCAGGCTGTCGCCGACGTCGAAATTGCCGTCGATGAAGGCCAGACGCAGGTCGAGCTTGTTGGCGTCGGCTGGGCCGGGGCGGTCCAGCCCAAGCGCCAATGCATTTTCCACCTGTATAAAGAACCGCACGCGGTCGAGCAGGTGGGCATCGGCGTGTAGCTCGAGGCGGTGGATCAAGTAACCGACCTCACTGCCGGTCGTACCGAACCGCGGCGCATCGTTGTATTCGTAGCGCTCGCGCAACGTGATGCCGAACGAGAGATAGCGCTTGGGATCCTCGTCCGACAGAGCAATGTACTTGAGCGCGTCGCCCGGCGCGGTGTGCTGCGCAGGATCGGCGAGGAACGACCAGTCTTCCTGCCAGCGGTACATGCCGATGCTCGGCCGCTGCGAGGGCTCGTCCGCACGCGCGAGCGTGCCGACGAAGACGAGCGGGCTGGCAAGCATGTACAGGCGGGCGCGCACGGATCAGTGCGCGCGCGGCGCGTGGATTTCGGCGATATAGCCACCCGGGAATTCGACCATGGCGGTACTGAATTCGCGCGCCTCGTTGCGCGGCGACAATACTTTCGCGCCAGCCTTGGTCGCCCTGGCCAACGTCTCGCCGAGGTCCTTCACTTCGTAGCCGGTGATTTCGTGGCCGAACGGGTAGGGCAAGTGACCGTCAGTGACGAACACCAGCATCTTGCCGAAATTCGACTCGATGCGGATGCGACGCATGGTTTCGCCATTCTTGCCGATCTCCGCGGCATCGGCCTTCTTGTCGTCGGTTATCAGTCTGCCGTGCGAGAAGGCAAGAAAATCCTTGACGAAAATGTCGGCCGCTTCGGGCGAAACGTAGACGCGATTGTCCGGCACCGACTCCAGCGGCGCATAGTTCGGCGCGTCGAAATGCCAGTAGAGCTGGAACTTCACGCCGCCGGGGAACTGGATCACTGCGTCGTAGCCGATGGGGTCCTTGTACTTTTCGACGATCACTTCCGCACCCGCTGCGCGCGCGGCAGCCAGTGCGCGGTCCATATCGGTCACGAGCCAGCCTGTGCGCTCCTGGCCGAACGGGTACGGAATCGATGTGAGGAACGAGAACGTCGACAAATTGCCGACCGGCGACCAGACGTACTGGAACTGCGTGTTCGCTTCCACCGGCATGATGTTGGCGGTGATGCGTTGCGATGGCTTGCCGCCGAAGGTGGCATTCCAGGCGCTGACCAGCGCATCGTAATGAGCTGGGGCATCGACGTAGACGTGCGTGGTGTCATATTGCGGAGCGACGGCAACGTTCGTATTCGCTGCAACGTTGCTCGCGGTCTTCATTTCGGCACAGCTGGTTGCCACGAGCAATAGCGCGGCGATCGCAACTCTGCGGATGACGAGGAACGAATGAATATTCGACACGACGTGGCTCCTGAATTCTAGCGGTGGTTCGATTCGGATTCGTTCCGTGAATACTGCGCAGCCATGGCGGCGAACACGAAACCTGCGATGAGCGCCAGGTGCTCCATGAACGTATTCATCTCGGTGAAGCACGCGGCGCCGTCGAGCTTCCAGAACGCGTGCGCAATGAGCGTGACGATCAGCGTGAATACGGCGAGCACGCCGGTGCCGAGCCATGTCCAGCGGTCGAGGATCACCAATAGCGAGCCGCCCAGTTGCACGGTCAGCAACACGATGTAGAACGGCAGTGGTGTAGACGCTCCCACCAGTCCACTGACCTCCGCCAGGGCCGCCTGCGGGTGCAGCACTTTGTCGATGCCGCTCCACCAGTACGGTAGGGTGAGCGCGATGCGTGCGAGCAGCCACGTCGCGCGGCTGCCGAGAATCGCGCTGACCCAACGGGGCGATGTTCGGCTTGATGGGAAGGCACTCACGTCAGAACGCCCAGCACGAGCAACCGAGAGCGCCCCAGAAGCTCTGTGGATCGGCCAGGTTTGTCGCCGGCGCGTGCGCTTGTCTGTGCAGCGTGCAGGCGTGTGCCTGCGGCATCGCTCGATGCGCTTTCTGCGCGGCGTCGCTCTTCCAGTATTTGCTACCGAAATTGACCGGCGACCAGTCCGGCATTGCCGGAGGCAGGCCCGGATCGAGCGATTTGAAATCGCTGTCGGCGTAGACGATCTTGCCGTCGACTACGGTCAGCAGCGATACGATGTTGCGGATGTCGTCTTCGGGCACGCTGAAGAAATCGGCCGACAGAATCGCGAAATCGGCGAGTTGGCCCTCCTTGATCTGGCCCTTCAGGCCCTGTTCGTTCGAGAACCAGGTGTTGGCGCGGGTATACAAATCCAATGCGGTGTCGCGGTCGAGGCGGTTGCGCTGCGGATAGAGCGTCAGCCCGCCAATCGTCCTGCCGGTGACGAGCCAGGCCAGCGAGGTCCACGGATCGTAGCTCGCCACACGCGTAGCGTCGGTACCGGCGCCGACCGGCACGCCCAATTCGAGCATGCGCTTGACCGGCGGCGTGCGTTCGGCTTTTTCCGCGCCGTAGCGTCCGACGAAGAATTCGCCTTGATACATCATGCGGTGCTGCACGGCGATGCCGCCGCCGAGCTTGGTGATGCGTTCGATGTTGCGGTCGGAAATCGTTTCGGCGTGATCGAAGAACCAATGGATGCCGGAGAGCGGGATGTCCTTGTTCACGTTCTCGAATACGTCGAGCGCGCGCGCGATCGTTTCGTCGTAGGTCGCGTGCAGGCGCCATGGCCATTTCTTCGCTGCGAGGATGCGTACGACGGCTTCCAGATCCGATTCCATATGGGTCGGCATATCCGGCCGCGGTTGGCGGAAATCCTCGAAGTCGGCGGCCGAGAACACGAGCATCTCGCCGGCGCCGTTCAACTTGTAGAAATCGTCGCCCTGCTGGTAGGTGTTATTGCCGGTCCAGCGTGTGAAGTCGGCGACTTCCTCTGTCGGCTTCTGCGTGAACAGGTTGTAGGCAATGCGCAGCGTCAGCTCGTTGCGCGTGTGCAGGTCGGCGATCACCTTGTAGTCGTCGGGATAGTTCTGGAATCCGCCACCCGCATCGACCACGCTGGTAATGCCGAGGCGGTTCAGCTCGCGCATGTAGTGGCGCGTGGAGTTGACCTGGTACTCGTACGGCAGCTTAGGCCCTTTGGCGAGCGCCGAATACAACAGCAACGCATTCGGCTTGGCCAACAGCAGGCCGGTCGGCTCGCCGTTGGCGTCGCGCTGGATTTCGCTGGCTGGTGGATCCGGCGTGTCCTTGGTGTAACCCGCCGCACGAAGGGCCGCGCGATTGAGCAGCGCACGATCGTACAGATGCAGGATGAACACCGGCGTGTCGGGCGCGACGGCATTGAGTTCTTCGAGCGTCGGCAGGCGCTTCTCAGCGAACTGCTGCTCGGTGAAGCCGCCGACCACGCGCACCCATTGCGGCGCGGGCGTGCGTGCGACCTGCTCCTTGAGCATGCGCATCGCATCGGCGAGCGACGGCACGCCGTCCCAGCGCAGCTCGAGGTTGTAGTTGAGACCGCCGCGGATCACGTGGATGTGCGAATCGATCAGCCCCGGGATCACGCGTCTGCCGTGCGCGTCGATGATCTGCGTCGACGGCGCGGCGAACCTCATCACCTCACCTTCGCCACCGACGGCGATGAATTTGTTGCCGGCGGCGGCGAACGCCTGCGCCAGCGGCTTACCTTTGTCCACGGTCGCGACTTTCGCGTTGCGGACGATCAGATCGGCATATTGCGACATGGGCGTGCCTCTGGTGGCGTTCTCTTCCGTCAGGTCTTGTCCGGCGCACTACCGGAATCTGCGCACGCCCGGCCGCAGTCCGGCGACTGCGTGGGCAATGACGCCAGCGAATGCGATTTCAGGTGGGCCGAGAAAACGGTCGCGCTGACCGGTCCTTGTGTCCACCAGTGCTTCGCCAGCGGCACAAGTTGCTCGCCGATCAGGATTCCGGCGAGGCCGATGAGCGCGACCACCGGCGGTGCCGGCGAACGCACGTTGAGCAGGCCGTAGATCGCGCCGACGAGCACGCCAACGGCCAGTGAAATGAGATAGAGCTTCATCGCGGCACCTTGCAACGGTAGAAAATGTCAGTGGCCTTCTGCGCCGTCGAACATCGTCTTGGCATAGATCAGGCCGAGACCGTAGCCGCCGCCGTGCTGCACGGCCGTGGCCACGGTTTGGTTGTAGGTCGCGCCGCGTGCCCAGTCGCGCTGCAGCTCAAGCAGGTACTGCACGCTCGTCATCGGCCGCGCGCCAGCCTGGATCATGCGTTGTACCGCGCGCTCGTGCGCTTCGGTCGAGACGTCGCCGCAGGCGTCGGTGATCACGTAAACCTCGCAGCCCTGGTCGAGTGCCGACAATGCCGGGCCGACGATGCACACGCTTGTCCACAGTCCGCCGAAGACGATGCGGCTCTTGCCGATGCGGTTCACTTCCTTGATCACGTTCTCGTCTTCCCACGTGTTCATCGTCGTGCGATCGATCGTCTTCTGCCCCGGAAACGGGCCGGTCACTTCCGTGAACATCGGGCCGGAGAAAGATTTCTCGGCGACCGTGGTGAGGATCGTCGGTACCTTGAACTCGGCGGCGGCCTTGGAAATTAGCGCGGCGTTGTTGCGCAATTCGACGATGTCGATGGACTTGGTCGCGAATGCCATCTGCGATTGGTAGTCGATCAGGATCAGGGTGTGATCCGGGCCGTTGAGCAGGGTTTTTCCGGGTGCGGCTTTAGCGGTGGGCATAATGTGTCTCCCTGTAGATGCTTGAAAGTGGATTGATCTGGTCGGGGCGGGCGAGTCGAAAATCAGGCGGTCATGTCGAACAGCAGCACTTCGGCGTCCTTGTCGGCACGCACGGTGACCTTGTCCAGGTCACTGAGCGCTGCGCCGTCGCCCGTGCCGAGCTGATTGCCGTCCAGCGTGATTTCGCCGCGCGCGACGTGCACCCACAGCTTGCGTGCTTTGTGAGTGACGTGAATCAGTTCGTGTCCGGCGGACAGACGCGTGATGTACAGGTTCGCGTCCTGGTTGATCTTCACGGCCTTGCCGGTCGGGTTGTTCGACGCGACCAGAGCCCACTGATCGGCAAGGTCTTCCGGTGCGAACGCGTGCTGCTCGTAGCCCGGCTTGTGGCCGGCCTCGTCCGGAATGATCCAGATTTGCAAGAAGCGCACGGGTTCGCTGCTCGAGGCGTTGAACTCCGAGTGCGTCACACCGGTGCCGGCGGTCATGCGCTGGATCTCGCCCGGGCGAATGACCGCGCCGGTGCCCATGCTGTCCTTGTGCTCGAGCGCGCCGTCGAGCACCCAGGAGATGATCTCCACGTCGCGGTGGCCGTGCGTGCCAAAGCCTTGCCCGGGCCGGACGCGATCCTCGTTGATCACGCGCAACGGACCGAAGCCCATGTGCTGCGGATCGAAGTAGTTGCCAAAAGAAAACGTATGGTGGCTGTTGAGCCAGCCGAAGTCGGCGACGCCGCGTTCTTCGGATTTACGCAAGGTCAACATGAAGAATTCCCGATAGATGGATTGGATGAGTGCACTCTAGGTGCCTCACACCAGCGCGCCTGGCCAGGCACGTTCGTGCTAGTGGTGGAGAACGGTGGCATCAGCCGTGGCCCTGGAAGAAAACGATCGGACAGGCACCATCGATGCGGGCCTGTGCTGCGACGCTCAATCGAACCTGACGGTCGACGCACGGTTCCTTCGCCAGGCGACAACCGCGACCACGACGAACAGCAGCAGCACCACGCCTTCGGTGACGCCGAACGGCGGTTCCGACCCCGTCGGCGCGAACTGGTGAAGTACCGGCACCTTCTGGAACAGCTGCGCCACGAGGACGAAGATGTTGAGCCATTGGCTGATCGTTGCGCCGATCACGAAGGCACGTCTCCAACGGCCGAACAGACAGTATGGCCGCCACGCCAACCAAGTCGGCACGAGTACGAGCAGCGCGATTCCGCCGACCACATGTGACGGAACCACATGGTCGCGAAGGAACAGGTACCCGGTGACGCTCGTCAGAGTCGTGAAGGCAAGGAAGATCCATATGACGCTCGAGCGGAATCGTGAATGCAGAAAGTCGCGTATCAGCACGAATCCGCTGACAATGCCGACGAGACTGATGGCAACGTGCGGAGCGAGAACGGCGATCGGGTCCATGGCGCGATTCCTGTAGGTTCATGAAACTCAGATGGCAGCAGAGCTGCCGCGGTGGCTCGCTTCGAACAGGAACCATGTTCGTCGTTCCGATTCGTCGATCCAGTTTTCGATCAAACTGGCCGACGCTATGTCGTGATGTTCATCGCACACGTCGTGTACCTCCCGCAGGCGCGCCGTCAGCTGCTGATTGTCGTCGCGTAGCTCGGCGAGCATATCCAATGCGTCGACGAAGTCGGCGTCGTTGTCCCGCACGCGTGCGACGCGGGCGATGTGACCGATCGAGCGCAATGTCGTCGCGCCTATTTTGCGGACGCGTTCGGCTATGGGATCCGTCATCGCATAAAGCTGGTCCGCTTGCTCGTCGAGCAACAAATGGTAATCGCGGAAATGCGGCCCGCTCATGTGCCAATGAAAATTCTTGGTCTTCAAGTAAAGGGTAAAAACATCGGCGAGGACGGCATTGAGGCCGCCGCCAATGTCGCGCGAAGCAACAGCACCAAGGTCGGTGGGCGTGGCCAGGCGAGCGCCGCGACGCTTCTTAAGCTCTTCGCGTTTGCGTGGACTGACTATGGACATCTGGATTCTCCGGAAATTCGAAGATGATGCGTGACGCCCGTCGTTGCCGGTCATATCGGTTTCAGTGGACGGGCGTCAGCGCTTCATCGGACCGATTCGGCATCAGCCTTTTATGAACGCGAGCAGGTCGGGATTGATGATGTCCGGGTGTGTCGTGCACATGCCGTGCGGAAGGCCCTTGTACGTCTTCAACGTTCCCTTCTTCAGCAGCTTCGCGGCAAGCAACGCCGAGTCTGCGATCGGGACGATCTGGTCGTCTTCTCCGTGCATGACGAGCGTAGGTACGTCGATCTTCTTGAGATCCTCGGTGAAGTCCGTTTCGCTGAAGGCCTTGATGCAGTCGTAGTGCGCCTTCGCGCCACCCATCATGCCTTGGCGCCACCAGTTCCAGATGACCCCCTGGTTGACCTTGGCGCCCGGCCGGTTATAGCCGTAAAACGGACCAGTAGGGATGTCGAGGAAAAGCTGCGCGCGATTCGCAGCCAATCCATTGCGGAAACCGTCGAACACCTCGAGCGGCAAGCCTCCGGGGTTGGCCGGCGTCTTCAGCATGATCGGTGGTACCGCACCGATCAGCACGGCCTTCGCGACGCGGCCGGGCTTGGCACGCGCGGCATAGTGCGCGACTTCGCCGCCGCCGGTCGAATGACCGACGTGAATCGCCCCCTTGAGGTTGAGGTGATCGACCAGGTCTGCGACATCTGACGCGTACGTGTCCATGTCGTTGCCCGTGTCGGTCTGAGTAGAGCGGCCATGCCCGCGACGGTCGAATGCGATTACGCGGTAACCTTTCGAGAGGAAGAACAACATCTGGTTGTCCCAGTCGTCCGCCGACAGAGGCCAGCCGTGGTGGAAGACGATCGGAGTGGCGTCTTTGGCGCCCCAATCCTTGTAAAAAATTTCTGCGCCGCTCTTGGTCGTAGTGGTCGAGTTCATTGAAGATGCTCCTTCGGGGTGGGAATGTGCATGCACCAGCGAGGTGCCGAATAGGGGCGACAGTACAGCTCCGGCAGCGATCGCAGCGCCGGTCGCGAGTACGCGCCGCCTTGCGGCATCGTTGGGTGAACCGGGATCATCGGTGAAGCCATTCATGACAAGTGTCCTCAGCTAGTGATCTTGCAAGGCCGCTTCAACAACAGGCGGTCTCTGTCGACGAAGTCGGGGGGTATGTGGCCGCCACTGGCGCGTGCTCGCCGACAAGCGCGACGGCGACGTAAGACGAACGCGCCGGTTCGGCACAGCCCTTGTTGAACGTCTGAGATGCTGCCTCGGACGAGCACTCGTGCCAATCCACGATCGGGTAGCTATGTACTTACCCGATCAGGTAATAGACATAGCGCAATTTGCGATCCATGCTGGCAAGAGATCGATGTGCGGGCGACAATCAAGGGCGTATGAAGCACCCCGCATACTTGGCAGCGAACCAGGCTGAGAAGAGCTTGGCGGACATTGCTCCGACGATGGAGCAGCAAAGTGCCTGCCTGCGCGCGTCGCGAAGATATCGAGTGATCGTGCTCCTGCTCGCCGTCTATGCCTGCACAGCAAGCATCGTACGCGGCGAGGGGGCATCCGCCCTCGCTGGTTTCCATCACACCGCATGGCGGGTTACCGATGGCGCGCCCCCCGACATCTGGGCGATGGCGCAGGGGCCGCGCGGCTATCTGTGGCTGGGTACGGGCTCCGGCCTGTATCGATTCGATGGCCTCAGCTTCGAGCGCTACGTGGCTTCCAATGGCGAGCCACTGAAATCGACCAACATTACATCGTTGAAGTTCACAGCGTCAGGAGACCTGTGGATCGGTTATTACGAAGGTGGCGTCAGCGTATTGCATGACGGTCACCTCAAGCACTATGGGGTTCGCGACGGCGTCCCGCCTGGAATGGTGCCCGCCCTGGAAACCGACGCTCAGGGGAGTGGGGTGTGGGTCGCTGCGCGCGGCGGACTTGCTCACTTCGACGGCCAACGTTGGCAGGCGGCTGACGAGAACCAGTGGGGCTACCCGACTCGACGCGCAGACTGGGTGCTTCGCGACGCGAAGGGCACCTTGTGGGCCGCGACCGGCGATGCAGTTGTCCATCTTGATGCATCGACGCATCGCTTTCGTCCCTTCGGAAAAGATCACGTTGGGTTGAATGCGGTCCTTGCAAATGCACCCGACGGCCGCGTCTGGGTCTCGGACGAAACGAAGGGCACGCGGCCGCTCGAATCGAACGGCGATGCACCATTGCTGCGCGAGCGGTTCGCGAAGCGCCTATTATTCGATCGCGAAGGCAATATATGGGGCACGGATGCGGTCCGCGGAGGCGTCTTCCGCACCAATGTTGCGACTGCCTCTACGACGAATCCGCAGGTGTTCGCATCGGCGCAGGGCCTCAGTGCGGACATTGCGGTGCCGATCATCCAGGACGAAGAAGGCAACATCTGGGTCGGAACCAATCTCGGGCTCGATCGCTTTCGCGCCACCAATTTTTTTCCGGCCTCCGACGCGCCATCCATTCCGAATGCGACGCCCCTGCTGGTCGCGAACGAGCGCGGCGAGGTGTGGACGATCGAGGGAACAGCGCTTTCACGCATCGTAGGCACACGCCCCGCACCGGTGCTGACATTGCCTCGAAGAGTGCGGTCGGCCTATTGCGATCCCAACGGCATAGTGTGGATCAGCGATCTGGACGGTCTGCTTCGCGTGGAACAAGGCCGAATCACTCACATACCGTGGCCGCACGAGGATTGGAAGGATGCTGTTGTCGCCTACGGATCGGATGCAGGGGGAGGGCTGTGGCTTTCCGTGTTCAATTACGGAGTGTTCCGCTACACGGAAGGCGAATGGACGGCGCAGGCGATTGATCCCGATGAAGCAAATGCGGCGGCCAGCGCGATCGCTACGGCTGCTGACGGCAGTATGTGGTTTGGCGTCTCGCGTGATCGGCTCGTACATCGGACCGTCGCGGGTTCGCGTGTGTATGGGGCATCCGATGGATTGAACGTTGGCGGCATAGCGACACTACGCGCCGACGGTGCTGCCGTGCTTGTCGGCGGCGAACTCGGCTACGCGACCATGCAAGGGGATTCGTTCAAGTCGGTCACATCCCTCCCAGCCAGCAATGCGATAACACAGGTCTCTGGCATTGTGCGGACAAAGGACGGCGACCTATGGCTCAATGCAAGCCGAGGCGTCATTCGTATCAGGCAGGCTGACGCCACGCGATCGTCCGCTGCCGTGCCGGACCCACCCGAATACAAGCTCTACGACTTCAACGATGGCCTCCCGGGAGTCGCGTTGCAAAGTCAACCCGCACCAACACTCGCAACCGATCTCGAAGGGCGCGTGTGGGTTTCAACCAACAGAGGAATTGTGTGGGCAGACCCTGCCTCGATGCGCGTCAATCGCGTACCGCCATTGGTGAATATCAAAGCAGCATATTCCGATCGACCAATGACGGACCTCCTAAATGTCCGTGTGCCGGGCAGCGCTCCGAACATCCGCATCGCATATTCCGCGCTTAATCTATCCGCGCCGGAGCGCGTACAGTTTCGGTATCGTCTCGCCGGGCTGGAAGATCGATGGGTCGATGCTGATTCGCGCCGAGAGGCGGCGTACTCACACCTAAGTCCGGGTCACTATCGTTTTGAGGTATTGGCGGCGAACGAAGACAATGTATGGAGCCCGCAAGCTGCCTCGCTCGACATCGAAGTCATTCCCGGATTCGTCGAGACGACTGCGTTCCGTGTCGCCGCCGCGATCGGCGTGGCAGCCCTCGCACTCGCGGCTTATCTGGTCAGGATGCGCTTGCTCGCTTCTGCGTTCCGCACGCGCCTTCGCGAGCGCCTGGAAGAGCGCGAGCGTATCGCGAGGGAATTGCACGATACACTTCTGCAATCCATACAGGGACTGATATTACGCTTTCAGGCGATCGCCAATCGCATTCCAGTTTCCGACCCCAATCGCGCAGGCATTGAAAGCGCGTTGGACCGCGCCGACCAGGTTATGGCTGCAGGCCGTGAGCGAGTGCGTGACCTGCGAACTTCAGAGGCTACCGCTGGCGATCTGGATGAAGCGTTTGCTCGGATCGCTCGTGACCTGTCGTTCGATCACGCCGTCCGATTCAAGATCAGTACTGGCGGCGCCCAACGCGAACTGGCGTGCGAAA
This sequence comes from Dokdonella soli, assembly GCF_039523175.1. Taxonomy (NCBI): domain Bacteria; kingdom Pseudomonadati; phylum Pseudomonadota; class Gammaproteobacteria; order Lysobacterales; family Rhodanobacteraceae; genus Dokdonella; species Dokdonella soli. The sequence goes on from NZ_BAAAEU010000002.1 coordinate 157,202, forward strand.
CACGCGAGGAGGTCTACGGCATCGGCAGGGAAGCATTGCTAAATGCATTCCGCCATGCCGATGCATCGCATATCGACTTGGTTCTGGACTATGGCATCGAAGCATTCCGACTCAGCGTGCGCGACGACGGCAAGGGCTTCGATCCACGCATGGCCATGACATTCGAGCGTTCCGCGCACTTCGGTCTGAGAGGCATGCATGAACGTGCCCGGCGGGTAAGTGGACGGCTTGACATCGAAACGGGAGACGGTCGAGGCACGACGATCAGCCTTATAGTTCCCGCACGCTCCGCTTACGAGTCTCCGGGTTGGCGCAGCCTTCGTTGGATGCGCGGAATATTCGGTGGGGGATCGGTGTGAGCAATCCAGATCGCCGTGTTCGCGTTATGACGGTGGATGATCATCCTCTGCTGCGGGAAGGTATTGCGGCGGTACTCGAAGGCTCTTTCGATGCCAAGCTCGTTGCCGAAGCATCAAACGGGCGCGAAGCGATCGAGCAATTCCGAGTGCATCGGCCAGATGTCACTCTTATGGATTTGAAGATGCCAGAGATGGATGGCATAGACGCGATACGCCACATCCGCGGGGAATTCCCGAGTGCGAGAATCGTCGTGTTGACGACCTACCGTGGCGATACGGAAGCGCTGCAGGCGTTGCGCGCGGGGGCTCAAGGGTATTTGTTGAAGAGCGCACTACGCAAGGAACTCATCGAAGCCATTGTCAGTGTGCATGCGGGACGCCGCTATATCCCGCCCGACATTGCACGCGCGATTGCCGAACACATTGCAGACGACGAATTGTCGGCACGAGAACTCGAGGTGTTGCGGCATGTCGCTGCGGGCAATTCGAACAAGATCGTCGCAGGCATGCTTGGCGTGAGCGAAGATACGATCAAGGCGCACATGAAGAACATCATGGAAAAGCTCGGCGCGAGGGATCGTACGCATGCGGTGACCATTGCGTTCCACAGGCGGTTACTTAACTTGCAATAGAGGTCGACTGATGCCTCCCGAAGGCAGTTTTCGACCCAAAGCGGAACTCTCGTCGACTCCTTTCGATGGTCAGTGCTGGACACAACAACAAGCGAGGGCCAAGGCGTGTCGCGTGCGCTTCTAGCCAGTCGCGTCCCATACCGATGCAAGTCCGGGTGGATCGACGATGATGTGCGTTTGGGCGATGCGCATTTGCCATCAAGCAAGCTCAACGAAGCCTTTGAGCTGCTGTCGATCGATCCGAGTAGGAGTCCCATGGATCTGGGACTGCGCATGCTCTCAAGTGCGATCGATGCATTGGGGACGATCGCAGAGATGATTGAGAAGTAGTCGCCTGTGCGCAGGAAGTTCTGGTGCGACTAGGAAATTGACAGCGTAAGCGCGCATGACAGGGTTAGCAGGCCAAGGACACGGTTAACGAGCCACTGACACACACAGTGTCGGTGTGCGCATACGTTGTCACTCGAACAAATCTACGTAAGATCAATTAGATGGATGAAGCTATGCGAGTCGACGCAAGTGAGAGTGCCAGCGTTAGCGAGCATTGGCGAGGGTGTTGACAGCGTTACCGCGCATTGGCGCGGCATACAAGAATCACAGGTTTGAGCCGTTGGGCGGTCTGTTCACAAGTACCGCGCTGAACCTGCTGGTGCCGCCGCCTACGGCCGCGCCGCTCGAATGATTACGCACTCTAAGCCCGCGAAGAAGCCCACGACAATGGCGTAGACCACACCACGGGCTTCGCTCGGTTCCGCGCCACCGATACTGTTGCGGTTGCTAGCCCGAAGCGCTCATAGCGATGCCAGCATCGGCGCCCACAGTGCTCACGGTGGACGGTCCAATCGCCTTGCAGCGTTCGCCGGGTGCCTGGCGTGACCTCCGCACACGATTTCCATTCATCGCTGGGATGCAATCAATCAAAGCCGCTCGCAAATATTCCATCACCTGTCTGGAACGCGCCGATGTCCGTTTTTTCGCGTGTCATGCGCGCGAATCCGGGACCGCGTTGGTCGGACGGCAGCCGCGACGTGTTGTTGCCTGCCCCAATAGCTGGGCTGCCGATCAGCAGGGAATGCGTCATGGTCGATCCTCCGTTGTTCGCCAGCGCCGCGAGCAGAGGGTCTGCCGTCAGGGTTCCCGCAGGGGAGGTCGTTCCGGCTTGTGTGACCATGATCAGATTGTTGCCGCCAGCAATTGACGTGCCGGTCTGCGCGCTGAAATCCACGGGCGTGTGTGCGGTACCAACAACAATGTCGTTGTTGGCGACAATCGAACTTTGGATGTTCAGTGAGCCAGCGGCGCACAGGCCAGATGCATAGTTATGACCTACTTCGTTAGCAGCATGCGTCTTGTTAAATGCAATCGTGCTATTGCTGAGTGTTACCGCGACGTAAGTTGGCCCCCCATAGAACACACCGCCCGAATACATGCCCGCGCAAACCTCCGCTACGTTGCCGGAGATCGTGCTGTTGATGATGCTCACACGATCATGAGACGAGTAGAGCGCTAGACCATCGCCTGCAAAGGCTTGGTTGCCGGACAAAGTCGTCCCGACAATCGTTGCGTTTCTCTTCACCTGGAGAGCGCCGCCGAAGGTGGCTACGCTGGAAGTAACGGTACTGGATTGCATGACCAAATTTCCGGTCACAAACGCGCCGCCTCCGGCGCCTTCTGCTCTGCTCTGCCGCCGAACAGACGAGTTGGAAATGGTGCTGCTCTGCAGATACAGATCGCCCGTCGTGAAGATACCGCCCCCAAACGCATGGGGGGGGGTTCCCTCAGTCTGCGCAACACAGCCGCTTAGCCTTGAGCTTGATATTGCCACCGTGCCTTTCGAGTAGATGCATCCGCCATTGGGTTTGCCCGAATTGATGAACCCGTTGGTCACAGTCAGATTACTGATATTCAGGGTGCCGCTACCCTCGTGATCGAATATGCGGCTCGCATGATTGGCGTCAATCGTGAGCGTACTGGCACCGGGGCCGGCTACTGTCAGACTGGTCGCATTGACCGTGAGCGCTCCGGTTGTGAGTGTGATCGTGCTGCAACTCATCGTAGCGGTATTGAACGTCACCGTATCGCCGGTGATGGCGGCGTTGGTAATGGCGGCACGAAGACTTCCTATGCCGCTGTCGGCACACGTGGTGACAGTCTGTATCGCCAAAGCCATGGGTGATGCCAGCGCGAGAGCAGCGGCAAGCGCCGACGCGATGGGAGTGAGGCGAGGCATTGAGGTCACGATCAAATGCTCCTTGGTTGCACGATAGCCCACGGCCCCCCGACGGAGATCGTCTGGCCGGCAGTTGGGTTTGCTGGTGTGACGTACGGCGGGTTCAGGAACGCGTGTGCAGGTGAAAGCAACGAGAACAACAGCGCCACGACCGGCACCAAGAGATTCTTCAGGACATCCCTCTCCCCCAATTCACCCTGAAGCAGCGAACTATATACCTGTGCAGTTTCGGATCGGTTGCGCCATGAGAGTCAATTTCGCAACTCCACCATAGGCAACAGGTCACCTCACTAGCAAAAAACCCATTCCGCCAGGTCCGTGTCAGTGGCCTTCGACGGCGAAGAGAATGTCCGCGAATCCGGCCGTGGTCTTCTCGCGGTTCCAGTCGCGTTGCAGTTCGCAGATGAGCTGCACCCATCCCACCGGTTTGCCGCCCGCCTGGACCAGACGCTGCACGCCGAGTTGATGCGCTTCAGGCGAGGTGCCGCCGACGCAATCGATGACCGGGTAGACCTCGAAGCCGTCCCTGATGGCGTCGAGCGCGGGATGGACGAGGCAGACTTCGGTCCAGAGCGCGGCCATGATGAGCTTCTTCCGGCCGGTGGCTTTGACGGCCCGCACGAAATCCTCGTCCTCCCAGGCGTTGATCGAGGTGCGGTCGATGGGATCGATGCTAGCCAGCACTTCCACGATCTGGTGGATGGTCGGCTGATTGCGCCCGGTCTTCACGTTCACTGTGGAGAGCACGATCGGTAATTCATAGAGCTTGCCGATGCGGGCGAGCGCGGTGATGTTGGCGACCAACTCGCGCTTCGGGCGGGACTGGATCGATGAGACCTGCACAGGCTGGAAGTCGATGATCACCAGTGCCGCATTTTGCGGCGTGAGCAGGTGATCGGTGAGCGGATCGCGAATGGTTTTGAACGAGGCCATGGACCTACTCCTGCTTGCGGGAGGGCGCGTCGGCGGGAACGACGTATGTCGTATCCGTCGGCCCTTGGCCGGTGATGTAGACGACCGTCGGCAGATCGCCGGTGAAAGCAAAATGCGGCTGGCCTGCGGGCTCGGTGTAGAAGCCGCCTGGTCCGAGCGTGCGGGTCGCGGCCTCGTTGGCCTGCTCGCCGTATCCGAAATGCCATTCGCCGGAAACGACAAGCGCGGTCCGGTTGTCGCGATGACGGTGCGCGGCGATCCGCATATGGGCCGGGACGTGAATCTCGATCGCGTACGGTCCTGGCAGATTGGGATCTCCGGAGAGGACGGTTGTCTGGATGCCGCTTAGCCCGGAAGTTCCCGCACCCGCGCCGATTCGCGCGTGCGTTTCGACCTCGGCTGGTGTCAACCGGGTTTGCGCGAGCGCGGCATCGGCGTCGAGGAAGGCGCGAATGGCCGCAACCGTCGCCCGCGGCTGTTCTTCCATCAGCCAGTGGCCGGCATCGGCGATCACCACCTGGTGCACGTCGTCAGCGGCAAAACGCATCACGAACGCCATGGTGGACCCGAAGGAGTGATCGCCTCCGATGGCGAGCACCGGCATCTGCAGGCGGCCGAGTGCCGACGACGCGCGATTGTCGATCGCGTCCTGATCGAAGGCCGCGAACTGGCGGAATCCAGCGTGCATGCGGCCGGGCTGCGCATACAGCGCTGCGTAGTGACGGCGCGAGCTTTCCGGGAAATGCTCCGGCTTGGCCGAAAACTCGTTCCAGAAGCGGTCGAGATAGATGCGCTCGCGCCCGGCCACGAGGCGCTCCATGTCGGGCCCACCGAAACGGAAGTGCCAGAGCAGCGGATTCTTGAGAATCTCATCCCAAGGGCCAATACCGGGAACCGGCGCGTCCATCATCACCAGCCGCGTCGTGCGGTCCTGGTGGGCCTCGGCGAACGCAAACGCGACCATGTTGCCGATGTCGTGGCCGACGACGTCGGCACGCTCGATATGCAGCACGTTCATCACGCCGGCGATGTCTTCGGCCTGGTTCTTCTTCGTGAAGCTCTCCGCGGCGCTTGCCGAAAGCCCCATGCCGCGCAAGTCCGGCACGATGACGGTGTGGTCACGCGCGAGATCCGCCGCCAGCGGCACCCACATGTCGCCGGTGTCGCCATAGCCATGGATGAGCACGATGGCAGGACCGGTTCCGCCGATGCGGACGTGCAGGGTGGTCCCGTTGGTGGCGATTTCCTGCGTGCGGAAGCTGGCGGGGAAGTCGAAGGTGTCGGCTAGTGCGGGCGTTGCGAACGGCAGCAAGGCCGCGACAGTGCACGCGAACATCCGGAGCAGATAGTGCATTCCCATGAACGTTCCTCCTCGGGAGCAAAATTGCTCGCCCAAGTTTGGACGTCGGAGTCGGGAAGGTCTTGCAGATTCCTAACGACTTTTTGCGAAAGCCGCCGCGGCGCTCATTGAACCTGCTTGCGCCAGGCGCCGGGACTCGCCCCGACGATGCTGGTGAAGACGCGCGTGAAATGACTCTGGTCGGCGAAGCCACAAGCGGCCGCGATGTCCGCAAGCGGACGCGTGGGATCCCGCAGAAGCGATTTGGCGCGTAACACGCGCTGCAGCAGCAGCCAGCGATGCGGGGGCGTACCCATGCTGAGCCGGAAGGCTCGCGCGAAGTAGCCAGGCGAAAGCCCACACGCGAGAGCGGGTTCGGCAAGCGACATGTCCTGGCCAAGTCGCTCGATCATGAGATCGGTGGCGCACCTAACCTGCCAAGGCGCCAGGCAGCCCCGCCGACTATGTTCCGGCAGGCGCATGCCCCCGAAGGCGACAGCAAAATACGCGTGCGTCGCCAGCAGCAGGTGGTCTGCATACATCGCGCCGATTTCGTCGGGGCGCTCCAGCGCCGGCAGCAACGCCTGGCCGAGATGCCAGACCGTCGGGTCGAAAGCACCTCGTTCGCACGTGAGCGTGTCGATTCGCCGCGCGCCCTGATCGTCAGCAATTTCGTTGAGTGCGGCGCGCGACACATAGAAGTGCAGCACGTCGAAGGGGCTCTCCAAGTTGGCGGTCGGCTCCTGTTCCAGATCGACGATACTGGTGGTCCTCGCGCCATAGCCCCCGCGATAGACGGAACGCCCGCCAATGAACAACTCGCGTTTGGGTGAGTCCCTCAGTTGCAGAAGAACCGAAAACGCCGCTTCTGCAGGCAGCGGAGATGTCAGGCCGTGCCCCGGCGCGTCACGCCGGATGCGCGTTACCGCCAGCTTCGACTTTCGCAGGGCGCTGGTGATGAGATGCGAACTCGCATCGGCGCGGAAGTATCTCGCTAGACCGTCGCCGTAGGCGCCTGTCACCGGCTGCATGTGATCTCCCCCGCGACCCGGCCGCGGCTCGCGAATTTGAGGGTATGACCGCCTTCCAAGCTTACCTGAGGATCGGGAGAGGGTGTGACGGCGCGCAAGTGGCGACGTTCAATACGAACAGCGAGCGCCTGGCACAAAGGTCGCCTTATCGTGGGATACCCGCTCAGTGCCAAGTAGGTTCTCCGTGCTTGCGGCCTCGGTTTCAGACGCTCGTTCCACGGGTACTGACAGATCTCGAGCCCGCCCCTAACAGTTCCATCAGCCTACGTCTCATCGCCACACACTTGGACCGCGGCTTAATTCAGGGGTTGAGCCTCCGGCCGGGAGCGGACAGAGTGGCGCGGGGACATATGATTAGGGAATGTTATCGGGGGTAGGACGCGCCCGCTTCGACAGGCGTGCGCGCAGCCGACCGGAACATCCTCACAGTGGCCGTCGGTGGTGTGTACCCAATCGCGCACCCGCGTCATGTTTTCCCAGGCACGACTTGCCCCACGTCGCATCGGCGTCAGCCCCGATGTCATCGCTTTGACTCCGGGCGGAAATGCGCTTCAATTTACGCTTGCAGCGATCGCTGTGGTCCAAGGTCTGCTAAATCTTGATGGCGTGCGTTCTGTAGAGACAAGCCCCTTCGCTCGGAGTTGAAGACGTTGAGCATTTCATTCAAAGATCTGGGCCGTTCCATCGGCATATCGGTCGCGCTGGCACTGATTGCGCCGTCGGTGATGGCAAGTTCTTTCGTTCACCCGGGTGCCTTGCATACCCAGGCCGATTTCGACCGCATGAAGACGCAGGTGGCGCACCACGCGCAGCCTTGGACGGATGGCTGGGATGTGCTGATCAAGAATTCCCACGCGTCACTGAGCTGGACACCGCGCCCTCAGGCCATGATCTACCGTGGCTATGACGGCACTCACCGGGAGAACTATGCGGTGTTGTTCAATGACGCCGCGGCTGCGTATGCGCTTGCCCTACGCTGGAAGGTGAGTGGTGACGACGCCTATGCCGACAAGGCCGTCGCCATTCTGGACGCGTGGTCCAAGACTTTGACCGGGATCAACGGCACATCCGACAAGTTTCTGGCGTCAGGTATTTACGGTTGCCAGCTCGCCAATGCAGCGGAGATCATGCGCAGTTACAGGCGCTGGCCGGCGCAAGATATCGCTCGCTTCAAGACCATGATGCTCAATGTCTTCTACCCGATGAACCACCAATTTCTGGTGCATCACAACGGCGCGAAGATCGATCACTACTGGGCCAACTGGGATCTCGCCAACATGTCATCCATGCTGGCCGTCGGCATTCTGGCGGATCGTCACGATATCTACGACGAGGCCGTCGAATACTTCAAACACGGTGCAGGCAATGGTTCCATCGAACACGTGGTGTGGAAGATCTATCCTGATGGCCTTGGGCAGACTCAGGAAAGCGGGCGCGACCAGGGGCACAACACCCTCAACGTGGCGCTATTGGGTGCGTTCTGCCAGATGGCCTGGAATCAGCACGACGACCTGTTCGGCTATGACGACAATCGCGCGCTCAAGGGCGTCGAATACATCGCCAAATACAACCTCGGACATGACGTTCCCTACACGACTTACAGCAACAGCGATGTAACGCAGCCAACCATCTCAAGTGGCGGGCGCGGCAATACCCGCCCGGTGTGGGAGCTGTTCTACAACCACTATGTGGTGCTCAAAGGACTGGATGCTCCTTATCTCCGCATGGCCGCTGAGAAAGGACGCCCCGAGGGCGGTGGCGGCAACTACGGCCCCAATAGCGGCGGATTCGACCAGCTTGGATATGGCACGCTGACTTATACGTTGAAGTAGCGGCAAAGACATCGTGGGCAAGTTGGTTGACGGACCGAGGTCAAATCATGTGGCCGCCGTGGCGCATCAAGGTGGCCAGCTTGATCAAGTTGGCGGCTGTATGCAGTAGTGGATACAGGGCGACGCGTCGATAGGTCCGCTTTCGACCTTGGATTCAACCGATCGACGCAACGCAGAACAGAATCAGCGCAAGAACCGCAAGTTTCCGATGTCCGGACACGGTGCTCGCCTCCGCTCGAAATTGAGGGTAATCCCTGAGACCCGCATTCATCGTAGGCGACTCGGACGCGCGCAGCTTGATCCACGTCAATTCGAGCGATCATGCCGTACGGCGGCGTGCCGCGGCGCATACAATTGATCCCGATCAAAGGGAGAGAATTCCGCGGGTACAGTGATTGGGGAGCCTTATCGCAGGTAGGGAAAGGGCAGCTATCGACCCATTGGAGCCAGCCGCGAACGGCCGCTTTGCACAGCGCCACGCTTAGCGCGCCGGCGTGACCGCGATCGACGGCACTTTCTGCGACGTTCGAATAGCAATTGCCAGCTGTGCGCTGATCAACAGGCGCTGTTGACCCTCAGCCGCCGATGACCAGAGGATCGCTGACTATCCGCTTCCGCGATTCCGGTCCAGTTCGCTCTACTGGTTCGGTCGGACAAATAGGAGACGTTGTATCGGCGTCGTAAGCGCGCTGGTCCTCGGCCTAGCGAGGCCATACTGAATCTCTCCAACATTGCACGGGTCAATGCGTGCTTGTGGCATCCATTCGTTTTCGACGGGCAAAAAGCAAGCCGACCATTCCCATGCAGACGCTCAGCAGGATAAGCGAAGGCCCGCCGAGAGCCGGCGCGCTCTGAACATTTGCTGCAGTCGCAACGGAAATTTTGCCAATCTTGTTGCCGGTACTCTCGGTGAACCAAACATTGCCGTCGGGGCCGGCCGTGATGCCGGATGGAGCACTGTTCGCGGTGGGTATCGAATATTCCGTGATCACGCCAACGGGAGTAGCCCTGCCGATTCTTCCAGCACTGTCCGTGAACCACAGATTTCCGTCGGGCCCATTGGCAATGCCGATCAATCCTCCGTTGCCGGGAAGTGGAAACTCGGTAACCACGCCGCCCGGAGTAATCCTGCCGATTGGGCTATTCGGAGGCGAACACCCGGGTGCGGCCGGATTGGCGCAAAGGAAGTAGGTTTTGGTAAACCACAAATTTCCGTCGGGACCGTTCGTAATGCTGGTTAGATAGCCGTAGTCATTGACTGGAAACTCCGCAATGCCACCCGCCGGGGTGACCCTGCCTATATTGCCGCTCCAGCGTTCGGTAAACCACGCATTGCCATCTGGGCCTGTGGCGATGCCGTCCGGTGAACTGCTGTACGTCGGGACAGCAAACTCGGTGATGACGCCACTGGTTGTGATTTTGCCAACCGTTCCGGCAAAGAAGGGTGTATGAGGATCGCAGCCAGCACACCGAAGTTCGGCAAACCATAGATTGCCATCGCGCCCCGACGTAATGCCCGACGGACGACTGTAGGCAACGGGCAGTGGAAACTCGACAAGCACGCCGGTTGGGCTGATCTTGCCGATGTTGTTGCCATCCTCTTCCGTAAACCACACGTTGCCGTCCGGGCCGCCAGCGATACCCGCTGGGTTGCTCGCTCCCGTGGGGATCGAGAACTCTGTGATGACTCCACCAGGAGTGATCTTTCCGATCTTGTTGCCGTCGGCTTCGGTGAACCATAGATTGCCATCCGGGCCGCTCGTGATGTTCCTTGGAGCGCTGTTGGCGGTGGGGATCGGATACTCAATGATATTAACGGCCGATGCAGACGCTGAAACCAGCCCAGCCATCAGCACCCCAAGAAGCTGCATAGGCTTGGCGAAATTGTTCATGACGCGATACGCAAGCTCAATTTTCATGTCCACTTCCTTGATCCGTTGCAGGATTTGAAGCGATCATCCGAAACGTTCATGCGTGCGCCTGGGATGGGCGCAGCGCTTGATACGCTATCCATCGTCAGCATCAACCGTGCGCGCACGACATCGCTAGGCACAAGCCGAATGTTGAATGATTCCCGGTGCTTCGGTGCTGACGAATAGGCAGAGTGGAGGAGGTGGCAGCATGTATGAATGCTATCGCAGCCGCGGCTTTAAGACTCGCCGTTTTCGGCCGTCAATACCCTGTAGGTCCATCGGGTGGATGGGTGAGCAAAGCCGGACCTAGACCTCAGTCGCGCGCTGACTCGGCGTCTGCCTTCGCAACATCACACTCGACGACGCCACGGCTCATGCGGAGGTACAAGCGTTGCGCGATGCGATAGCGACCCGTTCGGTCAAAAGCGGCCATCCCAAATCAGCGCCCGTGCCTTGTGCCTCGGTCGTCGAAAAAAAATACGCAGAACAATGTCGACTTCCGAATGCCCTGTTCGTCGTTCCAGTGCGAGGCCGATGGGCGATCAAACGGCCCGGAGTCGGCCTAGTCGTGATTCTTTGAGTTTGGCGAAAGCGAGTCGTCGGAACCGATGGACCCGATGGATCCGGTCCGTCCTTGGGTCGGACTAGCGCAAGGAGAAAGCAATGAGAAGGTTGATTCTGACGATGTCCATGTCGCTCGACGGCTTTGTCAGCGGCCCCGAAGGCGACATCAATTGGATATTCAGCGGTGACGAAGAGGCCATAGCCTGGAAGGTGGAGAACTTGTGGAACGCCAGCCTGCTGATCATGGGCAGCCGCTCCTTTCAGGACATGGCCCCTTTTTGGCCAACTTCCACCATGGTGTTCGCGCCGCCGATGAACCAAATCCCCAAGGCGGTCTTTTCAAAACAGGGACCGGCGGTCCTGGAGGCGGCCGCCAAGGGACTCAGGGACGCCCAGGCCCGGACCGTCGACACCGAAACCGGACAGCTTCAACCTGGCGCGGAAAGCTGGGCGGAGGCCTACGTGGCCAGCGGCGACCTGGCCCACGAAATCACCATGCTGAAGGCTAAGGACGGCAAGCCGATCATCGCCCTTGGAGGCGCCGCCTTCGCGCGTAGCCTCATCGCCCAGAACCTGGTCGATGAATACGTTCTGATGGTCTATCCGATCGCGTTGGGCAAAGGCCTGCCGATCTTCTCCGACCTGCCCGCGCTGAGGCCACTCAAGTTGGTCAGCTCGAAGGCCTTTCCGCGCGGCTCGGTGGTGCAGATCTATCGGCCGGCCTGACCACGTCCAAGAAAGCGCGCGCTCAGAAGGCGGTCGAACCGGATTATTTGCACGGCCTCTTGAGGCCAAGCAGACATCGACAGTTGCTTTCGACCCAAGCGGATATCGCAGGATCCGCGCTCAGCCAGAGCGGGCGATTAGGGAGCGCTATCGCGGGTATAGGGAATGACCGCAACCCAAAGCGATCAGTCGGATTCGGATGAATCGATTTAAGAAGGGCAATCTTCCGATCACGTCATGCACGACCGGCTGACGTCGCGCATTTCGTTGCGCCTACCAGCTCCGACAGCAGAGCCCGCATCAACGGCGAGGCGGCGAGCGTGCCCCTTGTCAGCGCGTGGACGTACCGGCTGAGCGGCGGTCCGCCGGGCGTGCGGACTGCCACAGCTTCGGCGCTCGGGAAACGCAGCCCCAACTCGGGTATGAACCCCACGCCGAGCCCGGCCGAAACCATCCTGAGAAGCAGGTCGTAGTCATCGACAGTGTGGGTGACCCGAGGCGCAAAGCCCGCCGCAGCGCAGGCGCGTTCGGCCAGCAAGCGGTCGTCCGTTTGTCGTGACCCGACAATCCAATCCTCCTGGGTGAGACGTTCCAAGTTGATCGGGCCCGTCTCGGCGCGCCACCGCGCCGGCAGGGCCAGGAGTACAGGCTCTTCCATGAGCTGCTGCGAGGCGAGGCCGATGACATCAGGCCAAGGCACCAGGTTGTAAGCAAAACTCACCGCAAGGTGACAGCGCCCGTCGCGCACGGCCTCGATCGCGTCTGCCGATTCGAGCTCATGGATGATCACTTGCACATGTGGAAAACGCTCACGAGCGCCGACCACGACTGGAAGCAGATGTACCTTCGCGAACGTTGAGAAGCAGGCGATCTTCAACTCGCCTTTAGGGCTGTCGTCGGCCGCACGGAGGTCCAGTTCGGCCGCCTCGATTGCCTGCAAAATGGCTTCAGCGTGCGATACCAGCCGTGTGCCCTCCGCGGTCAGGCGTACCCGTCGCCCGACGCGCTCCAGCAGGGCGACTCGAGTCTCACGCTCCAAGGTCGCAAGCTGCTGAGACACCGCAGACGAAGTCAGCCCGAAGGCGTCTGCCACTGCCGTCATGGTGCCGCGATGGGCGAGTTCTCTGAGCAAGCGGAGGCGGTCAAGGTCAAACATAAAGAAAATCTTACAGCAATCGTTAGATCCATGAAGTAGACCTGATGGACAGAGGCAAGTAGTGTCTAGCTAGGATCCCCCTCGATGCATTCCAAGAGCGGCCGCGCAACCTTCTTGGAGGCACGCTGCCGCTGGAGTCTGAAGGGGAGGGCACATCCCCTAAGCAGAGCCGATCGCGCAGGAGACAGAGATGGTCAAACAGCAACTTGTTCCGGCGGCTGGCGGCGCCGGACTGCGGCTGAAGCGTGGGGAGCTATTGCGGGTCATCGACCCTGAGGGCGGGCAGAGCGGTGATCTCCTTGTCTATTCTGAGGACGGACGCGAGCGCCTCTCGAACGGCCGTACGTTCGACTACGACGGAAAGATCTATGTTTCGACAGGAGACGTGCTCTGGTCTGACTGTAGCAACCCGATGATGACCATCGTCGCCGATCAAGTTGGCCGGCATGACTTTCTGTATTCCGCCTGCAGTCTCGAGATGTATCGCATTCAGTACGGCGCAACCGGGTATCACGCGAACTGCACCGATAACTTATGTTCTGCGCTGCGAGAGCTCGGCATAGAGCCGGAGCCACTGCCGACGCCACTCAATCTCTTCATGAATGTCGAGATTGCGGCAGATGGACGGTTGGTGTTCGCACCACCCAAGTCCCGCGCCGGCGACTCCATTGTGCTGCGCGCCGAGATGGCCCTCGTGGTCGCGCTGTCGTCGTGTCCCGCTTCGACCTGCAATGACGGCGCACCGGCCAGGCCGCTCGCCTTCGAAATTCTCAATGACTGATGCGAACGAAATCACGGGCGGCCGATTGAAGGCGCCAACGAGCACATTCAGATCAGCCGGTCGTCCCGCGAGACCCAAATGATCAAACTATCTCTCCTGGGGATACCTAACGACGACAACTCGTCGTTCATGAAAGGCACCTCTCAAGCGCCCGCGCTGATCCGCAGCGAATTGCACTGCGACGCGTACAGTTCATGGAGCGAAACGGGTATCGATCTCAGTGTCGCAGGCAGACTTATAGATCATGGCGACATCCAGTTCGATAGCACATGCGATCCGTGGGATCTCATCGAGCGGAATGTGGGGCACGCGATAGAGTCAGGTGATCCACTCATTTGCCTCGGAGGCGACCATGCCATCACTCATCCGATCATGCGCGCCGTACATCGTCGTCACTCCAATCTGACCATCCTTCATATCGACGCGCACCCCGACATTTACCACGCCTACCAAGACAATCCGCGGTCCCACGCTTCGCCGTTCGCCCGGATCATGGAAGAGCGGCTAGCGGATCGTTTGATTCAGGCGGGATTGCGTACCATCAACGATCATCATCGTCAGCAGTTCAAACGTTTTGGTGTCGAGGTCATAGAAGCCGCTGCGTGGGGTGCGAACCTCCGGCTCGACATAACAACGCCCGTGTATATCTCGATGGACATCGACGCGCTAGATCCCGCCTACGCACCCGGTGTGTCGCATAGGGAGCCTGGTGGCCTATCTCCCCGTCAGGTGATCGACTTAATTCAAAGCATCGATCAGCCCATCGTGGCCGCTGATATTGTCGAGTACAACCCCCGCTGCGACATCTCCAACCTAACCGCGATTGTGGCAGCAAAGCTGCTGAAGGAAATTGGCGGAATGATGGTGAAGTTGGCTCGGAAATGACGGCAACGGATGAGGTTCTGCGATGCCCCTTCGTACAACTGCGAAGGAATTTACGAAGGTAGCGTCGCAAGTTATCTGAAGGAAATTTCGAAGTGCAAGTCTCGGTTATTTGTCTATAGATCAATAGCCTACAGTGGTGATCTAGGACAATCGCCTCCGTGCACGAGAAGCGAATTTCGTAGACGGTTGTTGAAAAGAACGAATTAACGAAGGCGCGCGACAGAGCTACAGCACGCGAAGCAAATTCCCTAGAAGGTGTGTTCGCGGTGCAGTGGCGTAAGTGGATTAGGCTAAGGGCGGCGCGGATGGCCACTGAGCCACGCTGGTACGTTAGGTTGGCAGCCCTGATCCGGTGGCGTGACGATCTCAGTCGGGCTTTGCTCTGGGCGTATAAACCGGCTCAGGTGGAACAACATCAAGTGGATCATTCGTTGCTGCTCGATGCGACGAAGGCGTGTGTTCCCCGTGATGCGCGAGAGGCGACGAATTGCGGTTGATCGCAGTCGCGACATGCGACAAATCGTCCTAATTCTGCGACGAACCTCCTATCACTGCACGAATTGGCGAGAGCCAACAGAAACGATGTCCGTAAAATCATTCACAAATCTTGTGATGGGAAGATGGTCATCATGAATCGACTGCGAGTTTCCATAGCGGTAGGTGTGAGAGTAGTCATCTTCTGCGGCGTATTTGCTGGCTCAGCAAGAGCCGCAGCGGCTGTTCCGGAAGTGTTCGCGCCTGGGGTCATCTCAGGGCTTGCACACGACGGTGCTCCGGCTTTCACGTCAGGCGGTGACAGTGTCCATTTGTCACGCAGCAGCGCAGCTGAGTGGCCCGCATCCACGCGCAGGCAATCGGTGTTGGCGTTCGCACTGGCGGAAGAGAATGCCGGTACGTCAGTACAAACGCACAGCGATCCTGTGGATGCGGAGTTCGCTGATCTTGGTAACGGGGTACTGAAAGACACTAAGACTGGCCTGCAATGGACGCAGGCAGACAATGGCTTTGATATCAATTGGTATGATGCGAAAAGCCTTTGCAAAAATAAAGACGGCAGTTGGCGTTTGCCTGCCGTTGACGAGCTAGAGGCGATCTATAACGCGAATACCCCATCACCCAAGATATGCTTTGTACACAATAGTACTTATTTTCCTTGCAAGGTTTCGCACCTATTCAATCTTACGGGCGCTGGGTTCTGGAGCGGTACACAGAGCGGCTCGGCGAAGGCATGGGATGTCACTCTTATCTATGGCACTCGCCACTTGGACCCAGTGTCCGACCCCAGCTATCATCGGGCGTTGTGCGTGCGGCGTATTTGAGCATGGGTCAGCGCGTTGTGGGCAGCCGCGATCGAGCGTGCGACGGCCCTTGCAGAAGCAGCCATACAGTCAGAGCGGACGCAGCTCGTTGGAGCACACGAGACCGTTGCGTGCGATCGAGCGGCGAAGCAGGCCGAGTGTGCGGTCGCATCGGAAACGACGCAACGCGCCCGTGAGGCCTTAGCGCTCG
Source organism: Dokdonella soli (assembly GCF_039523175.1). Classification (NCBI taxonomy): domain Bacteria; kingdom Pseudomonadati; phylum Pseudomonadota; class Gammaproteobacteria; order Lysobacterales; family Rhodanobacteraceae; genus Dokdonella; species Dokdonella soli. Next base: position 173,092 of record NZ_BAAAEU010000002.1, read on the forward strand.
TCGAAGCGCGCTGCAGTGATCTTCAGCGCTTGACCGACCAGCAAGCGAGTCAGCTCGTGGATCTCGCCGCGCAACGCGATACGTCGACCCGAGATCGGGAGGCCTTGTCGAGTGAGAATGCGAATGGGCTATTGAGGCAGTACGTTCCCAAGCTCACGTTCTAGATCCTGGGTGCCGCTCACCCTCGATCTCGGCGATCCAAACCGCGACGGATCGTCCGATCGTTTCGGGATGATCTTCCTGGAGATAGTGAGCGCCAGCGCCGAGCTGCACGACCCTGCAGTCATACAGGGATGCCGCAAAACTCTCGGCGAAAGCCGGAGAGACCAGTGCTCCGGGGTTGCCGGCGAAGAGCAGCTTTGGATAGCGTGAGGATGCAAGTGCCGCGTGCGCTTGTTCGAGAGCGGCATAGACGTCAGCGGGTTCGCCCGCGATCGGTAGTTCATTCGGTAAGCGCCAAGTGGGACGCCGCGATTGCGGTGAAGGGAACGGCGCGCGGTAGACGGCCATCTCCTCGTCGCTCAGCTTTCTCATGATGGAACCGGGAAGCGCTCGCTCGACGAACGCGTTGCCGTCGAGGATCATCCGTTCGCCTTCGCCCGGCGTTCTGAACTTGCGGAACGTCTCGCGTACGGCGGGCACCTGATGGAAGTCATCCCATGTCGGCATCGGCCTGATGAATTCCATGAAGGCGAGGCCGCGGACGAAGTCCGATCGACGCGCCGCCAGCTGAAAGGCAAGCGCCGTTCCCCAATCCTGAGCCACGAGGTAGGCCGATCCAATGCCCGCTGCATCGATGAACGCGTCGAGATAGCGGACGTGATCCTCGAAGCGATAGTCGATATCAGGCTTGCCGGACTGGCCGAAGCCGATGAGATCAGGAGCGATGCAATGCCCCACCGGCGCGACATACGGAATGATGTTGCGCCAGATGTAGGACGACGTCGGATTGCCGTGCAGGAAGAGGACGGTGGGCGCGCCCGATCGACTCGCCTCGCGATAGGCCATCGTGGAATCGAGCACGGGTCGCTGAGGCAGGGTGATATCGGCGAACATGGTCATGGCTCCTTGAAGACAGTTGCGAAGGCGATCCGCTTGAAGCGCTCCAAAGGCTCTGCGGTGCGTTCCACCTTCATGCGTAGGATCGCCCCCTCCCAGGACGCGAGCAGGAAATCGGCGAGATCGTCTGGGGCGAACGTCGTGATGATCTCGCCGGCAGCTTGAGCCTCGGCGATGCTGGCGGCGAAGGACGCGCGCCATTCCTTGAAAATGGCGGAGAGGCGTTCTCGCAGCATCTCGCTTTGGGAGGCGGCCTCGAGACTGAAATCGCCGATCAGGCAGCCACGAGCGAAATCGTCCTTCTCGAGACGCTCGGTGATGCAGTCGAGATAGTGTCTCAAGCGCAGGCGCGGCGAGCAGCTCTTGTCGTCCAGGGCTTGGGACACCAGCGCTTTGACGTGATCGAAATAGAGGTCGAGGACCTCGAGAGCAAACGCTTCCTTCGAACGGAAGTGATTCGTGAACGAGCCCTGGGGGGCGGAGGCCTCGGCCATGATTTCGCGCACGCCAGAGCCGGTATAGCCCTTGCGAAACATAACCTTTTGGCCGGCTTCCAGAATGTTGTTGCGGAGGGATGCTCTCGCCATGGATCGTACAATACGGTCGTACGTATTTAATGTCAATGCTATTGCGAGTCAAGCACGCAACGCGGAGTAGAGCCCGCTCGCATCGGCTATCACACGGCTCCACGAACAGACATCGATCGACTATGGATCGCTACTCTCGCCGACTGCGTAAACGTCCACTAGTGGCCGGGAACGGACAGAGCGGGGCAGGGGCACACGATTGGGGAATGTTGTCGCCGGTAGGGAAGGGCGGTTTTCGACCCCAAGCTACCGGTCTCGAGCATCCGCTTACACAATGTCGACTGCTCTCATGTGCTTGAGGGCGTGCTGAAACGTCTCGGTCAGCAGTTGGATGAGATCTCTTCCTGTACTCGACACAAAGTAATTCGCCATTGACGTAATACTCGGGGATATTCTGCTCCCCCAAGGCGGAGTTTTTGAACGATCTTCGACATCCCAAATGACCGCGCTCGGTGGATACTTCATCAGCTCATCGTGGATGACCTTAAGCTCTGCGATCGCTTTCTCGATCTTCCCCGCTTCGACATGTCCTTCGTAAAGATCCTTGCTAATCACCGGAAAGCGAGTGCCGGCGTCGTCATTCTCGAGCAGGCCTGCAACTGTAGAAAAGAAAGCGTTCAGAAAACTAGACGCTCCGATCTCACTGACAATTGACCCAACCTTGATACCGACTGTCATGAACATCGCCTCTGTGCAACTGGATTGAGCTGTCGATGCTTGCCGGATGGATCGAGCGTGCCGCCGGCGAGCGCCTTTCGCTTTTGTGCAACGAAAGATTGGACGTAAAGCGAACATGTAATGACCCAGTGAATTCCTGCTCAGGTGTAACCTTTGACGAAGGAGACACCATGAGTGCAGTGATGGAAGAAGAGATCAAACGCTGGACGGCGCGTCGGAAGTCAGCGCTGGTGCTGGAGATCATCCAGGGCAAGACGACGGTGGCGGAGGCGAGCGGTGCGTTCGACCTGCCGCCGTCGGAGATCGAGACGTGGGTGGAGGAAGGCAAACGCGGCTTGGAGAACGCGCTGCGGGCGAAGCCGGAAGACGTGCGCGAACAGTGCGAGCGGCAGCTGAAGGACCTGCAGGAAGCGTACGGCGAGGCGATGCTGGAGCTGCGCGCGCGAAAAGAATTGGCGTCCCTGTTGGGCAAGGACGAGGCCTGATGGTCACGATCCAGCAGGGACTGCGTGAAGACGGGATCGTGGTGTCGATGTCGCAGCTGTGCCGCTGGTTCGCGGTGCCACGGCGTTCGGTGTACTACCGGCCGAGACGCTCGCCCGCGAAGGTGAAGGCGGAGTTGGCTGAGCCGATCAAGGCGATGATCGAATCGGAGCCCTCGTTAGGCTACCGCACCGTGGCCGGGCTGCTCGAGATGAACAAGAACACGGTGCAGCGCATCTTCCAGCTGAAGGGCTGGCAGGTGCGCAAGCGGGCGGTGGGCAGCCGCCCGCGGATCGCGGCGAAGGTATCGGCGACCGAACGCGCGGACGAGCGGTGGTCAACGGACCTGTGTCGGGTCTGGGGTGGCAAGGACGGCTGGCTGGTGCTCGCGCTGGTGATCGACTGCCACACACGCCAGCTGCTGGGCTGGCACCTCGCGCGGACGGGCAAGGCGACGACCGCCGGCGCGGCATTGGAGCAGGCGTTGATCGCGCGCTTCGGCAGCTTGGGTCGCGTGCGTGCGCCGTTCCTGCTGCGTTCGGACAACGGCCTGGTGTTCACCAGCCGGCACTACACGCGCCTGGTGCGCAGCTACGGACCCAACCAGGAGTTCATCACGCCGCATTGCCCGCAGCAGAACGGCCTGGTCGAGCGTGTGATCCGCACGATCCAGGAGCAATGCGTGCACCGGCACCGCTTCGAGAGCCAGCCGCACGCGCTGCGCGTGATTGGCGACTGGATCCAGTTCTATAACGGCCGGCGTCCGCATCAGGCGTTGGGGATGAAGACGCCGGATGAAGCTTACCGATTAGCAGCATGACCTGAGCAGAAACCGCTGGGTCATTACAACTGCGCCGAAGGCTATGCGCATCGGCGAGTCCGTGCTATCAAGTGCCGCCCTCTTTTCCATTGCCAACGCGCCGCCATGCCTATCGAAGCCCGATTGCTCGCTCCGCTGTGCTCCCTGCTCGGTTGCGACGCCGCCGATTTATGCGAGGAAGTGCTGCTTGCTGCTCGCGATCCCGCGACGTATTTCGAACGCTTCGAGGACGATCTCCTGCAGCGCGGCATCGAGGAGCCCGAGCGCGTGTCGTTCTGGCTCGCACTGGTCGACGGCTTGCAGCGGCGGGGCGCGTTGTGGAGTTTCGATTGGAAGGACCAAGCCGACAATCTCGCCGCCGCGATGCAGATGCTGGCGCAGCGGCGCGGCGCAGAGCTCGATTGGCAGCCGCTGGCGAGCCGCGGCGACGAGTATGGCGCCACCTCGAGCTTCGCCGATGCGATCCAGCAGATCCTACAGCCGGCCGAACTGGTCGCGGTCTGGCTCGACACGGAATCCGACGAATATCCGGTCTGCCTGATTGAGGCGCGGCAGGTCGACAAGCTGCGCGGCCTGGCGCAGCAGCTGGGCCAGCGTATCGCGGTACTCGACGCGGATTCCTAATCCGCGCGCGCTGGACGAGTCCACAATCGCCAGACTTGTCATGTCCGCTTCCGACCCGAAGCGGAAGGCCGTGATCGTTACTGATACCCTGTGCGCAGCAATAGCCGAACGCTCGGGAAAGCGGGGTGTCCTGCGCATTGGCACCGCACCCCGTCGAAATGGCCTCCAGGAACTGGCCGTCCTTCACGGGCTTGGGACTCGTGGCCGAGCGCTAAAGGTGCGGTTCGCACCAACAACAACGTACAGCCTGTGAAGGCTCGCTTGGCGGATTGCAATTTCGGCTATCAGCTGGCCGAGTTGGCTGACTCCTGAACCCACGACGACGCGTAGCGACAAAGCCCATGAGCAGGCCGTCGCTTTACTGCAAGTGGAGCGCTTTTGGGTGACCGCAGATAGAAACCCTATTGGCGGCCGCCAGTGACCAGCAAGGCAATGAAGCCGGAGCACACGAAACCGTCAATCACAAATCTGAAGCGTTGTTCGGTTCGTCCTCCGACGTACGTTGAGTATTGAACGCAGGCAGAAATTATCGCGTCGAGACCTGACGAAGCATTCTGCTGCGCAATCGGCTGCCCGCTCGGTCAACCGTTCGCCGACGTTAGGTTGTTGCAGCGCAGACGTGTCATACAGATGTCGCGTCGATAACATGGATCAAACCATGCGCAGACTCACCCTGGCATACCTGCTCGCCTCGGGTCCGGCATGCGCTGGAAGCTTGTACGATAAAGCTGAAGGCTCTTGACGAACACCTTAATTGTGTAATGCGAAGTCGTTGTTCGTTTTAAGCGTTACGTCGCGTCTACGTATTGGTAGAGTTTGTTGGTTTGAAGGTCGCTTGATTCAAAAATTATCCGGCGAGCCTGTCCTCTCTGGTTTTAAAAACTCGTATTTAATTTGAATAGCAGGCTTCGAGGCTCATTCCATGAATCCCTTTCATCCCCTAGCCACCGGCGGACGATTCAAAAGGCAGACATTCTTTTTCTTCTGGGCAGCAAATACTGCGCAACTGGTCAGCGTGGCTTTGCTTTTTCCGACCATGTTCGATACGGGCAACACTCTGGTGACAATGGTCGCGTTAGTCTATGTGCTCACCACAACGTGGATATTCTTCGCATCCGCCGCCAAGCGCTGGCATGACACCAACCGGTCGGCCATGTACGCTCTGATCATGTTCGTGCCTGTCGTCGGTGTTGTCGTCAACCTGCTCCTGTGCGTGCTTCTCGATAGTACGTCAGGACCGAACAGGTTTGGCGAAGCGCCGGTCTAACTTTTTTTTGGGCAAGATGGTCGCTTGGAGGAGGTGCGGTCCCGATCGCGGAAGCCGCCGCATTTGGCGCATAGAAAAGCCGATTCAGAAGACAAGTCTCGAATCGGCTGAGGGTATTCCGCGTCTCTGATGTGGCTTCGCGTGGCTACGGTCACCTGGGGAGCGCGCCAGGGCGCCAGATTTTCTCAGAGAGGCACCAAGTTCCTGTGATCGGAACAGGGAAGACAACAGGGGAGAAGCGGGGGAGAAGCAGGGAACGATCAGGGACGTGAGCTTGTACCCCGATCTCCGGATGCCGATCATTCGCATCGAGGCTCCCTTTGACCTCCCCCCCAAGAATGTGACCGTTCAAAAGTAGAGAGATCGGGCATGGCCCTTGCGCCGCGTGACATATCCAACGAGGGGGGTGTCATGTTTTGCGCGTGAGCCGTACGGACAGTGCATCGCAGTGTTCCCGAAAAATTGACGTGGCTCTCTGCAACGTGCGAGGTCAAAGGCCGCAGGCTGTCACAGCAGACAGTTGACCGGTCACCGTCCGCGGACACGTCCGGACACCGAATGATCGGCGCAGGACAATGCATCGCGGCTCGAATTGCGCGGTTGTTGTGGCCAGCGCTGATGTGGTGCGGTTGTTGCTAGCACGTGCAAGCACCGATCGCCTTCGCCATCTCTTGGTTCGTCGCGACCCATTTCGGCGTTGCCTCGGTCGCGATCAACGAAACCATCTCAAGCACTGGAGCGTCCCATGCCGTCTCGCCTTCTCGCTGCCTCGGCAGCGTTTCTCTTGTTCGCTGCGCTGACACTCGCGAGCGCCAGCGATCTCGACGCAGTGCTGGCGAAGGCCATGGACGGAACGCAGACACCCGCGCTTGCGGTGCTTGAGATGCGTGACGGCAAGATCGCGCAGGAAGCCGTCCGCGGCGTCCGCCGAAATGACAGATTCGACCTCGCCAAGATCAGCGATGTGTGGGCCACTGGCTCGGACGGCAAACCCATGACCGCTGCCCTGATTGCCAAGCTGGTGGACAGGGGCGTGCTGTCCTGGAATACCCCACTTTCCAAGATGCTCCCTGATCTCGCCGAGACGATGCGCCCGGAATACCGAACGGTCACGCTCATCCAGCTTCTTTCGCACCGATCGGGATTGCCGCAGGACACCAGCGATCTCGCGTTCTTTGCGACATTCTTTACCGATGCCCGGTCGTTACCACAGCAGCGGCTGGCTTACATCAGCCGAGCCCTGACAGAAGCGCCCGCTGTTGCGCCCGACTCGGCATTCAGCTACAGCAATACCGGATTCATCGTCGCCGCCGTGATTGCGGAGCGGGCGACGAGGTCGAGCTACGAAGACCTGATGCGGCGCGAGGTATTCCAGCCCTTGGGGATGGCCAGCGCCAAATTCGCCGCGACGCACGACGGCCAGCCACGAGGGCATCGGGCCGGCAAACCGGTTACCGCGGCCTACGTCAAAGCCGATGACGGCAATCCGCTGATGTTCGCGCCGGCCGGCGGCGAGCTTCACTTGAGTCTGCGCGATTGGGCTCAGTTCTGTCTTGACCAGATGGCAGGTGCTCAAGGTCACGGCAAATTGCTGACAGCCGCCTCGTATCACCTGATGCAAACGGATCCGCATGGCGGCAATGCGGCCGTCGGCTGGGGAGTCCAGGACGCCATCGGTGGTCGAAAGGGCCCCGTACTCCTGCACCTTGGTTCCGACGCCAACTGGTACGCCGTTGTCGTGCTGTTCCCGAAATCGGGTACGGGCGCTCTGGTCGCCGCGAACGCTGCGGATGATATGGGTGGCGACAAAGCAGTGACAGCTGCACTGGGCGCGTTGCTGCCAAACTTGAGTCCAGCGAAGTAAGTGACCCACTCGCGCGATGCTGTGAATCGCCAATGTGTCGTTGCGTTCGACGTGCCGGATCATCGTGGCATACATCGACTACGTTCCGACCTGTGGCAGGGGCGAGAGGTGCTCACAGATGCCAAGAAGAATGATCACGACCGGAACCGTGATCATGGGGTTCCGGGATTGGTGATCAAAGCAACCGGTACAAGCACCTTATGCCCATCGCTCTCACCTGCGCGCCAGATTCTGGCGCTAACGGCCCATCGGGTCCAGAGCCAAAGAGGTTGTGTTTTGATGTGTAGACCGTGATTTATCTGACGCCGACAGCAGAACGTTCACGGCTATGGAGAAAGTTCTACCAGGTGTTCACGATTGGGCATAACTTTCTGCGACCGTTCACGGCAGGTCGGAAACTTCTGCCTCGATTGGGCATGAATTGCGCGGGGACTGAGTGAAATCTTCTGCGCTGAACACTAACCGACCTTCGATCTGTTGTTCTTTGAGTGCGCGAGCGCACCAGTTCATCGGTTTCCCAAGTTCAACACACGGCGGCTTGTCCATGCCATTGCTTCTCCCCAGAAGTTAGTGAGCGGATTGCACGCATGTCGGTGTGCGCATACGCTGTCATTCGAATAAATCCACTTAAGATCAATTGGATAGCGAAACCATGCGAGTCGACGCAAGCGAGAACGCCAGCGTTAGCGAGCAATGGCGCGGGCATTGACAGAGTTACCGCGCAATTGGCGCGGTATACACGGTCTTGATCGATACGGCGCGGATCGCCGCAGCGTGCAGCTAGAAGCGATGTACTAGTTCCCGGGCCACCGCTTGGGTGGCAAATTCTCAATCTTCCTTCCATTGAGATTCGTCACATTCCATTGAAGCTCTCCGCCTCGACCCCACATATTTGGCCCGACAAACCCAAAGGCCATCTCGACGCTCGCCGGAATGACTACCGAACCGACATACTGGACAACAATGCTGGGCTCATAGGTCGCAGCCGGGCACCTGACCGGAACGCAATTAGGGCGAATCGGAATCGGTATTGGTTGACCAAAATCGACGCTATCCACCGGCAAGCCCTTGCAATCCGGCAACGCGAAAAAGTCGACTGTTTGCTGCTTGGTATACAGCAACCGAGAATCTTCCTTCGCATACCACTCCGAAAGTTCCAGGAACTTCACCGATCGCTCGACATGCCAGAGCTTGACTGGTTTTTTGTATGTGACGATCAATACGTTATCCTTCGAACACCAAGACCCGATCTGGGGACACTGCTCGCCCAGTACCGAATTTTGCTCCTCGCCCGTAGTGCGGCGGATTGTGGCCAAACCTGCCAACTCACCCTGGGGCGTCTTCCCCCATTGACTCGCAAGTTTTTCCAACTCGTCATACGTTGGATTTCCACAGCTAGCTTCTGCTGACTGTGCGTGAGAAACCTGTTTCCCTGTCGCTTGGGAAGGGCTGCAAACACACTCTGCGCACCCGATCAAAGCGGCGCCAACGACACCGGTAACGAATAGCCGCGTGCGAATCATGGCGTGATCCCTACAGCGAGAAGCGGAAGTCGTACGATATCCTAGTGCCACCGCTCAGATTGTCCAGCGCGCCGTGGACTATCTCGGTGCCATAGAACATGAATGCTTCGTCATATTCGAGTTCGACCGGCTTGAAGTCGCTCAGCCCAGGTGCGGACTCGACGTACATCGAATTGCTGCCGTAGACCTTCGTCACCGGTAGCCAGATGTTGACAGATTGCTTCTGGTCATCCTGCGGCGCCACGAGCTCGGATCTGGCAGCCGCGCGTCACGGTATTGGCACACGACTGCGGTGGTGCGGGTGACCGAGTCGCTTAAGTTCACTCTGTATCCGGGTCAAATGAACGAGATGCACGAATCGAAGTTCTGAGTGGCCGCGCACGCTGGCGGAGGAATCGTACAGTTACCAAATACTCGACTCCCATCTTCCAGGGAACGAAACACCGCACGAGAAACTTTAGTATGTCGGCTGCCTTAAACAGATGGCGTTCCAGTTGGGGTAGGGTGAAGGGCAGATAATCTGGATCTGCATGCTGTGTGTTCTTCCTGGTGACTTGGAGCAATGCCACTTGATCACTCGTATTCCGCTGCGCTGCATGGCTTGCCAGCAGCCGCTGACGTTTCGGATCCAAGTTGGCCATGAACGCGAACAACCGGTCGCGTCGGTCTGCATCGAGTGCTTTACGCCCATCCGACTGCGGCTGTACTTGGACGACGCACCAGCGGTCCACGTTGAGTTTGTCGAGAACTGCGAAGCGACCGACGCGGAAGGCACGATCATCAACGTCGGGGCCGGCTTTGTGATCCCACGCGCTCGACGGCATGAAGAAGGTTATTTTCCGGTGTTTGATTTGCCCGAGCCCGACGATGCGTTGCAACGCATCCAAGCCGAAGGTCCGGCCGACGCCGAGGGGCCAATTGCCATCGACCTGATGGTGCTCTTGGGTGGCCTGCCACAAGCCCGCGATCGCTGGCGCCAACTCCGAAATGCCTATCGCTTCGCGCGGACTGGGCAACTGGAGCGCATGCAGGCGCTGCTGCTGGCGCTGTTCGAGGACGCGTGCCTTCCCGAGGAGATCACGATCGAAGACGCCCTGGTGAGTTTCTTCGTGCGGTTTCTTTGTCCACACCGTGAATTGACGCTTGCGCCGCATAGTTATCTGCGATGGGCAAGTTCGTCGCGTATCAGCGCTTGACTGAGCGGTGGTCCGCGTTGGCTCAAGCGGGCAAATGACAGCATTACCGCGCATGACAGGGTTAGCGCGCTAAGGACAACGTAAGCGAGCGCCGACAGACAACTGGCGTGCCAGCCACTTCTTAAAGTGCGCAATGCCTATTATGTCAAATTATGGCAGAAGGTCTCTCGCCGTTTGTTAGGCTGGAATCTTTTTTCTTCTGGGGAGAAGAATCATGGACCTGTGCCCGCCCTTTGACGGCTGGACGCTCGATACCGACGGCATCCTCCATACGCCCAGCGGTTATCGCTGCACACCCGATCAGATCGAGGCCGCGCTCTGGCTCGTCGGCATGCTGCGCTTCGATCACGCCAAACGCCCGATCTTTGCCGACTCGATGATCGAGCCGCAGCGACCGCTCTACGAAGCGCGTGACTGGATCGGCGAAGATTTGAACCGTCTACAGATCATCGCAAGGCGTGGACGCTGCTTGCACTGCGAACGTCAGGAGCGCGGCTGACGTTTGAGGTCAGTGACGGCGGAGCCGGCGGCTCAACCTACTGGCTCTGCCAACATCAGGTCTGCAGCAAGTTGCCGCGGGCTTGTTGAAGCGTTCGATGTAGGCATTCTGGTTCGGCTTGCCAGGCTGGATGTAGCGAAGCTCGACACCCTGGGCAGTACACCAGTCCATCAGCACCTGAGCGGTGT